>CASDPB010000034.1 GCA_949282305.1 uncultured Lentisphaeria bacterium | reverse complement strand
TTACGCCCCGGTAGCAAAAATTCGATTTTAGCCCAAGATTCATCCGATATATCATGTCGTTCGTATGCATTCGCCATTTTCCCTATATCCTTTTTTGACGTTTGCATAATATAGCACAAATCTATTGACGACACAACCTAGAATTTTGAGAGACGATAGTCCATTGCCGGTTATTTGTAATTTTATCATATATGAAATTTCATCACCAGGATATTTTTCGAGGTATCCTGTTTATCTTGAGTTTTTTATAACTTTTTTTATGGCTTATTCCTGTTTCATATTATTATTCCCATCATTAAAGTGCAATGGTCTTTATTTGATACATTGTATTTATTTCATAACTTCTACAATTTTATTCAATCTGATTTTGATTGTATTTTTACTTGCTCTTAATTCAATGTATATAATAGAAACATTACATCCTGAATATGAATATACAACTCTCTCTATTGTCTTTCATTATGCCTTTCTCCTTGTCCTTGCTCTTTTAATGACTTTGATTGTAATTTCCATTTTCTTACGGAAAAGTCGCCATAAAACTGGTCTTATGCTGAAACGTCATTGCGAATTTACGGGCAAGGGACAGCAGGAAAAGAAAGAGGCGGAAAAATGAAGGAGGAGAGATGTAAATGAAAGCTGCATTATTTATTTTTCTTTTTTACAATATCTTACCAGTGATTATTGTGTGTCTGTTGATTTATACGGAACCAGGAGTTTTTTTGTCGAACTATTTAGTAGAATTAGTAGAATTTGATCGCAAGGAATCATCTATTTTTCTTATTTTAATACTTCTGAGCATGGAAGTTGCCGGATGTGTCTTGCTGATTTCTGCTTTTATTAAAAATATCATATTGAGAATAAGAAAGAAAAAACTGAATCAAATAGAACGGGAAAAGGAAAACCGTTCTTAATATGCCTTGGCAATATGAACAATTATACTTACGGGCGGAGGAACAAGATCACAACACCATCAGGAGACTTTACCTATGCCTGTCTGTCGACAGTGATCTTGCAACGGCGATGGTGCATCCGAATAATGTGACAAGCAGCTGGACGTGCAGAATGCCGCCAGACGTCACAATGGAAGCGTGAGCACTTATGCCTGTGCGAATGACATTTTCAGACGCAGAACGGCGGTTTTCATCTTTGTTCTGATTGATTTGTGTGATATATTATTGCAGTCATGCGGGAAATTTTAATTACAAAGATGTAAACGGGAATCAGTTATGAGTGCTGTTTCACAAAATGCCAATGCGGAACGCCTGGCAGCGGCGTGTGTGCTGAGTATGATCGGCGGTTTTCTGGATGTTTACACCTATCTCTGCCGGGGCAGGGTCTTTGCCAATGCCGTCACCGGGAATATGGTGCTGTTCGGCTTCCATCTGGCGAATCTGGAATGGGGGAGAGGCGCAAAATATCTGCTGGCGATATTTTTCTATGCGCTTGGGGTGTTTGCTGCCGAATATATTCATCAGAAACTGCCTGCGGTGAAACGGATTGGCTGGCATCAGTCCGTGCTGATACTGGAAATTATATGTCTGGCGCCTGTGATCTTCATCCCTTACGGGGATTTTGACTTTCTGGTCAATTCTCTGATTTCCTTTGTCTGTGCGCTTCAAGTCCAGACATTCCGCCGTGTTCACGGGCTTCCGTTTGCTTCAACGATGTGCACGGGAAATTTGAGAAGCGGGACGGAAGCGTTTTTCCGTCATGTCACGGGAAAAGACCGTATGGAGCTGGGGAAATCCCTGCATTATTACCTGGTGATTTTATGCTTTATTGCCGGTGCTGCATCCGGAGCGGTTCTGCTGCGCGGATTCGGGCATTTTGTCTTTTTCCTTGTCCCCGCCGGATTGATTGCCGTGTTTTTCATGGTCACGACAAAACGGCAGCTGGCCAAAGTGCGCAGAAGATTCCGGAATATGTTCCGAAAGCGAGCATGAAGCCGCCGTTTTTCCGGAAGAGGGGCCTGCCGGTGATTTCTCCGTATCCCGGATGACGGGATACGGAGAAATCTGTCACTTCGTTTCAGACGGCATCGATGTATCTGCGAATGTTTGATACATTGATAATGCGTTCCGCTTTGCCGTCTTTTCTGACGACAAGCGTCGGCGCCTGCCGGATGCCGAAACGTTCCGCAGTCTCAAGATCGTCGTCTGCGAAAATCACATCATAATTGATCCCCGCCTGATCGAGAAAGGCTTTTGCTGTTTTGCAGTTCGGGCATGTTCTGGTGGCGAACAGGATAAAATGTTCCTCCCCGGATTCGGCCGGCGTTTTTTCCGGTTCCGGTTCTCCGCATTTTGCCGTTATGCCAGCCGCACTGTAAACCCGGCGCTGTCTGTATTCCTGAAGTTTGCCGTCGTTCCAGTTCTGCACGGGGCGGTAGTAGCCGGTGATGCGGCTGTAAACCTCTGTGCGCTGTCCGCATTCGGGGCATTCGAGCTTTTCCCCTGCGATATAGCCGTGATTTTTGCAGACGGAATAAGTCGGGGACAGGGTATAATACGGCAGTCTGTAATTCGTGGCGATTTTTCTGACCAGGGCTGCCGCACTCTGCCAGCCTGGCAGCTTTTCGCCGAGAAAAGCGTGGAAGACCGTTCCGGACGTATACAGGACCTGAAGATCGTCCTGAATGTCGAGAGCGTTGAAGATGTCGTCCGTATAGCCGACGGGGAGGTGGGAACTGTTGGTATAATAAGGCGTTTCGTTGTCTTCTGACGCCGTGATGATGTCCGGGAACCGTTTCTTATCGTGTTTTGCAAGACGGTAGCTTGTTGATTCCGCGGGGGTTGCCTCCAAGTTGTAGAGATCGCCGTATTTTTCCTGATAATCGGAAAGACGCTCCCGCATGTGGTTCAGCACCTCTTTTGAGAACTCCTGCGTTTCTCTGTGTGTCATATCCGCGCGCAGCCATTTTGCATTCAGTCCGGCCTCGTTCATGCCGAGCAGTCCGATTGTGGAAAAATGGTTGTCGAATTTACCGAGATAACGCTTCGTATAAGGGTACAGTCCTTCGTTCAGCAGCTTGGTGATGATCTTGCGTTTGATGTTGAGAGAACGTGCGGAAATGTCCATCATGTGATCCAGACGCCTGAAAAAGTCTTCGCGGTTCTCCGCCAGATATGCGATGCGCGGCATGTTGATTGTGACGACGCCGATGGAACCTGTGCTTTCGCCGCTGCCGAAGAATCCGCCGGACTTTTTGCGGAGTTCGCGCAGGTCGAGTCGCAGACGGCAGCACATGCTGCGGATGTCGCTGGGTTCCATGTCGCTGTTGATGTAGTTCGAAAAATACGGCGTTCCGTATTTGGATGCCATTTCAAAAAGCAGCCGGTTGTTTTCCCGGTCGGACCAGTCGAAATCGCGGGTAATGGAATAGGTCGGGATCGGATACTGGAATCCGCGTCCGTTGGCGTCGCCTTCGATCATCGTTTCGATGAACGCCTTGTTGATCATGTCCATTTCCTGCTTGCAGTCTTTGTATTTGAACGGCATTTCCCTGCCGCCGACGATTGCATTCAATTCCGCGAGGTCATTCGGAACTACCCAGTCCAGCGTGATATTGGTGAAGGGTGCCTGCGTTCCCCAGCGGGACGGCGTGTTGACCCCGAAAATAAAGGACTCAATGCACTTTTTGACTTGCGCATAGGACAGATTGTCCGCTTTGACGAAAGGCGCCAGATAGGTGTCGAAGGAGGAGAACGCCTGAGCTCCCGCCCACTCGTTTTGCATGATTCCGAGAAAGTTGACCATCTGATTGCAGAGTGTCGCCAGATGCTTTGCCGGTGCGCTTGTGATTTTGCCGGGGACTCCGCCGAGCCCCTCCTGGATCAGCTGTCGCAGGGACCATCCGGCGCAGTAGCCGGTCAGCATGGAAAGGTCGTGCAGATGGATGTCCGCATTACGGTGCGCATTGGCGATTTCGTCATCATAAACCTCGGAGAGCCAATAGTTTGCCGTAATCGCTCCGGAGTTGGAAAGGATCAGTCCGCCGACGGAGTAAGTGACGGTGGAGTTTTCCTTGACGCGCCAGTCATTGATTTTCAGGTAGTTGTCGACCGTTGTCTTATAGTCAAGTGCCGTGGAGGAGATGGAACGGAGTTTCTCCCGCTGGCGGCGGTACAGAATATAGGCCTTGGCGACATCGGCATATCCTGCCTGCACCAGCACGGCTTCCACGCTGTCCTGAATGTCTTCGACGGAGATCAGCCCCTCTTTGATCTTGGGCTCGAAATCCGCCGTGACTTTCAGCGCGAGAAAATCGATGATGGAGGGGTGATACTGCTTTTCCTGCGCCTCGAAGGCCATTTTGATTGCATCGGAAATCTTCTGCAGATTGAAGTCGACGTTCTTCCCGTCACGTTTTTGCACCTGATACATTGTCATCCCTTTCAAAAAATATAACGTTTTAATGCCGGTTGTTCCTATTCCATTCCGCTTCCATTCCGCGAATCCCGGCATCGGGCACAAAGCGCCTTGCCGTGGCGAGATACCGTTCCATCTCTTCTTTCGGCACGCCGCTGCACCTGTCGGACAGCAGATGCCCCGAATCGACAAAAGACTGGAGGTAATAATGCGGAGCTCCTTTGATCCATGCCCCTATCGCTTCGATGCTTTCCGCATTATGGAACTGCCTGACAACCGTGGTTCTGAATTCATAAGGAACCGTTCCGCGCTTCAGATAACCGACGCTTTCCCGGACTGCCTCCAGAATTCCTTCCGCTGCCGTGGTTTCCGCATATTTCTCCGGAGCGTTCTTGATGTCCATGGCGACATAATCGACGCAATGGGACTCCATGACGGCACGGAGCCGGTCCGGAAAGGAACCGTTGGTATCCAGTTTGACGGAGAAACCCTTGTCGTGGATTGCCTTTATCAGAGCAGGCGTTTCCGGATGGAGCAACGGTTCGCCCCCGGAGATGCAGACTCCGTCCAGGATTCCGCGCCGCTTGTCCAGAAAGGCAAATATATCCTTTTCCCTCAGAGCATCGGCTTCTCCATTTCTCCGGACCAGCGAGGCGTTATGGCAGAACGGACAACGAAAATTGCAGCCGAATGTGAATATGGTACATGCCACCTTGCCCGGAAAATCAAGCAAGGTAAGTTTCTGCAGTCCAAAATGAAGTTCAACCATCTTCTTTTCTCCAGAAAATATACGTCGGAAAGCATAACCGCGGTACTTTATAGAATACTACATATTGTGTTTTTTTGGAATATATACGGTATATCTTGTATTTTCAAGGAGCATTTAAATAATTTTCTAACAAAAAGGAAATCCTTCATTTGAACATGACTCCGGAGCAAGTCCGACCGGCGGGAGAGTCAACTGCGCAGGGAACCGCTCCGGAGCAGGTCAATTCCAGGGCAGGGGGCTGCGGCGCTAGCTCTGCCGGAATCCGCTTTTTCCGGCAAGTCGTGCGAATAGAGGCTGTTTCCGCATGAGTTATGCAGAGGGGCAGGAAATAAAAAAAGACGGCGGGAATTTTCCGCCGTCCTGAAATTGATCTGATTTGAGTTGATTCAGCGTTCGCTGGACATGTTGTCCATTTCCTGAAGAACTACGCCGGTGCCGTTGGCAACAGCTTTCAGGGCATCGTCCGCGACAAAGACGGGAAGCCCGGTTTCTTCGGAAATCAGGCGATCCAGACCGCGCAGCAGCGAACCGCCGCCTGCGAGCATGATTCCGCGGTCGATCAGGTCCGCGGCAAGTTCCGGCGGACAGCGTTCCAGCGTGCTGCGGACCGCTTCCACGATGCTTGTAACCGGTTCCTGCAATGCCGAGCGTATTTCACGGGAAGAGACCTTGATCGTCTTTGGCAGTCCCGAGACAAGGTCGCGGCCTTTGACCTCCGTAAAGATTTCGTTGTTCTCCTCGGGATATGCGCTGCCGATCTGAATCTTGATATCCTCGGCGGTTCTCACGCCGATCATCAGGTTGTAGACCCGCTTCATGTGCTGGATGATTGCCTGATCCATCTCATCGCCGCCGACGCGCACGCTTTTTGCCTCGACGATTCCGGAAAGAGAGATGACCGCAACTTCGGTTGTGCCGCCGCCGATGTCGACGATCATGCTGCCGGACGGCTCCGACACGGGAAGCCCGACGCCGATTGCCGCCGCCATGGGTTCTTCGATCAGAAAGATTTCACTGGCTCCGGCGCGCTCCGCGCTGTCCTTCACCGCACGTGTTTCCACTTCCGTGATTCCGGAGGGAACCGCGACAAGGACACGGGGCTTGACGAGGCGGCATCTTGCGGGGACTTTGGTTTTTGCTTTCTGGATGAAATACCGGAGCATTGCCTCCGTCACTTCAAAATCCGCAATCACGCCGTATTTCATGGGGCGGACCGCCTTGATGTTTCCCGGAGTTCTTCCGAGCATCCGCTTTGCTTCTTCTCCGACGGCAAGAACCTCTTTGCTCCGTTCGCTGATTGCAACGACAGACGGCTCGTTCAGCACAACCCCTTTGTCTTTTACATAGACAAGGCAGTTCGCTGTTCCGAGGTCAATACCGATGTCACTTGATAGAAATCTGGCAACTTTCTGAAGAAGCATAGTTTTACTCCATGATTGATACGCTGTCTAATCTAGCGTGTTTTTCCAAGATTGCAAAGTTGAAAACTGAAAATATCCTGAAAATCAGCTCTTCAGACGGCTCGGCACGAATGTGTGGCGGATCATGTCGTCGAAATCCTCGCGTGTCCGGATCAGTGTGGCTTCCTCGCCGTTGACCAGAACCTCGGCGGGGCGCAGACGCCCGTTGTACTGATAACTCATGCCGAAACCGTAGGCGCCCGCATTTTCCACGACGATCAGATCGCCCTCGGCAATGGAGGCGGGAAGTTCGCGTTCCTTGACCCAGAAGTCCGTATTTTCGCAGAGCTGCCCGCACAGTCCGATTGCGGCACGCGGTTCCTGTTCCTTGCCGTCCACATAGATATGGTGGTAGGAACCGTACATCGCGGGACGCGCCAGCGTGTTCATGCCGATGTCCGTTCCGGCGATTTTCCTGTAGGATTCCTTGATGGAGTGGACGCGGCCGAGCAGGTATCCGGCGTTGCCGACGAAATAACGGGCGGGTTCCATCTTGAGCTGCGGGGGCTTGAGCCCGTATTCCGCCACTTTGTCGCGGAACATCTTTGCGGTCAGCTCCGCCGCTTTTTCGAGATCAAGCGCCGGTTCGCCAGGTTTGTAGGGGATGCCGAGACCGCCGCCGAGGTCGATGAACTCGAAGTCGATGTTGAGCTCCCTGCCGGTTTTTCCGATGATGTCCATGAGGAGACCTGTCACGAAGGGGAAATATTCCGCGTCCGTGATGCAGGAACCCGTCATCATGTGTGCGCCGAAACGAGTGATGCCCGCCTCTTTCGCGAGCTTGTAGGCTTCCATGACCTTGTCCGGGTGAATTCCGAACTTGGCGTTGGGTCCGGCGTTCGTGACGAATTCGCCGACATTGCTTTTGCCGTAACCGGGATTGACGCGGAACGAAAGGATTTCCGGTTTGCCGAACTTGAGCAGACGCGGCAGGAGCGAGATGTCGTCGAGGTTGAAGATGACTCCGCTTTCCAGTCCCTGCCTGATGTCGTCGTCGGAAAGAAAGTTACCGCTGAACATCACGTCTTCGCCGCCGAGCCCGACATGTTTTGCGAGCAGGATTTCATTGACGCTGGCGGCATCGACGCCGGCGCCTTCCTGGCGCAGAATATTGACGATTGCCGGATTGTTGCAGGACTTGACGGCATAGAACATTTTGAAGTCGGGATAATGTTTTGCGAACGCATTGAAAGCGCGCCGGTAGTTTTTCCGGATCTTCTGCTCGTCGTAAACATAAGTGGGGGTTCCGAACTTTGCCGCGATCTCCGTTACCGGAATCTCGCCGATGGCTATCTTGTCACCGATGAATTTCACTTTGAATCTCCTTGTTTTATATTTTCACATGTGGTAATTTGCCACAATTTATTGATTCTGTCAACTTCCGGACTGTTAAAAATGGCGTTTCAGGGTATATTTCTTTATAAAAAACACTGTTTTCACTCAGGAAAGGGGGATTTCAGTTCCATGAAATACAGAAGAATTGACGTTTATGTACCGGAAACCCATGCCGGAATTGTGAAAGATGCGATGTTTGCGGCGGGCGCCGGCGCGGTCGGCAACTACGACTGCTGCTGTTTTCAGGTATGCGGGCGCGGACAGTTCCGGCCGCTGAAAGGGGCGGACCCGTTTATCGGGGCGCAGGGGCGTGTGGAACATGTCACGGAGTGGAAACTGGAAATGATCTGTCCGGAGGAACGGATCCGGGAGGTGATCGCCGCCCTGAAGGATGCGCATCCTTATGAGACTCCCGCGTTTCAGCACTGGAGCGTGGAGACGGAATAGGCGGCGGAATCTCTGCTTTTTCCGTTTGGTTTTTCCCCGGAGTGAGTTATATTACTGCCATTGTTTCATTCAAACAGGATATGGGAAAACATGCTGAAATGGATGCGTTTGAAGAACCTTGCGCTTGTCGACAAGGCGGATATGGAATTCGGACCGGGATTCAATGTGATTACGGGGGAAACCGGTGCCGGGAAGTCGGTCATTATGGGGGGAGTCGGGCTTCTGCTCGGCGGGCGCGCTGACAAGTCGGCAATCCGCATCGGAACCGACCGCTGTGAAGTCTCCGGCGAATTTTCCGTCGTCGGCGTTTCCGAGACCCGTGTGAAGGCGATTCTGGATGAGGCGGGAATTGAGTCCGGCACTGCGGGAAGTCTGCTGGTGCGCCGTGTCATTACCGCGTCTTCCAGCCGGAATTTTGTGAACGAGTCGCCGGTGACGCTTCAGATTCTGCACAGGATCGGTGAAGTTCTGGTGGATATTCACGGCGCAAGCGAGAATCACCAGCTTCTGAAAAACCAGAACCAGCTTGAGATGCTGGACCGTTTCGGCAGGCTTGACGCGGAACTTGCAGAGGTACGCGCTGTCTGGAGGGAACTTGCCGAACTGAGGCAGGAGAAGAAAAATTTTGCGGAGTCCATGCCGTCCGCCGAGGAGACCGCGCGTTTCCGCCGGGACGCCGCGGAGATTGAAAAGGCTGCCCCGGTCTCCGGCGAAGATGAGGAACTGGAGGCAAGACACGCTGTCGCGGCACATTCCAAAAGCATTATCGAAGTTGCTTTGACCGCCGCAAACGCATTGTCCGAATGCGAAGATTCCCTCGCCGACCGCGTGGGACAGATTCGGCGGATGCTTGGCGATCTGGAAAAATTCGACCCCGATCACGCGGAACAGTTCATTCAGGCGATTGAGGAGATCTCCTCGCAGGTCATGTCGCTTTCCAACGACCTGACGGATCATGTGTCCGAGGTCGATATTGACGAGGGCGAGTTCATGGCGATGGAGGAGCGTCTGCGCGTGCTTCAGACGATGAAGCGCAGGTATGGCCCCACGCTGGACGATGTGCTTGCGCATCTTGCGTTTCTGCAGTCGAAGATCGAAGCCTATGACAATTCCGAGGTGATCCGCGAAAATTTCGGGAAGCGGGAAAAGGAACTTTTATCCAGGCTGACAGCCGCATGTGCCGGGCTTTCCGCCGCGCGGAAAAAAGCGGGGAAGGCACTTGCGAAACAAATCGGCAGTGAACTCAAAAAACTTGGTTTCAAACGTTCGGACTTTGAAGTCGTTGTCATGGATGCGGCGCCGGGGGCGGACGGAGCGGACAGGATTGAGTTCATGTTTACCGCGAATCCCGGCGTGCCGCTGATGCCGTTGCGCGAGGTTGCCAGCAGCGGTGAGCTGTCGCGTGTGATGCTTGCCGCGAAAACTGTGCTTGCCGAAGCGGATTCCATTCCGATTCTGATTTTCGATGAGATCGACGCGAATATCGGCGGCGAGACCGCGTCGCGCGTCGGGCAGGAGATTGCGGCGCTTGCGGAAAACAAGCAGATTCTCTGCATTTCGCATCTGCCGCAGGTCGCCTGCAACGCTTCGGTTCATTTCATGGTGAGCAAGGAGTCCGCGGCGGACGTCACCACCACGCGCATTTGCAGGCTGGACAAGGCTTCAAGAATCAATGAAATATCGCGTATGCTCGGCGGCGGTGAAATCGCTTACCGACATGCCGAGGCAATGTTGAAATAAAGGGGATTTCTTCAATGAACATCAGGCATGATTTTCCGTATGATCCCGCCGGCGGTCTTTCCCGGGAGGAACTGCTGATGCTTGCCGCGCCTCCCGAATCTCCCGGATTCAGAAAGTTCTGGGAGGAAACCCATTCGCTTGCCATGGAGCACAAACCCTATTATTACATTGAACGTGAGGTATGGAGCGGACAGCCCGACTGCCGGATTTATGTTGTCCGCGCGAAGACCTGGGACAACCGGGAAATCGTGATGTGGATTTCCCGTCCCCGGCACTCCAGAGGGGGAATCCTGATCGGACAGGAATATTGCAATATGTCTGTTCCGCCGCCCTGCGATGCCGGGGTTACCTTGTGCTGCCCGAATGTGCGCGGGCTGGGGCTTTCGCAGTGCAGGGATATTCCATGGGTTCCGCCGGAACATGTGCTTCACGGCATCCGCGCGAAAGAGACCTATGTCCTGCGGGGCGTGATTACGGATCTCTGGCTTGCGGCGACGATTCTGATCGACATGTATCCCGACGTCGCGGAAAACCTGAATTATATGGGGTCTGGCATGGGCGGCGGGACGGGGGCGCTGATGCTGCCGTGGGATTCCCGGTTCAAGGCGGCGTTTCTCGGCGTTCCGGCGTTCGGGAACAATCCTGTGTGTCTGAAATATCAGTCGCCGGGGTATGGGGAGGCTCTGGGAAAATATGTTCAGGAGCATCCCGAAGCGATGGAGGTTCTTGGTTATTTCGATGCGGCGGTTTCCGCGAAATATCTCCGGATTCCGACCGTTGTCGTTCCCGCGCTGTCCGATCCCTGTGTGGCTCCCGCCGGACAGTTCAGCGTCGCGAATTCGATTCCGGACAGATACCGGATCCGGTTCATTGCCGAAACCGGGCATGGTGCCGGAACGGAACGCGACAGCGAAATTTACGGGGCGGCGGAAAAGAAGAGGCTGGAGCTTTTCGGAAAACAGGCTCCCCGCATACAGGAATGAGTGCGGCGGAGCATGAACTTTCCATCCTTCCCGTTTCCGATTACGGAAGCATCATCGGAATGCGCGGTCCGAAATCCTCCGTGTCCACGGATTCCAGACTGTTTTTCGCAAGTCCGTGAAGCTCGAAGACAATGACTTCATTGGCGCCTTTTTTCAACAGCGGCGCAGGGACATACAGGGTCTTCTGCGGCCCGATGTTCCAATAGCGCCCGAGGTTGAACCCGTTGATCCACAGAATCCCTTTATTGCCGGCGGGAATCCGCAGAAAGGTGTCGTGGGGTTCCTCGACTTCCAATGTCCCGCGGTAGAAGGCGGGAACATTTTTTGTCGCTGTCAACGGTCGGAAGCGGAGTTTTTCGAGGTTGTTCATCGGCAGACTGTAGACTTCGCAATGAAACTGCTCCTGACCGTCCAGAGTCAGGCGGCGTATCCCTTTGAATTCCTCGTCCATGTGATACCCGAAATTGATGCGTCCCATGTTCTCGACCAGAATGTCCAGCCTGCATTCCGGAAACGGAACGGAAAACGAATGATCCCGGTCATTGCGATAGATTACGGCGGCGGTTTCTCCGTTTACCATCGCAAGCGCGCGGTCCTTGAGTCCATGCAGACGCACATTGCCGGGAATTTCCAGATGGTAACGGTAAAGAATGAAGCCGTAGTCCTGTCCGTAATATTCCATCGGTTCGGCATAAACTGCTTTTCTTGCTTTGGAAATCAGTTTCAGGGAGTCTTCCAGCGTTGCAGACTCCGTCAGGCGGATTGTTCCGTAAGCCTTTTTTGTGACTGCGCGGGGTGTTTCCGGCCGGAATCCGGGATCGTGTTTTGCGATTTCAGACTGAATCGCGAAATATTTTCCGGTCGGTTCTCCCGATTCATTCAGGGGGGCGTCCACGTCATAACTGGTCAACATGGGTTTATAAGGATTTTCGAGCGGGGACGCACCGCCGTTGGCACCGCCCATGTAACCGAAGTTCGTGCCTCCGTGGAACATGTAGAGATTGAAATTGATGTTGTGTTCCATGGCTTCGGCGATGTCTCGCCGCACGTCTTCGGCTTTATGTTCCGGGCGCATGATGCCCCAGTGAAGCCCGGTTCCGTTCCAGAGTTCCATGATGATCGGCGGCGTCGGATTGCGGAATGCGTTCAGCTGCCCGATCATGTCCGCCGGATGGTTTCTCCCGTTGACCGTCGGCAGGAGTCCGGGATCGGTGCCTGCGCTGAGCCAGTGATTTCCGGCACCGTCGGAGGTGAAAAGGGGGATTTCGATACCGCATTCGCAGAAGAGCTCCTTGCAGTGGGCGATATATTCATGATCGTTTCCGTAGGAACCGTATTCATTTTCGATCTGCATCATGATGACCGGTCCGCCCTGTGTGAACTGAAGCGGTCTGATGAGTTCGAGAACACGGCGGTAATAAGCGTCCTGCGCCTTGAGAAAAGGCTCGTTCATGCAGCGCAGGTGCATCCCCGGTTTCGTCAGGAGCCAGGAGGGGAGGGCGCCGAGATCCCATTCGGAACAGATGTAGCCCCCGGGGCGCAGGATGACCATCAATCCTTCCTCCTGCGCGATTTTGACGTATTTTACGAAATCAAGCCATCCGGTGAAATCGAAACAGCCCTCGCGCGGTTCGTGGAGATTCCAGCAGAGATAGGTTTCGAGCGTATTCAGCCCGCACTGGCGCAGTTTTACAATGCGGTCGCGCCAGTAGTCCGGATGGATGCGGAAATAGTGCATCGCACCCGAACGGATCTGTGTTTTTTTACCGTTGACCAGAATGTCGCGTCCCGAAACCTGAATGGAATTTTGAGGCATTTCCTGTTGTCTCCTTGATTTTTTGTATTGCTCCTGTCATATTATATCTGAAGAATATGAAACAGGAAAGAGGAAGATTTGTCGTAAAACAGGGATATTTGTCGTATTATGCCGTGCGATTTGAAAAACAGGATCATCAGCCGTCCGAATCCCTATACTCTGCCGGACTGGAAACTGCCGTTCTTTCCGCGCTCCTGCGGAGAGACGGTTTCCATGCTGGACACGGAGACTCACGACGGCGGGGAAAAGACGTTTGTCCAGATCAACTGGTGCACAGCCGGGTGCGGCAGGGTTGCGGTCGGCGGATGCGATGAGTTCGTTGTACGGCCGGGCGACGTGTTTTACTCTCTGCCCGGCAACAGCCGGAAAAACACGGGGACGGAAGCGCCGTGGAAACTCCGCTGGCTCACTTTCGACGGTCCTTGTGCAGAAGATTTCATGCGTTCCTATGATTATCCGGTTCTGCGGAAGAACGCCGGACGTTGTCCCGAGGAACTGTTTCAGGAGTTTGAACGCGGGTTGAAGGAGAACACGCTGACCGGAATGCGCCGTCTGGTCGGCATCATCACGGAAATTCTGTGGCTGTTCGGCGGAACCCATGACGATTCCACCTCGGAGGCAAGACTGATCCGGCGTTTCATTGAGACCGTGCGTGACCATTACATGCAGAGTCAGATCAACGTCAATCTCATTGCGGAAATGCTCGGAGTGCACCGTTCCACATTGTCGCGGATTTTCAGGGAGCAGATGAATCAGACTCCCGGCAGATATCTGCTTCAGGTCAGGATACAGCGGGCGCTTTCCCTGTTGCGCAACACTGATCTGCCGGTTCACATGGTCTCCGCCAGGGTGGGACTTCCCGATCCGGCGCATTTCGCGCGCCTGATCCGTTCCGCCACGGGAATGAGCCCGGGCGCATTCCGCCGGACCGCGGCCGGCTGACCAGGAACCGGAGCTGTCCGGACTGATTATCCGATAATTCGGAACATCAGACATAATGCAAATCAGTTTCACGGCAGCCGGATCAAACATTGGGCTGGACTGCTCAAGGGAAGTGCGCCGATTGGCGCAATGCCATCAATTGCCGCGAATGATCCGGAGTTCATATCCGCCCGGATATTCTCCCTGCATGTGCGTTGCCCTGGAATTCGGCGCGCGCCTGTCCGAACCGGAAGACCTGTCAATGGCTGCATTCGTCCACGATGTCGCGGAACTCCTCGGGTGAAACGTCATCCAGGGATTTGCCGCGCGACGAGAGTTTTTCATTGATTTTGATTGCGGTTTCCGTCATGCGTTCGTGGGTTTCCTCGGACCCGCCGACAAGCATGAAATTATCGCCTTTGGTGATGCGTTTGTGTCCGTCTTTGTTGTCAAGGCCGATGCCGAGCATGGCGGCTTTCTGTTCCGGTGTGTTGGGTCTCATTGCAAAATCCTCATACCAGTTTGCCGGAAGTCAGGTAGACCTCCTTGGCGAATCCTTCAAATTTCAATAACGTTCCGCTGAATGTGATCTCTTTTCCGTTCAGGGCGCGAATTTCCTGAAAGTCCTCTTTCGGGAAGCATACGACCGCCTTGATCTTTATCTTCATGGAGTAGGTCCCCTGCTGAATTTCCATGAGCTCCAGCGTCGTTTTCACGCCGCCCTGATTGCCGAAAACAAAGTCCATGCCGAATTCATATTCACTTTTTACGGTTCCGCTCCAGACCACCTCCCTGCCTTTGACCTTTTCAAAAAGCTCCTTCTCCTTCGTCCCCGTAAACGTTGAACCGAACAATGCCGGGATGAGAACCTCTTTCCGCAGGAGATTGTTGTCAGATATCGATACCGGCTGCGTCTGCGGAGCGGTTTCCGCAGGAACCGGTTCCGTCTCTTTCCTGCTCTCCGGCTGTTCCTCCCCGGAAGGTGCATTTCCGGCAGGCGGTTCCGGCGGCGCAGTTTTGATGTCATGCGGTTCCTGCGGCATTTTCCGGGGTGCAGCAGGGGGAATGCCGCTCACACCTGCCGGCTCCACATCGCAGCCGAAAGCCTTGGCAAACATCAGCGCGGTGTTGATCCGTGCGCAAAGAACCTCGGGCTTCTGTTCAATTCCGTCGTAAGTCACCGTGATGGAATTGTCATCAATTTTGACTGTGTCATAAAGCTGCAGACATTTCAGGAGCGCATCCCGCCGTTCCCTCGTCAGAAAACGGGTCAGAGGTTTTTCCTCATAAGCGGAAACGGCGCTGTTGACCAGGTCGTCCGGCAGGAGATTCAGGATTTTCTCCAGACGCTTTCTGCCGCTGAACTGACGGTTGAGCATTGTGGCGGCTTTGTCCTTCATTGCGAGAAAGCCGATGTCAATGCTCTTTGGAAATGTGATGCGGTAGACGGTCTGATCGGGATCCCGTTCCGTTGTGACGTTGATTTCAAATCCGTTGATCCTTCCCGCGATGGATGGATTGTCATATATTGTGGACGGGCGGATGAAAGAGAGTCCGAGATCGCCCGCCGCCTTCATCCATGCCTCGTTGCGGGCGGACGCATTGAACACTTTGCCCAATCCGTCAAGCGGGGTGAATGTGCCGCGGCGTGCCTTTTTCGCTGCCGTATTCACTCTCTTTGCCGCTTTCGCGATTCTGCCGAGAACACTCAGCACGATGAAAATAAAAACCAGGATGAAAATCAGCTGCATGGCACCCTCCCTTCGTTTCCGCGCGATACATTTTCATTTTTTTAGCGAAGCCTTGAATGCACGGACCGCATTCTGCATCAGCATGGCAATGGTCATCGGCCCGACGCCTCCGGGAACCGGGGTGATTTTCGAGGCTTTCGGGGCAATCTCATCGAATGCGGCGTCGCCGACAATCCGATAGCCTTTCGGAGCATCCGGAGCGGGAACGCGGTTGATTCCGACGTCAATCACCACGACTCCTTTTTTCACCATGTCGCCGCGCAGAAATTTGGGTCTGCCGATTGCCGCAACGATAATATCCGCCTTTCTCGTGAAATCCGCAAGATTTTTCGTGCGGGAATGACACATTGTGACCGTTGCATCGACACCTTTTGCGGAAAGAAGCGCCATCATCGGTTTGCCGACAATGTTGGAGCGTCCGAGAACAACCGCGTTTTTTCCGGCGGTTTCGATGCCGGAGCGCCGGAGAAGCTGCATGACGCCGCTCGGCGTGCAGGGCAGGAATCCGGTCAGGTCTCCCAGAAGCATTCTGCCGACATTCTGCGGGTGGAAGCAGTCCACATCCTTTTCCGGTGCAACCGCCTTGACGACTTCCGCCTCGTCGATCTGCGGCGGAGGCGGAGACTGCACAAGAATCCCATGAATGGTCGGATTGCGGTTGAGCTTGTCAATCACAGCCAGAAGCTCCGCCTGCGTCGTTTCTTTCGGCAGCACGATTTTTTCCGAATAAATGCCCAGTTCGGCACATTTCCTCACTTTGGTGTTCACATAAACCTGAGACGCCGGATTGTCGCCCACGAGAACGACCGCGAGTCCGGGAACCGCCCCATATTGTTTGCCGATGTTGGCGACTTCGGATGCTGTTTCGCGATTAACCGCCTCCGCGATTGCCTTGCCGTCGATCAGGTTTGAACAGGGTGTATGTGTTTCTTTCATTGTACTTCCGCCTTGTTATTTTTTTTGAAGGGAGTCGATTTTGGAATCGAGCAGCCTGAGATCGCTGTTGAGAAGCGTCATTTCGCGTTTGGAGTCCAGCTCCACGGCAAGTTCCTTGTAAAGCGCCGTGATCTGTGCGTGAATCCGTTTCAGTTTCGGGTCTTTCTTAATCAGTTCGAGACGGGTCTTGTGCATCTTGAGAATCAGCGCCCGCCGTTCATTGAGCAGTTTCTCCGCAGTGGAAGGGTCTGCGAAATTTCCGGGTTCAAGCCCTTTCCTGTTGATCAGCGGCCGTGCGGCGCCGCCTTCGGATTCCGGAACGGCGGAAAGCAACAGCGGAAGCGCTGTGCAAAGCGAACAGAATAGCAGTTTTCGATACATGGGGTTGGCACCTTCTCTTGAAACATTGAAAAATTTTTTCTTTTTCTATGAAATATACGTTTTCAGATACAATATTGCAAGAGAAATGAAAATATTCCGCGCAACTATTCAAAAATCATTTTAAGATTTTCATTTCCGGAGTATATTACAGAGTTGTTTTCATTCGGAACCCTATAATATAATGAAGGAGTGAAATCATGAGTGTTCCTCTGAACATCGATCTGAAGAACAAAGTCGCCGTCGTAACAGGCGGAGGCGGCATCCTGTGCAGTTCCATGGCCGTGGCTCTGGCGGAGTGCGGCGCAAAAGTCGCAATCCTTGATCTCCGTCTTGAGAACGCTCAAAAGGTGGCGGAAGCAATCAGGAAAAACGGCGGGGAAGCGGTCGGTATTGCCGCGAACGTGCTGGAAAAAGAGAGTCTGCTTGCTGCTCACCAGACCGTGAAAGACACATACGGTCCCTGTGACATCCTGGTCAACGGTGCAGGCGGAAACCATCCGAAGGGAACAACTTCCAGCGAATTTGTCACCAGAGCGGATGCGGAAGGTTCCGCCGAGGGGAAAATCTCTTTCTTTGATCTTGATCCGGCGGGCATCGGCTTTGTCTTCAACCTGAACTTCATCGGAACTCTGCTTCCGACACAGGTTTTCGCACGGGATATGGCGCTGAACGGACACGGCGTCATCATCAACATCTCTTCCATGAACGCATTCCGTCCGCTGACCAAGATTCCCGCATACAGCGGAGCCAAGGCGGCGGTCAGCAACTTCACCCAGTGGCTCGCTACTCACATGTCCAGGGTCGGCATCCGCGTCAATGCGATTGCCCCCGGATTTTTCCTGACCGATCAGAACCGCACCCTTCTCACGAATGCGGACGGTTCCCTCACCGCGCGCGGAAATACGATTCTCACGCATACCCCGATGGGACGTTTCGGCACACCCGAGGACCTGCTCGGCACACTGCTCTGGCTCGTGGACGACAAGGCTTCCGGCTTCGTCAACGGCGCGGTGATCCCTGTGGACGGCGGATTTGCCGCATTCTCGGGAGTTTGACCCGATGAGTTTCATTGCCCTGATCGACTATGGAATGGGAAACCTGATGAGCGTTTCCAAGGCTTTGGAATACGTCGGCGGGAAGATCAGAATCGTGGATACGCCCTCTGAAGCGGAGGGCGCGTCCGGCGTGATACTGCCGGGCGTCGGCAATTTCGGCGACGGCATGGAGCATCTGAACCGGAGCGGTTTCGTGCCGTTCATCAGGGAGACCGTCCGCAGGAACGTGCCGTTTCTCGGAATCTGTCTCGGGATGCAGATGCTGCTCGATTCCAGCGAGGAGGCGCCGGGAGTCCCGGGGCTTTCCATTTTTCGCGGACGTGTTCTGCGCTTCCCCGAACTCGGGGAAAAGATTCCGCAGATCGGCTGGAATTCCATCCGGTTTGATCAGGACAATCCGTTTCTGAAGGGGCTCGGACAGGACTCCTTCTTCTATTTTGTACATTCGTATTATGCTCTTCCGGATGATCCTTCCGTGACTGCCGCAAGATGCACTTATATGATTGATTTTGCGGCCGCCCTCTCGAAGGGCAACGTATTCGCGGCACAGTTCCATCCTGAAAAGAGTCAGGATTGCGGGCTTGCCATACTCAGAAATTTTGTAACGATCTGCGGAAAGGATGTTTCGGGATCATGCTGATTATACCGGCTATTGATATGCGCGGCGGACGCTGTGTCCGTCTTTTTCAAGGGGACTATGCCAGAGAAACCGTCTATAGCGACAATCCGGCGGAACAGGCGGTCAAGTGGATGAACGACGGTGCGAAAATCATTCATCTTGTGGATCTTGACGGTGCAAAGGCGGGGCATCCCGTCAATGTGGAACCGGTTCGCAGAATTTGCGAAAGCGTGAACATCCCCTGTGAAATCGGCGGCGGAATCCGGACCGAACAGGATGCGGAGCTTCTTTTCAATGCCGGTGTTTCCCGCGTGATTCTCGGAACGGTCGTCTGCGAAAATCCGGAAATTGCAAAGCGTTTCATCGAAAAATTCGGACCGGAGAAAGTCGTGGTCGGAATTGACGCCAAGGACGGCAAGGCAGCTGTGCGCGGCTGGATTGAAACAAGCAAAGTCGATGCGTCGGAGCTTGCCGCGAAAATGGCGGAGCTGGGCGTAAAACGTATCATCTTCACCGATATTGCGACGGATGGCGCATTCACCGGGCCGAGTCTGAAACCGACCGCCGCGCTTTGCCGGCTGGTGCCGGACTGCAGGATCATTGCTTCCGGCGGTGTTTCCGCCGCGGAAGACGCAGCAAAGCTCAGCGCGTTGAAACTGCCGAATCTGGAAGGCGTGATTGTCGGCAAAGCGCTTTATGACGGGAGAACCACCTATCGGGAACTTGTGGAGGCCGCGGAACGCGGATAGTCAGGGAATCATGTTTACACCAGAAAATATCGCCACTCCTTTTACGGAAAACTCTTACGATACGCCGGAAAACTGCCCGCGCAGTCTCTGGGAATATCTGACGCTGGGAACCCGTCTGTCCTTTTACCTGCGCAACTTCTATGTGTTCTATGACTCGGGCAGACGCTGCCGTGCGCACAATTTCAACGGTCAGCCGCAGGCGGACAATTCTCTGAAGAACTTCCGTATCGTCGAAAGCTGCGGGGGCAAGATTCATCTGCGCGGACTCGACAATCTTTCCCGTTTTTCCGAACCGGCTGTCATTATCGGCAATCACATGAGTCTGCTGGAAACGGCATTGATGCACGCATTCATACGTCCGCGCCGCGAATTCTGCTTCGTAATCAAGCGCTCCCTTCTGGATGTGCCTTACTTCGGAGACATTATGCGCCGGCTCGGCTGCATTCCCGTGGACCGCAGGAATCCGCGCGATGATTTCAAGGCTGTCATGACCGAAGGTGCAAAGAGGATTGCGGAAGGCAGGAGCATCGTGATTTTCCCGCAGTCCACGCGCTCCGAGGTATTTGATCCGGCGCAATTCAATACGATCGGCGTCAAACTTGCCAAACACACCGGCGCCCCGATCATTCCGATGGCGCTCCGCACGGATTTTCTGGCGAACGGAAAGCTGATAAAGGATCTCGGTCCCATCCGCCGGAAAAATCCGGTTTATTTTGAATTCGGGGAGCCGATCATGCAGATTTCCGCCTCCGGCAAGGCGGAACACGCGCAGATTGTCGATTTTATTAAAAACAGAGTGATTTCATGGGGCTGCAAGGTTGCCGGGCACCAGTGAGCAGGAGAAAACGATGAATGTTGTAAATGTGGAACTGGCGGAACGCTCCTACCCGATTTTCGTCGGAGCCGGGCTGCGGGAGCAGCTGGACGCTCTGCTCGGCGAATACCTGAAAGACCGTTCCGTTTTTCTTGTGACCGATTCCAACCTGGAAAAACTTTATCTTGAAAGCGTGGCAGGAAAACTTTCGGCGGTTTCACATTCCGTTCATACGTGCGTCTTTCCCGCCGGAGAAACGTCCAAACAGCTTTCCACGATTGAGATGATCTGCCGGAAGGGAGTGAAGGCGGGACTGGACCGCAGGTCTGTTTTCATCGCGCTCGGCGGCGGCGTCTGCGGCGACATGACGGGATTTTCCGCCGCGATCTACATGCGCGGCACTCGTTTCGTTCAGCTCCCGACCTCTCTGCTGGCGATGGTGGATTCTTCCGTCGGCGGCAAGACGGGGGTTGATCTGCCGGAAGGGAAAAATCTGATCGGCGCGTTTTTTCAGCCGGAAGCGGTCGTCATTGATACGGATTTTCTGAAAACGCTGCCCGCCCGCGAACTTTCCTGCGGTTATGCCGAACTGATTAAAACCGCCGTCATTCTGGACGGAACCCTGTTCGATATGCTTGAAAAACATGCGCGCGATCTGCTGAATCTCGCCGATGCGGAACGGGTTTCCGAAGCGGTTTCCCGCTGCTGTGCCTTGAAAGCCCGGATAGTTTCCGCTGATGAAAAAGAATCGTCCCTGCGTGCCATTCTGAATTACGGGCATACTTTCGGTCATGCAATCGAATCGGTGACAGGCTATTCCCTCGTCGAACATGGAGAAGGAGTGGCAATCGGCATGTGCGTTGCCGCGGAACTTGCCGTTTCATTGGGGCTCATTTCCGGTGAAACCGCGGCACGTCAGGAGTCGCTTTTGAAAACTTTCGCCCTGCCCGTGTCAATCCCCGCGGGATATTCCGCCGAAGCGATTTTCAAGGCAATGGGAACGGACAAGAAAAACTCGGGAGGCAGACTGAAACTGATTCTGCCGGAGGAAATCGGCAGGGCGGGGATCTATACGGATGTTCCAGTGGAAAAAATTATGAACGCCATCAGGAAACGGATCGGGAAATGATTGACAGAGAGGCTTATATTGTGCTGAACATGCTCAGCGGCATCGGGCCGGCGCGTCTTGCGACGCTCCTTTCCGTATGCGGGACGCCGTCCGAAATCTTTTCGTGTCCGGAGCACAACCTTGCAGTGATTCAGGGAATCGGACCCGTTCTTGCGGAAAAGATTGCCCACTGGGAACGTTACGTCGATTTGAAGCATGAGCTGGATCTTGCCGAACGCGGAGGAGTCCATATCATTACGCGCGGCGAGGAGAATTACCCCGAACTTCTGGGCACGATTCATGATGCCCCTGTCTGCCTTTATGTGCGCGGGGAAATTCCCGACACGATTTCCTGTCGTTCCCTTGCCGTAGTCGGCACACGCAACATGACGCAGTACGGCCAGCGCATGGCGCAGCATCTTGCCGAAGCCGCCGCCTTTGCCGGATTCACCGTCGTTTCTGGCCTGGCCTACGGTGTGGACGCAGTCGCCCACCGGGCGGCTTTGAACGCCGGAGGACTTTCCGTGAGCGTTTTAGGCGGAGGACTGGCACGGATTCAGCCGCAGGAACATGTGCCGCTTGCCCGTGACATTGCCGGGCATGGTGCGGTCATCAGTGAATTCCCGATGGAATTTTCGCCCACACGTCACTCGTTCCCGATGCGCAACCGGATCATTTCCGGTATTTCCAAAGCTACGCTGGTCGTGGAAGCCGGACTGAACAGCGGGTCGCTGATTACGGCGTCCTTTGCCTTGGAGCAGGGACGCACGATTTTTGCGGTTCCGGGGCAGGCGGACAATCCGCAGGCGGCGGGATGCAACAAACTGATCCGCCAGAATGCGATTCTTGTGGAAAACTTCGACCATATTCTGGAGGAATTCGATTTCCTGCCGGGCTTCTCCCGGGACAGGAAAACTCTGCGCGAAGGGAATGCCGCGGAACAGTTCTTTGAAGAACAGGCGGATGCTTCGCTTTCGACGGAAGCCGCGCGGATTGTGGAGTTCCTGACGAAAGGCGATGCGTCGGTCGACGATATTTCCGCCGCAACCGGAATTTCCGCATCCGAGGTCATGTCCACTCTGATCGGGCTCGAACTTCTGCGTAAAGTCCGTAAGGAAGGCAGCGTCTATCACCGTCTGCGCTGATTTTCGGCACCGGCTGATTCCTGCGGGATGGATTGTGAAATCCTGTATCCGGGAAATATGCGTTGAACGGCATTTCCATTTTTCTGTCCGATTCGGTTTCAGTATTATGTGAGCTTTTGCACTCCAGGCGGATGGATTCGGTCTTGCAGTATCAGATGCCGGGCGAAGTGTGTTTCGGGACTTGCAATCAGGAAACAACGGAATATAGTAAAGGAAGGGAAATAATCATAATTATTGCACAATTTTATTATTTTTCTCATTTTGCTGTTTTCTGTTAGTGTAATAAATCAGAAAATAAAAAAGGAGGAGTAAGTTTATGAGATTTTTTCTTTGCAGCATTCTCCTGCCGTCAATTTATTTGTTTGCACAGAATTCCAATCCCGGGGATGCAGGCTACGGGAGCTCCTGATATTTGTATTTATTTGAAAATCGGGAATTGTGTTGATCTCTCCCTCGACAGTAAACAATGTAGCCAGCGTCTGGCTTCGTATTGTCAAAAATGTTGAAGAAGAGCCTTTGAAAAAACGAAATCTATGGAGTACATATTATTGATTGAAGCAGGTAGATATTTTGATCTGCCTGCTCCTATGGAAGTTACCTCAGTGAATGTGCAGACAATGTGCTGGCTGCGCAGAAAAAATGGGAAGATGGGGTTTATAGCAATAAAGGAATTGACCTGCTGCACCATACAGAATTGGTTTAGACATATTTTTTGTGAAAAACAGCAATGAAAGATTATGAGGAATAAATGATGAAATCTTTCTTGATTTTTCTTCTAGTCATTATTTTCTTTTTCTTGACTTACGGAGGTGAACCATCAGCAGGTAGAATAGCTGCGAATAGAGAGAGAGTTGGAATTATTAGAGAGTTACATCAAACTTCATTAAAAAATGCTGTTATTGATATTCAGGGAACGATTATTGATTCCTCTGGAAAAAAACTTGATAATGTAAATCTGCAAGCACGTTATTCCCGTCCCAAAGACATATGGGAAACTAAAAATGAAACTGTTTATGAAGAAAGCAAGGTCGGTCCTTTTTTTCATTGCAAAAAAAGGCACTATACATCCGTAGTCCTTACATTTCAAAAGGACGGCTATTATGATGAAGAACTGCATTTTTATTTTCCTGCTGGGATGAAACAAAATGCAAAGATAAATCCTTTGCAGAAAGACCTCATTATCAAGTTGCGAAAAATTGGTAAGATTGCCAAAACTAAAAAGTTATATACCGGAATGTCATGGCGTCAGGGTTCACCGGGAGATTATATCGACTTGACACTGATGAAAAAAGTGAGCAATGCGACTGTCCCCGGCAAAAATAGCTTGAGTATTGATGTTGAGCGGGATAAATTCGGGAATATATTGAAAAAACAAAATACTAATAATATTTTTATTCCAAAGGTTGCTTTTTTACAGTTGAAGTCCGAAGATAAATCAGCAGGTTTTATTGTTGATACACAAATTAAAAACTTTGGTGATATGAAGAAAGCTCCATTGAATGGCTACCATTCTCGAAGCATTTCCCTTGAGGTTGGTACAAATAATTCAGATTATCTTTATTTCTATTTTTATACTGGCAAATATTATGGAAAAGGACGAGTGGAGAAAAGTGTCTTTCCAAATATTTCAGGGGATGAATTGCGTCTTGTAATAAATTTATACTTTAATCTGGAACAGGCTTCTTCTGAAAAGAGGAATGTAACAACAGCAGATTATGATAAAATCTAAAAATAAATCCAAATTGCCGAGTGCGATTGAGCTTGAAAACGGGAACTTGACTTGGTGTAAAATGCCCGTTCAATGAAACGGCAAGGGGTGTTTCATGAAGCAAGCCGTATGTATAGAGTAAACTGATTCAAAAAACGGTGTGGGCAGGAAGCGGTTGGTCGTGGGGGGGATACGGGGAAATACCAATGTTCCGGTAGGCGTCGGAATACAAAGACATCAAAATCAAAGAGCAGCTTATCGCAGCTTTGATTGAGATACAGCATTATGTGAAATTCTACAACTCCAGGTGGATTCATTCGACACGACAATATCAGATTTTGGACAAAATGTGTTTCGGGACTTGCAATCAGGAAACAACGGAATATAGTAACTCAAAGGCTCTTACGCAATTTTTTCAATAAAAGTTGTCCAACCTGGGGGAGAGGCGGATATGTTAAAAATATTATAAGGAAGCAAGTGGGGAAATTGTAAAAAATATTACATGTTGTGAAAACAGGCAAAAGCACACAATAGACATTACACGTTTTGACATAATGAAAGCTGGTGGCGGAGATACTTCTGCCGACTGTAAGGGGAAAGGCTTTTAAATATGCAACATTATAGAAGATTTTATATCCTTTTAGGGTTTATTTTCTTTCTCGGACTTGTATTTGTTCAAATAATGCCTGTACCACCATCACGTCCTCGTTTTCAAAGTATGGCAATTTTAGGACAAGTATCTAAGCAGTTATCTCTCTATGCTCATGATAATGAAGGCTTCTTTCCAGATCATACTCAATGGATATTGCTCAAACCACATATACATGATAGTGATTCAATAACTTATATTCCTAATTTTGCTGCATGTTATATAGAAGAAGGAATAAGTACAGCAATTGTAGCCTGGAGGAGAGAAAATCAGCGGATTTTTGTTTTGCCATCTTCATTGGATGGTCCGATTGAGTTTAATTTTGCAAAAGGCGAGTTGCCGGATTTTTATTCATATATAGAAGGGACACCTCAGGAAAGAGTTGTGAAGGTCATTCGGTATCGGGGAAATTCAGGACAGTCTATTTTACTTTTGCAACTGATGTTTCATGATGATGAAAATGCCTTAGCAAGAATTGCTTTTGGAAAAAATATCAATCAAGCAGATGCAAATGGCATTACCCCATTAATGCGGGCAGTTTCCAATCAAAATATTTTACTTGTTCAGAAACTTTTAGAGCAGGGAGCTGACAAATCTGTCAAGAATATCTGGGGGGATACAGCAATTGATATTGCCGGAAAAAGAGGAAACAAGAAAATAATTGATTTGTTAAATGAAAAAACTGCAGGATGGGGAAAATGACTGTTTTTTAAATGGGGCGGCGATAAGGATACACATTAAAACACATTGGACCATATATTTGCTGTTATTGTTATTACTATTGGCTTGTTTATTGACAATCATAATTGCGGCCAGTGAGCAAGACCACATGCGAAAAGCTAAAATGTGGAGTATAGAGAAAAGAAAAAGCAATATGGAATGAATAATAATAAAAGGGAAATACTTATTTTCCGTTTCGGCGAACCGTCATTGGTAAAAAGCGGCAAGGAAGGTGCACTGCTCCGCCAAAGCGGACATGCGGGAAGAACTGTCGCGCCGCAGAATATGGTTTTGTTCGTTCCGTTCGGACTGTCAGGGCGGACGCCTTAACGCGGAAGAAAGCCTTTGCGGAATCCTGCCTGAATCTCTTCGTCAAAGCCGACATGTGAAAAGAGACAGGAGATTCAGAAAATCACCCGCTGACGCGACAGTCACATTTTTCGGGAAAACCGGTCCGTGCAAGTTCCGCTGTCCTGGCGAATCAGGGGGGCAATGCAAAAAATCATATCCTGCGCAGCTCATTTTCAGCCTGATTTCCGCTTTTCGGGAAAAAAATCATTTTTTTTTGAAAAAAAGTATTGACTGACAGTTACTCTAAGGCTTATACTAAAAATCAGAGAGGGGAAAAACAGAATGTTCAAGGAGATTTGAGCAATGAAAAAACAGATGAAATGGAACTATATCAGAATTGCGGCGGCGACACTTTGCATTGCGGTGACTCTTATCGGTTTTTCCGGGAAAGGCGGCATTTTCGCGACCCTTCTGCATGGGCAATTCGGGCCGGTTCTGATGAAATGCCTTGCCGCATTCTCCGCAGGGACACTGATCGCTCTGCTGGCGACAGCATTGGTGACTTTCCTGTTCGGACGCTTTTACTGCGCGGTCTTCTGTCCCTTCGGAATTCTGCAGGATTTCATCGGATTCCTTTCCCGCCGGAAGGGAAGGACAACTGCGAATTTCATGAAAACCCGCTATCTCATTGGTGGATTTGCCTTCGGGATGCTGATTGCAGGCTGGGCGGCGCCGTTTCTGCTGCTTGATCCCTACTCCAATTTCGGGCGGATCGTCGGTTCCTTCTCCATCGGCTCCATGATTCCGCTGATAGTCATCGTCGCGCTGGCAGTCTGGAAAAAACGAATCTACTGCACCGCGATCTGTCCGGTCGGAACCCTGCTCGGGCTGACGGCGAAATACGGGGTGTTCCGGCTGCGTCTTTCCGATCAATGCGTGAAATGCGGCATGTGCGTAAAAGTCTGTCCCTCCGGCTGCATCGACCCGGAAAACGGCACACTGGACAACGAACGCTGTGTCCGCTGCATGAACTGCATATCCGTCTGCCGTCTCCATGCGGTGAAATTCGGGCGGGCGGAACGGAAAGCGCTTCCCGTCGATAAAACCCGCCGCGCCTTTCTTGTCAACAGCGGGGTTCTGATTGCGGGATTTGCCGCGGGGGCAGTGCTGGCAAAAGCCGGCATGGAAAAGCTGTCCCGTTTTGCCGCCCGCTTCAGAATTCTGCCGCCGGGAGCGGGAAATGCGGAACGTTTTGCCGCCCGGTGCACCTCCTGCCAGCTCTGCACGGCGAATTGCCCGGCGAAAATCATTGTCCCTGCGCCGCATGGCGCCGGCCCGGTTTCGCTGGATTTGACCAAAGGCGCCTGCCAGTTCGACTGCAACCGCTGTTCCCAGGTCTGTCCGACCGGGGCGATCCGCCCGTTGACGCTGGCAGCCAAACAGAAAACCAAAATTGCGGAAGCACGTTTCAACCCGCGGACCTGTATCGTTTTTCAGGACGGGGCGAAATGCGGCAAATGCGCAAACGTCTGCCCGGTCAAAGCGGTAACTCTGCGGAGAACCGGCGCTCCGCGCCTGAATCCGCGGCTCTGCATCGGATGCGGCGCCTGCCAGCAGGTCTGTCCTGCACCGGAAAAGGCAATGACCGTTCATGAAATAGAAAAGCAGATCACGCTGGAGGCATGAAGAGTGCGGAGACCATGGCACAGGAAATATTTTGGAACAGGAACAACAGGAGATCATTCCAATGAGTAAATTATTGTATCTCGAAGGCGCATCCGGGATTTCCGGCGACATGACCGTTGCAGCTCTGCTTGACCTCGGGGGGAGCCGGGAAAAACTTGACGCGGTATTGAACAGTCTGCGTCTTGAAGGCTTTGATTATACCGTATCGCGCCGGAAGTCCTGCGGCGTCGAAGGCTGCGATTTCGATGTGCGTCTGCACGAACATCATCATGCCGAGGGGCATCATCACCATGCGCACCGGAATCTTGCCGACGTCCATTCCGTTATCGACCGGGGCGACATGAGCCGGTTTGCGCGTGAGCTGGCAAAGAAAATCTTCCGGATTGTTGCGGAAGCGGAAGCCAAAGCGCACGGATGCTCCGTTGAGGAGGTTCATTTTCACGAGGTCGGAGCCGTCGATTCCATCGTGGACATCGTGGCGGCTTCCGTTTTAATTGACGATCTCGGCATTACAGACTGCGTTGTGACCGGACTCACCGAAGGCACCGGATTCGTCCACTGCCAGCACGGCGAGCTCCCGGTACCCGTTCCGGCGGTACTGAACATCGCCCAGACGTATTCCATTCCCCTGCGGACAACCGCAACCGCCGGAGAGATGGTGACGCCGACCGGAATTGCAATTGCCGCGGCGCTCCGAACCCGTTCCGCGCTTCCGGGGGAGTATCTGGTCAGCAAGGTCGGCATCGGACTCGGCAAACGGGATTTCGGGCGTGCCAATCTTCTGCGTGCCATGCTGATCGAGGAAAAAAGCGATCCGGAACAGATTTACGTTGTGGAATGCAATATCGACGACTCGACCGGAGAAGCATTCGGTTATGCGATGGAAAAACTTCTGGAAAACGGCGCAAGGGATGTGCATTTTCTTCCGTGTTTCATGAAGAAGAACCGCCCCGCCTATCTGCTGAGAGCGATTGTGACGGAGGCGCTTCTGCCGAGAATTGAAACAATCCTCTTTGAAACGACCACCACCATAGGTCTGCGGAAGTTTCCCGTGGAGCGGACCTGCATGCAGCGTGAAGCCGTGGAACTGACACTTCCTTTCGGAACAGTGCGGGCAAAGAAATGCGTCTGGAACAATGTGGAGCGCTGTTACCCGGAATATGAAAGCATAAAACAGCTTTCCGAATCGTCCGGTATTGATTTTCACACGGTTTTCATACAGGCGAAACAAATTGCGGAGGCACAAAATGTCAAAATATGAACAACTGAAGCATTATCTGCGGGAACGCTCGGAAGGAGGGATTGCGCTCGCATTTTCCGGCGGAGTTGACAGTTCTCTGCTCCTTGCCGCCCTGAAGGAACTGCATGACGAGGCCCCGTTTCCCCTGCTGGCGCTGACCCTGCATTCCATATTCCAGCGTCCGGAAGAGCTGGAGGAAGTCCGGATTGCCACCGGAAAAGCGGGGATCGAACTGAAACTGTTCGGCTGTGACCCGCTGTCGATTCCGGAAGTGAAATACAATCCGCCGGACCGCTGTTTCTGGTGCAAACGCTATATTTTTTCGGAAATCAGAGACTTCGCGATGGCAAGAGGGATCGGAACCGTCATCGACGGCACCAATGCCGACGACCGGAAATCCTACCGTCCCGGGCTGGCGGCATTGGAGGAACTCGGCATCCGTTCACCGCTTGCCGAACTCGGCATAACCAAAGCAGATGTCCGCCGCATGGCTGCGGAGCTCCGGCTGGAATGCGCGGAGAAACCGTCCATCCCCTGCATGGCAACCCGTTTTGAATACGGTTCCCTTCTGACGGAAGACCTGATCCGGAAAGCAATCGACGGCGAGGATCTGATCCGTAAGCTCATTCCCTCCGTCCGCGATGTCCGGCTCAGAATTCATGCCGGCATCGCCCGGATTGAAGTATCCGGGGAAGACATTGCGGTAGCGGCGGCGCGGCACCGGGAAATTGCGGAAGGGCTGAAAAAACTCGGATTTCAGTTTGTAACTCTTGATCTTGAAGGCTTCCGTTCCGGAAGCATGGACGAACTCAACAACAACCGGCAATCAAACAAGGAGGCATGATTATGTCGCTCGGATTTACCGAAATCCTTCTCATCGTTCTGGTGGTTCTCATCATTTTCGGGGCGAAACGAATTCCCGAACTGGCACGGTCCCTGGGGCGTGCATCCTATGAATTCCAAAAGGCAAAGTCTGCAGTGACCGATGAAACCCGGGAACTCATGGATGTTGTCAGGGATACGGCGGGACAGGAGGAAATGAAAAGAATAGATTCCGCCTCCGCAGACAGCGGGGCGTCGGAAAGCCGGGCCGGTGGCGGAAGCTCCAAACAGTATCATGCCGGTCGCTGATCTGTTGCGATTTTACAGCACAGGCAGACCGAACGGAACGGGTCGGGGCGGTTCCCCGGCTCGAAAAGCCGTCCAATGGAATTTTGAACAAATGCAGGAAAATCAAGGAGAAGAAGATGAACAGACGTGAATTTCTGAAAGGTGCATTTACCCTTGCCGCTCTTGCTCCCATTACACACCTCGCGGCAAAAGCCGGGGCGGACGGGGACAAGACATCGGATGTCCGGCAGGGCAGTCAGGTGACTCGCCGGCGCTACAAGAACAGCGCCCTGACCGTTCCCCTGCTCGGTTTCGGCTGCATGCGGCTGCCGCAGGTGTCTCCGGACAATTCAAAAATCGACTATGCCACGGCGGAGAAGATGATCGCCCGGGCAATGAAGGCGGGATGCAATTATTTCGACACCGCCTACATGTATCATGACGGGGAAAGTGAACGCTGTCTCGGGGAACTGCTGAAACCCTACTCCCGCGACTCTTATTACCTGACGGACAAGATGCCGGTGTGGTTCGCGCGGAACCCCGATGACATCGACAAAATTTTCAATGAACAGCTCGCGCGATGCAAAACGGACTATTTCGACTTCTACATGCTGCATTCGCTTGACACGGTGAACTGGAATCTTGCACGGAAATACAAGGCGTATGAATTTCTGGCGCAGAAGAAGAAGGAGGGGAAAATCCGCAAACTCGGATTCTCTTTCCACGACACGCCCGAAGTGCTGCAGGAAATCGTAAACGCGCATGAATGGGATTTTGCGCAGATTCAGCTCAACTATCTTGACTGGGAACTCTACCGTTCCCGCGAACAGTATGAAATCCTGACGAAAGCCGGAATCCCGGTGATCGTCATGGAACCGCTGCGCGGCGGTTCGCTGGCGTCCCTTTCGCCGGACGCCACGGAAATTCTCAGGAAAACCGATCCCGGCTCCAGCAATGCCGCCTGGGCGCTCCGTTATGTCGCAAGTCTGCCGAATGTGCTTTGCGTACTCTCCGGGATGAGTCTGCCGGAACACATGGAGGACAATCTCAAGACCTTCTCTCCGCTGAAACCGCTCACGGACAACGAGCGGAAGGTGCTGGAACAGGCGCTGACGGCATACCGGAAGCATCTGGCGGTTCCCTGTACCGCCTGCCGTTACTGTATGCCGTGTCCGGTCGGAGTCGAAATACCCAAGATATTCGGGCTTTACAACCAGTACAAGATCTCCGGCAACAAATGGCTCTTCAGCAACAACTACAACGCGATCCCGGAAGATTCGCGGGCATCCGCCTGCGTCAACTGCGGCAAATGTATGAAACATTGTCCGCAGAAAATCAAAATCCCGGCGGAACTCAGGAAAATCGCCGCGGAACTCAAAAGCTGATCCGGCGCCGACCGGTGGAACACATTAACCCAAGGAGAAGTTCTTATGAACAGACGCGAATTTCTGAAAGGAACACTGACCGTTGCCGCTCTCGCACCCATTACACGCCTCGCCGCCAAGGCGGGGCTCGACGGAGACAAAAGCTCCGACTCAAGCAAAGGCGCCCAGGTCACCCGCCGGCGCTACAGGAATACCGCCCAGACCGTTCCCCTGCTCGGTTTCGGCATGATGCGCCTGCCGCGCCTCTCTCCCGAAAAACCCGATATTGACTATGCCACGGCGGAAAAGCAGATCGCCCGCGCAATGGAAGCCGGTGTCAATTACTTCGACACCGCCTACTTTTACCATGACGGACTCAGCGAGAAGTGTGCCGGGGACCTGCTTACCAAATATCCGCGCGACAGTTATTATCTTGTAAGCAAGATGCCGGTCCGCGCTCTGAAAAAAGAGGCGGATGTGGAACGTATCTGGAATGAACAGCTCGCCCGGTGCAAGGCAGACTATTTCGATTTTTATCTGGTTCACAATCTGAACAAGGACCGCTGGGAGGATACGAAACGTTTCCATGTCTACGAGTTCCTCAAGCAGAAGCAGAAAGAAGGGAAAATCCGCCGTCTCGGATTCTCTTTCCATGACGAGCCCGAAGTCCTGAAGATCATTGCCGAGGTGCACCCCTGGGATTTCGCCCAGATTCAGCTCAATTATCTTGACTGGACGCTTTACCGCTCCAGAGAACAGTATGAAATCCTGACAAAACTCGGCATTCCGGTGGTTGTCATGGAACCGCTGCGCGGCGGCGCACTGGCGACCTTGAATCCGGAAGCCACGGGCATTTTCAAAAAAGCCAATCCGAATGCGAGCGTCGCCTCATGGGCGCTTCGTTATGCGGCGTCGCTCCCGAACGTGCTCTGCGTATTAAGCGGCATGACGCTGACCGAGCATCTGGAGGACAACATCAGGACATTTACAAACTTCAAACCGTTGACCGATGCGGAGCGCAGAACCGTGGAAGCGGCTCTTGCCGCCTATCGGAAATCGGGAGCCGTTCCCTGCACGGAATGCCGTTACTGCACGCCTTGTCCCGTAGGAGTGGACATTCCCCGGATTTTCGGTCTTTACAATCAATACAAAACAAGCGGCAATTTCTTTCACTTCCAGCTGGTCTACGATAAAATGACCGAAGACGAAAAAGCCACCGCCTGTGTCAACTGCGGTGTCTGCCTGAAAAAGTGTCCTCAGAAAATCAACATTCCGGAACACCTGAAACGGATTGCCGCAGAGCTGGAATCAAAGAACCGCCGTCAGGCGGCGGCATTCTGGACTCCGGACAATGAAGCACTGGTATAACAGCAAATAAGGAAAAACAGCATGAACAGACGTGATTTTTTGAAAAGTGCATTGACCGTTGCCGCACTCGCACCCGTGACCCGCTTTGCCGCGCAGGCAGGAGCGGGAGAGGAAAAAGGAAAAAACGGACGGGAGTCGAATCCGCAGGTGACTCGCCGCCGGTATAAGAATACGGATATGACATTGCCGCTGCTCGGATTCGGACTGATGCGGCTTCCCGAAAAGGACGGCAAAGTGGATCGGGCAACCGCCCGGATGATGGTCGACCGAGCGATGGCGTCGGGATGCAATTACTTCGACACAGCTTACATGTATCACAACGGGGAAAGCGAGATGTTCGCCGCGGAGGCGCTGAAGAAATATCCGCGCGATTCCTATTACCTGACAACAAAAATGCCGACCATCATGTTGAAGCAGGAAGAGGATCTGGAAAGGATTTTTCAGGAACAGCTCCGGCGGACCCAGGCAGGATATTTCGACTTTTACCTGATGCACTGGCTGAATGCCGCCCATTGGAAAATCGCTGAAAAACTGAAACTTTACGATTTCATGAAGAAAAAACAGGCGGAGGGGAAAATCCGCCGGATCGGGTTCTCTTATCACGGCGAGCCGGAAGTGCTGGCGGAAATCGCCAAAGCGTATCCGTGGGACGTCGCTCAGATTCAGCTCAACTATCTGGACTGGGAACTCTGCCGTTCCCGGGAGCAGTATGAGGTTCTGACGAAACTCGGCATTCCTGTTCTGGTCATGGAACCGCTGAAAGGCGGCACCCTGGTCAAATTGACGCCGGAAGCGAAAGCCATCTTTGAAAAGGCCGAGCCGGGAGCGAGTGCGGCTTCATGGGGACTGCGCTATGTCGCTTCCCTGCCGAATGTGCTCTGCGTGCTTTCCGGCATGTCCGCGCCCGATCAGATGACGGACAATCTGAAGACCTTTTCTCCCTTCAAGCCGCTGAGCGATGCGGAAAGAAAGACGGTTGCCGAGGCGCTTGCCGCCTACCGCAAGTCCGGCGCGGTTCCCTGTACCGCCTGCCGCTATTGCGCACCATGCCCCGTCGGAGTGGATATTCCGCGCAATCTTGCGGTTTACAATCAGGTCAAGGCGGGCGGACGGCAGTTTTACGGAAAACTGATTTATGATGCCATGCCGGAGGAACAGCGTGCCTCCAGCTGCGTCAGCTGCGGTGCCTGCCTGAAGAAGTGTCCGCAGAAGATCAACATCCCCGAGGAACTTAAGAAGACTGCCGCCATGTTCCGCTGATCCGGCTCCGCCGCAGCATCGGGATGGAAGGCGGCTCCCGCGGAAACTCCGGTTTGACATCCGGATGTTTCCGCATCCGGCAATCCTCTTTTCCTGCGCCGCGATCGGGATAAAAAAGAAAACGGCTCCGTCTGCTGTGCGCCGGGCGGAACCGTTTTCTGCTTTCGGTGGGAAATCACCCGATCCGGGCATTGACGATCAGATCGAAGACCTCTTTTGCCTCGCCTTCCCGCGTGTCTTTCTGCCAGAGCTCCTCCAATCCCTTCCGGATGGCATCCGTGTCATTTCCGAACTCTTTCCGTGCGGCAAGCAGAGCGCCTTTCGCAAAATTCAGCGGCTGAAGTCCCTGACTTAAAACAAGACGCATCGTGCCGACGACACGGTCGTCCCAGGACAGTTTTCTGTGAATGTCGCGAATTACGCGGTCAATGGAGTCGGAAAGGTAAATGTTCTGCATCCGGTCGATCAGGCCGTTCGCGTAATTCGCCATGCCGGACTCGGTGAACATTTCGTCCACGCCCGCATATTTCCTGCACAGCGCAATGCCGGATTCTTTCAGGAAGGCTTCGCGTCCGATTTCCACAAGTTCAGGATGTGCCGAAAGTTCGGACATCTTTTTGAGTCCGGTGGAATCCCCGAGGATGCCAAGCAGGAAATGGGTTGCGTTGTGGCCGTAGAGTTTTGCGAACTCGAAGGGGAAGAGATCCTTTTTGACATACAGATTCTTCACGGAGCGCGTTTCAATCTGCGGCGCATCGGAGATCAGAATCCAGTTGAACTCCTCAACGAGATGGGCGCGTCCCGCGCCGGGACAGAGTTCCGCGAGACTGCGGAGCCTGCACTCTTCGCCGCGTGCCACATCGCTCATCTTTCCGATCACGGTATTCAGGTAATAGGTCTGAGAGAACGGTTCTCCGATCTCCTTTTCCAGTTTTTCCGCGGCATGGTTGTCGTTCTCCGCCGTATAGACGAAACGCAATGCGTCGGGATTGCGGCGGAAACCGTCGCGGAGCCACTGTGCCGTGGTGCCGAAAAACTTCACGCTCGGCAGAGCGGTTGCGATTTCCGAGGCTTCCGCGGCGGCGGCGATCAGCTTTTCCAGTCCCTCCGGTTCCGCGGGGCTGTAGACCTCGATATTTTTGCAGACTTCGGTGTACACCCGGTCCGGAGCCGCAATGTTGATGGTGATGGCACCGCCTGAAGCGCAAATCGCCTGTCTGATCGTATCATCGACTTCCGCAACGACGATTCTGTCGAAGTTTCCCTTCGATGCGCCGGATACGAAGATACCCGTCTGAATCGGTCCGAGCCCGATTCCCAAAAAAGTTTTCATGCTGTTCTCCCTCTGTTTATGAAGTTTTCAGGACATTTTGTATTTGAATACTATAATCATAAGAAAACGCTTTGCAAACCTGCGGCGGAATATTTTTCATGCAAAGAGAACATCTGCATTTGCATATTACGCGGAAGCGGACTATTTTTTGCTATGCCGCAGAAAAATTTCCGGAGGTTGAAATGGCGGAAAAAGAACAGATCAGGATCATATTGAAGCCGAAAGGCGCTAAAATCAAAATCTCCGTCCCGGAAGAGCCGGTGCCGCAGCCCGTCCGCCGTCTCCCGGAAAAGCCCATATTGCAGCCTGTCCGGAATCTCCCGGAAGAAACGGCGGCAAAACCCCGGATCATCCTGCGGCGTGAACCGGAATCCGCGGAACCGCGGGAAAATGCCGGGAAAGAAATTCCGAAAGTGCCGGTGCAGCAGAAAGAAGAACGGAAAACAGAGGAACAGCTCCGGGAAGATGCCGCGGAAGCGGAAGCGTTGCTGAAAATACGCCAGCTGGAAGCAATGGCTGAACTGGAAAGAGGAAGCGTGCTGGAACGCTGCGGGCTTACCTGGCGCCGGATTCTGTTCCTGCTTTTCCTTGCAGGCGTCCTCGTGACACTGCTGCTTTATGCCATATCCATGGAAAAAGGCGCAAAGGCAATTGCCGAAGCCAAAGATCCCAAAGGTGAATTCGGCAAGATACTGCCTCAGAACAATGAGCTGTTCAATGAATTGATCAATGACGAACCGCCGGAGCGGCAGGCCGGCGCACCTCCTGCAGAACAACAGGTGAAAGCCGTGGAAACAAAGCCGGAAAAACCGGAGCCGCCTCCGAAACCGCCGGAAGAAACCGCTTTGGAAGTCCTGCGGGAACTGGTGAAGAAAAAAGCGCCGGAAAAGGAGATTGCCGCGCAACTCCGCAAAAACCAGAATGAATTCATGCAGCTGGAACAGTTTCATCTGCAAGTCATCCGCTGTCTCTCGGCGACTCCTTATCAGACGGTCTGTCTGAGGGAATATCTGCGCTGGGCGCGGGAAAATCAGGAATCCTATCTTCCGAATCTGATCTGCGGGGCGTATCTGCTGAAAGGCGGCAGGGCAATCCCGTATCTGGAACGGGCTCTCCTTGCAGGGCGGAACCGGAAATTGCCGTATCGGAAATTAGCAGAGGGATATTATGCGCTGGGACAGTTTTCCCGTGCCGCCGCAGTCTGCTCGAACTATCTGCGGATTTTCCCGGACGACGCCGACGCCCGCGTAAAGAAAGCCCTGATTCGTTTCGACAACGGAGAACCCGGGAAAGAGATTCTGGAGGACTTGAAGCGGGAGCTCATTACAAACTGTCCGGCTCTGACTGAATCTCAGCGCATGGCGAAACTTCTGCCGTATCTGATTCATGCGGGAAACAATGCAGAAGCGCGGCAGGCTCTCGATGCCATCAGAAAAGATCCCGCATTGCAGGACGACTGGGCGCTTTATGAGATTATATACGCGCTTTCCGTCAACCGGGAAGCCCCGCCCGAGGCGCTGAGAAGGGAAATACCGCAAACCGCCCATGCAAGGCTTCTGTATTATGTTTCGCGAAAGGAGTTTGATGCGGCAATGCACGTCGATTCCGTGCCGGATCACACAATCTACCCCGGCTTCTGGGACACGTTCGCCTCGTGGTATTGCGGGGACGACGGCTGGAAAGTGAACCTGGGACGACTGTATGCCAAATTCGGGGACGACCTTTTCCGCGGCACCATGCTTCGTTTATGGGATGGGAAAATCACTCTGGCGCAGGCGCGGGAAATCATGACGCATGTTTCACCGCATGAGAAAGGCGTCATGGCATTTCTGCTTTCGCTTGCGGCGGCGCGGGAAGGCAACGGCATCGCAAAGCGGGTGTTGGAGCGAACAAGTCAGAAAAGTTTGCATCGGGGTATTTACTCCACGCTGTTTCAGCGCTATATTACCCCATAATCAAATCAAAAACTTCAGGAGTCGCAACTATGATGATTGAAAAGCTCAGAAAATACGGACAGGACTTTGTCGCATCCAAACTGGAATCTCTTACTGGCGAGGCTCGCGCCAAGCTCGAAAAACAGCTCTCTGAAATTGACTTCGACGAACTGGAGGAACTGATCCGTGACTACGTCCTCAGGAAACCCGTAACGGAAATTCCGTCCGATCTCGCACCCGCTCCCTTCTTTCCCTTTCCCGCAAAGGACGAGGCGCAGAAAAAATATTACGAAAAAGCACGCAAAGAGGGCGAACGTCTGCTTTCCGAAGGAAAAGTCGCCATGCTCGTCGTTGCCGGCGGACAGGGGACAAGACTCGGATTCGACGGTCCCAAAGGAACCTATCCGATCACTCCGGTCAAACACAAAACGCTGTTTCAGTATTTTGCGGAAACCATCAGGCGCGTATCGGAAAAATACGGCAGGGCGCTTCACTGGTTCATCATGACCAGCGAACTGAATGACAAATGCACCCGCGAGTTCTTCAGGGAAAACAATTATTTCGGTCTCGGCGAAAAAAACATTACATTCTTCACACAGGGAACCATGCCGGCCATTTCCTATGAAGGCAAGCTGCTGATGAACGCCCCCGATTCTCTCGCCCTCTCTCCGAACGGACACGGCGGCACACTGCTTGCGCTCAAAAAATCCGGCGCGCTGGATGAAATGAAAAAGAACGGCGTGGAATATATCTCCTACTTCCAGGTGGACAATCCGCTGGCGCCGATGGCGGACCCGCTGTTCCTCGGTCTGCACAGCCTTGAAAAGTCCGAAATCAGCAGCCGGATGCTTCCGAAGACGAATCCTTATGAAAAGCTCGGCAATTTCTGCGTTTCCGGCGGCAGACTCCAGATCATCGAATACAGCGACATGCCGGCGGAACTCGCGGAACGCAAGAATCCCGACGGCACGCTTGCATTCCTCGCGGGAAGCCCCGCAATTCATGTGGTCAGCCGCACTTTCATCGAAGAACTCACGAAAGACGGCAGACTCAATATGCCATGGCACCGCGCAGATAAAAAAGTTCCGTACATCAATGATGACGGCGAGCTGGTAAAACCGGAACAGCCGAATGCGGTCAAGCTCGAATCCTTTATTTTCGACGCACTTCCGCTGGCAAAGCATACCATGGTTCTCGAAGGCTCCAGAAAGGACCACTTCGCACCGACGAAAAACGCCACGGGGGTCGATTCCGCCGAATCCTGCCGCCAGATGCTTTGCGCACGCGATGCGGAACGCCTTGAACTCGCAGGCAAAAAAGTTCCGCGCAAGGCGGACGGCACACCCGACTGCATTGTGGAAATTTCTCCCGCAACGGTCTGCGACAACGATGACGCGGCAGGGATCCTCGCCGCTGACAAATACAAAGCACCTGAAAAAGGAAGCGAGGCGTATTATGAATAAAATCGTCCAGATCAACATTGATGACATCGTGATTGATCCGGAAGCGATAAGTGAAATGCTGACGGAATGCCTGAAACGGAGGCGTATGGTTCGTCTTGCCGGAGCCTGCGACATCGGAGGTGTTCTGATCGCGTCTTTCGAGGATTCTCCCGTCCGCGTGAAGTCGGAGTTTGTTTTCGCTCCGTTCGCGGATACAAGCTGTGACGGTGTCTCCGCGGAGATCTGTTCCCGTTACAACTCGGGCTTCAGCCTCCGCGCCTCGTTCCGGAGCGGTGACACCGTTTGGGGACTTTTCGAGCGGACGGAATTGAAATAACCGGAGGATCGCCATGGAACAGAAAACGGCGGACTGCCCGATTGCGGACAGCGAAAAGAGAGACTGCTGCGGGAAAAGCGGATGCGGAAAAACTCTGGCGGACGGCTGCATCAGCGGCTGTGTCTCCTGCTGTTTCTTCTATCTCCTGCTGCTGATCTCGTTCGTCCTGGGAATCATCGGTTTCCTGATCCTTCTTGCCTGGTTCTTCGGCAGCATGTTTACGGCGGCAATGCCCTCATGAAGAATTTTCTGCGTGCAAAAGCCGCCCATATCCGGCTCGGTGCGGCGGGAGAACGTGCGGCGGTGCGGATGCTGGAAGATGCCGGTTACGATATTCTTGCGCGTGACTGCCGTATGCGTTCCGGAGAAATCGACATCGTTGCGCGGGATGGTCTGTGCCTTGTATTTGCGGAGGTCAAGACCCGCCGTCTGCGGAAAAATGCGGAGCTTTCGCCCGGAACCAATTTGAGAACTGCGCAGAAACGGCGGATTTACCGTGCGGCACTGGCATATATGAAAAAGATCGGAAAACCGCCGGTTCCTTACCGGTTTGATCTCATCGAAGTGATATTTTCGCGTTTCGGTCTTTTTTCGATGTACCACTGGAAGGCAAATTTCGGCAGGAAAAATGCAGAACGGAAAACCGGAAACAGCGGAACCGTTTCTGTTAACTATTTTGACTGAACCGGGGGAAAAAATGAGTTTTTATGTACTGATACCCGCATACCGTCCCGATGACAAGTTGCTGTGTCTGCTGGATTCGCTTCATGCCGCCGGACTGCGGAAGATTCTTATCGTGGATGACGGCAGCGGGGTCTCCTGTGAAAGTATTTTCAGGACAGTCAGGGAACGCTGGAGCCATATTGCGGTCCTTTCGCACGATGTCAACCGGGGCAAGGGAGACGCATTGAAGACGGGATTCCGGTATCTGCTGGAACATGCGGACGGCGTGGACGGTGCGGTAACTGCGGACTCCGACGGGCAGCACACGGCGGAAGACATTCTCCGGATCATGGCTGTTATGAAAAATACACCCGGGACGCTCGTCCTGGGGGCGCGCTCCTTTGACGGCAAGGTTCCGTGGAGAAGCCGTGTCGGCAACCGCATGACCCGGTTCCTGATCCGGCTGCTTTACGGACTGAATATCCGGGATACGCAGACCGGACTGCGCGGTATTCCGCTCTCCATGATGTCTCTGTTTCTGGAAATTCCTTATCATCAGTATGAGTTTGAGCTTGACATGCTGCTTCTTGCGGCTTCCCGCCACCTGAATATCTGCGAAGTGCCTGTCCGCACGATCTATATTGACAACAATGCGTCTTCGCATTTTCATCCGTTCAGGGACTCCCTGAAAATCTACTCCGTACTGTTCCGCAACCTGTTTTCAAGGAGGTAAACAATGAATCAGCTGAAAATTTATGAAACGTTCACCAGTATTCAGGGGGAGTCCACTTATGCCGGACTGCCCTGTTTCTTCATCCGTCTTGCCGGATGCAATCTGCGCTGTTCCTACTGTGACACCGTCAAGGCACAGACCTGCGCACTGGCAAAGGAATTCACTGTTGACGAGGTGGTGTCGGAAGCGATGCGGGCGGCTCCGGAGCTGATCGAAATCACGGGCGGCGAACCCATGATGCAGGCGGATGCGGTCTGCATGCTTGCCGAACGTCTGCTTTCCCTGAAACGTTTCCGCATCCTGATGGAAACCAACGGTTCCTATGATCTGTCCTACCTTCCGGGTGAAGTCATCCGCATTGTGGATTACAAGACGCCGTCCAGCGGTGAAGCGGAAAAAATGTTCCTGCCGAATTTTGAAAATCTGCGTCCGTTCGATGAAGTGAAGTTTGTGCTGTCCGACCGCGACGACTATCTGTTTGCGCTGGAGAAGATCCGCGAGTTCGATTTGGCGCGTCAGACAAAAAACATTCTGTTCAGTCCCGCGTTCGGTGCGATTGACATTCCGGCTCTCGTCGCCTGGATGCTGGAAGACAAGGTCAAAGCCCGCCTGAACCTTCAGTTCCACAAATACATCTGGGGCCCCGCGCGGGAGGGAGTCTGACTCCGTCCGGAAGCATCAGGACACCGCTCCCTTTGCGAGTCCATTCGGTGCAGATTTCATAAAAAAAACTTTCGATTCCGATCCTTATGATCGGGAATCGAAAGGCTGATGCCGTCAAGGCATGAAATCTGAAAAACAGACGTCTTACACTGAAAATTCACTCCAGAACGTCGGAATCAATGGCATCTGCGGCGAATTCATAGCGTCCGCCGCCGAGATTCTTCGTTTTTCCAAAACGGGACTTCAGATCCGGATGACCGGGAACCGTAATGACCGCTTTGCATTTTCTGCCGAGGGAAACGACCGCCACACGTGTTTTCCCATTTTTTGTGAAAGCACGGGCGAATACTTCCTCGGGCGGAGTGGCTTTGACCGTTGTTGTCGGAGCCTGTTCCGTACTCATGATGTACGGTTCCAGATCACGCAGTACATGAACTGCCTCTTTAATGTAATTCCAGTCGCGCTCTCCCCGCTCCGGGGCGCGTCTTTCCATTTCCGTGATATCGTAATAAGCATAGAAGACAAAACCCTTTGCTCCGTAAATCGCTCCGAGCAGGGGGGCAGTGCGAACTTCTTCGCGCGTCAGGAAGCGACTCTTGCGGAAGGTTTCGTCATCCATTTTTTTGTCCACCACAGCCCAGTTGAACGCCTGGGGTACGTGCCAGATCGTGATGCCAGTATTTCTGCCAACAGCCAGAGCTTCCTGAAGTTTCTTGAGCGACTGTGGTTCGTGAGTTGCCATGATCGGATAAGGATCAATGCCGAGAATGTCGCCGGAAGTGGCATAATAGGCGAGGTCGTCATAGAAGCAGGTCAATGTCCACGTCGGATGATCCGGATCAATGGCACTGACTGTTTCCCGGAGTTTGATGATATCCGGGACTCGAGAACGCGCTTCTTCGTCGCTGACATACCAGACCAGGAGCGCAGGGTGATCTTTCAGTTCGTTCACCAGTTTTTGCACGACTGGAATATTGCCGAAAGCATCATCCACTTTATGATTCCAGCCATGAAGCTGTTCTTTGACGCTGGCGACCAGTTTAAGTCCGTACTTGTGCACTTGGTCCACTCCAGCGCGAATGCCTGCCATGTCCGATGTGTATTTGCCGGGGCCCCGATGCCATGCCATGCCGTAAAGATGAACGGTATTGAATCCTGCGTCCGCAATCCGTTTCAGGTCTTTGTCTTTTACGGTCCCCTGCCATGCGGCGTATATGCCGACCGGCATGAAAGGTTTCCCATCGACGATGAGCCGCTGATATTTGTCAAGTGTAACTGCATTGCTGGAAACCGCATTGCGCGGACGCACCTGGATCTGATATGTTGTGGAAAACAACCTGCGGTGTTTTTTCATGTCAAGCAATGTGAAAGTAATCTTACCGCGGCCTTCAGGTAGTTTTCCGAAGTCTCCTTGACAGCCCCCTTGTGCATCAGGCTGAAGGAGTTTTTCATAGCGTCTACCATTGAGATTCAAGGTCGTAAGTATGGCAAAATCTTTGGAACCGGCGGGAATGGAGGCTTTCAGCTTAAAGGACGAATCATCCGTCCACAGAGAAAGCCCTGTCAGATCGGTTGGAAGAACCGACCACAGATTTCCCACTTCTTCCACACGCAGATTGTCAAAGTAAAGAGTGCCGGATGCCTTTTCGCGCAGATAAAGCGAAACACATGCTTCCTGTCCCTCCTTCAGGACAAAGGGACGTTCGATCTTTTTCCAGTCGGCGGTGATCGGCTGTGCGTCGTAAAGTCCGCCAGCGTATTTTCCGTTTTTCTGATAGAATTCAATGCAGAAGCCGTGAGGAGCTTTGCCAGAGAGATTTTCCCCGCGGCAAAGCATGGACACTTTGTAGGTTTTTCCCGCTTTCAAGTTCGGCAGTTTGACAGAGACAAATCCATATTTTCCGCCGGGTTTGCGTTCGACGCGGAGACCGGGAGAGCCGTTGTATCCCCACTTGCCGATTTCATATCCTGGAAACGAGGTAAATATTTTCAAATCTCCCTGGCTGAAATCCTGTTCGTATACGACTCCGCCATTGTCTCCCTGCGGCCAGGAATGGTATTGAGCGAATGGTGGCTGAGCTCCATGGGAAATGCTGCCCCAGATGAGGATGAAAGTGAAAATAGGATAGATTTTCCGTATGTGCATAAAGACTCCTACTGTTGTTGATAATGGGATTATCTGTGAGTTTTTCTGGAAATTATTGATATCCGCATTTCGAGCAGATCCAGTCAGCGGCAACATGATTGAAGGTATTGTCAAAGTCTTTTTGACCATTGCTTTCTATCATGTTGTAAAATTTTTGCAATTCGACATGTCCGTCTACGTAACTGAGATTGGTTTCCCCTCTATGGCGCACCAGAGATATATTGTTAAAATCTTCAATCATGTCATTGAAGTCCTCGTTTCGCATTCCTCTTTTGTAGGAATCTACATCGGCGACAACACCCTGCATGCTTGGATGATAAATGCGGGTAATCTTCCTTGGCTTATACCAAAGATTGTTCTTCGGATAGTAGCGCAAATCTCCAAAAATACAGGGATATCCGTAAGAAGACCAGGTGATTCCATTTTTCTTCCAGACTTCTTCTGGTTTTGCGCCTGCACAGTTGAAGACTTTGGCTAAAGTGAAATCTTCAGGGAGAGTGAAAGGATATGATTTTCCGGTAACATATGGATAAATTTCTGAAATCCAGTAAAGTTCTTTTCTCCCCGCTCCGGATGGAACTTCCGAAGCCTGATTGCACAGCGGTAGATAATCATTGAAATCCGTTGCGTAAAAGAGTACGCCGGTCATAATCTGCTTGATGTTGCTTTTGCAGGAGGTAACATACGCTTTTTCCTTTGCCATATTTAATGCCGGAAGCAGGAGACCTGCAAGTATTGCGATGATCGCTATGACGACCAGCAATTCTATCAGTGTAAATGACGCTGTCCTTTTATTCATTGTTTATTTCCTTTGCTTGTTGTTGTGATTTATGGGAACAATTTAATTGCATATTTTCAGTTGTGACAGAATTGCAGTTTTTCGTCTCCTCTGTTTGTTCATTGTTCATGGCGATAAAGTCATCCCTCTTTTTCATTGCTTCCCCCTGTTGCCTTAAAACTTGATTCACGTATTATCAGCTTCGTAGTGAAGACGCAGTCGCCCGGCAGCGGTTCCGTTTTCAGCAGCGCCATCAGCAGATCAAAAATCTTCTGTCCCACAGCTTCATCATTTTGATCAATCGTTGAAAGCGATGGATAATAAAACTCGGAAAAATCATCATTGTCATGCCCGATTATCGCCACATCCTCCGGAACGCGGATGCCGCGACGCATAAGTTCTCTCGTCACCTGCGCCGCCAGTCTGTCGTTGGAAGCAATCACGGCATCCAGTTTTTCAGCCAGAATTTCATCAACATACGAAGAAGGGGAAACTCCCATGCGGATAAACTCTCCGCCCCGGTTGCTCTCCCGGTAAGCCGCGATTCTCTGACGGTGACTGTGATAATCCTTATCGCAAAGAAAACACAGTCCAATACGCTGTCTGCCTGTTTCCTGCAGGTGGCGCACAGCCTGCACCATGCCTGTTGTCCGGTCGATTCCCACATAGGGGACTTCCCATCCGGGAGGCTCGTAAAAGACCAGATTTCTTTTATTCTGGAAAAAGGAACGGACCTTCTCCCCGCAGTTCTGATATTCATGCGCCAGACAGACGACTCCGTCAATACCATGACACATGAAGTTGTCATAGCAGTCGAATAAGCTCTGCGGGTCATCATGCGCCTGTCCGATCATCAGACGATAACCGGCTTTTACCGCCGCCTCTTCAATTGCCCACAGAATCCGGTAGGTGCAGCGCGGCGCCTGAGAATCAATTAGGGCACCGATCTTCATGCCGCTCTTTCCCGCCAGCGCACGCGCCGTCATATCCGGCACGTAGTTCATCTCTTTGGCAACTCGAAGAATTTCCTGACGCTTTGCCTCGCCGACCCGGATAACATTCTTCCCGACATCGCTCAGAACACTGGCAACAGCTCCCTTTGAGACACCTACCCGTTGAGCAATGTCAATCATACGTGTTTTAGTATTTCTTCTCTGACTCATCTTGCAACAACTCTGATATACCGGTTTATTTGATATAATATAAGCAGAAAAGACGGATTGTCAAGAAGAATATCCCAAATTTTAATATTTTTTTACAATCCGGCGTGATTGACATTCCGGCGTCTGCCGTCCGGATGCTGAAAGACAGGGGCAAAGCCTCCGGAATCTTCGTTCCGGAATCTCTCCGCACCCCGCATGAGAGGGAGTCCGGCACCGCCCGGAAAAACCTGTTTCCCCGGAAATTCCCCGGATACGGGCTTTTCTGGCTTTGGAAGGAGACATGCCGCAACGTTTCCTGTAAAGATGCGTCAGATCATTGCTGTCGCTGAACCCGCTCAGATAGGCGGTTTCCGATATGGTGTGCGTCGTGAAGCGCAGAAGCCGCTGGACTTCGTTCCGGCGCAGCTCGATCATACAATTCCCCGGTTCCCATGTTGTGCAGCCCTTCATGCCCGGCGTATTTCTGATCCGCGGACAGCGGAAACACCATATTTTTTCTGTTTTTCATAAAAGAAAGGGTTGATTTTTCAGATTTTTTATCTATAATATACCAATATTGGTAAGTTTTTATATAAATCAACTTAAATAATTGATGGAGGATTCCGGAAAATGAAGACGGAAGAGGTCTCGGCAGGACAGCAGTGCGGGAAGAGCGGTATTTTCACATTGATAGAGCTTTTGATCGTTGTGGCGATCATTGCCATTCTTGCGGCATTGCTGCTGCCGGCATTGGGGCAGGCTCAGAAATCCGCGCAGCGCTCAATGTGTCTCAGCAACATACGGCAGAATGCGGTGAGCCTGACGATGTATGCCAATGACAACAAGGACAGACTTGTGCCCCGCAAATACTGGGATGCGCCGTGGACCATACTCGGCTATGGGGGCTACACCAGTTTCCGGCATGATACCAATTTTGCCAGTGACTACATCAAAAATTTCCGCACGTGGTATTGTCCAAGTGAAATTCTGTCCGTCACCATTGATGAACGCTGGGAAAGCGGCGAGCTGGGATACATGTACTGTCCGGTGACGGAAGAGCAGAAAGTGGACAACAATGTGTCGTATGACCCTAATTTTGCATCGAATGATTACTCCTTGCGCCTGACGCATCGGGGAAATACCAATGTCCTGGTTGCGGATAAGACGTTTTGCATTCAGTCATACTGGTTCCAGAATCACTGGGGTCCCGCTGCCATCGTTCAAACGGCGGCTGGCAGCAACGTTGCCGCCTTCGACGGCAGCGCGAGGTGGAAACCCATCTCGAAAATGAGCCGCACCTGGTACTGGACCAACGGGGCGATTGTCTGTTACTGAATCTATGGATAATGACATGAGAAAAAAATACGGTATGAGAAAAATCCTGATCGGTTCAGTGATTACGCTGTTCATGGCGTGGAGACTTGCCGCGGGAGAAGCAGTGATCTGCGACATGAACGGTCCCTGGCTGAATCAGGGGAAAACTGTCCGGGAGCTGATTCCGGTTCTGGAATCCTCCGGTTATGAATGCCGGGTGGAGACAAGCCCCCGGGAATGGGTAAAGGCGTTGCGGAATCCGGCAACGGATCTGGTCGTCTATGGCAATTGCGCACAGGTACCGGAGCTCATGGCGCCTGCGGTCCGCCCGTTTCTGGAACGGGGAGGGGTTTTCATTACAGGCGGTGAAATGCCCTTCTGGTATATTGTGGACGAACAGAAGAACATTAAACGCTCCGATGAGATGGTGCAGAAAGAACTGGCGAATTTCTGGGGCGGTTTTTTATGGACGCCTGAGATGCTGCCCACCACAGCCCTGGGAAAAGAACTGACCGGCGCCGCGGAGGCTTTTTCCGGAGGACGCGGCATTTGCGGTGTAATGCCCGGAAGCACTCTCATAGAGTTGATAAAGAAGCCCAGATGCTCTCCTGCCGCAATTGTCACGTTCCCCCGGAATGGGAAATTCATTTTCCTGGGCTCCATGCCTTTGCATGAAACCGTCTTTGCGCCGGGCGGCGGCAGGTCCTTCTGGCCGAAACTGCTGCAGTTCATCCGGACTCCTCTGCCTGAAATCAAAATAACCGTCCCCGGGGAACGCGCAGTCATCGGTGACACGGAGTCCATCACCGTTTCCGTCTCGCTGTCCAACCCCGGCAAAGTGCCGACGGAAGTAAAGTGGAATGCGCAGTGGGTCAAGGATCCTGAATTCGGGATTGAGCGGCCCCCCAGGACATTCCCGGATCAGACGACGCATTTAAAGCCGGGGGAAACCTTTGTCGCTTCTGTCGGAATTGATGCGCCCCCCGCAGGGGAATGGGGAGTCTACCGTTTTGAGGTGGTGACGCAATATGGACAGAAGACCGGCAAGGTTGTGCATTGGCTGCCTCCTGCCGCGATTGCCTATGTTGATGTCAATCCTGTTTACGGAGCCCCGGACCGGACACTGACCGTCGGCGTTGAGCGCATGGGGGAGAACCTGCCCGAAGGTTATGCCGTCAATCTCCTGATGGATGGCAGGTCTCTGGCGAAATTGCCTGTGAAGTGGAAAGATTCCGCCGCATGGCAGACAAGCCTGACTCTGCCCGTAACGCTTGACCGGAGGAAAAGCATTGTGGAAGCCGTCCTGACAGACGATGCGGGGCGGGCGGTGCACAACAGCCGCATCGGCGTTGAGAATCTGCCGGGAAATCCCGCGGCGGCATTGCCGGATACCATGTTCCGCTCCTTCAACGGCTCGCAGTATGCTTCGGAGGGCAGGGAGTTTCGCGACCGGCTGGCGGAATGGCGCCGGGAATATCCTCTTCTGCGCGGACTGCAGTGCTTCACCATGCCGGCGGACATGCGCGAATGGATGTATCAGGAAAAACTGCTCTGCAACTACGGGCAGCTGCTTACGAACTATGTCAAACTTGCCGAATGGGGACTGGATGACTGCGATTCCAGCGGACGTTCCGCGCAGGATTATATGCCCCATCACAGCGAAGATGTGACTTCATGGCTGGTCAGGCAGCACAGCCGGAAATGGTTTCAGCGCATCCTCTCCGGCAAACCGGACATCGTGAATCTGGTGGAAGCGGTAGCGGGTTATGAACCGCCGGGAGTGTTGAGCAACAGAAAAGGCAGTCATGGACACTTTCTCGGATATGCACCGGCGGCAGTGGAAAACTACCGGCGGGCTCTGCTGGGACGGGATGCCGGCGTGCGGATGCTCGATCCCGGCGGTTCCACCCAGTCACGCTACCATCTGCGGGAAATTTACACCATGATTTACGGAGAAGAATTTCCGCTTCCCGAAATGCTCGGCTTTGCATCGTGGGAGGAATATGAGCCGCTGAAAGTCACACTGGCGCAGGAGGGCGGGTATCTGAACTCGCTCCGTGAAGTGCTTGCCTATCGGCTGCATTACCTGCTGCGCGCTTATTACCACATGATGCGGCTGGATGATTTGTCCGCTCAACTGCGTGCGGAGGCTCCCGAGGTGCATCTGGTAATCGGGCACGATGGAGTGCTGGTCGCTCAAATCTCGGCGTTCCTCTACCGGCTTCCCTACATCGACCGCCAAACCCGCTGGCTTTTCCGCAGTGCCTACAGACAGGCTTTCGCCGTCACCTACGGCGCGGAGCCCTACTGGGTCAAGTATGGGAAAATTTTTGAGAAACGGGTCGGACTGCACGAAGAAATCGGGGCGGGACAGTGGGCACCCTACCGGACAGCGGAAACCAGTTTCGTAAGCCTGTTCACCAAACGTGCCGCAATTCCTTATTCAGATCTGCAAGTTGATTTCTATCTGGGACGCGACCGTTTCTACCGGATCGCGGAGGAAAAGGCAATGTACCGCGGATTTCAACTTGCCGTAGATACAAAAGCCGTTCCGATGACAGCCGATGCCGTCTGGGCGACTTTGACCAACAACAATTCCTACTATCCCGAAAACTATCGGGCGAATTCACGTAGCGCCATCGGGCTGGAATCGCTGCTGCGCTGTTCCGGATATGCTTTCCATGGACTGCAGACGCCTCTTGTTTCCGGTGAAATGCTGAGCCCCTACCGTGTTCTGTTCTGGGAGGCGGAGCGCCTGATCGGGGATGATTTCAAGCTGATTCAGCAGTGGCTTGCCGCTTCAGACGGGAAAAAGCGCACATTGTGGATCAACCACGCCATGCCCTGGCATGTTGATTACCGGAACGGCTGGGAGGCGGAACAGTTCGCCTGGCGGCAGAGCGGAAATTTAAGTGCATGGGGCATTCCCGGCAGTCCGCGGCGGACCACGGCGGACTCGCTGCTGATGAACGGCAGGGAATATCATTTCCCCGTTCCGCTTCCGATCCTGCTGCTTGCGCCTCCGGAAAACGCGCAGCCGCTGGTTGCGACCCCGCAGGGACAGAGTGTGGTCTGGAGTCTTCCTCTCGCCAACGGCAGCAGGATTGTCTACTCCGGTCTTCCTTTCAATCAGCTGCCGAAACACTTTGCCGGAAGAGATGAGTTGAAGAAGCTGGCGGCAGACCTGTTTGCCTCTCTTGATGCGGAAATGACTGCCCGGGTAACTCCCGAAAACTGGTTTGCCTGCGGATACCGGCTTGCAGACGGCAGCCTGATGGTGGCGTTTCTGGATCCGGCGGAAGCGGAGATTGCCGACAAGGGACCTTACGGCGATAAAGGTGACAAGGTGGAAACCGTCGCAAAGGCAGTTCCTGCGACTCCGGTTTCACTGGAATGGTTTCATGCGGGAAAACCGGGAAGCACCTACCGCATCAAAGACGAGTGGACCGGAAAAATCCTGTCGGAACGCGCTGTTGCAGACAAAGACGGGACTCTCCGTCTGCAAATGCCGGTGTCCGTTGCCAAACTGTATCGCCTGGAATTGGAAAACGATTAATTGAAGAATGCGTTATGACAAGAATTACAGCCAAGAATATTGAAAAAATCCTCAGGCAGAGACTGCAGGAAGCCGTATATGCCGACGGAGTTCTGCCTTCGGAACGCAGCCTTGCCAATGAATTCGGCGTGGCACGCCCGACTGTCCGGAAGGCATTGGATGCACTTCTGCATTCCGGAATCATCGCCCGGCGGAAAAACGGGCGTTTGCAGAATGAGCATCCGGAATGCAATAAAATGCGGGTGGGTTACTTCATCCCTGTTCTGAATTCGGACAATTACTATGCCCATTATCTGGCGTTGGAACAGGCGGCAGAAGACACAGCCGTTCAGATTCAGACTGTGTTCTACGGCAGCTGGCATGATCCGGTGTTGTGCGAAAGTTACAATATTGTCGATGCCCTGATCCTGATCCCGTGTTCCGACCTCCCGGAATGGATGATAAGAAAACTGCACTCCCTGAAGAAACCCATATTGATTCTGGAATGGGATCTGTCAAAGCTCGGCTTTCTGTCATTTTCCCTTTTCCCCCGTCACGGCTTGCGGGTTCTGCTGAACTATCTGATTGAACAGGGGTATCATGACATTGATTTACTGAGTGTCATTCCGCTGAACCCCGTGGCGAAGACGCGCCGTGAAGAGTGGCGGAATGCAATTGCGGAAGTGTCCGGGACAGGGCGTTTCTGGGATTTCAGCAGCAATGGCGGAGTGCTGCCGTTTCAGGAATTGCGCAGAATATTCCGGAAGCACATTCAGGATGGCGCTTTTGACTTCAGGCGTCCTCTGCTGTGCGTTACAATGGCTGCGGCGACAGTTTTCGCCCGGGCTGCCAGGGACTGCGGTCTGACCGCCGGCATAGACTATTCTCTGGCGGCTTTTGACGGTGAACTGCAGGCGGAATACCACACCCCCGCAATCACTTCACTGGAACGGACGGATCCCTATTCCTACTTCAAATACTATCTGGATTGGCTGCAGCGTTCCGTTCCCTGGGAAGGCAGTTTGTTCTGGGAGGCGGATCAGGTGATCCTCCAAAAAGGCGAATCCATTATTCTTTCAAAAAATACGGAACGGTAAAAGAGGTCTGCAATGAAAATAAACATATTGGATTTCGGCGCCGTCGGTGACGGCAGGACGATCAATACCGAAGCAATCGCAAGGGCGCTGGCGGCTCTCGAAGCCGCGGGAGGCGGAGAGCTGTACTTCCCTTCCGGAACCTATGTCTCCGGAAGCATTGCTCTGATTGACCGGCTGACGATTACACTGGAAGCCGGTGCTGTTCTGCGCGCCTCCGGAAACATCGCGGACTTTTACCGGGACAGTTCAGTCCATGACGACTGGTTGCCGTATTACTTTTTATACGGATTCAACCGGAAACAGATTACCATCACCGGTGCCGGGTGCATCGACGGCAATGGTCCCGCATTCTGGGAAAAAGAATACTTTTCAGGCGATACGGATGCCACTCTGCCTCCCAACCAGCCGGTTATCAGCTATAATGTCTACAAGCCGTGTGCGCAGCGTCCCGTGCTGCTGTATCTGGCAGGATGCAGCGACATTCACATTGCCGGAGTTTCCATAAAAAATTCCGCCGCTTTCACTGTCTGGCTGGTGGATTGCCGGCGGGCGTTGATTGACGGCGTAGTCATCCGCAATCCGCGCAACGGTCCGAATACGGATGCCATTGACATCAACTGTTCACAGCAGGTCAGGATCGTGAATTGCGATATTGAGGCAGGGGACGACTGCATCGCATTGAAAAGTGATCCCTGCCGTTTCGGACGATCTCTTCCATGCGAACGGATCATTGTCTCAAATTGTATCCTTTCAAGCGCGACTTGTGCCATTCGGATCGGATATGAGGGCGATGCGATGATCCGTGATTCTGTTTTCAGCAGTCTTGTCATTTACGACTCCCGTCACGGGATCGACATCCTGTCCATTGCACCGGTCTCTCCTCCCATGAAGATTGAACACGGCGCGCTCATCGAAAATCTCCGCTTTCAGAATATTGTCATGCGCAACGTCGGACAGGCATTCTTTATCTGGGCGGGAAACGAAGCACCCCGCACCGATTACGCCGGATACATCCGGAATCTTTCCTTTTCCGGCATGACGATTGAAAGCGTTGCCACCAGCTATATCGGGAGCGGCGTTCCCCACGCCATCTCCGGACTGCGCTTTGATGATGTGACAATGCAGGTTGCCGATCTTCCAGAAATACCGGCTACCCGAAACCCGGAGGCAGCCATGCCGGATCACTGGGGGGGACATTGGAAATGCGGCGGATTGCGTCTGCACGGCATACCGGTTCCGTTCCTGAGAGACGTCAGCATAACCTGCGGGCATGCAGGCTTTCTGCCGCTGGAGCAGGAACCGGACTGCACAGAAAGTTAATCGCCGCGGGAACTGCCGGAAAAGACACTTCCGCAGCGTTTTCCGGCGGCTTTTCCGCGTTTTTATCCATAAAGATGAGCCAACTGCATTGATAAAAGACGAAGGAACGGAAATTTATGAGAATCACAGGAACATTTTTAGATGAAATAACTTTTGATATTCCCAGCAACAACTGGGGACCGGAAGAGTGGGACGCCGATTTCCGGGCAATGAAGGCAATGGGAATCCGGCGTGTCATCCTCATTCGCTGCGCCAGCAGTTTCTGGATGACATATCCGTCGAAAGTTTTGCCCCGCTATGGAATACGTCATCGGCCCCCTCTGGATCTGATTGACCTCTTTCTCTCTCTTGCGGAAAAATATGAGATGGAAATGTTCATCGGAACCTGTCACGGCGTTGACAAAAACTGCGGGGCAGGCTGGACTGCCGATGATTTCCGGCGTGAAATTGAATTCAACAAGGAGATCATTGCCGAGATTCAGGCACTTTACGGACACCGCAAGGCCTTTACCGGGTGGTATCTGACGCACGAGGTGCGCGCCAATGATCCCGGTGTTGTCAATCTGTTTGTGGAGCAGGGGACTTTTTCCAAAAAAGTGTCCGGGAATAAACCGACTTTGATTTCCCCCTACTTTGCCGGAGTCAAGGCTGCCGAGGCGTGCGGAGAACAGGATCTGACGGTTCTCACGGTGGAAGCCCACGCCCGGCACTGGGATGCTGTTTTTTCCGAAATTGCCGGTTCTGTCGATATTGTCGCCTTCCAGGACGGACACGTGAATTATGACGAACTGACCGCCTATTTGGAAGTTACCCGCAGACTTGCGGATAAGTACGGCATTCTCTGCTGGAGCAATGTGGAAAGTTTTGACCGGGATATGCCGTGGCGCTTTCCTCCCATTGCCTGGGAAAAATTCCTCTGGAAGTTGGAATCGGCGGAAGCCGCCGGCATCAAGGAGGGAATTACTTTTGAATTTTCCCATTTCATGAGTCCCAACAGTCAGTATAAATCCGCCGGCAATCTCTTCAACCGTTATTGCCAGTATTTCAACATCCCTGCCAGAGCACGCGATTATCGTTTTGAAGGATAGCGGACACGGGATGTTTTTCCTATTTCGAATCCCCTGGCAATCAGGGGAAGACACTGGAATCCGCGGATGAAAACCGGGAGTTGCCCCGGTTGTTTCTCTCACTCCGGGATGCAGGAACAACGAAAGCTGTCGCGAACCGTTCAGGATTGGCGATGGAAATTCTGTTCTGGCTGAAATAATGCGGAAAAGAAAGTCCTGAACGGTAATAAACGGCGGCTTTTCTTTGGAAATGGGTTTGCCAGTGGTGGGCGCTGAGAGGATGTCCAACTTTTTTCCTTGAACTTAAAAAAAACATAAAGTTCTCTTTTTAGACTCAAAAATATCATATTTGGCTCTTTGCTGTGTTCGGAAAGCAACATTGCCAAACGGCACTTTTTACCACTTTCGATCCTCCATATGGCACCGATTGACACCTCCTCTTAAGAGCCTCATATCCGGGCACCATATCCTCAAAACTACACAAAGTGCCACTTATTACCATTTCAATAAGCTTTCATCCCCTTACAACACTCTCAATATATTCCACTGTCGTATAGATTGCAAATCCCATCAATAATTTTTCAGGGAATATGAGCTCTATGTCATTTCCTGAATATTAAGACATATTTAAATTCAAATTATGTAAAATTAAAAACAATCGAATAAATTACCACAAAAACAGGCAAGTATTTGTATGACTTGCCTGTTTTTGAAATGTAGTATACTGCAAACTCAAGTTCAAGATTGCGGAAAATACTGATGATATCCATCTGGTATGTCAATATTATTTTCTTCTGCCAGTTTTCTCAATTCATCGGAAGTGATTTCTCTGACTTTCATATCTGACAGGAGAGTTCCCGGATACATCATTCCATCCCAGTTGTAGTCGGTTTCCTTTTCCGTTGCCGATTCAATCTGCATAAAACGGACAGCAGGAATATTCTGTATCTTCATGGCAACAGCAAGATGCAAAGCAAAGGTGATATCGAACTTATTTTCGGGATAAATCAGAATATGATTCTGTTTTTGTTGTAATCCCTCAAAAGATACGTAAGAAATTGAATCAATGCCATCAAGAATGCAGCCTGTTGTGACAGAGACTTCTGGAAATTTCAAACGCATAATTCCCGGATTATGATAAAGAATTACATGTTCTGTTGCCGGATTGCTGATCTTGTCTGCTCCCCAGATAGGAATACTTACGTTCTGAGGGAAATATACTTTGGCAAAACCTAAAACCATATTACGAACTCTATAACTGTAAGGCAGAATCAAAACTTTATTTCCCGCAGGAATCATTTCAAAGGAACATTTTGCATTTCCATAGAAATCATAGATATGGAACAAACGCCCGTATTCACTGCGTTCAGAAAATGGGTCAGGGCAATGGGAAATAGTATAGCCCATAAATCCAGGATTGTTACCGCCCCAGTGACCAGTATATCCAGCCAAAGACGTAATTTCAGCGGCTTTTTGATATTCTGGCTCTTGAAATCCATATTCATCGTATCCGTATGCAGTCAATGAACCACGTACCTGCAGACGCAAGAAAGAAAAAGGAGTACGCCATGGAAGCGAGTTATTTACGATTTGATGATTTCCATTTGGATTAGTTTGTTCAATCTTTGGTTCCCCATTTAAATTATAGGTAAATGGGAAACGATAAAGCATTGAGGCAAAATATTGAGTTTCATAAAGGGAAACGCAATGATTGCCTATCTGGATTGGTATTTCGGAATAAATTGAGTTTTGGGGATATCGCTGGGCCAGATCATTGGAAATATGTTCATTCACACGTGACATCAGAATGATTTTTGCTGATTGTTCCCAATTGCAGTTCAACAAATGCAGTCTCTGATTTGAAAAACTTTCTGCAACATCCTGAAAAGATTTCTTTTCCATCGGGCAAATACCTTGCCCATAAAGATTATTGTCGTTTCTGATGGGGTCCGGTGCTCCTGGTGTTTTTTGTGCCATTGCTATTTCTCCTGTTTGTTTCCGTTTTTTAAATTGAATTCAACTATTACATCCTAAAGTCGAATTTCGATAATATCAGAAGCGTTGTGCCGATTGTTTGAATTTCTTTTCAAACTGCTGCTAGAGATCAATCATGATGATCTTAGCGTTATTTTGTTTGAACCGAGTTACAGTGGGGTGACTCGGTTCAAACAAGACATAAAAGTCCATCGATGCTCAGAAGAATTGAATAATAGCAATTCTCTGCATTTTCATAGAAATTTCTGCTTCTCTGTTTTTGCGGAGAGCTGTTTCAATAGTTCCTTGATTTTTGCCGTGCTGTTAGCAGGGACGACAAGAGTGGCATCAGGACTCTGCACTACGACAAGCCCGTTCAGGTCGATTCCGGCAATCAATTTTTCCTTGTCATGCGAGAATACGATACAGTCACGGCAATTCAACAGTTCGGCGTTTGCATGGATTACATTATTGACATCATCGTGTTCATAATGATTGCGCATGGCATTCCAGTTTCCGATGTCATCCCAATCAAAATTCGCATCGGAAACCAGAACTTTTTGTGCGTGTTCCATAATGGCATAATCGAATGAAATCTTCGGCAGTTTTTTGAATTCCTCCTGCCGTTCCGCTGAAAAACCTTCCATATTCCAGTATTTTGCAATTGTTTCCGCGAAAGTGAACAGAGAAGGATTCTGACGGCGCATCTCCTCCCCAAATTGTTTTCACGGAAAAAATAAACATTCCGCTGTTCCATTTATAATTGCCTCCGGCAAGAAAAATGCGCGCCTGTTCCATAAACGGCTTTTCGGTAAAACGGCGGACGAGGAAAAATTGCTTCTGCCCGGAAAGCGGGTTCACCATATTCAATGTAACCATAGTTCGGACTAGGTTCAATCGGCTTGATTCCTATCGTTGCAATTGCTTCGTGATCAGTGGATGCCGCGATACATTCTTTCAGGTCGGAAACCATTGCATAGCTGTTGACAATGCAGTGATCGGCGGGAAGCAGAAGCATTACTGCGCTGTCATCATGAGCTTTTGCCTTTACGATGCCCGCGGCAAGGGCAACACACGGTGGCGTATCCCGTGAAACCGGTTCGCCGATGATGTTTTCTCCGGGAATGCCAGGCAGCAGATTGCGGATGGATTCTACATAAGTCTGATTAGACACAATCAGAATATGTTCCTGCGGCACAAATCCCTGAAGACGAAGCACCTCTGCTCAATCAGAGTCATCTCCCCGAATAAATTCAAAAGCTGTTTTGGACGTTTGATTCTGCATTCCGTCCAGAAACGTTCACCGCGTCCCCCCGCCATAATGACTGCAAATGTAGGAACTTTTAATACCATTTCATGATCACCATAGGTGTAAAGATTTTCTGTTTTCAGGATTTGAAAATACATGAATTGTTTTTATCTGCCATGACGCGCTACAATTTTTGGGCTTTCTCTCTTTTTGGGGGGGAGATAGCGGTAGAGGCGGAGCTGTTTCTTTTTGCGGCGGTTGTGATACTGGGATGAGAGGAGTGTCCAATTTTCCGGAGGTAATCTCAGAGCGGCTCCCGTCAAGGGGGCGTTCGAGCTCAACTCGTCAATGAAAAAATACAATACGTCACATTGTCTGGAATAATGGTTCAGTAGAGATTTGATCACTGCTGTGTTTACGGTGTCGCTAGGGAAATCAAGGGCGGGGATTCCAAAAGTCTTGATTCCGGAATAGTAATGGTATCGCCTAGTATCCCGCGAATCGGAGAGAGCCAGAGGTCTGGCGAACTTCGCGGCGTCTTGTTTTGCGACGGCGCTGTTGTAACGGATATAATTTTCGTAGGGATTGTAATGGAGCGTCTTCACCAGGCTGGCGATGGCGAGTCCGATGATGAACAGCCACGGGACTATGCGGTTGAGTTTCTCCGGAAATTTCGGGATCAGTTTGCAGAGATCCTCCAGTTTGAAGCAGAAATAGACACAGAAAATGATCGCCGGATAGATCAGGATGGACGCATAGCGTGTGGAGATAATCTGTATGGCGAGTCTCCATCCGAGCATGAAAACGATGGAAACCGTTACGATCCAATAGAAATTTCCGTGTTTTTTCCAGAAGAAAATGAGTGCGGTGAAGAGTCCGAGGACGGCTCC
>CASDPB010000033.1 GCA_949282305.1 uncultured Lentisphaeria bacterium | reverse complement strand
TTCGGGACGGAACTCGAGTACACGAACATCAGCCGCGAACGGGCGGTTAAAGCAATCCACAGCGTGGTCGGCGGGACGATCCGCCACACCGGAGGCGGATACGACGAATGGACGGTGATCGCACCGGACGGACGCCACTGGAAAGCGGTCAGCGATGGAAGCCTCGGAAGCCGTTCCACAAGCGCCGAGGTGGTGACCCCGATTCTCAAATGGGACGACATGGATACCCTTCAGGCGGTGGTTCGCGAGCTCCGCAAAGCCGGAGCGAAAACTCCGGAATGCACCAGCCAGCACGTCCACATCGGAGTCGGCGATTTCAACGCCCGGCAGATCGCGAACTTCGCGCGGATTTTCTACAAGCAGGAAGAACTCCTCCTCAAGGCGGTCGGAACCTTGGAATCCCGCCTTCGACATTACACCCAACGCACCGAGCGCGGATTCATCGCCCGCCTGGAAAAAGCCAAGCCCACCACGCGGGAAGAGCTCAACGAGGCATGGTTCGGATATTCCAATCCGAATCCTTCCCATTACGACCATGCGCGGTATAGAGCGATCAACCTGAACAACGTATGGCGGACCGGAACGGTCGAGGTTCGGGCCTTCAACGGTACAACCCACGCCGGAGAGGTCAAAAGCCACATCGTCCTCTGCCTCGCCATCGCCGCCCTCGCCAAAAACGCGAAGTGCGCGAGCACGAAAAACCAGCGCCCCTTCTGCGCCGAAAGCGCGAAGTACGACATGCGGGTTTTCCTCCTCCGCCTCGGGCTAAACGGCGAGGAATTCAAGAATGTCCGCATGCACCTCCTCAAGCGCCTGCCGGGAAGCTCCGCATGGAAGCACGGCAGACCGGAAGGTCGATAAGCGGAACTGCGGACCGGGGAAACCCGGTCCGCAACAGGCAGCATGGCTTGCAAATGATGCAAGCGGTTCTTTGAAAATAAAACAGGAATAAATTCCGAGATTTCCGCACAGCTTGACTTGACTGGTTATGCAAGTCGGAAATCGGAAAGAAAGCAGAATTATAATTGCGGTTTTGACCGGAGCATGACTTGACTTGTTATGCAAGTCTCCGTTGAGGTCAAATCCGGCAAAATCGCAATTATTTTTTGACCCCTCGGCACCCGGAGAGCATAAAAAAATATGCCACGTGTCGCAAAGTTTGGGGGCAACGTTCGATTTTATGAGTCGACCCGAACCCCGCTGGAGGCAATAAAAACTGACTCGCGCCACAAGGCCGCAACTCTGCGAATGTCGGCGCACAAAAAAGGAGGCAAACTATGAAAATCCGCATTTATGAAACAGACTTCGAAGGCAATCCCGTTGAATGCACCGGTGACTTTTTTTCCGGAGCAACGGCTCTGGATATTGTCAATGCGATGAAAATGAATCCCTTTCAGGCAAGCCGAACTCCGCTGGACTTCATGCGATGGATGCTTGCAAGTATCGGGCAGGAAAAGTTCGCACTCCCTGACGACGAGGAAAAGGCTTCACTCCTGTTTCTCCAGCGTCTTACTGCCCTGGGATACGCCACATTTGAACTTGACGCGGATGAGGTTGATCTTGAGCATCCCATTCCGTCGATGCAGGGAAATCCGAAAAAGCAAGTGTTCCCGGCAAGATAATCCGTGAATATATATCTGATTATTAAGTGGTTGCGACTGGCTATAACAGCCATCCATGGTATTGTATGCCAGAAAAACGGAACATGAGACTCCAATAGGAAGGTGAAGGGATGAACGGTCTATACGCCTATTTCGCATACGGAAGCAACCTGCTGCCGGCACGGCTGCTTCAGCGCTGCCCGACTGCGGTTCCCTATGCTCCGGCGATTCTGCCGAACTACCGTCTGACCGAGCGTCTTTATGCCGATGTCGACTATGCGCCGGGGAAACAGGTTCATGGGTTTGTCTATCTCCTCCGGGCGCATGACGTGGCGCGTCTTGACCGCTACGAGGGATATCCGCAGATTTACCGCCGTTACACCGTGGATGTGATCCTCGGCGACGGCACTGCGCTTCCTGCGCTGATTTACGAGATGACTCCGAAAACCAAGGAAATCCGCAACAGATTACCCTATCCGGAAGAGTATCGGAAGATCTGCCGTGAGGGGGCGAATCTTCACAGAATCAAAAATCATTTTATCAGAAAAAGGAGGCGCAAATGAAAAAAGAAACTGTCCTGATCGCCGCATACGGCACGCTCCGTTCCGGCGAACGCAACGAGCGTTTCTGCCAGAATGCCATTTCCCGCAGAATTGCAACGATTTCCGGGACGCTCTATGACACGGGGTGGGGATTCCCGGCATTTGTCCCGGCAGGGAAAACGAAGGTCTCTGTCGAACTGATAGAGATTCCGATCCGGGACTGGGCGGATGTCGACCATCTGGAGGGATATCCACGCCTCTACGATCGTGTTCTGACGGATTTCCGCCTGCCTGACGGTTCGACTGTTCAGGCATGGATCTACACCATGAACCATCTGCCGGAGCAGGCAGAAGTCATCCCCTCCGGCGACTGGAAAGCGAGATGAATTATGGAAAAGACCGTCCTTGTTGAACTGACCTCAAAACAGATCAAGCTGGCCGAAGGAATCGTCCTGTTTGCGCTGTTTGCTTCTCTCCTTGCCGGATTCGGACTCCTTTACATCGCTGTTCCGCTCGGTCTGGGGTTCTTTCTTCTTACGCTACTGTGTTTCGTCGCCTTTTGTCTGGTGCGAACCTATCGCTGGTGGAGGCACGGATAACGGCAGTCCACTCCTTTTAGGAATGAGGCGGCAGAACAAGTTGCCATGAGACTCTTTTTTGCATATAACAGAGACGTTTCATTTTTTGAGTCCAATAGGGAAATATTGTCCATTATGATTTGACATTTCTTCTTTTAAATGTATATTGAAAAAAGTATCATTGTGATGGTTTTGTATTGATACAGTGCTTTTTGAAAACCGTTATATTTCAGCAGATGTCCCGAAAACCGACCAAGTAAAAAGTACATTTGCCATGAAATCAAATGAAATATGACCGGTAGGATTGTGTCTTCACATCTTGCCGGGCGCTTTCAATTGCTTTACATGGCAGGTTCTTGGTCGGACCTTCGGGACAGCGCTTGGAAGCGTTCGGTCTTTTTTCGAATGCTTCCTGGCATGCTGGATTTCGCCGCGAAAAATTGGGAAATCGGCAGGCAACCCAATAGAGAGCAACGGAATGAGCATTGCGAATGATCGTGCATAATTATATCACTGCATAGCTTTCCATAAATGTTGCTGTATTCTCTTATTTCGATCTGACCCTGTGCAAGCAAGCCTTTATTTCTCAATAAATGCTTCTTCCGTTTTCTGTAAGTTTTTTCTGCTCGCTAATTTTTTTCCGCTGCGGAATCCATTATCGCTGGATTATCGCGGCGTTTTTGTTTTTTGCGGCTGTTTTTTAGTATATTTTTTGTCGTTTGCAGGGCCACAGCCCTATCAATAAAATGGAGAAAGTAAGTAATGATGATAACGGGCAGGAACAGAGAAAACAAACGGCAGGTTCTGATTGAAGCCACCGGAAGACTTCTCGTGGAAATGGGAGACGCCCGTGCGGTCAGCACAAGGGCTATCGTTGCGAACGCCCGCACCAGTAAATCCGCCATTGACTACCATTTCGGCAATAAAGCGGGACTTCTCAATGCCGTATTGAATGAACTTCGACAGCTTCACGGAAGTCATTGTATCGCAGATTTTCTGCATGAAAATGAAAAAATGCTGGAGGACAGAGAGGGCCAGATTCAGTTTATCTCCCTGCTTCTGGATGAATTCCAGAAATATTTCATGCGTGAGGAGAAAAATATATGGCACATTCTGCTCCGGCAGAAAGTGGTTCAAAGTTACCACGAAATCGGCAACCGTATTCTCTCCTCGTTTCTTGAGGCGGACATGAGGGCGTTTTACATGGTTTTCAAAAAGATAACAGGTCGAAATGATGTGAATGAAGCGTATGCGTGGTTCATGAATATCATGCTGCCGCTTTCCACTCGCGGCTACAGGAAAAACAAACTCACTTTCAACGGAGAAGTTGCCCTCTCCCCTGATTATGATGAGTTTTATCTTGAATTCTGCAAGAAACAGCTGCTGACAGGCTGGGGACTGATTTCTTTTCCCGACCAGGTCGCAACATCCCGCGGCGAACCTTGCGGCAAGGGAGGCGCATGAAAAAGAAATTATTATCCGGAAATTCATTTTTTCGGGATATTTTTCCGAAAAAACTTATAAAAGGAATTTCAGCCCTCCTATATAAGGGTAGAGAGAGCATAGTTTTCTCTGTGAACACCGGAACAGAACTAGACGAGGCGATATAAAATGTACACGACCAATTCGGAACTTCTTGAAAAAGTCCGCGAAGGTGATGAATCCGCGTGGCGGTTGTTTCGCGACACATATCGCCCATTGATTTATCACTGTGCGAAGCAGCGCGGGCTGACTCCGGATGATTATCCGGAATTGGAGCAAATCGTATTGTTGTCTTTTTTCCGGGTGAATCCGAATTTCGTCTATGATCCCCGGAAAGGGAAATTCCGTTCCTACCTCGGCATCATAATGAAAAACTGCATTTCTTCAATCTTCCGTCACAAGAGACAGCAGGCGGGAATGAATAAGGCACTGGAGACTCAAAAGGAAGAACTGGACGATTCGTTTGATGAAGAGTGGAACAGAGAATGGAAAATTCATCTGTTCTGGCTGTCCATGAAAAATGCTGCTGAACAAATGCCGGAAAAAGTGTTCCAGGCGTTTGATCTTTTGGAAATGAAAGGCAGAAAGGCCGCCGAAGTTGCCTCAACACTTGGAATTTCCATTCCGAGTGTTTACAATTACCGGAAAAAAGTCATTGATTTTCTCCGAATGAATATCGCGGAGATTTCAAACGAGGAGGTGGAGTGATGAAGCATTTAACAGATGCGACAATTGATCAGTTCGTGAAAAAACAACTTCCGGACGGTGAGCGTCTGTCGGTCAAATTTCACATGGCTTTGTGCCGGGAATGCTCGAAAAGAGTACGTCAGTATCATGACGATGAGGCATTTATCGGGGCATATCGCGAAGGTTTTGACAGAATGAATTCCTCTTTTTCCGATATTCAGGATTTTCTGAATAAAAAAGAGGTTTTGAAATAAGAAAATAATCTTTGAAACAACATTCCAACCAACGGAAAGGACAAGAAAAATGAATCCAACAAGAATCAACCGGATGAAGAAAAGCTGGCTCGGACGTCAAGTCTGCAAACTGCTGGGGGAAGAACGTGGCGCGGTGATGATGGAATACGTTATTGTTGCGGTTCTGATCGCGGCGGCCTGCGTGGTCGCTGTGGCCATGTTCGGCAAAACCATCGTCGGCATGTTCGATGTCGCGGCCAAGGGCGCAAGTGCGGACCACTCCGGGGCCAAAACGGCGTTGGACGAAACGCAGCAGGAGCAGAACGAGGATGCAACCAAAGCGTCGGAATTCCATGACAGTATGCATAAATAAGAGATCGAACTCAGAATGCACATGACTCCGACAGTGTATATGCTTGCAGCGGCGACACCGTGGGTGATCGTATTGGGAAAATACGATTGGAAAACACGGACGCTGCCGAATTGTCTCACGCTCGGAGGAAGCGCGGTGATCCTGGTCTGGCAGCTCGGCTGGGGCGGGGCCTCGTATCTGCTGAACGCTCTTCTGGGCGGATTCGTCGCGGGTGCACTGCTGCTGATTCCCTTTTTCGTAAGGGCGGCGGGGGCTGGCGATCTGAAGTATCTCTTTGCGGGCGGATTGCTGGTCGGGTTCCCGGCCGTGTTCCCGATGCTGCTGCTGACTTCCGTGTTCGGACTCGTGTTGGGAATCGTTATGCAGATTACCGGCCGGGTGGACGCCGCGCGGCTCAAGCACTTTTTCCGCTGCCTTTGCGACTGGCGGTACGACCGGGCGGAAGGACGGAAAAAGCTGCCGGACAAGGAAAGCGAAACGGTCCGTATCCCGTTCGGCATCGCCATTTCCGCCGGAATATGGACGACACTGCTGCTGCGCCTCGTCGGGGAGTACGCCAGATGAAAAAAAATGAACAAGGCTCCATGCTGATGGAAACGGTGATTGTCATGCCGCTTCTGGTCGCGCTGATTTTGGGCGCGCTTCAGATGGCGCACATTCATGTGGCACGGCAGATCGTGAGTTATGCGGCGTATGCCGCGGCTCGTTCGACCTTGCCGGTCGCGAAGGACAAGGAGGAGGAAGAGGCAAAAAAAGCGGCGCAGAGGATCCTCTGCTGGCTGGTGGCCTCTCCTGATTCCCTGCACGACGGCGTGATGATGCCCGATCCGGAAGCAAAGTGTGTCAAAGATCGTCTGCTTGCATTCAACGTGAGGAAGAACGGCTGGAACAACGAAGTGGAATTGAAGTTTGCGTTTCCTCTGGTCATGCCGCTTGCGGCGCAGATTATCGGTTCCCACTTCAACCCGGCGGATTACACGAGAGGCGAGGCGGGAAGTCATATTTCGAAGGAGAAATTCGGCGATGAATTTTCCGGCCCGCATCTGATCTTCCACGAACGGATGAGCATCCCTAAACCTTATATTGTGAAGAAGAAAAAATGACGGTGATTCTGAAACAGAAAATGATGGAACTCGGGCGTGACGAAAGCGGCGTTGCTTTCGCTTTCACCGTCACGGTTTCGCTGATTATTTTTCTGTTTGGTTTCGCTGTTTACGCCTGCGGGGAAACCGTGCGGCAGAGGATCGAACTGCAAAACGCCGCCGATGCCGCCGCGTATTCCGGGGCGCTGGTGCAGGCGGATACGATCAGCCGCATCGCCGTCATCAACAAGGCAATGGCGTGGAATTACGTCATGATGACGCGACGGCAGATGGACCACATTGTCGGAGTCTGGCTCGGCAAAGTGACGGAGCGCTGGTTGCATGACTGCTCCGTGACCGCTGTCGCCCAGCAGACCTGCGCCTGCTGCTGGCATAAAATCGAAGCGCTCAACTGGCGGGTCGGTGTCGATCCGGCGGGTGGAGCAAGTGAAGGGATCGTGCATCAGGTCATCCGGCTGAATGAATCACAAAATGTGGGAATTCCGGAAATTCTCGCCGGGCGTGCGGCAGAAGCCGCGCAGAATCCGGTGTCGCTTCTGAGCTCTCTGCGAAAGTGTGTCGCTTCCATGAATCAGGCGGAGAAGGAATTGATTTCCGGTATGAAAAAACGGATTGAAAATGCGGTGGAATTCGCTGTCAACGCAAATGTTTCCCTGACGGAAAACGACAAAAAAAACAGGGAAAAACGCAAAATTCAATGGTCTCTTCACGATTTGAAGGATGCAAACAGTTATTTTGAAGCGCTCAAATCGAATGATGAAAGCCGTTTTCTCGGATTCGGGAAATTTTCCGGTTCGGCACTGGAGACATTCGGCGCCGGAGCGAATACATGGCTGACTCTGGCAGGTTCCGAAGGTTTCCAGCGGAATTATCAGCAGACCGGAAATACTCTTACCGCAAGATGGTTCACTTACAATCAAATCTGGTGGCATAGTACCGTGTGTCATTATGCCGGGTTCTCCGCGCATGCGGCTGCGCCTGTCACCGGCGAACAGGGGCGCGACAGGTATTACACCGGCGAAAAGGCGTCTCCGATGGTGTTGAAATCCAACTTTTTCAAGCCGGACGGCGCAATTGTCGTAGGAGTGTCGCGTCCTTTGAACAATCCGTTTGCCTTCATTTTCGGCGGAGGAGAACAATCCGGGATCTATTCGGCGTTCAGCGTCGGTGGCGGGAATCAGACCATGTGGAGCATTGCCGGGGCACGGGCCGGCTATCGTCTTTCCGAATGGAAAGAGGGCGAATACCGCAATACAGGAAGCATCGAGGCGAAAGATAATCTGTGCGTGGCGGACTGGGACGCGCTGTTTTTGCCGCTGCGCGACAAGGATTCAACCGCCAAATCAAGTCTGCTCGAAGATCTGGCAAAGAAGCTCGGCGCATCGAAGACTTTTGTCGGAAAAGATCAATTCAGTTCATATTCAACTATAGAATTTTCCGGTGCAAAGTTCCATTTACATCACTAAAATAGAACAGGAGAGAACAGCATGAAAACAACAAAGCTGCTGACAACGGCCGCACTCATCATGGGGTGTGCGGGAAGCATGCAAACGGCATTCGCAGGGAATGCTCAAAACTCCGAGGAAAATCCGTTTGAAGCCAATCTTTCCATCATGCGAATTTTTGCCAAAGAGACTCCGGTGAAAACCGTAAAGGACTGGATGAGCAAGGCCGCCGGTGCAAAATGGGAAAAAATGATCCGGCCGACTGTCCAGGAAAACGGCAGCGCTCCACTGCTGAAAAATTTCTTTGCAGCGGCTGTTGTTTTCACGGGCAGCCAGAGTGAAGACAGCGGAATCGCGGCGTTCTACAACGTATGGCAGGATTCCATCCTCCTGTTTCAAATGGATAATTCCGAACGTTTCAGTGCTCCGGAAAACTTTATTTTCCTGCCGGGCGCAGTTTTCCGTGGAGAAAAATTCAATGCGGAAAAACCCGCACAGTCGATTTTCCCGACAACCAAAGCCTTTGATCTGGCGATCATCCAGACCTATCAGGCAACAAAAAAAGTTTTTGACAGCAAATTTTCAGGGAAAAAGGCTATGGCGGAATTTGCCAAATATCTGAAGAATGACTCGGATGGAATGTTCGCGGATGTTACCGTCAATGCTTATCTGAATGCAAAGCTGCTTGCCGTTCTCAAGGATCCCGGCAACACAGCTGCGCTTCAGGCGGCGGACCGTTTCGGGGATCTGCTCCAGTCCGGAAGCATCGGCGAGTTGGAAAAAGTGTTTTCCGGAAGAAATGTGAAAAGTATGCTTGAGAAATTCACCGCATTCCCCGCTGAAACGCGGAAGAACATCATCATTACCGCCTTTCTGAAGGGAAAGAATCAGTCGGTCTACGCATATTCTTCGACCCTCTGGCCGGAGCTTGCCATTCTGATTTCTGTCCCAAAGGAAAATGGGAAACCAAGTTTTCTCATGCTCTTTTTGAACCATGCATTTGCTCAGCAGATCATGAAAATCAAAAGCAAATAAACACCAAGGAGCCACGACTATGAAAAACAACGGAACAATCAGATTTTCAATGGCATTTCTGTTGGTCTGCGGATGCGTGTTCCTTTCCACCAGCCTCGGGGCCGCTGAACAATCCAAGGAGGCATCTTCAACAGTTCAAAAAAGCGGTACAGCGACAAAGACCAAGGCAACCGAGAATGTTATCTCGTCAGAAGAACTTGAAAAAATCACCACCACTGCGATGGAAAAAAGCGGAAATTCCCTGATGCAGGCCGGCGCAAAATGGCTTGGATGGGTCGATAAGATAAAAAAAGTGAACGCTCTGGTCTGGGGAGGAGTGCAGGCCAGCCTCGCGACAAACGAAGCAGAGTTCCTGAAAGCATGGGAAACTGCGATTGTCGATGTGTTCGGAGAAGGCGTCCGCAAAAACAAATGGCTGATGGAGCAAATCCGAAAGATCGGAAAAGAGATTTGGGAATGGCACCTGAAATCGGACAAGAAGCTCAAGGAAGAGAATAAAAAGGATTATGAAAGAAGCCAGAAGTTCCTTCAGGGACTCCTCAATCTGGGCAGATAACAGCGGAAGCAATCAGGAGAGCACGATGCACATGCAGAAGAAAACAAAACGGTCATGGAAACGCAAAGCCGGATTTTTCCGTCGTCTCGTTTTCAGCGGTTCCGGGGCCGTTACGATGGAATATGTGCTTCTCTGCGTCCTGATTGCAGGAGGCGCGGTGATGATGGTTGTTACATTCTCCCGCGCCGTCACCAAACAATTCGCCCTGATGTCCTATGTCATGGCTCCATTGCCGGATGAGGATTTCTCTGCTATTCAGAAGCGGTTCCGGGACGATACGGACAAGGATGCCAAAGTCGGAAGCCAATATTCCGACTATATCCATGGCGTAAAAGGCGGACAGGAATGATGACCACGCTGAAAAAAATGATGACGGAACGGGGATCGGTTCTGATGGAAACGATCCTCGTGATTCCGCTGTATATCGCTTTTTTCAGCGGGATCTATCTGCTCGGCGATCTGGCGCTCGGACGCAACAGACTGACCGCCGCCGACCGTCTCGCGGTTTGGCTCTCCGGCAGCCGGTACGAGCAGAAGGACGATGACGCGGTGAAGAACAACGCCTCGAAAACTTTTTTCCCGGACGGAGAATTCGCTGAGGGAACGAAAGTTGAATCGTTTGCATCCCACAAAACGAAGGCGGACTGGTATTCCGTCGTGCGCGGTGCGGCGAAACTCAAGATGGTCCTGCCGGTCTGGGCCGTGGGATGCCGGAAAGGGGTGATTCAGCTTTTCGCCGACATCGGTACGGCTCCGGATAAAAAGTTGTGGGACAATCTTTCGTTCAAGTCGCGGGAGGTCGAGGAGCCGGACACCCACAGCGTGCTGATGCGCGCAAATTACGATGTCCGAGAGAAATCGGGCCGTGAACTCGCACAGGGCGGCCCGTTGTGGTATGCGGAGTACCGCACGGCGTTCATCAACCGTGAGGGAGTCCCCGGAGACAGGCCGGGGACGCTCTCCGTCTGCAACGGTGCAGAGTATACCCGAAACCCGCAATTCGAGGCATGGAGCAAATGAGAATGAAACGGTTTTCGACATTGTTCTGCATGGTTTGTCTTGTGGGCGCCGCCGTCGCTGCGGACATCCGGCTCCCGGCGGAAGCGCAGCTTTCCGCCGATGAAACCGCAGACGGGAAAACATGGCGGCAATACGGAACCATGCCGCTTGCCTACACCGCGGCAAAAAGGATTTTTGATCTGGCTTTGCGGAAACAGGGGTGGAAAAAGCTGAAAGCGGTCGAGTACGACCGGATTCAATGGAAATCTCTCGAACTGTGGAGCAAAGGCAAAGAACGGATACTGGTGCAATACTGGCGGGAGGATGTGTCGCTCACCGGCTTTGCCTGGGGATCGCTGAAGGATGAAAAGAAGTCATGAACGAGAACGAAACACGGAAAAAGAACCAGAACCCGTCTTCGGATACCGTCTCCCCGGCATCGGTGCGTCCGGAGACGGTCTCCGCCGTTTCGTCATCGGAGAATGAAACAAAGTATCCCACCGAAGTCACCATGGTCGACGCTCCCGGCCGGAAAGCCTCCGCCCCGGACGCCGAATGGGGCAGGACCGAGCTTACCATGGTCGACGCCCCCGGCCGGAAAGACTCCGCCCCGGATGCCGGACGGAACAGAACCGAGCTTACCATGGTCAGCGTTCCCGTCAATCCGTATCAGATCGATGTGACTATGATTCAGGAAAATCCACCGGAACCGGAGCAGAATTCCTGCGAGGATGATTTGCAGCCGGGCGACCGGATCGACCGCTACATCATTGTCAGGAAACTCGGTCAGGGAGGCATGGGCAGCGTCTATCTGGTACGGCATGAAACGCTTGGCGTTTTCCGCGCGGCAAAAGTCCTTTCCGGCGCTCTTTACAAACGCGGCGGCGAATTCGTCAAACGCTTTATTCAGGAAGCGAAGATGGCATGTTCGATCAGCCACCCGAACATCGTCAATGTGCTGGACGTCGGCGACGAATCCGACAGCGGACTCTGCTATATCATTATGGAATATGTGGACGGGGGAACCGTCCGCAATGTGCTGCATACCATTCCGCGTCTCAGCGAAATCCACGCGGTCATCATAGCCGAAGCGGTGGCGGAAGCGCTGAAAGCCGTTGCCGAACAAAAGATCGTTCATCGCGACATCAAACCGGACAACGTGATGCTGACCCGGCGCGGCGAAGTCAAACTGGCCGACCTCGGGATCGCCAAAAGCACGGACGAAAATGTTCAGCTGACCAAATCCCACATCATGATGGGAACTCCGGCGTATCTTGCTCCGGAACAGGCGCAGGACGCCCATTCCGTGGATGTTCGCGCCGATATCTACAGCCTAGGCGCAACATTGTATGAAATGCTTACCGGAGAAATTCCGTATCCCGGGAAAAGCACATATGATATTCTGACAAAATTGGTTTCCGATCCGGTTCCCGATCCCCGCTCGCTGGTGGATTCCATCTCTCCGCAGACCGCGCACCTGGTCATGAAAATGTTGTCGAAACAGGCGAAACAGCGTCAGCACAGCGCGGCGGAACTGCTGAAGGAAATCCACGCGCTGAATATTCTGCCGCCTAATTTCGACTCTCAAAAAAGTATCCGGGAACTTCTGGAACAATCCGGAGCCGGAAATTACAGCACGGCTTCGCTGACTCCGACCACCGGCAATCCCGTTTCGACCTGGCTGATGCGGCATGTGCTGCTGAAACTGGAAACCTCTCTGCGTAAAATTCCGGTTTGCGCCCGCATGATCGACGCGATGCACAGGGACATCCGGATTTTTTACGGAGTGCTCGTGCTGATGACACTGTTATTCATCGGACTGCCGGTCACACTGATCCTGACCGCACCTCCGGCCATTCCGAATGTTCCAATTTCCACGCAGACGGGACAGGACACGCAGGAGCTTTCCGGCCATTCCAATTCTCCGGGCGTTTTTGCCCTTGATACCTCACCAGCAGAGAAACCGGGCGGAGCAGCGGCGCCTCAGCAGACAGCCCCGGCGCAGGAGACAAGGAACCGGTCCAATCAAAACAGACCGGCAACGTCTTCCTCACAGGATTCCGCGCGCCTGGCAGAGGAAAAGCGCAAACTTGAGGAAGAACAGCATCAGCTGGAGCGGGAACGCCGCGAAGCCGAACGCAAACGGGCGGAGCAGCGTCGTACAGACGCTGAACGATCCCGTTCTGCCGGATCGCAGAAAACAAATATGCAGACATCAGAAGTGAAAAAAATCACTGTTTTCGCAGAAATCACTCCGATCGGAGCACAAGCCGTTTTGCGGAACGAAAGCGGGCGGGAACTGGCCTCACAGCGAGTCCCGGTCACCGGAAAAGTGCAATTCAATGTTCCGGCGGGGCAATACAAACTTTCCGTATCGGCTCCGGGGTTCAAGTCGGTGGAAAGGGCGTTTCCGGTTTCGGACAGAAGGACGATCACCGGCGTCAAGATCGATCTTCCGCATGACATATGTGTCTGCACGGTGCGGGTTTACGGCAGTGCCAAGCTGCTGGAATTTCTGAAGAACAGGGGTGTGGAGCTTCGCGTCGATGACGGCGCATGGAATAAAATCACCAAATTCCCGTATAAAATGGAAGTGACCCGGACCACTCATACTCTGTCGCTGCGGGGAACGGGAATCCGCCCGGCGGTTCAGAGTTTGAAAATTGCGCAGGATCAGGCGAAAAGCTCCGCTGAAATCTATCTTTCGGAAAAGGATGCAGCTCTGGAAATCGCAACGGAAATCAAAGACAATATCTCCATCAATCTGTTCGGGATCTGGGAGCCTCTGAAAAAGAATATCCCGCTTGCTCCGTTCAAAACATACACATTGAGATGGAGAATTTCAGGCGGCAAGGAATCCATTGTCCAGATCCCGGAACTGCAGCCTGAATCCATCCACAGAATCGTTCTTGAACGGAAACAGCGGACCGCTCTTCCCGGCGAAGCGGAATTTGCCGAAGCGGAAAAACTGATACGGAACGGCGACAACAAAGACGCCGTGGAAAAACTGAAAGAGGCCGTCGCAAAGGGGCATCCGGAAGCGACGTTCCGGCTCGGGCAGATGCACGAGCAGGGAAAAGGCCGCTGGTTCTCCAGTGACACGGACGCCCTAGCCTGTTATCAAGAGGCGGCGGAACCGCCGATGAATCATGCGAAGGCCCAATATCAGGTGGGATTGTTTTATGAAAAAGGACGCGGCGGCCTGGACCGGGATATCAGAAAGGCGATCGAATGGTATAAGAAATCCGCGGATCAGAAAAATCCGGACGCACTGTTCCGGCTCGGGATGGCATACAAGGACGGAGATGGAAACGAGCCTGTGGATTACACGAGAATGATTACATATTTTACTGCAGCGGCGCAGGCCGGACATCCCGACGCGCAATATCAGCTCGGATACAGTTACGAAAACGGAATCGGAGTGCCGATCAATGTCGGCAGGGCGAAGTACTGGTATGAGAAAGCCGCAGAACAGGGTAACGCCAACGCCAGGCGGCGCGGAAAAGCGCTGGAAGGATTGAAATAAAAAGAAAAACATGAATCAACATAAGGAACAACGGTAAATGAAAAATTCCATTCCCCTGATTCTTGCGGTGCTGCTGGGGCTGGCAGCTGTGTTCGCCGTAAGCAAAATCATCTCGACCAGCACGGCCAAGGTCGAGGAGACAGTGAAAATTGTGGCGGCGACCCGCGACCTGTCGGCCGGAGAGGTGATCGCGGAGGGTTTCTTCATGCCCAAGGAGGTTCCGCTCTCCGCCGTGCCGGCACAGGCCATTAAATGGAACCGCTCGTCCATGATCGTCGGACAGCGCCTGAAGCAGCCGGTGCAGAAAGGCAACTACATTTTCATTCAGGACGTGGGACTTTCCCAGGGAATGAGCAATGTGGTCGGCGAAGGGGAGTGGGCGGTCGCCATCCAGATCGCGGACAAGGCCATGGCATCGCTTCTGCAGAGCGGCGACGAGGTGGCGATTGTCGGCACATTCAAGCTCGACTTCAAAGGCGGCGCGGGGGTGCCTCCCGGCAAGAAGGATGTGACGATGGTACTGTTCCCGAAGGTCCGGGTGCTGGAAATCCCGTCCGGAAAGCGGGATCAGAATATGGACGGGGTGATCATCGTGCTTCTGCCGCCGCAGCAGGCGCAGGCGCTGATCGCCGCGTCGCGGATCGCGGAGCTGACTCCCGTGCTGCGCAGGGCCAACGACCCGACCGCGCTGAACCGGATGGACGCCGGAATGGTGACGCCGGAAACCTTCAGTTCGATGGTCAACGACCTTGATGTAGTCAATATACCCAAAACACCCAAAAAGTAACTTAACCACAAGGAGTTCGCCATGTTAAAGAAAATCTTCGCTCTGATCGCAGTGGCGGGTGTGGCCGTTGGAGCAATGGCCGCGGACAGTGAAAAAGTCTTTGTCCCGCTGAAAGGAATCGTCATTCTGACACCCGGTTTCCGGGCGACCGACATCAATATCACCGACCGGGGGATCATCTCCGCCGAACCGATCGCGAACGATCAGATCCGCGTGACCGGTCTTGCCGTCGGGAAATCCGATCTGCACATCACAGCAGGAACGGTCGCAAAACTTTACACGGTTACGGTCAATGACAATGTGCGCGAAGTGTTCAACGCGCTGCGGCGGGATCTGGACAGCGTTCCGGAAGTCGAAATCAGCATCAACGGCAACAGAGTCGTCCTGAAAGGCGAGGTTTCCAGTATTGAAGGATGGGAAACGCTGCTCAAAGTTCTTCCCGGATACGGCGCCAACGTCACCAATCTGACGATCTTCCGCCCCGCGCCGGAGATCATGCTGTCCCTGAAAAAACTGTTTGAAAAATCCGGTTTCAAGGTGGTTCAGGATATCACCGACCTTTCCCCGGGCACATTGTCTCTGCAGAACGAAAAGGACACGCTGATTCTGCGTGGCTCCGTTTACTGCCAGGAGGATCTGACCACCATCCGGCAGCTGATTTCCACGCAGGACTGGATCTCCCTCGACGGCAAGGACAGGAGCAAGCCGGTGAAATTCATCAGCAAAGTCGTCATCAAGCCGACGCTTCTGGATGTCGGCGTGGTATTCGTCGGCGTCAAGCAGGCCGATACCAGCGCGGTCGGAGCGAATCTGCTGAAAGGCGGTGTGAACATCGCGCAGGGGTTCAACTTCTCCACCATTTTCAACGGCGGAACCAATCAGAGCTACAATCTCGGAGCCGATGTCAGCACCATTCTGAATCTGATGGCGGAAAGCGGCTGCAAGCGCTTCCACCGTGCCGGACACCTGAGTTTCATGAGCAATGAATCCAACGAGTTCAAGGTCCTGCATGAAGGCGGCACGCTGAAAGTCCGCGTCTACGGCGGCGCCGGCGGAACCGGAACGCTGAACGACGTTCCCTACGGGTTCATCATGCGCGCCAAAGGCGGTTTGATCGGCAACGACCGCGTCAAACTTGACCTGCAGATTGAAATCAGCACTCCCGCGCTTCAGGAGAACAACGACTACGATCTCAAACAGACCAAGGTTTCCACGACAGTCGTCGCAAAACTCGGCGAAACCGTGGCGCTGGGCGGCATGAAGGATATGATCGAGGAAAGTTCCGGACCCTCCGGCATTCCGTTCCTCCGCAAGGTCCCGGTGCTGAACTGGATCTGCGCCGAATCGACCGACTCCTTCAACGACAATCAGGTGCTGCTTCTGGTCTATCCGCAGGTCGCCGGACGGACGCCGCCTCTGAAGATGCCGCCTTCCGCCGAAACTGCGGACACGCTGGATGAATCCGGGAAAAGCAACCGGCAGCGCACCCGGGAAGCCGATGAGAAGAAAAGCTTCTGGGAACGCTGGTTCTAATTCGGAAATGAGGTGAAAGAATGTTTCTGCAAATCATCGAGGCAAACGGAACAGCCCGCCATATCGATCTCGGAAGCAAAGAGGGCGAATGGCTGATCGGGCGTTCCGACAACTGCGATATCCGTCTTCCGGAAAGTTCGGTCTCGAGAAAGCACGCGAAACTTTTCGGCGGGCCGGAAACATTCTTCATCTCCGACCTCGGCAGCGGAATCGGAACAAGAAATCAAAACGGACCGATTACCTCGGCCACGGAATTCAGCTTGAGCGATTCTGTTTCCATTGGCCCGTTCCAGCTCCGGCTGGTGAAATCGGCTTTTTCCGCTCCGCCGAAGCAATCGGCGATCGAAGGGGAAAAGAGCGTCTCCCGCACGTTTGATTTTGATGACACCAACGTTCTCTACACGGACGAACTGATGGCTCTAAAAACCCGGATTCACAATTATGTGCTGGGGAAATTGAATCTTCAGGAAATAGCGACCAAGCAGATTGCAAATGATGAAATGCGTGAAAAACTGCTTGCCGCGCTTGACCTGTCGCTCAAAGAGCTGCGCCACGAATTACCGCACACCATTCCGTTGGAAAAACTGCGGGAGTCTCTGCTGGACGAACTCACCGGTTATGGTCCGATTTCCCCTCTGCTGCGTTCCGACAAGGTGGACGAAATCATGGTCAACGGTCCGGACCTGATTTTTGTGGAAAGCCACGGCCGCATTTACGAAACCGGAGCGCGTTTTTTCAACGACAAACACCTTCATACGATTATTCAGCGCATTGTCGAGCCTCTTGGACGTCACATTGACGATGCCAGTCCCATGGTGGACGCCCGTCTTCCGGACGGCTCACGCGTCAATGCGATCATCTCTCCTCTTTCGCTCCGCGGCGCGGCGGTGACGATCCGGAAGTTTGCGAAAAAGAAGCTGACCGCCGAGGACCTGATCGCCTTCGGAAGCATGACCCCCGGCATTGACCTGTTTCTGCGGGAGGCAGTACGCGCCGCTCAGAACATTCTGGTTTCCGGCGGAACCGGATCGGGCAAAACGACGCTGCTCAACGTGCTTTCGCAGTACATCCCTGCGGATGAACGCGTCATTACCATCGAGGACTCCGCCGAACTGAAACTTTCCCACCGCAACCTGGTGTCGCTGGAATCGCGCCCGGCGAACATTGAAGGGAAGGGACGAATTCAGATCCGGGATCTGGTCATCAACGCGCTGCGCATGCGGCCCGACCGGATCATCGTAGGGGAATGCCGCGGTGCGGAAGCCATGGACATGCTTCAGGCAATGAACACCGGACACGACGGTTCGCTCACAACCTGCCACGCAAACTCGCCCCGGGATGCGATTTCCCGCCTGGAAAACATGGTGCTGATGTCGGGAATTGATTTCCCGATCACCGCCATCCGCGAGCAGATCGCCTCCGCCGTCAATCTGATTATTCAGCAGAACCGCCTGCCCGACGGATCGCGCAAAATTGTGCAGATTTCCGAAATTACCGGACGGGAAAAAGACATTGTGCTGATGCATGATATTTTTGTTTACAAGCAGACCGGATATGATGAAAACGGGAAAATCGTCGGGGAATATTATCCTACGGGAAATATTCCGGCCTTTGTGGAAAGACTTCGCCAGAAAGGCGATCTCAAACTCGACATGTCCGTGTTTGTGCCCCGGGTATAAGGAGGAAATCATTGATGCACTGGTTCGTTCTTCTCATGGTGTTTGCCGCGGTGTCCGGCATCTGCTACATTCTCTGCCGCACGCTGTTCTCCGATCTGGATCACAGCGGAGCGGAGCGTTCCGGCGGCTGGGACGGACGGACGCAGCTGGAATATTTCATCTCCAAACCCAAACTCCGGAAAATTCAAATCTGCTTTGCCACCGTCGGCGCATTGATCATGCTTTGCCTGCTGCTGGTGGCGGGCGTCTCGGTGTGGGCGGTTCCGGTTGTCATGCTGATGGCGGCAGGAGCCGCGTATGCGCTTCCGCTTCTGTATTATAAGAACAAGGTGAAAAAGCGCAACCTGGCGTTTAAGAGCCGTCTGCTGGATGTGGTGCTCGGTCTGAACAACGGCATGCGTTCCGGCGTGGCGCTTCCGCAGGCGCTGGAAGTTGTCGGGCGCGACATCGGGGGGGTCATGCAGGAGGAAATTTCCATGACACTTTATGAATATCGTCTCGGCGTCGATCTGACCGAAGCGCTTGTCCGGCTGGAAAAACGGATGCCGGATGACAATCTGAAACTTTTCGTCACGGCGGTCGGCATCTCCCAGCAGACCGGAGGAAGTCTCTCGGACATTCTGGACAAGATCATCGACACGATCCGCCAGCGTTCCATCATGGAGGACAAGATCAACACTCTGACCGCACAGGGCAAGTTTGAATCCATCATCATGGCCTGCGCGCCTCTCATGGCGTTCGTGATTCTTTATCTGCTGGACCGGCAGCTGATGCTGCCGCTGGTCACCACCGTGCTCGGGTGGGCGGCAATCTGCGTGGTGCTGATTCTGGAAACCATCGGGTATCTTTTCATTAAAAAAATCGTCACGGTCGAAATATAAAACAGGAAAGGAGGCCGAATCATGGATGAACAAGTCTATCTGCTGCTGGCGCGCCTGTTGAGCTTTCTTTCCTCGTTTCTGCTGGTGGTCGGACTGAAATTCTATTTTTCCGGGAAGAACAGGAACAGAGGAGGTTATTCCGATCCGCGTCTGCCGTTTACCTTCCGGGAGTTTTACGGTGAGATCAAGATTCTGAAGGATACGCTCGGTTCGGGCATGAAACAGCTCTTCCGGAGCAAGAGCGAAGCCATCGCCAAAGACCTGAAGCTGGCGGCCCTGCCGCTTGATCCGGCGGATGTTTTCGGCGCTCAGCTTCTCTGGGCTGTTTTGCTCGCCGCATGCGGAATCGTATTTATGCTGCTTCTCGAAATGGATCTCTCATATGTCGTTACGGCGATCTTTATTGCCGGTTTCACCGGATGGCTGATTCCGATTGTGCAGATTCAGAATCTTGCACAGGAAAGGCAGACTTCCATCCGCCGCGCCCTCCCCTTCTCCATCGACCTGATTTCCTCCGCGATGACCGCGGGACTGGATTTTTCCGCCGCCATCCGCTACTATGTGGAGCATTCGGAAGTTTCTCCTCTGACACAGGAGTTCGGCGTCACGCTGAAGATGCTCGAACTCGGCAACAACCGGAACGATGCTCTGAAAGCCATGGCGGACCGGCTTTGCATTGATGAATTCCGAAGCATGGTCAATGCCGTGATTCAGGGAACCGAAATGGGCGCATCCATCACCGATACGTTGCGGATCAATGCAGAAGAAATGCGGCGCGTCAGAGTCGCGGCGGCGGAGCGCAAGGCACAGCGCGCACCTTCGCTCATGATGATCCCGATGGCTTTGTTTATCATGCCCTCGGTATTCATCATCATTTTCGTGCCGATCTATCTTCGGGTTCAATCTTCCGGTATGGCAGGAATGTTTTAAGGGAGAAATCACATGATCAGATATCTCATATACGTCGATCACGAAAAAACACAGGAAGGGGAATTGTCTCCGGGAGAACACATCGCTGGACGTTCCCATTCCGCGGACATTCATCTTACTGAACCGGATGTTTCCGGAAAACATCTGAAACTTGATGTGACACCGGAAGGGATTTTTGCGGAAAACTTGAGTTCTCACGGCACAATTTTCCAGGGCAGTCCTTTGGGAAGCCGAAGAAAAATGGACGACGGCGATGTGCTTTGTCTTGGGAAAAAAGTGGAAATCCGTTTGAACATTCAGGAGGAGAGTCCGACTTCCGGAGACGAAGAAAAGAAAACCGTCATTCCCGCCGCGCCTCCGCCCGAGGATGCTGACGATCCGGACAAAACGGCGATTCCGCGGCAGCAGGCCGCCGGCGATGCGGATTCCCGCTCCGATGACCGGAACAAAACGGCAATTCCGGGGAAAGACGAGGAAAACAGTCCGGAACCGCAACAGATATCGACTTCCGGGAACGGGGAGGAAATCCAGAAAACGGATGTGATGCGCACCCGTCTTGCCAGTCTGGAGGAGATGAATCTTCTGCGCAATGCGGATCGCAAGCGCTCCACGGGAAAACTGTTCAAATATATTCTCGGCGGCATCGGCGCGATTGCCGTGCTGGTATTGCTTTATTCCCTGAAATCGTCGCCCCAGGAAGTGAACCTGACCTGGCCGGTCGGCTCGGACGGCTATGAACTCGGAGCTTTCACCGATCCGGGCAGCGGCGGACACAAGGCCGGAGCTTTTTCGCTGGCATATCCAAGCATCAAGGGAAAAACCAGAGTGGAACAGAAACAAGGAAGAATCACCATCAACACGTGGTTCGGGAAAGACGCCTCGGTTCCGCTTCGGATTATCTTCATTCAAAAACAATCCATCGATTTTCTTTACAAGGAGCGGAAACAGGTGTTTTCCTCTATGCTGAGTGATCTGCAGAAAGAGAATAAAAGATGGAATCTGGCGCAGATTTCCGATGTCTTTTTCATCGGGTCTGAAAACGGTCTGCCCTGCCTGAGCGTCGAGTACCGCCGCGAGGCGGACAACGAATCCTGGTATGGGGAAATTCTGTTTTTCCGCACCGGAGATCAGGCATACATGAGAATGGCGGAAACTCTGGTTTCTGAGCGTGCCCGCGGGCAGAATTTCATTTCCAACACGCCGTTCCTGAAATTTTCCACACAGTATCTGCAGGGGCATTGGGAAGGGAATCCGGATTATAAAGGGGGAGCCGATACTTCCGTAATGCTGGACGAAGTATCAAAACACCTGGCAAAACAAGCTCCGTTTGAATGGGCAAGAACTTATCTGCTGCTTCAGAATACCCTGATGGAAAGTGTCAAAAGCCGCAATCAGGCACTGATGCAGAACGCGCTTACGCAGCTGCGGCGTCTCCGTTCCATGCAGACCATCTGGTACAACAGCCAGAAAATCCAATACTACGAGGCAAATCTGAAAAATGACCATCAGCAGGAGAGTGCGGTTCTGGAATTATGCAAAACCGTTTTTTCCTCTCCTGACGACCTGCGCTATTTCACACTCAGGAGGAATGTATGGGAGTAAGCCATTCGAAAAGCAGTATATTCAAACGAATGTTCTCCCGCGAGACGTTCCATCATTTCCACCATACCGTGGTGCGAGGTCTTTCCCTGAAGAAGTCGGCACCGGAACGATTGAGCCTTCGCCTTGAATTCAATCACAAGGTGTTGTACGAGGTTTCCGATCTCTCCGCTTCCGATACCATCACCATCGGCAGAAGTGCGGACTGCACCTGGGTGATTCCCAAAGAGGACAATGTCGCCAGCGGGCATCACGCCGTCATTTTGATGCGCAAGGGGCGGTTGTGCCTGCGCGATACCGGAAGCCGGAATGGGATTTTCTACAAGGCACGGAAAATTCAGGAAAAAAACCTCGCCGCAGATGATCAGTTCTCCATTGGCAACTGTACACTTTATGTGGAAAAACTCAAAACGTCCAACGCCGCACGGCATGAGCTGGTGTATCTCAACACCGACAAAAAAGGACAGTCGATCCGGCTTGACAATCCCAGAATGGTGGTCGGCTCCGCCCCCGGCTGCGATATCATCATCGACGAACAGCTCGTTTCGCAGCGTCATGTCGAATTCAACAGCAAGGCGGATGGCTGCTGGCTCCGCGACCTCGGCAGTAAGAACGGCACGTTTGTAAACGGCACGAAACTCTCCTCCAGTACGGAGCGCCTGCTGGTGGACGACGATGTAATCAGCATCTCCTTTGTCGACTTCAAATTCGTGGACGGAACCATTGAGCATGCAAAAATCAGAATATGGTCCAGCCTCGGCATCGTTGCCGGAACCATTTTCATTGTTCTGGTATTGAACTGGCTCTGGATGGGAGTCAAATCGTCTTCGGACACGTATTTGAATTACGCCAGGCGCGAAGCGGCGGCCGAACGGTTCGAGCAGGCGCGTGAATTTCTGAAGGAATCGCGTTCGCGTCGCGGTGCGGACACGAATGAAATCGCTTACAACGAACTTGACCAGTCCATCGCCGTATGGGAAAAGATTTATGCCAACTGGGGAAAGGCTAAGTCGGCGCTGAATTCCGGCAATTGGATCGAAGCCTCTCACATTCTGGGCATGATTACCGACGCCGACCCCAATGTGTGGGGATGGAACGACACCACCGCGCCGGAAATGCGGAAGGAAGCGTTCACCGTTAAAAAACTGCTGGATGCGTATCTTCTGGCGGAAACTTCCATGCGCGACGACCGGAACCAGAAAAATCTCGCCGATTTGAAACAATCCGTAAAAGTCATCGGTGGGATTGAAAAACTCTTCTCGCAAAAGCCTCCCCTCTATTTGAAAAAACTTCTGGCGGACTCGGTGATCCTCTGCAAGCAGATCGAGGACAACCTGCTGTATTTGGAAAAACTGGAGGGCATTCTCGCAAGAATCGAGTCCGAATCGGACAATCTTGCCATGGTCCTGAGCGATTTGGATGATTTGAAGCAGCATGCCGAGCCGAACATCCGCATCCGAATCGAAAGCTGCATGGTTCCCCTGGCGATGCTGCAGAGGACCGGAAAACAGATCAAGCGTGCCATGATTGCGGTCCAGCAGCTGGAATTTGAAAAACTCGACTCGATCCGTCTGGATCTCCCGACATTGGAGCAATGCGTCGTCAACGCGAATATCGCCACGCTCAGGAAACAGCAGGAGCGGCAATTCGACATCATCCTTGCCGTCGCGGCCAATCTGCGTCCGCTGATCCGCAATTTGAACGAGGCAGGACTGGACAAGGATACCTCCCTGCCGGAATGCGTATCAATATTTCAAAATCAGGATGTTATGAAGAAAGTATTTTCCTGTGATGCCTTTGAAAAGAAGATGCCTTCCCGTCTCAGGACGGAGCCTGCGGGGGAATACGACCGTGTTCTCGGGATCGAAGGATTCTTTGAATTCATCTATGCGCTTCCGGCCCCTTATGATCAATCGGTGTATTCGGAGTTCCAGTTCCGTCCTGAAATCGCCAAATTCAGGAATCTGCTCGGAGCGATTCAAACCTTCCGGACCTTCGCTGATCAGAAACACAACGACTGGCTGCATGCCGGCGCTTTCCAGCGTCTCTATGAAAGTACCGGAGAGGTGCTTGAATTCCGGAACAAACTGGCAGCAAAGTATTTCACTGCCGAGGATTCCAAGTCGTTGCGGGAATCTATCTTAAGCAAAGCCATCGCCATTTTCCTGATGGGCGGGGAAGTCAAGGAATCGGATATGGAATCCTTTGCCCGCGACTTCAAGAAAATGCGGCTTCCGCTGATTCAGCTGGGACGGGAATACAATACCGCCTCCGACGAACAGAAAATTGAAATCAGAGATTCCATTCTCCGCCAAGGCATCCCCGGAGATCCCGTGGTGCGCCGCATGTGGGGATTCAAGAAATATCCAAGGTGACAAGCTATGCCGTTTCTTCTGTTCCAGAAAAAATACTTTCATGCCGGGGCATATACCGATACGGGATTGGCCCGCAAGGAAAATCAGGACTCTTACACCTGCCAGCCTTCGGGGGGATTGTTCGTCGTCTCCGACGGCATGGGCGGCGGGGACGGCGGCGAACGGGCAAGTGCCATCGTTGTTCAGACCCTCTCGAAAGCTGTGCTTTCTCCTTTGAAAAATCTCTCTGCGATGGTGAAATTTTCCTATCAGGCAAACGCCGGAATTCAGAAATTTGCAGCGGAGAACAATATGCGCGGCATGGGCGCCACTATTGTCGGGATTGCTCTTTCTCCGTTTCAGCCGACTTTGGGAATGCTGTTTTCTGCCGGAGACAGCCGTTGTTATCGGCTGAGAGGCAGAGAATTGGAGCTGCTTACCACGGATCATACCATTGCCTCCGCGATGGGAGTGGCAGAGGAGAAACTGGCAAAGCATCTGCAGGGCGTCCTGACCAACGTCGCAGGGTGCGGCCCGAAATTTTTTCTCGAGACCCAGGATCTGGAACTCATGGACAACGATCTTTATTTACTCTGTTCAGACGGTGTTTCCCGCCAGCTCCCTGAACTGGAGATAAAACAGATTCTAAGCACAGTCTCCGCACCGGAACAGAAGGCGAGGGACCTGATAGACGCTTCTCTGAAACACGGTGGAATCGACAATGCCACCGCCATTGTCATTGCCTTCGGGAAACTTCCGGAAATCACTCCCGATGTCAGCCGGGAAGAAGCCGAAACTCCGGCGCAGCCGGAGGAAGAAGAGGAGGACGAGTACGATGTTACTCCGCCAACTGAATGAGCTTCTCCCCGCGCTTTGCCGTGGGTTTGAATCGCCGCAGACCGCCTTTGAGTCATATGCCGTTCAAATCAGCATGGAACTTGAATGGCTCCGGATTCATCCTGTGCAGATAGAATTCTCCGGCTTCTGTCCGCTGGATTTTTTTCTGCTGTTCCGCCCGGATCGGCGTGCTGCCGTTTTCAGCGGCCAGGTCGGCTTTTTGGACTGGCAATGGGCGGCGGCGGTCAGATTGACGGCATTGCTGGCGGATATTCGCCCATCTCTCAAAGCCGATGTTTTTGACGCCGTGCTCAGAGACTGGTGGGAATGCAGCGTTCTGTTCCGGCAAGGTTCAGGCCTTCCGGAATTTGTCAGGAATGTTTTCTGTGGAAGAATGCCGCTTGATGAAAGACTGTTGAGAGAGCCGCCCGTGATTCACGGCGCGAAACTGAAGCGCTTCATCGCAAAGGGGAGTACGTCTCAGGTGTATCTGGCTGATTTCCGGGGGCGGCCCTGTGCCGTGAAAATTCCCGTTCCCGGAGGCGAATCCCGTTTCCGGAACGAACTTGAATGGCTGCGCCAAATGAAACACCCGAACCTTCCGGAAGTTTTCGCCAGTGATGTTGGCGATTCACCATACTGTGTAATGGAATGGTGTCATACAGGGGACGTGATCGGGAAACGGAGAAGGACAGCCGGTTTTTTCAGAGCGCTTGACTATTTGCATAGACGATTTATTTTGCATGGTGATATCCGGAAGTCGAATCTCGGACTGCGGGATGACGGGTCTCCCGTCCTGCTGGATTTCAGTCATGCCAAACTCATTTGCAATTGTTTCCCCGCAGGAGAAGCGGAAGCTGAATGCAGAAAATTGAAAAAACTTCTGGCATAAGGAGCGGATGAATATGAATGGGATTTCTTACCTGGCCATGTTTCTGGAACCGGTTAAACCCTGGCTTGACGACCCGCTTGTCAGCGAAATTATGATTAACGGGCCGGAAAATATTTATATTGAAAAAGGCGGCAGAGTTGTCAAAATCGAATCGAAATTTCCCAGCGAACCGGCGCTTCAAGCCGCTGCGAACAATATTGCGAAGTCAGTCGGCCGTGTTCTGAACGATGAATACCCCCGTCTTGATGCCCGCTTGCCGGACGGTTCCCGAGTTCATATTGTGATTCCGCCGCTTTCCCGTTGTGGAACGGTTGTTTCCATCCGGAAATTCCGGGCCGATTCCCTTTCTCCGGAAAGCCTGGTGAGCTGGCAGAGCATTTCACAGGAGATGCTGGACTATCTCAAACTTCTGGTGCAAAAGCGGATGAACATACTGATCTGCGGGGCGACATCGTCCGGGAAAACATCCATACTCAATGTGTTGAGTTCGTATATAGATCCGGCCGACCGCATTCTGACGATTGAAGATTCCTGCGAACTTCAACTCCGCCAGCCACACCTTGTGCCGTTTGAAACCCGCCGTCCGGACAAGGACGGCAAAGGAGAAGTGACATTCCGCGATTTACTGCATTCGGCATTGCGTTTGCGTCCTGACCGCATCATCCTCGGAGAAATTCGCGGGGCCGAGGCATTGGATCTGCTTCAGGCGATGAATACAGGGCATTCCGGATCAATGTCCACGATTCACGCGAACAACGCATACGACAGTCTGCTGCGCCTGGAAACCTGCGTCATGTATGCCGGGTTTGACCTCCCGCTCAATGCGATCCGTAATCAGGTGGTTGCCGCCTTGAATTACATCGTTCATACCGGACGCCTGGAGGACGGCAGCCGCAAGGTGCTTGGAATCAGCAAAGTCCTTCCCCTGGATCACGGGGAATATCGCCTTGAGAGCGAATGGGAATGGAAGCAGACCGGAACGGACGAGTCCGGAAAATTCATCGGAGAATTCGTCAAAGTGCAAAAATAACAATACAGGAGTGAATACAGACATGAACAGGAAAATCTTATCGGCTGGAACAGCGGCATTGGTTTCCCTTCTTGCCGCTGGATGTGCGAATCATCTGGAAGACATCACCAAGGAGACCCCGGAAAATTCAAGAACCGTTCTGAGCAAGCAGTACATTTTGACGACGGACAAGGAAATTCCCGATTCCTCCTCATTCAAAGTAACATTGGAACAGATGGAAAACATTAAGGTAGAGGTCTGGCAGGTTCGCAAGATTTCTTCTCTCTATACTCCGTATGAGGGATGGCGGGAGTCTTATGAATTCCTGACCGGTCTGGGGCTTTTCCCGTTTGCGATTATGTCTCATGTCATCAGCGTGTTTTCATTCGGCATGTTTCCGTTTGAATGGTCCGGCGAGGTCACAAAATATGCGTTTGACGGCATGAACCCCTTCATGAATTTTGAATCGGGAAGCCGTGTCGAGGAAATTCCCGCGAAAGTGGAACGGACGCTTGTGGATTCCTATACGGAAAGCAAACGGGAACCGCTCACCAACGAATGGCTGGTCATAAATCCCGGGAGTGATACCTTCTTGAGGGTTTGTACCGATCAGCTCGGCCAGGCGGAAATCATTCTGCTCTCCATTGATCTGGACAAATCCAGAAGCATTACCGCACGCCACCTCGATTTTTATCTGGAAAAGAACAACGTGAAATGCAAAAGCATTCCGATGAGCCGCCGGCTTTTGACACGTCTTGCCACTGCACGGAAATCCATGATGAAATATTATTCCGCTCCAAGCGGGACCGAACTGGCGGCCTGCGTCCGGAAACTGGAGGAGCTGTCATTTGAAAATCTTGCATTTCAACTGGAAGAGAGTGAGCTGAAAAAACATCCCGAATTCCGTTCGTCATTTGAACAGGCGGTGAAATAACAGGAGGGAGCCCCCATGTCTGTTTCAAAAGAACAAGGTTCCATGCTGATGGAATATGTCATTGTCGTTCTGATTGTCCTGCTGGGGGGATCTCTGGCCATGGGGGAGGCCGGATCCAGTCTGATCGAAATGGCCGGAGTTTCCGTTTCGGAAGAGAATCATTTCGGATTATTCGGCAATTATGCGGTGGACTGGTTCCGCCGTTTGATGTGGATGGTGGCGCAACCGTTCCCGTGAAAAAGTGATACTGCAAGGGTATTTTGGAGACTTTTTGTTGGAAAGTCCAAAATACTCTTTTATATTTTTCTGCGAAATTTTGTTCTGCTTCACTCGGAATCAACATTCCTTCTCATCTGGTGCGGGCGCAGAAGAAGGGGCTTCCGGATCGCCTTTCTTTGAAAGCCGATCCTCCAGCGTCGGTCAATTTTAATCCGTCATTCAAATATTCCTGATTTGCAATCACATTTCTTCATGCTATTTTATTCTTATTGACAGAATATGATACATTGTTGCATCTTATTGACAGGCAAATTATTAAGCAGGAGAAAAGTATTATCTGTTTTTCTCTGAAAAAACTGAACCATTTATTCCCGCACATGACAGTTATGCATCTGAAGATTACTGACATTTTCTGTGGCCAGCACAATCATAAAGTGTTTTTTCTGCTGTGCCTTACTGCGTTTTTGGCACTAGGATGCCATACATATCCCATGATGGATAGTTGTTATGTCATATCAAATACATTAGATGGCATTTCTTGGAAGGTTCTATCTCCAATAGAGTTCGAACTAAAAAATGGGAAATACTCCACACAATTATATAAAAATAGAATAGGATTTATTATTCGTTTCTGTCACGAAAAATCTTTAACCAATAATGGGGAGTCTATTATTGAAAAGCTTAACAGATGGCAGAAGAACTATATAGCAATATCGCTGAAAGATGATTGGAATATCCAAGTCATTCAGGATGTTAGCTTTAAGCAATGGAAAGGTACAGAAATTATTGCACATAAAAAGAATGAAAAGACAAGAATCATGATGTTTCTGCAAAATACTTCCCCAAAAGAAAAAACAATAGGATTAATGTTTGGATATCCGTTGATCATTGATGATGCTTCCAAGTTAAGAGAGATTGCCACACAGTTGCTTAATTCAATTACGGTTTTACCTGAAAGCTGATGCAATCCGCGTCAAGTGATCAAATGTGACGGCATGAAAATATTTGACGGTTATACCGCTATAGAAGCCATCATCGACTCACTAAAGAAAATACATCAACAACTGGAATGATTTGTTATGCTCTATAATTCATCTTCTCCCTTAGGAATTATTATTATCGGAATATGCATGAGTATATGCGGTATTTTACTGTGTTTTATTGGAGATTTATTATCTGGAATATTTCTACTTTCAGGAGGTTTATTTTTTATTCTTACTATCCTGTTCCTAAGGAAATATTATATTCCCAATAAAGGTGTTCAGAAGTGGTTTCCTCCTTGTAAATATGGAAATGAGAAACGAATATCAGGCATTCAAAAAAAAGAGAAGTAAGATTTTGCTTCAGGACAAACTATCTGCGTAGCTTGCCGCGCGATGTTACGTTCGCCCTTACATGACTTGTAAACGAGCCGGATGTAAAAATTCAAAAGAGAATGCACTATATGGATAAATACTTTTGCTATGTTTTCACATTTGTTGTTTTCTCATTTTTCGGCTCTTTTTATGTAAGCGCCCAGCCAGCCCCATCTGGATTTGAGGCAGACAGCGTGGTATGTTCTTCCACAAACCGTAATAATGGGAGAACGGCATGGGACGCGAAGGACGGGATTATTGGGAGGCGCAACTGGGACAGCGGCTTGACGATTCAAGAATACAGCGAACTGAAGGAACTTCCTTATGAAAGCACACGTCGCTGGATCCGAGTGTTGCAAAAGACTTGAAAATGCATAGATTCTCATATTGCATTCGCAAGCGGATAACCTCAGCTGTATATTAACTGAAAAATACAGCAGTTAAATTGTTGATGGAGCGATTACAATATGAACAGTAAACAGGTCAATGAAACAGTCAATAAACTGGTTTCGTTCATGCAGGATGTGAAAGACGGGGATCTGCGGACAATTCTCGTGAATATGCAGAAGATGAATGACTACATGGCGGAGAAGCTCCGCATCTACGAGGAGCATCTGGCTTCGCTGACGGGCAAGGAACGCCCAATCCTGACGGAATCCGACAAACGCCGATTGGCTCAAAAAGGCAAAGAATTGAATGATTTTCTGCTTGCCGCCATAGAGCCGACATGGGCTCCCGGAACAATCCGGAAATGGTATTCCGATCTGGTTGAAGCAAAATACAACAGCGTCAATGAGGGACAGAAAAAACGGGGCAGAAAGCCCATCTCTCCGGAAATAGTTGAAAAAGTCCTGCAGCTGGCGAAAAGCAATCCCGATTGGGGATATGAACACATTGCCGGAACAATGCGGTATCTGGGATACAATGTCAGTGCGACAACGATTCGGCATATCCTTGAAGTGAACGGTATCGTTCCTGATCCTGAACGGCGATTACGCGGAGATTGGTCTCAATTCATCGAAACGCAGCAGTATGTAACCACGTCAACGGATTTTGCTCAGGTCGAACGTTTGACTCCATTCGGACTGGTTCGTGAGAGCCTGCTGTTTTTTATGGACATCGGCAGCCGGGAAGTATGCCTGGGAGGTATTGTTCATAATCCTGACAGCAACTGGACTACACAGATTGCCAGAAACATGTGCGATATGTGGGACGGTTTCATGCTGGGGA
>CASDPB010000032.1 GCA_949282305.1 uncultured Lentisphaeria bacterium | reverse complement strand
CGCCCGCTCAATTGCAGCGCCTTTCCTCACATTCTGTGCCTGCGCCAGCAATTCCCGACATTCTCCTTGAGTCAGATTCACCAGACGCTTTTCAACGGAATAAGGGAGAAAACCGTCGCATATCGCCCGGCGAATCTGTCCCTTTTCAAACTCGTTTGCCGGATCGTGTTCGGTGATCGCATTGATGAGTTCCCTCGCTTCCCGTTCGCAGATTCCTTCCGGCAGCTTTTTCAGGCGTCCAGCCTGATGCAACGCTTCCAGAGTGCGGAGTGTCCACTTCTTCACAGGATACAGACGGCGCTCCTTTTCCAACGCCTGACGTTTTTCTTCCTCCCGAAGCTCCCGGAGCAGATTTTCCGCTTCCTCCCGATTCAAGTCATCCGGACAGGAGTCGAGGTATGCCGCTTTGACAAAATCCTCCAGTTCCGCGATCTGTTTCTGCGTAGCGGGCGGAATCAGCAAACGATACTCATAGGTTTCATATTCCGCCTTCGCTTTCAGCTTGCGATTCTGCAATTCCAGCCAATCCATGGAAGACAGAGATTTTTCATCCTCCACATGACACCGATATTTCAGGTAAATGCCGTTCCGAATCGTTTCCTTGAGTTCCTTGCCCGGATTCCGTTCCTTCATCCATTCCGGGAGTTTTTCCAGAATCACATTCCGGTCATATTCGACAATCCGTTCGGCCAGCTCCGCTTTTCGGGATTCATAATATGTTTTCCGGACAGGATTGATCGGCTGGTCTTCATCGCCGGGATGAATCCCGAGTGCATTGCGAATTTCCTCCACCGTATGCTGGCGCCGGTAAATTTCCAGAACTTCCTCTGTACGCATCCACTCAGGAAGCTGCTGATATTCCGGAGGAAGTTTATGGGCACTCCGGCGTTGTTCCACGAGCCTCTGATAAGCGGACTCGGAGGTGCTTAATTTTTCCCTTCCGGAACGATACACGCCCCATACTTCATCAAAGTTTTTCCATTTCCACTTCCACTGTGCCTCTGCCTCATATTCCCGCTGACGAAGTGCATCGGCTTTTTCCCGCCAGTTGTCCAGCCATTCCGGAATTTCCGGTTTCAGTTCATGCTTCCGACGCAGCTTCTGCTGCTGAACAAACTGCTGTTCCTCCGAAGAGAGTTTGTATTTCCTGCCGGAATAAAATTCATCCTGATACACCTGACGCTCGGCAAGATAGTTCTCCCAGCGGAGAGCGGCGTCTTTCCACTTCGCAAGCAGCTCCCGCTTCTGCTCCTCAATGAGCCGCCGGACCTCATCCTCTGCACGTTCCTGCCAGTTCTGCAACTCGCCAGGAATCGCCTCCGGCTCCAGACCGTCGGCACGGCGTGCCGCCTGTGCCTGAACAAACGCCTCTTCCTCCGGCCAGAGACGGAACTCCGATTTCATATGCCGTTCCTCATAAAACTTCTTCCGCGAGGAAATGAGTTCATCCCACTGTTTTTCCGCAAGAGCCCAGCACTTGTCAAGCTTTTGCCGTTTTTCCTCCGCCAGACGCTTTACCAGCACGGCACGCGATTTCCGGGCCTCGGACTCCGCCGTCTCACGCCAGTTCTCCATCCAGAACGGCAGCGGTTCCGGCGATTCCTCACGGGAACGATGCGACAACTGTTCCTGATGGAAGGTTTTTTCCCGATCCGTCAGTTCAAACACTTCCCCGCCGCCGTGAAGAGCGTGATACGCCTTGCGTTTTTCTACATACTCACGCCACGCTTCCTCAAACACCTTCCACAACGTTTTCCGCTTCAGAAGACGCGCCGTTTCACGCTCCTGTTCCTGTTCTGCGTCCTGCACACGCTCCAGCGCAGTCGCAACCGTCGGTTCCGGAACACCTTCCGCTTTCCTGAACAAACCCGTTATTTTCCCCATAACCTTACCGATCAACCCGACCGCAGGCTCTTCCGCTTCAAAACGCGTATACTCATTGAAAAGACGTTCCCGATGTTTCCGCATACGCCGAAGCATCGCAGTATCATTCAGCATCGCTTTGACCTTCCGCAACGCTACTTTCGTCCGTTTCACAATGTCCTTGTAACTGAAATCCGGCAATGTTTCCGCTTTCTGCTTCCGCACCGGTTCCGAAAGTGGCAATATCGCCCCGGAAGGAATTTCACGGTCACGGATCAAATCATGAATGCTTGTCCGTTCTCCCGTCCGTTTGGCAAGATTCCGTTTCAAATGTTCTTTGTCCGGACAGTGAAGCGACAGCTCTTTACGCCCGCGACTGAGCGCCACATAGAACGCTTTTCTATCCAGCGACTCGGCCGCCACCACGACGTTTTCAGCAGTCCGTCCCTGCGACTTGTGCGACGTCGTCACCCAGCCGTAATCGAACGCCGCGTAGTTCTCCGGCATGTCGATCAGCTCACGTGGTCTGCCGTCCGAATAAAGTATTTCGACCTTGCCGGGATCGGCGCTCACATGCGCCAGCGTCCCGTTGTAAATTTTTTTCGCTTTCAGGTTCACCCGGAACTGGATCAGATCACCCTCGCACAGTTCGATTTTGCGCAGTTCCCCGACGTCAATGAAATCGGAAGCTCCCTTCGCAAAAATCCGCTTGCCGTTGGCCAATACCAACTGCTTGCCGTCTACGGCTTCAATGCGCGTTACCTCACCGGCGTTACCGACACCTTTCATGTTGCGGATGAAGCCGATGGTCATGCCCGGCTGGAAGTTCGAAGCGTCCTTCAGCCATGCTTTCGGTTTGTTCCATGAACGGAACACCTCCGTTTCGCGACCTGCACCTCGGATTACCTCCGCTTCCTTCAGTTTTGCGCGCACCGAAGCCGTCAGCTTATCGCACTCCTCATGCATCGGCGCTACCAGTATCGCACGATTCAGATACTGCCCCTGTTCCGTATATTCCATGTATTTCCCGGCGGCCTCCTCCAAGTATTTCTGCTTGCCTTCATGAATGAAGTGCTGTTTGTCGAACCGTTCGAATGCCTGTTCATGCTGCCCCATCGCACACTCGAAAATTCCACGGCGATACTCCTCATTCCGCTGACGGTGAATCTCCGTTAGTGAAAACTTCTGAATCTGCGAATAATCCACCAGCAGCCGGAAAAAGTCGCCTGATTCGACGGCGGTATGCTGCCGCGCGTCGCCCACGAACAACACCCGGTAGTTGTTCTTCCGCGCCAGTTTCAGGATCTCCACGCCTTCGCGCAGCGAATTCAAACCCGATTCGTCGATGATCACGTATGCCCCCGCCGGAGGCTTCTGCTTCGACAGCAGGAATCCCGCCACCGTCTGCGACTGTTCGAAGCCCTCCTGTTTCAGCACGTCCGTCGCCGAATTCGTCGGCGCGACGAGGTAGATGTCCGTGACGCCTCCCGAACGCAGTCCCTTGCAGAACTCCTGCAAGGTCGAAGTCTTGCCCGCGCCCGCCACGCCGCGGAACAGGTTGAACCGGTCTTTGGAGCTCAACAGGCCGTGAATCAGCATCGCCTGCGCCACCCGTGATTGATCTCCCGGAAACGCCTGAAACTCCGGCGCAATCGCATCGAAAACATCCCGCTGCTGTTCCACCAGCTCGATCGCCGACAGTTCGCGCTCAATTACAAATTGCGGAGCATAATACGGATTCGCCTCATTGCCGCCCAGGTTCCGCAGTTCCGGAATCTCTTTGACGGCCTTTTTCAGCTCCTGCAACTTGATCCTGCCGAGGTTCCGGTTCAGCGCTTCAGCCAGTATCTTGTCGAGCTTCAGAACGCTCTCCCGCTCGTACAGTTCATCGATCACATTCTTGATTTCCTCCACGGTCCTTTCGTGATCCAGTGTGCTTGTAACCGGACCATGCTCTTTGGCGCGCCTGGCCGCCGCATATAATTGTTCCTCTTCCTGATGGCCTAACTGACCCATCTGGAACTCCCGGACTTTCCCGCTTGTCGAAGTCAGCATCTTATCCGTGCGTGTCGAAGTCGAAAGATAATTGTTCTCGCTCAATGTCGGCTTCCGGCCATGCGCCGCGATGAACTCCGCCTCCGCCTTCTCGATCTGCTGCCGCCGCTTGGAAAACCGTTCCATCACATCAGCCGGAACGCATGCCAGATCGTACCAGATGACGTCGCCTTTCCGATCCCGTGTTTCGACTGTTTCGTAACCCAGTTCACGGCATCTTGCCGCCATCTCGTTGTGATAGACCTTGCCCGCGTAACGGATCGCCCGGCACATCTCCAGCGTTTCGAGCGCCTTGTACCTGCCGTCGCCTGCCCGCGTCACATTGCAGACCACGTTATGCGTATGCAGTTGAGGATCAAGTGCGCGACTCGTATCGTGCATGAACTCTGCGTAAACCAGCTTCCCGGTCGTTTCACAATTGTTGGTCCGAACGTTCTCGCCGTCGCGCACCCGAACCGCCGCCAGCCGTTCCAGTTCCGCCATCGCAATCCGAACCGATTCCCGATGCGCCTCGATCAACCGTTCGTCGAACATCGACATCACTGAAACCGACTTCGGAGCCGCCACCTGAAAGTCAAAGAACCGGGGACCGCCTGGCATATTCTTCTGCGTCAGTCTGTCCAGCGTCTTCGGATTCACATTCCGCTGAAACAGACTGAACTCCTCGCTCGTCACAACCTTATCCTGCAGACTGAACGCATCCGCAAGCTCTCCCCGCCAGTATCCCTGAACTTTCTCATGCTCCGAATAATAATCGTTTGAGCACAGATGATTCGCATAGAAACTCTTCCCCGAACCATTCGTTGCTCGAATCTTCGTCATATTGAACATGGCTCTATGCTCCTCTCACTCTTGCCATTCAAAATCCATACAAAAAGATTTGCCCGGGTATAGTCTACGAGAAGCAATTGCAAACTGCAAGCAAAATCAAAATCGCGATGAGAAAACCTACGTCGTTTTTCCTATCAGAAAATCAGGAGTCAGAAATAAAACGCAATACCCCGATTGAAATCGGCGATCGCCTTGTTTCGTTTCAGTATTGGCGCTTGAAATTGTCTAGTTGTCGTGTGATTTGTAAATACAATGAAAATTGCACGAAACAAAGACTAAGGCGTGCTACATACGGGAAGAATAGAAATAGTTTTCTTTTTACAACAAGGTATAACAATAAGCGATTATAGGATTTTTTCCCTTGGTTTTCCGCTTCCATTTTAGATGAGTGAATGACATGTCAGTCCTCCTTACTCGCCATACAATCCGCGCGTATTTTTCAATTTGGTAAGTTTATTTCAATAATTTTGTTCCTCAAAACAATAACGGAAAGCATCCTAAAGAATCATTGAATTTATTAAAAGGAGAATTCTCTCTTTGAACATTGGCAGACATGGTGCTATTGTAACTGTTAGTTTATTTGCATTTTAGAATTTAAAGGGAAACAATGATTACCGGTGAATTAAAAAACAGAATCGACAGATTGTGGGAAATGTTCTGGACTGGCGGAATCACCAATCCGCTTGATGTGATTGAACAGATTACTTATTTGATGTTTGTTCGTGATCTCGATAGTTTAGACAGTATCCGACAGAAAGAAAGTCTTATGTTGGATATTCAATATCAAAGTATATTTGACACGGGACATCAGGATTGCCGTTGGTCAAGTTTTCGCCATTTCGAGGCGGCGAAAATGTATACTACAGTACAGGAGAAAGTCTTCCCGTTCATCAAAAATCTGCATGCCGACAAAGACAGTGCTTATTCGAAGTACATGACTGATGCGATTTTTAAAATTCCGACACCGCGTTTGTTGGAGAGTATCGTTTCGGAGTTCGATTCGTTTGACTGGCAGGATAAAGATATCAAAGGGGACGTTTACGAATATCTGCTATCCAAGCTTGCAACATCCGGAACCAACGGGCAATTTCGCACACCACGGCATATTATCAAGATGATGGTTCAGCTGCTGGCTCCCAAGCCGGATGATACTATTTGCGACCCTGCATGCGGTACCAGCGGCTTTCTGGTGGCGGCGGGGGAATTCCTTCGAAATAATCATCATGATGAGATTTTCTTTGACGAGCAGAATAAAGAACACTACAACAATAATATGTTCTGGGGCTACGATATGGATCGTACGATGCTCCGTATCGGCGCAATGAACATGATGACTCATGGCGTGGAGAATCCCAATATTTTTTATCGGGACAGTCTTTCCGACCAGAACATTGATGAGAATAAATTCTCCATGATTCTTGCCAATCCTCCTTTCAAAGGCAGTTTGGATTATGATGGAGTGGCAAACAATCTGTTGAAAATGGTAAAAACCAAGAAAACGGAATTGCTTTTTCTCGCTCTTTTCGTCCGGATGCTGAAAGTCGGTGGACGTTGTGCGGCAATTGTGCCGGACGGAGTGCTTTTCGGCTCATCGCAAGCGCATCAGGCAATCCGCAGGGAAATCATCGACCACCACCGGCTCGACGCCATCATATCGATGCCGAGCGGAGTTTTCAAGCCCTATGCCGGAGTATCGACCGCCATCATCATCTTTACCAAGACCAATCACGGAGGTACGGATAAGGTCTGGTTCTATGATATGAAGTCGGACGGCTTCAGCTTGGATGATAAGCGGACTCCGCTTGCTGAAAGTGATATCCCGGATATCATCGCCCGCTTCAAAACCTTGGGTCAGGAAGAAAAACGGGAGCGCACGGAACAGTCCTTCATGGTGCCCAAAGCCGAAATCGTCGCCAACGGCTACGACCTCTCCATCAACAAATATAAAAAAGTGGAATATGTGGCGGAAGAATATCCGCCGATACACGAAATCCTCGCTGAAATCCGAAACATCGAAGCAGAGATAACTAAAGGCCTTGACGAGTTGGAGGGCATGTTGAAATGACCGAAAATTTTAACAATGCCGATAATTTCAATTACCTCGAATTCGAGGCGGTTGAGAGCACCAAGAATCGAAGGATAAAAGTATTTGAGCTGGAGGCCATGCCGAAATGAAATCACAATGGCCGATGGTGAAACTGAATGAAGCCTGTTCACTGAATATGGGACAATCCCCGGATTCCTCTGGATATAATGATGAAGGCAGAGGGATACCTTTTTATCAGGGTAATGCGGACTTTGGAGCTTTAACACCTGTGACGCGTTTCTATTGTGACAATCCAACAAAGATTGCACATCGCGGAGATATTTTATTATCAGTCAGAGCTCCTATTGGAGCGGTTAATATTGCAAACGAAACCTGCTGTATTGGGCGAGGATTAGCGGCATTAACCGCTTGCGATAGTGTTGATGCAAAGTTTTTGTATTATGCTATAAAAAGCAAACATGATGAGCTCAATGCTAAAGGAACAGGCAGTACTTTCAAAGCAATAAACAAAAAAGCATTGCATGAGACCCAAATTCCGCTTCCTGTATTAGCGGAACAAAAAAACGTCGCAAGTATTCTGGATAATGTAAGCGGTCTGGCTGCTTTGCGAAAAAGACAAATTATGCAATTGGATTTGCTTGCGAAATCCCGATTTTCCTGTGGGACCATCTCTGATGAGGTGGCGGCATGAATGCGTTCCCCAAGAGCTATCGTTTTGCTGATGTTTTGTCAATCATCAATGGCCGTAATCAGAAAAAGGTTGAAGCGGCCGATGGTCAATACCCGATATATGGTAGCGGTGGAATAATGGGATGGGCAAATGATTATATTTGCCCAGAAAATACCGTTGTCATTGGTAGAAAGGGGAGCATTAATAACCCCATTTATGTAGACCGGAAATTTTGGAATGTGGATACAGCATTTGGACTTGTACCCAACCGAAACCTTTTACTACCTCGATATCTATTCTATTTCTGCGTATGCTTTGATTTTGAAAAGCTTAACACTACCGTAACGATTCCCAGTCTGACCAAGACGAATCTTTTGCAGATAAAAATGTTCTTGCCATCCTTGGGGGAACAAGAAAAAATCATCTGCCGACTGGACAAATTATGCCACCTGATTGAGCTAAAAAAAGAACAATTAAAGCAACTGGATGTACTTGCCAAGTCCCGATTTATCGAGATGTTCGGGGACCCGGTAACAAATCCAAAGGAATGGGAATCTGGGACAATCCGTGATATCGCCTCTGAAGTCAAATATGGAACAAGTTCTCCAGCTACTGAAGGAGGAAAGTATATTTATCTTCGGATGAACAATATTACTTACGATGGGTATTTGGACTTGTCGAATCTTAAGCATATAGACCTTCCTGATGACCAATTGGCAAAATACCAAGTTCAAAAAGGTGATGTTTTATTCAATAGGACTAATAGCAAGGAATTAGTTGGTAAAACATGTGTCTTTAAAGAAGATATACCGATGGTTATCGCTGGATACATTATTCGGGTTCGTGTTAATGCACGAGCAAACCCGGAATATCTGTCTGCTATCCTTAACTCGAAGTATGGGAAACGAACTCTTCTTGATATGTGCAAATCTATCGTAGGACAAGCCAATATCAATGCTCAAGAGTTGCAAAATATCGATATTTTGATACCACCGATAGCGCTTCAGAACGAGTTCGCTGCGTTTATTGAACAGCTCGACAAATCAAAATTTACGATTCGTAGGAGTCTTGAAAAATTGGAAATGCTGTATCAGGCATTGTTACAGGAGTATTTTGGCTAATTGGAGTTATATTTTCTCTTCGTTCGCTTAAGACAGGTATAACGGCAAGGAGAAAATATGAACAGCAAAATTACAGAAATTGAACAGGCAATGCAAGCTTTTCTGGATAATTATCAGATGGAGCAGTTGCATCGAGTACTTTTTTCCATATTCGAGGATGCAGAACAAGTCAATATGGGGAAAGAGAATGACATATTGCCGTCTTATCTTGCAGCAAAGAAAATAGAAGGTTGTTCGGAAAAAACCTTGCGGTACTATGAAACTACCGTGACAAATGCTCTGGCAAATATTGGCAAAACGGTAAAACATATCACAACGGACGACCTCCGTCAATATCTTGACCTTTACCAACGTCGCAATAACGCAGGGAAAGTGACCATTGACAACATTCGACGTGTACTGTCAAGCTTTTTTTCCTGGCTGGAAGATGAAGATTACATTCTGAAAAGTCCGGTAAGGAGAATTCACAAAGTAAAAACCGGAACTACCGTCAAGGAAACCTATTCGGATGAGGCATTGGAAATCATGCGTGACCATGCCGAGAATATACGCGACCTTGCCATGATTGATTTGCTTGCTTCTACCGGGATGCGAGTGGGGGAAATGGTAAAACTCAATCGAGAAGACATTGATTTTGAAAATCGGGAATGTATTGTCTTCGGCAAAGGAGATAAAGAGCGAAAAGTTTATTTTGATGCGCGGGCCAAGATACATCTGCAAAATTATCTTCACGGCAGAACCGACGAAGACCCAGCTTTGTTCGTGACCCTGCTGAAACCGTACAATCGCCTGAATATCAGCGGGGTAGAAATTCGGTTGCGCGAACTGGGGCGCAGACTTAATATTCCTAAAGTTCATCCGCATAAATTCCGGCGTACTTTGGCTACAATGGCGATCGACAAGGGTATGCCAATTGAGCAGGTTCAGCAATTGCTGGGACACCAAAGTGTTGATACGACCCTGCAATATGCGATGGTAAACCAGGCCAATGTTAAAATATCACATCGAAAATTCATAAGCTGACCGTTTCAGCCAACAATCCCGATTTATCGAGATGTTCGGAGACCCGGAACTCAACACAAAGAAATTTTCTGAAGAAAAATTAGAAAACTTGTTCAGAATTGGGTCGAGCAAAAGAATTTTGCAATCGGAACAGGTTTTGCAGGGAGTTCCTTTTTTACGAATATCTGATTTGATGCAAAGAATAGAAGGTAAGCAAAATACCGTGACGCTGTTTGTTTCAGAAGCAATGTTTGCTCAGCTTCAGAAAGATGGCCTTGTTCCGAAGTCTGGGGATATTTTGATTACTTCACGAGGGACGCTCGGACGTTGTTATGTCATTCAACCTGAAGACCGTTTTTATTTTCAGGATGGAATGATAAGTTGGCTTTCGGAACGAAATAGTGCTATAACTAATACTTATCTCGTTTACTTGTTCCAAATGCCGAGATTCAGGAAACAGATGGCTAAAATATTGGCAGGTTCTACTGTGGCGTATTTGTCCATTGCAATGTTGAAAAAAATTCAGGTTCCATTGCCCCCACTGGCGCTTCAAAACGAGTTTGTGGCGTTTATTGAACAGCTCGACAAATCAAAATTTTCTGTTTCCCAACAACAGAAAACGATTGATTCTTATCAGAGAGGTATTATATTACAGTTGGCAGGTGGGGAATGACTAATTTTGACTTTTTGAAAGATACGAAATTTCAGAGTTTTGCGGCTGTTGCAATCGTCGCAGAGAAGGTCTTTCATATCGATTTTGCCTCTTCCGTCATCAATTGCCGCAAGGCTGCGGAATTCGCGATAAAATGGATGTATTCCGTCGATGGCGATTTGATTATGCCGTATCAGGATAATCTGGTGACACTGCTCAATACGGACGAATTTCGCAAACTTATCGGTATTGACCTCTACCGAAGGTTGGATTTTATCCGCAAACTGGGAAATTTGGCGGTTCATAATAATCGCAATATTTCGAAGGAGCAGGCGGGGCTTTGCCTCGAAAATCTTCATGTCTTTTTCAGTTTTATCGCTCACTGTTATGCGAAGCAGCAGATCGACATTCCGAAATTCGACCTGAAAATTGCTTCCGAGAATACGGCTCCAGTTCCCACGCCTTCTCAGTTGGAAACCGTGCAAACCTTGACGCTTCTGAATCAGTCACTAAAAACGGAAATTGCCGAATTACGCAAGGAGCGGGAAAAATCGTTTGTCGAAATTCCCATCAACCCCACCGAGGCGACAACTCGCAAGGCCTATATTGATGTCATGTTAACTGACGGCGGCTGGATTCGCGGCAAAAACTGGATTGACGAATATCGAATCGAAGAGATGCCCAATGCTTCCGGTTACGGATTTGCGGATTACGTTCTCCTTGGAGATAACGGTGTGCCACTGGCTGTTGTTGAAGCCAAGAAAACCAGTGTCGATGTCGCGGTCGGTCGCCAACAGGCCAAACTTTATGCGGATTGGCTGGAGAAAAAATTCAAGACCCGCCCGATTATCTTTCTGACCAACGGTTACGATACCCGTATCTGGATTGACCAGCCGAACGGATATCCAGAACGCCCGGTTGCTTCCATTTACAGTAAGAAAGACTTGGAAAAAGAATTTCACAAATTGAAGCACCGTTCAACGCTTTCACACTTGCAGATAAACGACGACATTTCCGGGCGTTATTACCAGAAAGAAGCTATTATCTCCATTGCGGAAGCGTTTGAAAAGCGAAATCGTCGCAAGGCTCTCCTTGTTATGGCGACCGGCAGCGGCAAGACTCGGACTATTATTTCCCTGGTGGACAAGTTGATGGAACGTGGTTGGGTCCAGAATTTTTTATTTCTGGCAGACAGAACCAGTCTGGTTACGCAAGCCAAACGGGCATTCGTGAATCTTCTGCCTGATTTATCCATCACCAATCTGTGTGAAAACGACTGTGACAGCCGGGCAAGAGGCGTATTTTCTACATATCAGACCATGATAAACTGCATCGATACTACCGAGGATGAGGATGGCGGAAAGCTTTTCAGCTGCGGTCATTTCGACCTGATTATTCTCGATGAGGCACATCGCAGCATCTACAATAAGTATAAGGATATTTTCAGCTACTTCGACGCTTTGCAGGTGGGGCTCACCGCGACGCCGAAAAATGAAATCGACAAAAATACCTATGAAATTTTTGAGTTGGAATCCGGAGTGCCGGATTACGGCTATGACCTTGCTAGAGCCGTCGAGGACAAATATCTCGTCAACTACCAGACCATTGAAACTACGCTCAAATTTCTTGACCAAGGTATTACCTATGCCGATTTGAGCGACGAAGAAAAAGCGGAATACGAAAAATACTTTGCGGATGAGTCAGGAAACTTCCCTGAGAAGATAGAAAATACCGCTCTTAATAACTGGATTTTCAATGAAGATACCATCCGTCAGGTATTGAGTATCCTGATGAGTAAAGGACTCAAGGTTGAGTACGGCAGCAAAATCGGGAAAACCATCATTTTCGCCAAGAGCCATGAACACGCTGAAGCCATTTTGAAGGTCTGGAACAAAGAATACCCTCACTACCCGCCGCATTATTGCCGCATCATTGATTACAACACTAATTACGTACAAAGTCTGATTGACGATTTTTCCAGTCCTGCAAAATTCCCGCAGATTGCAATTTCTGTCGATATGCTTGATACCGGTATCGACGTCCCGGAGATTCTCAATCTCGTCTTTTTCAAAAAAGTGATGAGCAAAGCCAAGTTCTGGCAGATGATTGGGCGAGGGACTCGATTGTGTCCCGGTTTAATTGATGGGGAAGATAAGAAAGAGTTTTACATTTTCGATTTTTGTGGAGTGTTTGACTTCTTCCGGGAGAAGCGGAATGGCCGGGAGGCGATTGCTGTAACTACTTTACAGGAACAGCTTTTTAATTTGAAATTGGAGCTGGTATTCAAGTTGCAGACGTTTACCTGTCAGACAAATGAACTAATAGAATTTCGTAAGCAATTAGTTGATGATTTACTGAAGAAACTGCATCAGATGAATCGTGACAATTTCGCCGTTCGCCAGCACATAAAATTTATCGATTTATTCAGTCAGCAGGATACCTACCAAGGTCTGACTTTCGAGCGCATCCTGCAAGCTCAGGAGCATGTTGCTCCTCTGATAGAGCCGGAAGAAGATGAATTCACCGCATTGCGTTTTGATGCCCTGATGTATGGGATGGAATTGGCATATGTTGCCGGACATGGCTATCAACGGGCCCGAAACGACCTGTATGGTAAACTTATAGCATTAACTGGTTATGGAACCATCCCGGAAGTGAAAGCCGAGCAGAGTTTTATTGAGGCGTTAATTGACGACATCAAGAACATTGGCAATGGTGGTATCGGTGAATTTGAAGAAATCCGTACTCGCTTGCGGAAGCTGATAAAATATATTGAAAAAGACCCGCGTGCTCGTTATACCACGAATTTCAAGGATGATATTTCCGACATAAAGGAAAAAGAATCTGAACTTGACAACTGCGATTTGGATAACTATAAGAAGAAAGTTAACCATTACATTCGCCAGCATGAAGATAATCCTGTCATACGAAAGTTGAAAACCAATCTGCCGTTGACACAAAATGATATGAAGGCGTTGGAAAAAATTCTCTGGAGTGACTTGGGTACCCGGGCTGATTATACCAAGGAATATGGTGATATGCCGCTGGGTGAGTTGGTGCGCTCTATTACCGGAATGGATATTGAAGCCGCAAATTTGGCATTTTCGCAGTTCATCGCCAAATCAAATCTGGATACACGCCAGCTTTATTTCGTCAAACAGATTATCAATTATATTATCAAAAACGGGATGATGAAAGACCTGAGTATTCTTCAGCATAGTCCATTTTCTGATAAAGGCAGCTGTGTTGAAATTTTTGGTCAGGATTTAGCCACCTTTGCGGCCATCAAAGGCACAATTAACTTGATTAACCTGAATGCCGTCAGAGTCGCAGTTTAGAGGAAATAAATGCAAGCGAGCACTATAATGTGGAAATGGTTCAGAGATGTCCTTGCACATCTCATTGTTACTTCTTGAAGAAGGAGTTGATTCGTGCTTTCTCTAAATTGAAAAATATTCCTCGACTTTTCAAAACTCCAAGTGTTATGTTACCATAAAGCAGGCAGAATACAAACTTCAGGCTTTATTTTACTTGAGATATTTGCCAGCCATTATCTCTTAAAGCTTCTTCAGCTCCTTTTATGCATTCCTCGTTGCATGCAAATACAACTAAATGAGTGGCGCGACTTAAGCCTACATGAGCAATTTTTAGGTTTTCGATGAGTCTTTGGGGGAGTTTATTGGGATGTTCTCCTTTCATGAAAGGTAAAAGTCGTTTTGTTTCCAATTCATAGTATGAGGATTCAAGATAAAGTGTTGCTGTATGAGTTTCTCCTTTAACGCCATGAACTGTTGCGATCTGAATAATATCCCCATATGGCGTAATCAGTTGATTCCTTGGAATATTATTATTGGAAGTGATACTCATTTGAACACTATGATCATGCAGAAATTTTTTTACATCAGAACTAATCCTATTTTTCAGGATGTATTTTTTTATCAAAAATCGCATTTTTTTATAAACAAAGGCAATGTTGATCTTATTATTGGCAAGTTTTATAAGCCAGCGTCCAATCATCATGAAAAAAATATTATGGTAAAGAGGATATGTTTCTTTCATATATGCGATATAACTCGATTTTGAAAAATATTTTCCTGTTATCGGATGTTTCTGTTGAGCAAGAAATAGAACTTCTATAATTGCGTTCAACAATATATCTTTTTGGAGTTTTGGATTATCTGAGGAACGATATAAATACTCTATAAAGGATCGCAAATTTGGAAGAGATACTGTTATATTTGGGGCTGAACGATTAAAGGCTGGATAATATAGAGGGATACAAGCTTTACCTTCTGCTGTTTTATCTTTTCCGATCCAACCAATTGCTTTATAAACAGGTTGCTTTACGGAAGCCCATTTATTCCTATGAGCATTTATCAGATCCGCAAAGTTTTTTAGCACTTTACCATGCTCTCCGTTCTTAAAGACCAATAAAACTGGAGGTAAAGATGTTCGTGTGGGATGGGCTTCTAAAGATATTTGAGTGTCATATCTGATTGTTCTTAGCAAATTAACAATTGTTTTTCCAAATCTCATGGTGTCTGAAAAATAAATTGGCGGCTTGCCATAAGGGACCCATAAATTTTCACTTTTTACGAGACTTGAGTAAATAGCCTGATTATTGTCCCCTAATCTTTGCTGGATAATTGATTGATTGTCTTGTGGGAAAATTTCATTTATAAGATCTCGTTGAAAGTCATTAGTGTCTTGTGCTTCATCAATAAAACAAAAGCAAAATCTTTGTACAAAAAGATTCTTTAATAAAGGGTGCCTTTGCAAGTGCCGAAATGCAAGTGCGTAAGCATCGTTAAAATTCAAATACCCATCCTCAAGAATAGATTTCTTTAATTGTAAAATGCCCTGATATGTTGCTGTATTCGGCCTAAGTCTCAATGGTGTTTGAGTACTTTTATATGATTCGACAATGCTTAAATCAAAAGGATTAAACCAATAATTTGATAAGTCATCAATGGTTTTATGTTTTTTTTGTAAATAAACCAATAATTTAGGATTGCACCTGGATTGTAATATTTTTGAATATTGATCAGAATCAATACTTAGAACATTGTTGTGAAATTCGTCTTTATAGGCGGGGATAGCAAGAAAATAGTTGACAAATGCTTGTATCGTTCCAAAAAAATTGGGATATTGAAATAATATATTCGCTTCAGTTCCGATTTTTGAACGAATTTCATCTATGGCAACGTTAGTATGCGTCAAAACACAGATCCCACGACCATCGGGGAATGGCATTTTTTGGGCGAGAATATAAAGTTTTGCAAGTAATGCTGTTGTTTTGCCACTTCCTGGACAGGCCAATACATCACGAGATTCTGTTGATTTGATAAAAGTTCTACGTTCATCATTGAATCTTTCTCCTTTCGGTAGAATGAGTTCTTCAGCCATTTTTATATCGTCATCGGTAATACGCATATCATATTTCCTAAAAAGGTTCAGTTACATAGGCAATTGCATCCACAAGGTATTTCAGTGTCGGACTCTCTAAAATACGCCTGCATACTTGTTCTTGTTTTTGGGGGGATTTTTTGGCAATAGTCTCTAATTTGTCAACAAATACCTGAGCAGTTATTGCTTTTGAAACATTTTTATCAAGCAGTGGTTGATAGATATTGTAAGCAATTTTTTCATTTTTTCTTTCTTGATTTGAATATTCTTTTTTCCAGTTATAGAAATCGTAACCACATTTACTTTGTATTTCTGGAAGTTTTTCCTTTTTCGGATATCCTGAAGTCGAATTTTGAATCTTTCTTGCCCATAATATACTTTTATAGAGAATCTTCCTAAAACTAGAAAGGGCTATTTCATATTCAAGCGTCCAATATGATGACATGAATACTTTTGTGTGAGAACATTTAAAGTCGGAGAGACATATTTCTCTTCTTTTGATTTGCTCATCAATTTCTTCGCGTGATGGGGCTGTATCTGATATTGCAGTAGGATTTTTCTCATAATATTCTAATGGGCGGATATCTCGGTCTGTGATAATCGAAATTTTCATCCCCATATCTTCTGTATTATTTTGTCTTTCAAATATCTTTGCATAATGTGCAAACGCCAAACTTCCAACATTAATAATTGAAATACCATATTTATGTAAAGGACGTTTAATAAATTTAGCAATTGTTGGAAGCAAAATATTTTCAGCGTCACCTTCGACAAAGATCAATCCATTAGCAAAAAATAGATTAGCTTTTGTTGCATCCAGAAAGCGTCGTAAAAAGTCATAATGTTTGGGCTCTAATTTCGTGTATTTGGGATTAAGAGAAAAGGCGTTATTATTCTTGCAGATAATAATATTTTTCAGGTCAACACTGGAACCGATAGTTGTACTATGCGAAGTTAAAATAAATTGACAATTTTCTGTTTTGTTCTCAAGGAATGAAATCAGACGTAATTGTGCTTGTGGATGAAGGTGTGCTTCTAATTCCTCGATAATACCAAGATGAAGTCCTACTGGCGATGTTTCTTGGAGTAACAATAATTCTGTTGCAATGTAAAGCAAATTTAATGAACCTAATCCCTCTGGAATATCTCCTAGGCCGAGTTCTAATCTATGCAAAATATCTGATAGAGAACTACCTGAAATCGAAATGGTTGAACAGGGATTAGAAGAAGCAACAGAAAAATTTTCTAGATATTGATTTATTGTTGTTAAAATTTCTTGCCCAGCCCCCCCTTTTTCTTTAGAGAAATAGTTTTCAATCTCTGTATTGGTCTTTTTTAATAAAATTTCAAGTGGATGAGGTTCTGTGGATGGCAGGAATAGACTGTGCGAAGAAAGAATTTGAGCTAAGCGAGAACGACGCCCTGGTGTCAACTCTGCATCAGCATCACGTAAAGGCTTCAAATATGTGACCCGCAAAAGATCTCTTACTTCTCCATCAATTATTTTTCCTGAGTTTGCGGGTCCAGCTTCAATCCTATATACAACATTTTGATTTCGAATTTCAGCAATCAAAGATATTCGCAATATATAAATCTGTTCTTTTCCGGCTTCTTCAAATTCAAGCCAGTCGAGAAATAACCCTGCCTCTTGCTCTGTAATTCCTTTCATTATGGCTTCAATACGCATTTTATTCATGTTTTTTTTTCTGTTTGAAGAAAAATCATTGATTACTGGGCGGAGATATTCTCTACTTTGAGTACCTAAAACATATCTAATCGCATCAACAATAGCAGTTTTTCCAGCATTATTTTCCCCAACAATTACGTTAAGTCCATTTTTTAGAAACAAGCGAAAATGAGGTGCATTCAAATCCAATTCATCTGATGCAGATGAATATTTTCTAAAATTCCATAATTTTATTTCCGCTAAATACATTATTATTCCCTTTCTTTTTTTGCGAATATTACATGAGATCAATCTAAGTGCTTCCGGTTATTCCAGAGTAAACGCTTGGGCAAACCTCGATCTGTGTATATTTTGTTAATTCTGGCGGCATCCCGCTGGATCGTCCGAACACTGTTCCCGAATTTATCTGCAATCATTTCCTGCGTATAGCCTTTATCATGATAATCTATGATCTTGATCTCCCGCTCGGAAAACTTGAATGCGATTCTTGCCGCAATCAATCTTTGCTGATCCCGGTGAAATTCTTTGGTTTCCTGATCGACCAGATAGGGGATGGCGGCTGTTTGTTCCAAAATCTGTTCGTTTTGCTGCTTGGTTTCGGCAATATGCTGATCCATTTCCTGCAACTTTTGCTGATCCGGATTATTATGCTTCAGCATGGAGTAGTAGAGATATGCCAGAAAAATGGTAATCAAGAAGGCTGTCCCAATTCCAAGCTTCAGGGAAATCGCTTCTCTTGTCATTTCATGACGAATCAGAAAACAGAGGCTGATGAGATATGTTAAGGCAAAAGCCCCCACAACCCCCCATGCCTTCTTCCGGTTGGAGATCCCGAAACGTTCATGGTTGAAGGAGAGCATGATTCCGGTGGCGATTTGCAGAAGAATGATAACTGTAACAATCGCCCAGACCGGATTGAGAACATAGAGAAAACAACCGAGAAATAAGATCGTAATGACAGCAACAGGGTATGCCGAAACTCTCGACTTATCCGAACTTGGGAATTGTGTTGTAAATGAGTCTTTCAAGAACTTCATTCTGCGATTCCTTATACCCCTTACACCGCTTTCATTCCTTATATATTGCGAGTCATTTTGGGGTTTTCACCACTCACAATTCAGCCAATGCGTTTTCATTCAGAAGAAAGTCGTAAAGCCCGATGTGGTGTATCCCATTCTCATCAATCCACGGTTTTGCCGTTGATTTGGTGATGATGACTTTCTGAAAGAAATCATTGACAGACAGCAGGGGACGGGCTTCCTGACGTTCCTTTTCCGCATCCGGGATATTCAAGGCCGATTGAATGTAGTATTTCTTTCGTCCGAGAGTCGCAATGAAATCAATCTCGCAACTGTTCTGGTGACGCTTCCCGTCCGTTCCGGTCGAAGTGTTTTTGACCACACCGACATCTACGGCATATCCCCTCGCGGCCAATTCATTGTAAATGATATTCTCCATAATATGAGTCTCCTCCTGCTGCCGCAGGTTCAGGCGGACATTCCGGAGGCCGATATCTTCACAATAGAATTTGGAAGGTGTTTCAAAATATTTCTTTCCCTTGATATCATAGCGCTTCACTTGGCGGAACAGAAAGGAATCAGTCAGATAGGAGAGATATTCCGCGATTTTCGCATCCGAAATTTTGCGTTTTTTGACACTGCGGAGCGTATTCGTTATTTTAGACACATTGGTCAGAGAACCAACAGCGGAACATAGAACATCGGTCATTTCATCAATGACATCCGAATCCTCGATCTGATAGCGCTCCTGAATGTCCTTGTAATAGACCTCCTGAAACAGATTTTTCAAATACTGGATCTTGGCGGTATCTGTTTTCTTGCTCAATACCAACGGCAGGCCGCCATAAGTGGCGTAATCTTCAAATGCTGAAATTTTATCCATACCGGCGCAGCAGGCGTAGTATTCCTGAAATGTCAGAGGATGTATTTCAACGACATCGCCACGCCCGCGGAATTCCGTCATGATATCTTTGGAGAGCATCTTTGAGTTGCTCCCTGTAACGTAAATGTCCACATTGGGCAGATGGAGAAGTCCGTTCAACACGCTGTACAGCCTGACCGGGACGTCCGGATTTTTAAGTTCTTCCCGCGAAATCGCAAACTGAATCTCATCCAGCAAAATATAATAGGTCGCAGAACTGTCTTTCACAAAGGAGCGGACATAAAGGGACAGTTCATGCGGGTCTCGGTATTTTTCATTGATATCGTCATCCAGCGGCAGAGAGATGATATGCTCATCCTTCACGCCATTTTCTTTCAGATATTCCGCAAACAGTTCGAACAGCAGAAAGCTTTTACCGCAACGGCGAATACCGGTTATCACCTTGATCAAACCATTATTGCGACGCTCAATCAGTTGATTCAAGTATCTGTCCCGCTTGATTCTCATAACTTCACTCTCTTAAATTAAATCAACATGTTGACTTTATTTAACGGAATATACATGGTCAACAGGAAAAGTCAAGGATTTTTTCTGATATATTAAAAAAAGTCGACATGTTGACTTTATTTATTTTCGGCCTCGCTGTTGAAAGAGCGGGCTGCCGTATTTCCTAGATGGGGGAAAATCACTGCGCCTGCCGAAAAACTTGTGAGAATTTTGTGAGAATTTTCTTGAAAAAACAGGAGAAAAAGGATATATTCACAACGTCAAAAGGAACGGTCTTTCAGGCTGAATAAGGTATTTCCGGGTTCGAAAACGGCTTCTGTTAACCACTTGGTCGCTGGTTCGAATCCAGCTGCCGGAGCCATTTTTTTGCCTCCGTTTTTCTCGTGATTTAGCCTCAAATTCAGCTTTGATCTACCCTTTTAGAAGCCTGTCGCATCTCTTGATGAGATGCTCTCAAACAGGTCGAATAAGTGGACTATAAGGTGCCCATAAGGTGCCAATAAGTTACCACCGGAATCTCTTCTTTTCAAGTCCGGCAGTCTTGTATGGTTCCAATGACCAGCGACACTCCCCTGCTGACGCTTCTATCAGAAGGAGGGCCACCTACTCTACCGCTGAGCTATGCCGGAGCGTTGAGGAGTCCTAGCTGCGATAAAGAACCGTTCTGTTATCATTGATACATCTGTATAAATAAGATTCTCCCTCATCTGTTGTCCAGCGACAACAGATGAGGGAAATAGCTCATATCATTTGAGACGCTCCGTAGCTCCGCTGATGCGGTATCCGTTCATTACAGAACTGTGGTTCTGTCAGATTCAGAATCCGTTGATCCAGATGTCTTATCATTTCTATTGAGTTGTTTACTGTGATATGAATACAGTCCATCTGTTCAACAGGACTCATGGAGTGGCAACTCCAGAGACGCTTGATTACAGACAGAAGATCGGCAAGGTCGTATCGTCCGTATCCATCGCAGACGAAAAGGAAGAGGATATAGCGTTCTCCGTATGGATCATAATGCCAGCAGTAAGTCGGTATGAATGCTTTTCTGCTCAAGGTGATCTTGAGAGAGTTCAGGTATTTGGAGAACTCACCTCCATCTATCGCATGGAACCGATAGATTCCAGCAGATACGGATTCATACCTGGCAAGATAGCGTTCAATGATGTTGTGGGTTATGTTTTGCAATGGGTGGGATTCAGTCATGGTTTTTCTCCTTGATCGTGGTTAGTTGAGCTCAAAAACACGGTGTCAGAGTTATTCTCTGCATAGGATATTGCTTTGTAAGATGTCCATTGCTTCCTTTACCTGACTCAGTGTTTGATTGTTTGCTTTGATTGAATTAATAGGTGTATAATTACAAGCCAGTACAGCTAATATTAATTAGTGTTGTTGCTATTCTAAAACTCATTCAATACGCATATGAGGACTTTATGTTTCCCGTAGAGCGGTAGAGCCCTTCTTCTGAATCAAGGATGCTGATTACGGTAAGTGACAATAGATCGAATTCATGAGATTGTACAACTTGATTTGCATCTGTCGAAACCCTGTGCTATTATAATGGAAGAAGTGTAAAACGATGATTATAAAGGAGGTCACTATGCTAAAGAAGAAAAGTGAAGATACTCAGGTTTCCGCTATAGACAAAGATACGACTTCTGTAGCTAAAACCGTTGACAAAGCGGCTCTAAAGGAACTTGAGAGAATGGAGGTACAAATCAAAACTGGTATCATTAAATACTTTGAAACAGGTATGCTGCTTCAGCAGATCAGCGATAAAAAACTTTACAAACTACGTGGTTATCATTCCTTCTCGGAATATTGCAAGGAGACGTTTGACTTCAGCCGTTCCTACGGTTATCGCTTGATTGCGTATTGCAATGTCTGGAACTTATTGAAAGATGATGCAAAGTCCAAGATACCTGAAAGAATGATCCGTGCGCTTGCCTCTGTGAAAGAGCCTGAAGAGCGTCAGAAGATTTGGGATAAGATCAAAACAATAACAAATGGAGAGTTGCCAACTTACCAGACCGTTGAAAATGAAGTTAAAGCATATCGTGAACAGAAGCAACTTACTGATGCAGAATTTAATCCGGAGGCTTCCCCTGATCTTGTATTTTGTCGCAGTCTCAAGGCTCCTGTCTCAAGGTCTAATCCGGTTGAAGAATTGATTACGAAGTCCGATGGTAAATACAGCGTATTGTTGCGAGCAGCTAAAGAGATGTTTCAAGCTGATTGTCTGGACTTGGAGGCATGTGATACTCTCAAGGAAGAGTTATCAAGACGGCATGAGGAGTTCTTGGATAATCTGTTCAATGACGATGGCTCAAAGGAATAGGTGTCGCTCATAGTGTCGCCCATGGGCGGCACTTTTGCCCTTATCCAGTAGTAAAAATCAGGTAACACAGTCAGTGTATTTCATTCCAATTTCACGTATATATAACCACGTGACAGCAGGCTGAAGAGATCGGCCTGAACCTTATCAGACGGCCCTTCCGGTCTTTCGGGATCGGAGGGGCTTGTTATTTTCAACATCACGGAGGTTGTGTATGAAGATTGAAGTGAACAAAAACGAATTGGAAAGAGCGTTGATCGCGCTCGGGAAACTGATCAGTCGGATGTCTCCGGTTCCGGAGCATAAAGCCCTGCTGGCCGAATGCAAGGATGGCAAAGTCTGTTTCAGCACCCGTTCTCCGTCTGAACAGATAATGTTCCGGACGGCATGTGTTGAGGAAGTCGAGTTCCGCTGCATCGTGGGATTCGATGAGTTCCGGGATGCGGTGCGCGGATACCGGAACAAGGCGCTGGAGATCGAAGACAACGAAGGAACTCTGCGAATCGGGGAAAGAACTCTGTTTCCGATGTCCGGTGTGGAGTGGCGGGTTCCCGATGAGGGTGAACACTGTTCTGTCAGCGAATTGCCGAAGGACTTTGTCGCCCTGTTTGCTGCGGCATCTCCGCTTGTGGACCGGAACAACCCTCGCAAGGTCTTGCAGGGAATCAACCTGTGCCGGGAGGGGATCACTACGACCAACGGCAAGGAACTGCTGAACATCTATGTTCCGCTGAATGTGGACGACTTCACGATACCGCTTCCACTGGCTCTGATGCAGACCAGGACAACGGAATCCGGTACGCTCTGCACGTGGACGGACAGAACCGGGAAGATGTGCCGCATCGAAACGGAACACTGGGTCTGGTATGCGGAAGGTTTGGAGGGGAACTATCCGAACTGGAAACAGGTCATCCCCTCGCAGAAGGCATTGGCACGTTCGGTATCGTTCCTGCCGGAGCGTGGTCAACAGCTTGAAATCTTCCTCAAGAACGTACCCGATCAGCCTCCACATAATCCTGTGGAGTTGTATCAGAGCGATGATCCGGGGTATCTGAACATTCTCGCTGGCAAGATGCACACCAGCATAACAGCGGAGTTTATCGGCAACTGGAACGATGTTTCGATCAAACTCAATAAGCACGCGCTTCTTCGGCTGTTGTCGGAGGGGCATACGAAGATTGAGGCGAGTGACGGACACTTCCCGATCCTTGCAACCGGAGGCACGGGACGCTATGTCACGATACCGTTATATCAGCCACAAAAACAGAACCAGGAACCCAAAACCATTCAAACTCAAACGGAGGTATCTAAAATGGAAAACAATGAAATGAGAGTCGTGTCCGCCCCTGTGCAGACGGTCGTTCGTAACCCGGAACCTGTTCCCGAAGCGGTCGATCCGATGGAGGAGCTGAATAACGGAATCGACGAACTGCGCGGCAGGCTCAAGCTGCTGCTCGATGAAACCGGTGTCCTGACCCGTAAGGTCAAAGAGGCTGTGCTCAGACAGAAGCAGAAAGAACGGGACTTCATCCTCGCCAAACGCGCCATCGAACGGATCAAGATGGCGATTTGACCACATCGACAAAACAAACATACAACCGAAGGGACGGAGGCCTGACCGCTTCCGTCTCTTCTCATTTATGGAGGTGAAATGATGTTGAAACTCAATGCGTCGTATTCAAAGAAGGTTCCGGCCGGGGAAGAGTATTCGAGCCAGAGCTTCCATGCGTCGGTCGAGGTCGAACTTCCGGACGGGCTCACGCAGGATCAGCTGCAAACCCGGATTCATGAAACCTTCGACCTCGTACGGAACTCGGTCGAAGCGGAACTGCATGGAAACGATCCCCGTAATTACGGCACTTACCCTGCTTCAAACGGACCGAAAAACGCTCCTCAAGGCAGGAGAGCAGGAGACCGTCAGAACGATGGTCCGGCAAGTCCGAAACAGCTCTCGTATCTGCTTGATCTGGCCCGTCAGCGTGGCGTGACTCCGCAGCAGATCGCAGCCCGGTTCCAGGTCCCGGATGTGCGTCAGTTGTCCCGTCAGCAGTGTTCCAATCAGATCAACGAATGGAGGGCTGCGTGATGGCGACCATCGACGAACTGCGGCAGGAACCGCACTGGTCGTATTCGGCTTTGAATACGTACCTCAATATCTGTCAGGCGCAATTCATGTACCGGTACGTGGATCAGGCCGAAGTCGAACGGACTTCGGTCTGCTTTCCGTTCGGCAAAGCCTTTCATGCAGCCTTGACCGCTCAGGCGTGGGAGTGCATGATGGGAAACTCTCTGCGGCAGGATGAGCTTGTGGAGCGTTTCTCGGAGGCGTTCAGGATCGAAGCCGAAGCGACGCCGAACCTGATCTACAAGGAGGGTGAGAACTTTGATTCCCTGATCGCTCTTGCGACCAAGATGCTGGATGCGGCATTGGCAAACTGGACGGACTACTATACGGTCAAGGGTGTGGCACAGGCGTTCAAGATCGACGTTCCCGGTCTGGACAAGCCCCTGATCGGAGAGTTCGATCTGGTGGTTCAGGATGGGCGGGATGTCTGTATCGTGGACTGGAAAACCTCGGCGAGCCGCTGGCCTGCCGGGAAAGCCGACCGCGATCTTCAGGCAACGGTCTTTTCGTATGCTTACGAGAAGCTAAACGGCACGACTCCGCTCTTCCGGTTCGATGTCGTTACCAAAACGAAAAATCCGGGTTGTGAATCGCACTATACCAGTCGCGGATTCCACGATTTCCGGCGCTTCGAGGCGTTGGCGAACCGGGCGCAAGATGCGATCAACAAAGGAGTATTCCTGCCCAATGAAACATCGTTCGCCTGCAATGAGTGTCCGTATTGGAATCGTTGCAGACAGTGGCATCTGAAGAAATGGAGGTGAGATGATGGGACTGACGATGTGTGAAGGGAAGTTCGTCGGGCGTGACGAGATCGCAATGGTTCCGACGCCGACCGCTACCGCGAGCTGGAGGCCGGTTCCGCACAGCGAAGTGATCGACGCTGTAACCGATGTCGTGAAAGCGCATCGCTGGACGATTCTTGACGAGCAGTACGGCTTGGCCCGTGACGGACAGCGGATGTTCGGCATGATCCGGATCAACAAAAGTTCGAGCATGGAGTGGAGCCGTTGCATCGGCATCCGCAACAGTCATGATCGCACGATTGCGGTTGGGTTGTCCGCAGGGCTCAGTGTCCACGTGTGCAGTAATTTGTGCTTCGGAGGGAGTACGGTTCTGAAGCGTCGGCATACCTCCCGGATCGAACTGAACGGTCTGGTTCTGGAAGCTGTGAACGCTCTGGAACTGGAGTTTCTGACTTTGGAAAATGTAGCAGAGGAGTTGAAGATCGATGAACTCAATGATGATGAAGTTCGTGCTTCGCTGGTGGTGGCGGCGGAATGTCATGCGATTCCGTCATGTGATATTCTGACTGTCTGGAATGAATTCAAATATCCCCGGCACGAGGAGTTTGCGGAACCGACCCGGTGGAGTCTTTTGAACGCCTTCACCGAAACCGCCAAGAAGTACAGTCCTGCCCGTGCCGACCAGTGCTACCGCAGTCTGACCCGACTGTTCGGACTGGACGGCAAACCGGCGGAACTGTGGAAATAGTCCATGGGTATTCACCCTGGCACGCCCTCTGTCGGAAGTGGTGCAAACGACAGAGTACCTCGCACCCCGGCGGCCTCGGTCGCCGGTTTTATCAACTGAAAGAAGGAGTCGTTACTATGGCGAAAGTCTTTTGTCCGAAATGTGCCTCGATTGCGAATCCGCTTCATCGCGCTAGTACGGTTGGAACTGCAACCGGAATTACTGCTGGCGGAACTGTTGTTGTCGTCGGGATGGTTCGTGGTGCCCGTATGGGAAATGCACTGGGAGTTGTTGGAACTACCGTCGGTGCTGTCGCAGGAGGTATTCTGAATCTTCTCTGGGGTGTCACCTCCGGAGGTCTGCTCGGCGCTCAGGCTGGTAAACTGATCGACGAAAATGTGATCGGATTGTACCACTGTCCCAAGTGTCATCTGCGGTTCAAAGCATAAACCAGACCGGGGCACTCATAGCGAGTGTCCCGGTTGGCAGACTGTTCTTTTTTTGATTCATTCAGCAGCTTCCGTTCTGCGCTTCTCAAGGTACGCGATCTGATCGGGGCGCAGTTTCGACTTGGCAAACCATATCGGAGGCGGGTAAGGAATCATTACCATGCGGTGGATCAGATAAAACCCATTGATACTGGTAATTACACTTCTCTGCATTCGATATGGTTCCTCACTTTTCCACCAGGAGTCAAACCGCTGTTGAGCCAGCTTCTTCGGTTCGAGTCTGTACTTGAGTCTCGTTGTAAAACAATTCCTGTCTTCCGCTACGGGTAATCGCATGGGAACTCTCCTTAGTCATTTCTTTTTTACGAAGCTCAGGATTCGGATGGTTGCACCGGGGAACTTCGCTTTGAGCTGATTCTTTGCCATGGATTCAGTCAGGGCGTTGTTCAACGTAACGGTTCCATTCGTCCAGGCAGACTTTCCCCGCTTCATCTGATAGCGGACAGTATGGGCAATAGTCTTGCCATAGGATGCCGACAGAATGCGAATCTGTCCGTTGGGATGTCTGGCTGCAAGCTGGCCGACCATCATGGATTCAGCGACCGCTCCTCTCAAGGAAGCGTTCGTTGTCGTCCATGAATTGTAACCGTCCATCTTCAGTTGGTACTGCACTTTGACTGTGACATCAGCAGGAACGATTTCCCGTCCCGCCATCACAGACGAGATGCAGCCTAAGAAGATTGCAATCGTCGTGATTGCTATAGTGAATGTACTTTTCATATACCACTATGCTTCAGTTATGTTGTTTCTTTCCATAATATTCCAACAGTTTGTAGAGATCAGAACGATTCCACTCACGGGCATAGTCCAGAGCGGTTTTCCCTGAGTTGTCCTAAACTCAATTAACAGCTTATAACTACGGTCTTTACCCCTCTATGCCTACACGGTCGCTTTTCGCCTGATCTCGAATCAAAAGATCCCTGTGTTTACAGGGATGTTTTACCTCTATTTCAACTTCATCATCCGATCAGTCAGTAACGGAGCAAGACCGGAATATGCCTGCATGTAACACCAGCTCCACATACAGGACAGACCTTTGGAAGTATCGTTACCTTCCGAGGTTCTCCCGGTTCATCGCACTCTCTGCTTAACTCCACCGTTTCCGTATAACTGCATTCAGAACAGCATACACGGTAGTATCTCGGTTCTGACTTCCTCCGGAAGAAACCGGGGAGCCGTATGAAGCAGGTACTCATTTCTGACGAAAAGCCTCCCGAGCGGCTTTCGCTGTAATTCCACAGGTAACTGCGTCGAACGTTCCACCCACAACACCGCCAACGACAGGAACAAGTTTGGTCAGATTGATAATCCCTTTTTCACCAGCTTTGGTCAGCAGACGAAAGCCCACTGCCTGATTAATTCGTTTCAACACTTCACCGGGAAGTTTCCTGATGGCAACATAAGTCAGTTTGGTGCCGATTTTTATGCCAGCCTGTTTGCAGACTTCTTTAATATCCTGTCCGATGATAACACAAAGAATCAATGTTTTGACTCGATCTTCGTTAAGATCATGTCCATAAATTCTAGCGATAGCAGCAGCCATTCGAGCTTGTAACACCCAAGATGCTCCTAAGGATGCCGGGATCGCAACAGGCAATGTCGCAAAGCCTCCAAGACCTGTAATGAATCCGGTAGAGAAGTTTTTGGAGGTTTCCCACTTAATTAGGCTATCCACACGCTTATCGTTACTTTCATAACTCGAATCATTCAGATATTCCAACGCCAGTTCTTCCGCACTGGAAAGAGGGCCGACTCCACCGACTGCTTTCTCCGTCAACCAGTTTGCAACTTGCAATGCTTTTGATTCTTCAGCTTCACTCATCTTCATACCTCCTTCATGGCAACTTGTGCCACCGTTTGTAGGTCACGCAATATGCCGCTCCGGGGTTGTCGTAAGACATCAGACAGTTCATCTTTGCCTGACAGCGCCCCTGTGGATTGAACTGGGCGAGGATCGCGTTCAACCTCACTCCCGGAAGGAATTGCAGTTCCCGTTCCCCATCCCAGTATTCACAGGTGCAGCAAACCTTGGCGTTGACTCTTGTCCAAGGCGTTTTTTGTACCGCCATAAATGTTCTCCTCCTGCCAGTTACTTCCACCCGACATTTACGAACATAATCTTGTCGTTCGGATACTTGGCCTTGATCTTTCCTTTGACAAGTTGAACATTCTTCATATCCACCGAAACGATTTCTCTCATGTTATGAACAGAGGTCTGTCCCTTGACGATTCTCTTGTACTCCACCAATGCCTGATACTGTGCCATGTCACATGCTCCTTTTGTTTTTGTATCTGCTTACCTGTCGCTGCGAGCGACAGGTAAGACCTATTCTATTCATCGTTTTTGCGTACTGCCCCCGCTATACTTCCGATCAGGACAAGTAAACCAATAAAGCCAAATCCCCACCATGCCACAGAGCGTGATTCTGCGTCAAAGAGTGAAACAATACTTACAAGACCAAGGACGGAATAACAAAGACAGCCAGCCCCCCACCGCATATCCCTGTCCGAACTGAACAGTGTCATGGGAATACTACCACAGAAGAGTCCGAATAAAGGAATCAGAATAAGAAGCGGTCGCGGGTCTCTCATACGCCATCCTGACGCAAGTCCAATAATCGTAAACACAATAGCTGCAAGACAGCCCAGCAGACATCCGCAACACGCTATGCTATTTACTCTGTCTTTTCCCATGAACTCTGTTCTCTTTTAACGGCTTGCTGGCTTGACTCCAAGACTGTTCAGTTTCTCAAGCATCTTGTCCAGCTTCTCCTTCTGCGACTGATAGCTTGACTTCGTGTTTCGGATGATCTCCTGCAAGTCCTGCTGCGTGACCTTCCGTTGTCCGTCAACGAACGCCCGTTTCATCGCCTCCTTGACGATACTCTCGATGTCCGCACCGGAATAGTTGTCCTGATCCTTCAGCATCGCGGCAAGAGCATGGGGATCGACTCCGTCCGGAAGCTGTTTCCCGTTCCGTTTCTCCAACTGGATTTTGAAGATCGCCTCCCGCTCCTTGATATTGGGGAAACGCACCTGAAAGATTTCATCGAACCGTCCGCGACGCAGGAACTCCGGGGGAAGATTGGAGATGTCATTCGCAGTGGCAACCACGTAGATCGCGCTCTTCTTCTCCTGCATCCACGTGAGGAACTGACCGAACAGACGGGTCGTCACCTCTCCTCCGGAACCGAGCCCGGCAAAGGCTTTCTCAATCTCATCGATCCAGAGAATGCAGGGCGTCGTGGCTTCCGCGACCCGGATGGCTTTACGAAGGTTCTCTTCGCTCTCACCGACATACTTTCCCATCAGTCGGCCGATGTCCAGACGCAGCAGCGGAACCCCGAACTCCTTGGCGATACACTTTGCGGTCAGGCTCTTTCCGCATCCGGGCATACCGACGATCATGACTCCGGCGGGCATGTCGATTCCATGAGAAGCGGCGATACCGGGATTGTTGAAGACCGCCTTGTTGTTTTGCAGATACTCCTTCAGGTTCTCCAATCCGCCGATTTCCAGATCTCCGGGTTCGATCAGTTCCAGAAGCCCCGACTTCTGGATCGCCTGTTTCTTCTCGGACAGGATCAGCTTCTTGCTGTGTCTGCTGATCTCTCCATCCGTGGCGAGTGCAAGGTTGGCGATCTGTTTGATTTCAAAGACGGAGAGGCCGCTGAACGCCATCACCAGTTCGGTCATGGAGTCGTCGTCGATGGTCAGCAGATTTTCCGCAGCGATACCGTTCAGAAGTTCCCGTATCTCCTCTTCCTGCGGCGGACGCAGTTCCACCATCGTGATCAGCTTCTCCAGTTCCGGAGGAATCACCAGTTTGCTGTCCACGATCAGAACCGTGACATTGTAGCCTTTGGAGTCTTCGCGCATGAACTTTCTGCGGGCAATGGATTGCAGAAGCGAATAGACCTGCTTGTCTCCGATGGAGTCGTGAATCTCCTTGAGCACCACGAGATACTCCTTGCGATCCTGATAGAGCTGGTCGTTGTTGAACAGCATCAGGAATTCCGGGAGGGTGTAGGGGGTGGAACCGTGCGGCTGCTTGGTCTTGAAGTCAACCCAGCCGTCCGCATCGCAGTATTCCGCAATCGTGGCTTTCGGGAAGGCTTCCGCAAGCATCCGATCCACGGTTTCAAAGTCGAAGTGGTTGATATAGATTAACGGTCTGCCCGCGTCAATATAGCGGAGCAGACTATCGGACATCTTTTCTTTCATTGGCATCTCCTGGTTTGTATTATTTGTTCTTGAGTATATTACTAACGGCTTTGGCGACACCGGCTGTTGGAGAAATCAATACCGAAGGATTCTTTAACGGATTCATCGCATCAGCAATTTCTTTCAATGAGGTCGTATGATCTACACTATTTGTCTGTGAAGGTGGAATCGAAGACTCTTCCCTGACGGTGATATGCACATACAGGTCTCCGGGTTGTGCTTCTCCACGTCCGGCATTACCTTGTCCCTGAACCCGAAGTTTGGCACCGGATTTGACATCAGCCGGAATCCGAACCTTGATGGATTTGCTTCCTTGCACCAGGCCGCATCCATTGCAGTTGGTGCAGCTCCTTTCTCCGGCACCGGACTCACGCCCGGAACCGGAGCATAAAGAGCAGGTCTCTGAGCGTGTAACAGTAACTTCCTTGATCGTTCCGGTTTTCGCCTCTTCTGCATTGAGTTCCACGTTGTAATGCAAATCACGATCTTCTGTTGAAGTATTGCTGGAATGAGTCGAACAGCTTGACGTATTATCCTTATGAGCAATCTTCAGGGTTCCGACAGCGAGCTTGTTCCCATCCGCGATAAGCAACTTGCCATCTAGGTAAGCTATCTTACCCATCTGCAAGGGAGCATTCAGCTTTCGCCAGTTGATCCCGTCTAGAGAAACATGGAAACCGATACTTGTTCCATCATGAGCATAAGCCATCGTTTTGAGTATAAATAAATGAGCAATGATAAAGCGATTAGCATCGGCAAATTGCTCTATGCCATATTTTAAGGCCTTCCAATGAATACCATCATCTGTTACAAGTGTACTGTCATTGGGAACCCCTTCTGTAGTAAAACAGCCCCTGAAGCATTTTCCCATTCTAGCCCATACACGAACACCGCATCCTGAACGTTCTTCCTTATGCCGAGTTAAATCCGTTAATGTAGAACCGCTATAGATGATTGTTTCATAAGGAGCGCCATAAAAAGCAAACAATCTATTGTTAAACCAGACTCCATCGGATATGTATTTAGCCCCGTTCAAATTAACAGTTTCTCTATGCCAGGGACCTGTCAACTCATCAGACGTATAAATGATGGGGTTACAAACCCAATGTGTTTCTGTCCTCTTAAAGAACGTTCCAGTTTCGTAACTGCTTTGATATTCTTCAGAGCCTAAAGCAATGTAATGATCTCCAGTCCAGATAATTTTATTAATATGTATTTTATCATCTCCAATTTCTATTCTATTCCAACGAGTAAAATTTGAATAAACATAAGGAGTACTGCCATAGTCTAAAATGAAATTCCCATTGCAGCAATAGAGGTGACAAGAGTAATTATTTTTGCATTTTAGATTAGCCCGTTCCCATTGAATGCCATTATAACTGTAATAGCCTCTGTAATAGCCACTTTCGCTTTCAATCGCAACAAAACGGTCCGCACCACTGGTTAAGAGGTCTATCTTCGGTCCTTCTGCCTCCTGCCAGTCGAACTCAATTTCGTCCAAAGTCAAAGGTCTCGTTTGCTCCGCTTTACGTTGTTCTTCCTGCTCTCGCAACTTTCGCTGACGTTCCACTTCGCGCTGTTGCTCCTCCTGCTTCTCCTGTTCTTCTCCGAAGGCGGTCAGCGCTTGATCTTTCGCATCTCCTTCGACTCCGAAGATACGACACAGGGCTTCCAGCAGCTCCTGTTCCGGTAAGTCAGGGGATAGGGCTTCCACCTGTTCCAGTTCAGAACTGAAATCCCAGCAATTCAGCCATGCCCTTAACTGCCCTCCACGGAAACGCGCAAGCAGTTCCGTAAGGTTGAAGTTCTCCCGTAACCCTTCCAGTGTTTTCAAACGCTGGTCATTGATGATTAATGGTAAACGTGCCATTTGTAATCTCCCTTATTGTGTTTTACTCAACGAGTCAAGATGCCTATGCAAACGTGCCATCCATCAGTAACGATCAGTCTTCCCGCTTGATAAACAAGCTTGATCTCGTTTCCCCCAAGGTCGAAATCTGGAAGATTGATTGGTTTCCATGTAACACCATCCGTAGAGACATGCAGCTCTTTGCGGGACTTACCTTGCCGCGACTCTGACAGACACCCAATCAGAAAAGAATCGGCTTCCTCCATATCCACGATTCTATAATCTATGGATTGCCATGAAGTCCAAATGTCATCAATGACATAAGTCTTGTCTTCTCTTGCCCATAAGAAAAGTTTCCCAAGTCCGGTCCATAAGCGACTGTCCTCCGAGAATTCAATATCCTCTGTCTCAACTCTCTCCAACGCTTCGATTGTTTGTCCTTTGTATAAAACTTGTTCTGGACTGAAACTGGAATTGTATCTTGCGTAATCGGGATCTCTATAACTTACAGCAATAAACTCACCATTGAAGTATACGAGGTCAGCAAAGACATCTCCGTTTACTACGTGTTCCAATCTGTTCTTGCACCACACTTTTTTCTCAGATTGCAAGGAATAGATAACGGTTTGTTTGTAGTTGTGGGGATAGCTATGCGGATCGTAGCAATCCTGCTCGCAAAGAGCGATGTATTCATCACTTGTCCAGATCAACTTCTTTAATGATACGGGATCATCTGTAATTTCCTTCCAGCTTTCGAGATCAGTGGAGTAACAACACTTCTTGTCACGGATTGCTGCATACAAACCGTTACAGGCGTAGAAAGATGTAAAGAACCCTGAACATGGTAATTCATTCCAGTTAATTCCGTCAGTGCTGATGGCAAGTTCTGTGCCTTTTCCCGGTTCAATTCTGGACGCGATAAATCGGGAGTTGTCACAGACAACAGTTTCAAGGCCTTTGGGGAATGGAGTAATCGGTTGCCAAGTAAAACTGATATGATCAAGATTTATGCTCATGCTTCATTCTCCTCTTAGTCAGCGGACAGAAGGTTGCTTGCCGTATTGACAATCTTTACGAAAGCGCTATTGCTCTTGTTCTTCAGCTTCTGCCACCAGGACTTTGCTGCGGCTTGAATCTTCTCCGCTCCTTTGCGGATGGCGGGAATGGCAGCCATTTGGCACACAGAACGAACAACGGGAGCGACCTTGGCTATCACCGGAGCCGCCGAAGGACAATGCGCCACCACATAGGTTGAAATTGCCGTGAGACCGGCATCAATCAGACGGGGAACAGTCACTTCAAGCCATGTTTTGAGTTGAGCCGCGCCACGGTCGATCAACCGTTCCACCGCATCTGTTTCATTGCACTCACCGGAACCGACCGCGAAGTCAGTCTGGACGGAGAAGATGCCCCGGTCTGCGAACATGGAAGCAGAAACGTAATCCAGTGGCCTCTCCAATCCCATCGTCATCAGACAGACCGCTGCGATCTTCCTGATCTGTTTAAAAGCGACGGAGTCTTTCTCTTCAATGGCCCGTTGCATCAACCTGCTTTCCCGGATGGTGTCATCGGGAGCGCTGAGGACGGCGTTCTGAAGCTCGGCCTGCGCCTGACAGGTGGTTGCGATCAACGCCTGATCCAGATTGCGCACTTTTTCCACAGCATCCAGTCCGGAGAAAGAGCCGTTTTCATTTACGGTCGTCGCGGTCTCTCCGGTCATGGAACTGGTAATGGTGTCAATCAGTGTTGCCGCCTGATTCTCTTTCAGGGAGGAGGTCTGTTCCGTCAGGTTCTGCTGAAGCCAGGCGGTACGGCTTGTCCCGGTCTGTTTGCTTGTGATCAAGTTCTCGTGATTGCGGTCGATGGAGTCGAGAACCGCGTCAATGCCAGCGATGACGGTTTGCGGATCGCTGATCTCCGCTTGTTCCAGACGTTCCGCCAGGAACTGATCCAGCGTGGACAGGTGCTCTTCGCTCTCGGTGAGCAGCGAACTGAAGTGTTCTTTGAAATCAGGGGTATCCATTATGCCCTCTCCTTGTTGTTTAGAGATTCAATGTAATTCCGTATCCATGTTGCTCAATGCCATAGAAAACATATTCCTCTACATCTTTCAATAAAAAACCGTGATTCCCGTATTCATGTGGTACTTATCCCGTCGCAATATACGTTCAGCTTCTTCCGGCGAACGGGCTGTGATTCTTCCATCCATGCGCAGCCCCGTGTCTCGACAGATCATTCCCCATTGGTAGGTGTTTTCCGATTGTTCTTCAGGGGGAACTTCTTCTTCCTTTTGTTCCAGTTTTTGCTGTTCTTCCTGAATAGATTTCAATTGTTCCGGTGTTAAATACGCTTTTTCCCAGACTTCACCATGGAGACAACGACAATTGATGTCTTCTTCATCCCGGATAACAATATCAAAGCAGTCATCTACTTCATAAATCACGCAGATCATATCCCATTCTTTCGACTGGTGAAAGTGATCGAATGCCTCTTGCATTTTCTTTCGTTCATCTTCTGTCCATCTTTTCTGGTTCCCAGTCCATTCCCAATCAAAATTGGATGACATGATTTCCACTTCGTGTGATCTATTGTTTCAGTTGCAGAGGATGTCGGAATATGACAGATATGGATTTGGATTCGGCATAAAAAAAGACGCCCTCTGCTGTATTCACCTAAGAGGCACGCCAATGCCTATCAAACCTATACGAACAGAGAGCGCCCAAGCCTGGGCGCAAACTCAAGTCGCAGGTTTGATTCACTGGTTTTTGGCGTTTCCTTAGGTGAAACCTACTTAAAGTTTACGTTATCTCATTGTTGATTGATCGTTGAAACTCTGGTCTGTTTATTCCTCCGGTTAGGTTAGAGTGTCACAAGAACATCTGTAATATATGGGGCGTTCGGAGCTTTGTCAAATCACATCGTTGCAATTACTGAAAGAATGTTCGCTTGGAGATGGTTAATATCCGGTCATGAAGGCAGTAGGGTAGAGGAGCCTGAAACAGACGTTTTGAAGATCGAAAGTTCCTGCTGGAGCAGGGACAAAAGCAGGCGTTTTCAGCTTCGTTGTGATAGATAGACGATCCCTTCTGAAGACTGGCAGTCTTCAGAAGGGATCTGAACTCATCGCAATCTTACAGCGTCCCAGCTTGAAAATCACTGGACTCGCTGTATAGTAAGATATTGGAGGATATGAACGATGAAGGAACTCACAGACAGTGTTTACACATTCGCCGATCTCCGGCAAGGGAAATACCTGTATGTTGATAAGACTGAATATGTCTGGAAACTGGTTCGTTCGTATAAAGGTTTCTACTTCCTGTCACGTCCCCGTCGTTTCGGAAAGTCGTTGACGGTCTCCACTCTCAAGGCGATCTTTGAAGGACGCAGGGAGCTGTTCGACGGCTTGGCGATCTCGAAGAAAGAATACGACTGGAAACCGTATCCGGTCATCCATCTTGATCTCAACGGTTGGAGCTTTCACGGGCTGAAGGAAACACGGAACAGCTTGAGCAGACTCGTTCAGGAGTGTGCCGAGGATCACCATATCGCTTTGAATGCGACAGAGCCTTGCGAGATGTTCCGGGAGCTCATTCGTACACTGTCTTCCGGAGAGCAGAAGCTGGTTGTTCTTATTGATGAATATGATAAACCGATTCTGAATAATATCAGTGCTCCTCATGTTCAAGACATCCTGAACGAGCTCAAGGCGTTTTACTCCGTCATCAAAGCCTTTGAGAACTCGTTACGGTTCGTGTTTATCACGGGAGTGACGAAGTTCTGTCACGTATCGCTGTTCTCGGACCTCAACAATTTAACCGATATTACGATGCACAGCGACTATGCGACCATGTTCGGTTATACGCAATCGGAACTGGAACACTACTTCAGCGATCGGATCGAAGCGACCGCACAGGCGCAGAAGGTCTCGGTGGAGGAACTGAAACGGAAGCTCAAGGCGTGGTATGACGGTTACTGTTTCGAGGAGACTTCGGAGACGGTTTACAACCCGGTGTCCATAGCGAAGTTCTTTGAGAACGATGGCAAGTTCGACAACTACTGGTTCGCTACCGGAACGCCTTCGTTCCTGATGGAGCTTGCCAAGAAGACCGACTTCAACTTTGAGGATGCGGTATCGAGAGCGGTTCCCGGCGTGACATTCGATGCGTTCGAGATTCCAAACATCGACCCTGTAACGCTGCTGTTGCAGACAGGGTATCTGACGATCAAATCCAGCGAGATTCGTTTCAACAAACGCTGGTTCTGGCTCGACTTCCCGAACGAGGAGGTTGCCGAATCTTTCAGTACCTATCTGCTGAACAGCTACGTAGGCAGAACACAACGGGAGGTCAGCAGCTTCTCCGCTGATCTGGCGACCGCGTTCCTGGAGGGCAATCTGAATCAGGCGAGGAAGGTTCTCGAATCGTTCTTTGCCGGGGTGCCTTATACGATCCACAAGAAGAGCGAAGCGACATTCCAGACTGTCTTCTATGCGATCTTCCGGTTGCTCGGATTCAATATCGAAGCCGAGTCCTGCACGAATGACGGTCGGATCGATGCGGTTGTCCAGACGGACGATCACATCTATCTGTTTGAGTTCAAGCTCGACGATGATGATACCGCGTTATCTCAGATCAAGGAAAAAGCCTACTTCAAGAAGTATCTTCTGTCCTCGAAGAAGATCACGATGATCGGAGTCAACTTCGACTCGGAGAAAGGCCAGCTCATCGACTGGCAGACCGAAGACGTTGTATCGTGAACAAAAGTGTTACCGATTGCTGGTGTTAAGTCTTAATATGTTAGTAATTAATATGTTGTGGCTATTTTATATTCGTGATTCATTAAGGTTCTGCTGATGCGGATCGGAGTGATCACCGATATGAAAGATCATCTGATACGGCTCCTGACAACAACTCGTATTCGGAGTCGTAGGCTACCGGGTAGAGACAGTGAATCTTGATCGTATGGTTCCTCATAATCCCTGCTACAGTGGGTATAATTCACGTTTATCAGAACGAAAGCCGTTGTTCATCAGTTGGAGCTTGCAAGCTCCAACTGATGATAATGTCAGTTATCCTTTTTTACATTCAAGCTGACCATACCTGATTGCAGGAAGACGGTAAAGAGCGAGTTGCGCCATGCCCAGTCAAGCTCGCCTATCGTCTCCTGCAAAGTCAGATTGTTCAGAGTATTCAGTTGATTGGAAAAGTGAGGGTTCCCGTTCTCATCCACGGTGCACTCTGCGGTCTCCAGAAATGCCTTGACTTCTCCCCAACAGTTCGTTCCTCCCTGTTCCTGCTGGAAGTAACGAATGACTTTCTCTCTGCTCTCTGGATCGACCACACAGTCCGGCATCTTCATGACGAACTCAAGCCGATGTTCTGAAGTGTCTTCTTCACAGGGACGTGAGCAAGTTCTCCACGCTGAAAGGAAATCATACGCTTTATTATTATGATGTAGAAAATAAAAATTATCTGACATTAAGCACTCCGGAATCGTTCATCGTTTCCTCCAATTCCGCAGTCAGCGGCGCCGGGCTTTATATTGCAACGACCGGCAGTGTTTCTTTGGAACGTGCGACAATTTCAGGCAATACCTTGAAACAGGGGATATCTACAAACTACAATATTCCGACATCAGGAATTCCCGAATCTCAGGGCGGTGGAATCTATGTATCCTCCGGCAGTTCCGTTATCCTGAAAGGCGTGACGATTTCCGGCAATACAACCGATGAATACACACGCCCCGGCACAGGGAACAATCCGGATGTTCCTGATTATATCGTATCCTCTGGCGGCGGAATTTATTCCGAAGGGAAGGTGGAAATCACTGTTTCGGAACTGAAGACATCCGGCAATAGTTCGGCAGTGGAAGTTGCCGGTAGTTCCATCACCGGAAACGAAGCTGTCCGGGGAGGCGGTGTCTATCTGGCGGCAGGAACATTTACGATGGATGGCGCGGCGAATGCAGTCGGAGATATTTCATCGAATACCGCTACCGGTTGGACATTCCAGAATGAGTCTGACAATACCACTGGACAGGGAGGAGGCATATATGTCGCATCCGGAGCAACGGCAACGCTGACTAATGTCACTCTGTCATCGAATACCGCAGAATATGTAACATCCCTCAATGTACCTGTCAATATCAACGGGAATAATATGAGCGGGCGCGGCGGTGCGGTTTATAACGAAGGCACATTCACACTGACAAATACATCGCCATCGGAGATAATCATTTCCCTGAACAACAATACAGCGGCTTATGGCGGCGGCATTTATCAAGGAGACGGAGTTGTCAGTCTTTCTTATCTTTCCATGTATGGGAACAGTGTAACTGCCACTTCCACTTCAACCGGAGCAGCATTTTATCTGGAAAAAGGTTCTGCCGAGCTGTTCAATACCACGATAGCCGGGAATGTTTCCAACGGCGCTGCAATTTATACAAACACAGGCAGCCTTACTTTGACCAATACCACACTGGCATTGAATACAGGCAGTCAATATGGCTTGTTTAATTCTGACGCAACAGTCATGCTGAACAATACTCTTGTAATTGGAAACGGCAGTACTGGTTATGAAAATATTGATGGGGCATACGGGAATGACGGTTATTCTCTGGTTGGAACGGAAGAGAACGGCTATAGTGCGGAATTGATTTTCGGGACAAATGTTTTCGATCCAAACACAGGAGTCATCGCCCTTTCAACAGATGCTCAAAATCCGGCGCTGGCGGGAGGAACTCTTTATCGTGATTCTGCTGGAAATGCCTATGACCAGCTCGGCAATGACCGTACCGCATTTCCCGGAGAAGGCAAATATTCCATCGGAGCATTTACGGCTTCTATTATAATAACGATAAAAGAAGTCAATACATTTTCCGACGACACGGATTTTGCGAATGACAAATATTCTCTCCGTGAAGCGATTGAAACCGCTCAATTCTGGGGAGATATTACGATTCAATTCGATATAGAAGCATTGCAGAACGAAATAGACAGTGGCATAGCCGCTGAATTTATCTTGGAAAATGTGATTGACTGGACAAGCGGAACTGTAACCATCAACGGTGATTTGCTCAAAGCCCTTTCAGAAAGTGTCTCCATAAAAGCGGCAGGAACTGCGGAAATGTTCAAATTAACAGGAAGTGCCGCACTTCTGCTTTCCAATATTGTCGTGGATGGAAATGGAATGGCTTCCGCATTCAGTTTTGCCGGAACCGGAAAAAATGAGCTGAGCGGTGTAACAGTAAAAAATACCCGCAATGGCGCTGTTCGTAATGATGCTGAACTGACGATTGCAAAATCAACATTTGAAGATAATGTTGCCGGTTCTGCTGCCGTAATTGAAAATTCCGGTGTAATCAAGGTTACAGATACCATATTCAATAACAACAGTTCAGATCGGTCCGTCATTTCTTCTGAAAGTGATTTGACTGTGACAGGAGGAGCATTTAAGAGCAACACTGGCAATGGTTCTCTGGTAATGTCTAACGGAATTGTAACAATTAACGAGACCAGCTTTACGGACAATACCAATGCCGGAGATTTGATTACAGGTCAAAATGTTACTGTGAACGGCGGCAGCTTCACCGGGAATACCGGCAATCAGTCAGTGATTCATTCCGAAGGAAATGTCACTCTCAGTGATGCCAGCTTCCGTGAGAATGAATCCGGTAATTCCGTAGTTGTTGCAAATGGAAATGTTACTGTGAACGGCGGCATCTTCACGGAGAATACCGGCAATCAGTCTGTAATCAGTGCCGGTGGAAATGTCACTCTTGAAACCGGTGTTGCATTCAGGGGAAATGAGTCCGGCGAGTCTGTCGTAAGTGCCAATGG
>CASDPB010000031.1 GCA_949282305.1 uncultured Lentisphaeria bacterium | reverse complement strand
CTTGCTTTTCCTGCGGACTGTCAGAACAAAACATGAGATTTTTCTGCATAAAACGAAATTCCAACAGTAACTTTGATTTTATGAGGTATCAGAAATGAAACTATCTAATAATGAAATGTTTGCAACTTTTTATCTGCTTCACAGAATACAGATGATCGCAATCACAATGAGAAACTCAATCAGTGTGAAAATTCTTGTTTTCACACTGGAAGTAGGAACAGAAGAACAGGGAACTCTGAAGTCGGGAGGAACGGGGAAACAATTTTGGGAGACCGTTTCCCGCCGTGAAATACGGCTGATCCCGGCATTGGAGGCAGATGTATGGCAGGGAACTCGCTTTGCAAGACTGTGAAAACCATCTGCATCATGCAGGTGTGCCAATATTGAGTTCTGCTTACAGGTTCCGACTGCCAGAAATTCTATCAATGCAAATGATTTCCCATGCTTCCGGTCTGTTTCGGGAAGGTTTCCTGCCGATGGATGAATTTCAGCTGTCATTTTTTATCTCCTGTCAATATTTTCCTGTTTCATATTCTCAGTTCAAAGTGCTGCCGATTCCCGCCAGATGACTTCCGCCTCCTGAATCCGGACCGGTTCCACATCGGCATCGTTCAGGACTGCATTCAATACTGTTTCCGTATTTTCTTCCACGGGGATTCGGACTGAGGTCAGGCGCGGATTGTAATAGTCGCAGATTTCCGAGTTGTTGAATCCGATCACTTCCACATCCCGGGGCACTTTCAGCCCGTAGCGGCGCAGTTCGTCTATAAAGCCGATGGCGGAACGGTCATTATGGAATATAACGATTTCCGGCTGCAGTTCTTCGCGGAGCTTCATGAACTCCCCGGCGCATTTTTTTCCGTGCTCATACAGTTTCCTGTTGTCATAGGCTTGAAATATGAAGCGCGGATCGCGGATGTACTTTTCCGGTTCCGGAAGTGCCACATGGGTGTTGATGTCGCACATGATTTTCCGTTTTCCGGAACGCAGCAGATCGTCGAACAGGCTCCGCAGCGTTTTCCGGCGGTCAATTCCCATGCGGCAGATATTTTCCCGGAACAGCGTATCCTCCGGGACTGGAAAGGAGTAGTCGACGGCAAAGAGACGCATTTCCTTCAGCAATGCCGCGGACTTTGCCTGATCCTTTCTCAGACGTTCGTTGGCGGGCGAAAGTTTCCCCGCGCTTGGCGGATATTCCCGCATCAGCCCGAACAGAATGATGTCCCGGACACGCATCCCCTTCAGAAAAAGCAGGGCATCCGACAGTTTATTGCCGGGGACGTTCTGGATGAAGAATTCCCGCCCCTCCGCCGTCAGGCGCTCCATTGTCGTCTCCAGTGCCCGCGTGCTCTTTTCGGAACTGCTTTCATACAGCACGATGAGCCCGACGGCGCTGGAATCGGAGCGTGACAGTTTCCGTGCCAGACGGTTTGGAACATAGCCGTTCGCTTTTGCATATTCTCTGACTCTTGCCACAGTGTCCGGGCTCAGCCGGTACCGGCTCAAGTCCGCGGACAGGCACATTGAAACTGTGGAACGTGCCAGATGCAGTTCTTCGGCAATTTCCCGGAGGTTTTTCATATCAACAGCGATTCATCCCTTCTGTCTTTTATCATGTTGAACCGTTTCAACAATATTAATTATAACTGAAAATCCCATTTTGTCAATGGGGGTTTTCCTGAAAAAACAGAATTTTCTGAAAGATTTCCGCAGAGTGCGCGGCGCACCGGAACGAACAGTCAAAACGCCAGTCCGTTTTCCTGTTTCGACTCTTCCGGGGGCATGGTTTCCCGAAGGAGATTCCGCCTCCGGTGTCAAACCTGCGCAGGGGAATCCGGGCTTCCGCCGCTTTCTGCTTATGAAAAGAGATCGGGTTCTCCGTCGTCTTCCAGGAACGGAGCGAATTTTTTGCGGAGCTCCTCCAGCTTGTCCAGGTAGTACGCCACGTTTTCGTCGCGTTCCCCTTCTTTTGCATCGGACAGCAGTTTGGAGTTTTCCACGACCGAGACCTTTTTCTTTTCGCCGGTGATGTAGAATGTCACCTGATCTCCCTGTCTGTAATCGCGTCCGGAGGCGATCGCCAGTTCATACGCCGCGCTTCTGCGGGAGCCGCCCGCCGCCATCTTGCGCTTGTAGGTCTCCAGCGAATCCGAAAGATTTTCCGATTTGGCGAGATCGCGCAGGGGCAGTTCGTGATTCGCAATCGCCTTTGCGAAATAGTCATGCGTTTCGCGGATTGTCTTCTGGTCATGCGTCAGCAGACAATGAATGATCGTTTCCATATAACGCCGCTGGAACGGTTCGAGTCCGCGCGATTTCAGCGCCGCCCCGGTGATAGACATCCTGCCGTCCGCGTGAAGCAGGGCGTAATTCTTACTCTTGTAGCAGAATATCGCCTTGTAGGATTCGTCGAAATCCACTTCGATTCCTTCCGGCAGCGCCTTTTTCAGCGCCGCCCCGATGGATTCCGGCGTGGAAGCGTTCTGAATCTGGAAATAGATGCCGTCGGTATCCATTTCAATGATCTTTGCGCCGGAACGTTCCAGGGTGTCAAGCATCAGCGTCAGGATTTCGCGTCCGCGCGCCGTGACCCGTTCCGCCATGTCGTAATCGTTCAGGAAGCCCTGCTCGAAACCGAGATAGCCGTAAAACGAGTTGATCAGAATCTTGAATGTCGACTGCAGTGCGCTGTAATAATCCTTTTCTTCGGCGGTCTTCGCGTTTTTCGCGGAATCCTTTGCGTTCAGCCGGAACGTGCGCAGACGTTCCAGCAGACGCGGGAACACGGCGAGAGAGTCGCGCGCGGGCGTCCATTGTTCGGAAAGGATGATGGACGGATACAGCGAACGCACGTCGCAGTGGTCGATATTCCGGAATACGCCGGAATCCAGCGCCCGCGTCAGGGCTCCGCTGAAGGGGCGTCCCCGTTCGGGAGCGGGGAGCGCATGGCCGGCTTTGAGATATTCCGAAGCGAGCAGGGCGTCGATCCGCGTCGCATTGCCGCGCACGATGCAGTTCTGGTAGCTGATCGGCACAAGCTGCGCCTGATAGAAGTAACTCGGCGACAGGATTGCGGACAATGCACGTGTTTCACGAACGTCGTCCAGCGCATATTTCAGCAGATTTTCGCGGTCTTTTTCCCACGCCGCCGAAATTTCCGCCCCCTCCACATAGGTGCGGTCCGGCGCGGCGACTCCGAAATGCTTTGCCGCATATTTGAGATTGTAGCTCTCCAGACTGCGGTGAATCGCATCGTAGAACAGAAGCAGATGAAAGGTGTCCGCCACATGCCGCCCGTAGATGTCGTAACGGGTATAGTTGACGGTGCGCTCGGCAATGCTGATGCGGGAGTTGCGTTTTGCCGGAACCGAGCCGTCGCGCCCGAGCTGAAGTTTCACCTTGTGCCGTTTTGCGCGCTCTTCGATGTAAGGCAGGTCGAAGCGGAAGATGTTGTGCCCTTCCAGAATGTCGGGATCGCGTTCCCGGACCGTTGCGACGAACTCCTCAAGCAGTTCCTTTTCGGTATGGTTTTCCAGACTGATCGCCTTTTCCCAGCCGGTGCTGTCGGACATGGAAATAATGATGATTCTGTCCTCTTCGCGCTTCGGATTCGGGAAGTCGAATTCCGGCGAACAGAGGGTTTCAATATCGAACTGCATCCGGCGGATCTGCGGAAAGGCCATTCCGCCGAACAGACGCATGTCTTTCGCCATCAGCGCCTGCTGCACCATGTCCGTGAACAGGCGGTACGGTGCGCCCGGAGCGCTGGCATTGAATCCCGTCACCTGCTTCAGGAGCTTCACGGCTTTGTCGTAAAGCGCAAGATTCCCGAACGTTGCGAGAAACTGATAGGGATCGTCGCCTTCCAGCTTCGTAACGCTTACATCGCCGTCCATATCGCACAGAAAATCCGGCGCGGACATCAGCAGGAACGGGCGGAACTGTTCCATGCGCTTTTCCACTTTATCGCCGTTGCGGATGAACATTGTGACCGCGCCGGACTCCGCCACTTCCAGCGCGCAGAGATTCTTCACCTTGTTTTCAGACTGAAACATCATCGTTCACTCCCCGTGTTGCGGAAAGGCAGAAGAAACGGAAAGAGAGTCTTTCCCTTTTTCCCGCCCAGAGATTCCCTTGTCCTGCTGTCAAAGCCGGTATTTCGCTGCAAGTTTCTGTAGAGCCGCAAACTGGCGGTCGCTGAGCGCCTTGCCTTCGGAACGCTGCTTTGCCAGCGATTCGTAAAACACTTTATCGTCATAAATGCGCCGCCCGACTTTTCTTGCCTCGTTCCACTGGGTGACATGCGAGAATTTCTCCAGCAGCGCATCGGCTTCCGTCATCATGGCATTTGCGGCGGCGGAGGCTTCCGGAGAAGCCGTTTCCGCCGGAACGACGTTCAGAATGGAAGCGATCCGCTCGAAATTCGGGATCTGATCCTGATACTTCGATGCCATTTTTCCGAGTGCGGCAAGCTGTTTTTCCGAGAGGGGGCGCCCTCCCTGGCTCTGTGTCTTGAGCGACGTGTAAAACTTCTTGTCGTCGTACACCCGTCTGCCGGCTTTTTCCGGTTCCTTCCACTGAACGGAATCCATTGCGGCAAAGACTTCCGCCATGTCATTCTGCGGCGGCGCGGCGGCGGCTGCCTGTTCCCGCTTTGCCTGCCATTCCTCCCGCAGTGCCTGACGCTTTCTGATTTCCTGCGCAGCATCCGCGAGGTCTGCGGCAAACCCGTGTTCCGCCGCGGCTTTTTCCAGATCCGGAAGCTGGCTTTCATATTTGACCGCCATCTTGAGCATTGCCTCCCACTGACGTGCCGAAATCGGTTTACCTCCGTCGAAACTCTTCTTCAGTGATGTATAGAATTTCCTGTCGTCATAGGTTTTTGACGTGCCTTTCTCGGGAGCGTCCCATTGTGAGATGTTCTCCAGCAGCGCCATCAGGGCGGTGGCTTTGGATGTTTCGGGAGCGCCGACGCTCTTGGCGGCATTCAGCCACTTTTCAAATTTGTCATAGAATGCGTGCATCATGGCTGTCCACTGAATTCTGCCTTCCTCAATCTCGTCCAGTTGGTTTTCCATTTCCGCGGTGAATCCGACCTGGAAGAGTTCGGGCAGGCTTGAAACAAGATAGTCGTTGATCTGGAAACCGAGATCCGTCGGGATCAGCTTGCCTTTTTCCTTGAGCACATACAGGCGCTCCTGAATGGTGTTGACAATGGTTGCGTAAGTGGACGGGCGCCCGATTCCGTTGAGTTCGAGTTCCTTAATGAGTGTCGCTTCGGAGAAGCGGGGCGGCGGTTCGGTGAACTTCTGTTCGGAGAGAGCGTCAAGCAGACGGCATGCGTCCCCCTTCTTCAGCGCTTTCAGAATGTCCGCGTAACGGGTTTCCTCGTCTTCTTCCTCCGCTCCTTCCTCCTTGATGTTGTAGGCGCGCAGAAAACCGGGGAACGTCGTGATCGTCGCCGTGGTTCTGAAATCGTAAGTTCTGGAGTCCGAACCCTTTGCAACGACGTCTACCGTGGTCCGCCGCTGTTCCGCCGGCGCCATCTGGCTCGCGGTGAATCTGCGCCAGATCAAAGTGTAAAGTTTCAGCATCCGGTCGTCAAGGAAACCCTTCACCTTTTCCGGCGTCAGAGTGACGTCTGTGGGACGGATTGCCTCATGCGCCCCCTGAGCGGATGCCTTGGACTTGTAGACATTATGTTTCGGCGGCACGTATTCCGGGCCGTAGTTCGCGGCGATGAAACTGCGGGCGGCGTTCTGCGCTTCAATCGCAATCGCCACGGAGTCGGTTCTCATGTAAGTGATCAAACCGACCGGCCCGCCTCTGCCCACATCCACGCCTTCATAAAGTTGCTGGGCAATGCGCATGGTCGTATTGGCGGAAAAGCCGAGCGCCGAACTCGCCGCCTGCTGAAGCGTGCTGGTGATGAACGGCGGCGCGGCGTATTTGCGGCGCGGCTGGGTCTCGATGTTTTCCACTGTCCAGCTTTCCGCACCCTTTACGGCGGTCAGGAGGGCGTCGGCGTCTTTTTTGTTGCCGATTTCAAATTTATCTCCGTCGATCTTGAACAGCTTTGCTTCAAAATGTTCGCGCGGATTCTGTTCCGGCGAGAATCTGGCGAGGAAGTTCCAGTATTCTTTCGGGACAAATGCCTGAATCAGACGTTCCCGTTCGCAGACAAGGCGCAGTGCGACGGACTGGACGCGCCCGGCGCTCAGTCCCTTTTTGATCTTGCCCCAGAGCAGCGGACTTACCATGTATCCGACAATGCGGTCAAGCACGCGGCGCGCCTGCTGCGCGTCCACACGGTCGATGTCGATCGTGCCCGGCGACTGAAACGCCTTCGCAATGGCGGATTTCGTGATTTCATGGAATGTGACGCGGTGGAACTTCGCCTTTTTGTTGGCTTTGGACAAAATTTCCTTCAGATGCCATGCGATCGCCTCTCCTTCCCGGTCAGGGTCGGGCGCGAGATAGATTTCGGAAGCCCCCTTTGCGGCGCTTTTCAGATCGCTCAGGTTCTTGCCGCGCTCCCTGTTTTCCTCATACTGCGGTGCGAAATCATGTTCAATATCCACTCCGAATGTACGGGCGGGCAGATCCCGCACATGCCCCATGGAGGCTTTGATCGTATAATCCCGTCCCAGCATCTTGCCGATGGTTTTGGCTTTTGCCGGAGACTCCACTATCACCAGTTTATGATCCATAATATGTCAACCTTCTGCTTTCCCAAATAAAATTCACTCTGTCACGTTTTTACATTATCTTCATTTTTCCAATATGTCAAGCGGGATTCCCCGTATCATGATTTCATTGCATAGCAATGATTTTCAGAAAAGGCGGACGGCAGGACGGGAAACGGGGAAGAGCCCGCCGCCTTGTGCCGGCCTTCCACCGACCGTATCGTGAAACGGCGGAAATGCCGCAGCAAACGGGGAAACCGGAACACCGGACCGGGAGCACCGAAGCCAGCGGAGGAAACGGCGAGAATTCGTTTTTTTGATTTTTTCAGCCCTTTCTTCCCGTTTTCCTGCAAAATCAGCCCTCTGCCTGCCGTAAAAATCCGGAAAAAAAATAATTTGCCCTTGAATTTTGCACAATAAATGGCAGTGTTGTTACGTTTAGAAGGAAAATGGGCTGGCAAAGAGAAATTAAATCCTTCAGGAGTTTTCATGAAAAGAACAACCATACTGGCAGTCGCGGTATTTGTTTTTACATGTGGAATGCTATCCGCGCAAGGACCCGGATGGCGGCATTCACAGCGCGGCGGAGACGGTCGGGAACGGCAGAGCAATCTGGCTGAATGGGCAGAAGCGCAGGCGGAGCTCAAGAAAAAATATCCGGAAAAGTACAAGGAGATTGAAAAGCTCCAGGCGACCAATCTGTTTGCCGCTTTGGAAAAGATGCGTGAGCTCGCCTCGGAAGCCTCTGTGACACTTCCCGGTTCCTCGCGCGGAAACCGGGGCGGGCGTCATGGTGCCATGGGTCCCCGGGGCGGTATGCCGGGCGGCGGAATGGGAATACCGGGAGGCATGAGAAATCCCCGTGCTTCTGTGGAGGCCGAGCTGAAGGCGAAATATCCGGCGGAATACGCGGAAATCGAAAAACAGCGTATGGCTGTGGAAAACAAGCTGGAGGAACTGGCGAAAAAGGCGAATGTGAAACTGCCTGCGACTGCGGAGTCGATCCGCCTCAAACTGGAAGAACTGAAGATTTCCGGCAAGTTCAAGGCCGAGTTCGAGGAGATTGAAAAGCTCAGGGCGTCCAATCCGCGTGCGGCGTTTGAAAAGACCCGGGAGCTGATGACGAAAGCCGGGATCGAAATGCCGGAAACCGGACGCGGCGGAAGGCTGGGCTCCATTGAGAACGGAGATGCCGTTCCAGCCCGGAGCAGCCGGGTGAATCCGATGCGCCGGATTATGGAACTCCGCAGGAAATATCCGGAGGAGATGAAGAAACTGGACGCTCTTCGCCGGGAAGACCCCGACGGGTATCGTGACGGCGTTATGGCGCTGTTGAAGAAATCCGAGGAAGAGGAACGGAAAAACACGCCGGGGCGGTAAGCGGTTTGATCTAATGAATATGAGATTTTCCAAAATAAAAGAGTTTGCCGTTCTTCTGTTTTCCCCGGATCATGTCAGATGCTGTCTGTTCCGGCGGGACTCAAAGGGGGTTCGCCTGAAAGCGTATGCTTCCGAGGCGCATGACGGAACCGATCCCGCAAAAGCCTGGAAACAGGTGCTTCACAAGGTCGGCTACAGCCGGGTCTGCCCGCTGATGATTTCCGGTGCTCTCAAGGGCGGAACCTTTTTCCGCTGCGGCAGTGTCAGGCTTCCGCCCAAGGCGATGCGTGATGCGCTGGAATTTGAACTGCCGCAGAGACTTCTGCAGCAGACGACCGGAAATTATGAACTGGAATTCGTGGAGCTCGCAGGGGAGGGGGAGAATGTGCAGGTGAATGTCTACACCTTTCCTGCGACGGACTTGGAAAATCTCGCTGCGATGATTACCCAGAGCGGCAGAAAAGCCGATTACTTTATTTATCCGCTTCTTGCCCTGCGCGAGTCCGACGGACCGGTCTTTCTGCCGGAGGCGGAACCCGATTTCTACTTTGCCGACGGGGAATGGCATTCCGCGGAGGAACTTCCCACGGACTGGTTTTCCTTCTGGGACAAGACGTTGCGCAGGGAGTTCATTCTGCCGGAGGATTACGGTTTCAATCCCGCCGAATGGCTGGGGTGTCTGCTGACGGCGCGTCTTGCCGTAGCGGACGATACCAGGCATACGTTCGGGGGGCTGAACATCCTGCCGAAACAGCTCCGTCCGAGCCGTCTTCGCAATCAGCTGAGGTTGACCGCCCTGCTGATTGTTCTGCTGCTGATCAATTTCGGCTGGGGACTTGCCGGACAGCTTTCCGGGCATCATAGGGAGTATTCTTCTCTTGTCGCCACGCGGAACCGTCTGCGTACCCAGGTGACAACCGCACAACGGAAGCTGAAATCGGCGGAAAAGGAACTGCGGGAACTTTCCCGCGTTGTCAGTCAGTCTCCGGGAGAATATGATGTGATCGGCAAACTGGCGGGTTTTTCCACCGTTCTGCCCGGCAATGTGCTGGTGACGAATTTCCGTCTGTCGGACGGCGGTGTTGACTTTACGATGCGCAGCGAAGCGGAGAGCCTGAATATCCCGGAAATACTTCGCCCGCTCAAGACGTGGAAGGTAGAACAGATTCAGCAGCGCCGCCGGAACAATGATGCGGCAAGCGTGATTACGCTGAAACTGGTTTCGGTGGAGGGTGAGGAATGAACGCAAAGTTCAAAGAGTTTCTGAAAACGGGAAAAGGCAAGCTGACTGTGGCGTGTTGTGCGCTTCTTATCAGCTGGATTTTTCTTTTGACACAGCTCAGCGGCAGTTTCTCCTCCTGGTTTCCCGACGAGGGACGCAAGGAAGGACTGCGCAGGGAAATTAAGAAATTCGAGTCGGAACAGCTTGTTCAGCAGAAGAAACTCAAGGAGATGGAGGATCTTCGCCGGAAGTACCGTGCCATGATAGAGAACAGCTGGCAGTTTGAACGGGACGGCGATCCGGAACTCCTGCTGCGGCAGAAGGTCGAAACCGCGGCGAAGGAATCGGAACTCAGTCTGAACAATCTGGGCTCCGTCAGGACATCGCGGATCAATGATGACCTTTATTTTGCGGAACTTGATATTTCGACCAGCGCGCCGTTTGAAAATCTGATGCTGTTCATTGCGAAAATCCAGGAGATCAAACCGCGGCTGGCGTGGCGGCGCATCACGGCAAATCTGATGTTCCGTCCTCCGCAGCAGAATACGAAAGTCGTGACGAATACGGCGGTTGACACTTCCGTTCAGACCAATCTCACGTTCAATGGCACAATCCGCGTCATTGCCTTCGACGGGGAATTGCCCCCCAAGACGGGGGCGCTTGTAAAAACAACATCGCAGACGGGGGGAAAGAGATGAAGGGACTTCTGATTCTGTTCAATGTCTTCCTTGCTTCGATGCTTGTCTGGGGGATTGCGTCGCATTTCAAACCGGCTTCTTCAAAGACGGTGTATACCGTGAAGAAACGTCCCGCATCTCAGAAGAAAGAAACCGCGGCGTCGCCGAAAACTGCCGCGGTTCAGAAAGAGATGACTCCGAAAGAACAGCTTGCGAAAATCCTCGAAGCCAATATCTTCAATTCCGACCGCTGTCCGAATGCAGCCACCCCCGGCAGAAATACGCGCGTCGAACTCTCGCTTGTCGGAACTTTCAAGATCGGAGACTGCGTCGGCGCCATCATCAAGCAGAAAGCGTCCGGGAACAACAATAACAACAACCGTTTTATGCCCTTCATGCCCGGGATGCCGGGGGGACGTCAAATGGGAATCGGCAGCAGGAACCAGAACGGCGGCGGGCGTCCGGACGGGGGACATCCCGGCGGAGGGCACCCCGGCGGTCAGATGGCGGGCGGTGTGCCGCAGTCGTCCGGCAGGAATTTCCGGAACAGCAGGAACGGCGGAATGGTGCGCGGCATCCGCGGGAAAATGCCGGCAATCGGAACAAACGTGACGGCTGCCACGGCAAATAATCAGGTGACATACAAGCAGTATGTGCGTCTCGGTGAAACTCTCAGCAACGGGTACAAACTGGTCGAAGTGAACCGGGACAGCGTGCTTCTGACGCGCGGCAGTGACAAGCTGGAGCTTGAACTGCTGGACGCCTCCAAGAATGCACCGCAGAACGCCCGCCGTAGCAACAGACGGCGGGGCAATACCGGCACCCAGATGCTTCGGACGCTTCAGAACATGCAACGCATGCAGATGTTCCAGAACATGCAGATGATGCGCATGATGCAGCAGAATCAGAATCCGCCTCAGCAGAACCGCAGCAGCAACATGCGCAGCAACACGAACCGCAACCGCGGACGTCGATAGGAAGAATTATTCAACAATAACATAGGACTCAATCAACATGGCTTATTTTCCGCAAAAACAAAAGCTGCACCGTTTTCTCCGCATCCTGCTGCTCTCGCTGTCCGTGGTTTTTCTGCAATCCTGTTCCCATATCAAGAAGGATATGGAGGAGATCAGTTCGGACGGAACCGAGAAGGAGGAACCGGGGAAGGCGGACCGCTTTGCATTTCTGAAGAGTGAAATGAGGGAGGTTCCGAAAGAGACAAAGAGTACGGAATCCATTGACGATGAGCTGGTCAAGACGGATTCCGACAAGGAGCTTCCAACGAGTCTGAAAAGCAAAACGGAAAAGATTCCGGTGACGGCTCTGACGCCCAAGCCGGAGAAAGCCAGGGAGCCGCTTCATTTTTACGACGATTTCATCATTCTGAACGGTGACGAGGAGGTCACTGTCAATCTCGTGTTCAACAGTGCGCCACTGCTGGATGTGATTCCCTCTTTTGCGGATGCGCTCGGCTTCAATTTCCTTGCGGACAGCGACCTCAAGGGAGTCGTGACGCTGAATATTGACCAGAAGATGACGCGCCGTGAACTCTGGAATACGTTTGACAAAATGTTGAATCTTGCCGGAGCGGGCGTCACGGTGGAGGGAACGCTGCTGCGGATCATGGCGCTGCCGAAAGTGGCGCAGCAGGCGGATTCCCGTCTGGCGAAAGACGGCACCGGAGAACTGTTTTATTATCCGCTGAAAAATACGACTGCGAAAGAGGTTGTCAACCAGATCAGGCCGTTCGTCGGAAACAATGCCGTCTGCGTGGAACTGACCCGTCCGAATGCGGTCATGATTGCGGATGACCGTGCGAACATGCCGAAAATCAAACAGCTTCTTGATGTGATTGACATGAGCGGGAAAAACAGCTGGAAACGCAAAATACTCCTTTGTTCCAATATCCTGCCCAGCAAATTGACGGACGAGCTCAAGACCATTCTTCCTGTCCTCGGATTCAATGTCCAGCAGCTGACGGACAAGACGGAGACCCCCGGTTCCGTTCAGATCAGCGGACTGGACCGTCTGCACATTCTGATGGTGTCCGCCGCGACGGATGAGGCGATACAGGAGATCGAACAGTGGGTGGACCTGCTCGACAGTTCAAATTCACTGGATCAGGAACGGGTTTTTGTCTACAAGGTCCGCCATAACAAGGCATCCCAGCTGGCGCAGGCGCTGTCGGTGATTTATGACATTCAGGGGTCCAGTCTTACGATCGACACCACGACGGGCAATACGAAGATGGAAACGGTCAGCTCCACCCAGACAAACCGCAACCGCAACACCAACAATCGAAACAGAAACGGGCAAATTGACATCAACAGCACGGAGAATACTTTGACTGACCGGAATTCCAATGTGTTCAACACTCCTGTCCGCGTCTTTGCGGACGGGGTTCTGAACCGCCTCGTCATCCGTACGACTCCGAGGACGTATGCCTCCATCAAGGCTTTGATCAACCGTCTGGATGTGGTTCCCGCACAGGTGCTTCTGCAGGTGCTTGTCGTGGAGGTCACACTGTCGGAATCGACTCAGTTCGGACTGGAACTTTCCGGTTCCTATTCCGGAAAGACCAACTCTTTGATCGGAACCAACTATTCCAATCTGACTCCGCCCTCCACCACCACGACAACAGACGAGACGACCGGTGAGACGACCACCACGACGACCCGGGAAACAGGTTTTACCTATTTCCTCTCCGACCCGGACAATCCGAACAACAAATTCGCCTATATCCGTGCTCTTGCCGGAAATGGAAACGTAAAAGTCATATCCAGCCCTCAGCTGCTTGTGTCCAGCCACACCGAGGCGAAAATCAATGTGGGCACGCAGATCTCCGTGATTACCGGATCCATTACCAATACCTCTTCGGATGGCAATATGACCAATACATATCAATATGAGGACACCGGCATAACCCTTACCGTCACCCCGCAGATTACAAGCAACGACCTGATTTCACTGGAAGTGGAACAGGAACTCAAAAGTGTTGACTATGCCAATTCCTCCTCGGGGAATCCCAATCCGAATCTCAATAACCGGAGCATTATCACGAACATGACAATCGCGAACGGCAAGACAATGATACTTGGCGGTTTGATTCAGGAAGAAAAGAACGACAGTCTGGATTCCGTGCCGATCATTAATCAGATTCCCGTGCTGAGACGGCTGATCGGTTCCACGGATGCCTCGACGAAACGTTCTGAAATTCTGGTCCTTGTAACCGGATACATTGTCAATGAACGTAACAAGGTCGAAGAACTGATTGACCGTTACAATGATGCGCTGAAGGCTCTGAATGATTTCGACGAAAGTCTTTCCGGGAACAATGGTGTGTTCCAGGCGAAACCGCGTGTGATGACAACGAAGGAGGTCTGGTCCAATGACCTCTTCTGAGCAGTTGAAACAGTCGCCGCGCGAGCGTCTCAAAGCGCTCTATGCGGCTAAATTTCCCGATTCTCCGGCACCTACCAGAGACGGGGACCGCGCACTGGTTCAGTCGTCCAGGGCGACGGAAGCGGAGCTGATCGCCCTCTATTCGGAGGCATACGGCGTGCCTGTGCTGCCCGAGGATGAAATCCGTCAGCCGGAGGCATTCCCCAATGCCCCGCTGGACTTCTTCAATGCGAATGCGTGTCTTCCTTATGAGTGGGAGGAGGATTCCATTACTTTTCTCGTGGTGGATCCCTATGAACTCGACCAGCTTTCCTTTCTGGTCAGGAAAAGCTGGAAGCTGAAGGCGGAATTCCGTTTTGTCCGCCGGACTTTTCTGGAGCGGATGCTCAGCAAGGCGCAGAGCATGGAGAAGGAAGAGGAGGAGACGGCGGTCGATGTGGACGATGAGAACGCCCTCCGCACGATGGCAGGCGAAGCGAGGATCGTGCGTCTTGTGAATGATATTTTCACGCAGGCGATTGAACTGGGCGCCAGCGATATTCACATTGAACCCGGCGAGGATCATGTGGCGGTCCGCTGTCGCGTGGACGGCGTGCTGACGGAGATCATCAGCTGTCCGCTGAATCAGTTTCCGGCGATTGCATCCCGCATCAAACTTCTGGGCGGTCTCAATATTGCGGAAAGCCGTCTGCCGCAGGACGGGCGGACCAATGTGCAGCTCGGCCGTGCAGAGCTGGATATGCGTATCAGCACGATTCCGATCCTGACCGGGGAAAGCATTGTTCTGCGTCTGCTGAATCAGGACGCAATCACGTTCGACCTTAAGACGCTTGGCATGTCTCCGGAGCATCTGGCGCAGTTCCGGCGTCTTATCAGCATTCCCCACGGCATGATTCTGGTCGTCGGCCCGACCGGAAGCGGCAAGACCACGACTCTTTACAGCGTGATCAGCCAGCTCAACGACAATCGGAAAAAGATCATCACGGTCGAAGACCCGGTGGAATACAAGATGCCGGGGCTCTGCCAGATGCAGGTGAATGCGAAAATCGGCGTGACCTTCGCCAACGGGCTCCGCAGCATCGTCCGTCAGGACCCGGACATCATTCTTGTCGGTGAAATCCGCGACCGCGAGACTGCGGATATTGCGATCAATGCCGCGCTTACGGGACATCTGGTTCTGAGCACGCTCCACACCAACGACGCGGTCGGCGCGGTGACTCGTCTGCTGGATATGGGGGTGGAAAACTTTCTGGTTTCGTCAGCGTTGTATGGCGTCTTGTCGCAGCGTCTCGTCCGCAAGATCTGCACCGCGTGTCATGGCAGCGGAACAGACGCGCACGGCGTGAAGTGCCGCCGCTGCAACGGAAGCGGTTTCAAGGGGCGCTCCGGCATTTTCGAGCTGCTGTTTCTGGATGACGACCTGCGCATGGCGGTAAACCGCAACGCTTCGAGTTCCGAACTGGAGGAGATTGCGGTGAAACACGGTATGGTGACGCTTCAGCAGGACGGCGCGGCAAAGGTTGCGGCGGGAATCACGACGGCGGAGGAGCTCAGCCGCTCCACCGCGGAGCTGTAACGCGGAGACTGTTTCATGGCGCTTTACAAATATCTGGCGGCGGCGAAGGGCGAGCAGCCCCATGACATGCTGATCGAGGCAGACAACGAGAAGGAGGCGTTGAACAAGCTGCGCAGCCGCCATGTCATCCCCGTCCGTTTTTACGGAGAGGTGTCGGTTGGAGGCGGCGGAAGACTGATGTTCCGCCGTTCCAAAATTGACACCTACGACTTCACGCGCCAGCTCGCGCCGCTTCTTGACTCGTTTATTCCGCTGGAAAAAGCGCTTGGGATCATTGCCGAAAGCGCGGTCGAACCGGAACAGCGTGATTTTGTCAATTCGCTCCGGCAGGGGCTTCATGAAGGAAAGAAGTTTTCGGAACTGGTGCGTTCCCACGGCTCGCTTTTCCCCGGTTATTATGCGAATCTGATTGAGAGCGGCGAAGAGACCGGATGCCTTCCGGAAGTCGTCGGACAGCTCTACAAGTTCATGGGGGAGAGCAAGGAACTCAAGGATTTTATCATTTCAAGTTCGATTTATCCGCTGGCGATTCTCTCGATTACGCTGATTGTGACCATTCTCCTGTTTACGGTGTTCGTGCCGCGTTTTGCGAAAATCTTCCTGGACATGGGGCGCGAAATGCCGCCTTCGATGAATTTCCTGCTCGGTCTGAGTTCCTTTGCATCGTGGGCATGGTGGGTGATCCCCTGCGCCGCAGTTGGAATATGGACCGGTCTGAAGCGTTTTTTCGGAGCGGAGGCGTTTCATTACAATTACAGCAGATTTCTGCTTTCCCTGCCGTTGTTCGGCAGAATTATCGTTGATCTGGAAATGTGCAAATACATCCGCACGCTTTCCATTCTGATCGCGAACCATGTTGAAATCATCCGGACGGTGAAAATCTCCGGGAGAATTATACACAACCCCGTGATCGCCAAGGCGTTTGCTGATATTGCGCGTAAATTGAAAGGAGGAGCCAAACTTTCCGCGGCACTGGCGGATAACCGGTTTGTTCCGTCCGGAATGGTGCCGATGCTGCGGGTCGGCGAGGAGTCGGGAACGGTCGGCGAGATGCTGTCGCGCATTGCAACACATCTGGAGAGCGACACGCGCCTGAAGATCAAAAGACTGCTGAGTTTGTTTGAACCGGCGGTAATTGTGTTTCTGGCACTTGTAGTTCTGGTGGTTGTGGTGTCTATTTTCGTAGCAATGATGGAAATCAATTCAATAAGCCAGGGAGGACCCAAAATATGAGAAAAAAAAGATGGAAAAGAACGGACTTCACCTTGATAGAAGTCGTCGTCGTGATCATTATTCTGGTCACATTGGCGTCTATTGCGACGCCGCTGTATCTGAACTATGTCAAGAAGGCGAACGTCGGCGCCGCCAAGACCCAGATCAAACTTCTGGAAGAGGCGCTGACCGGTTTCCGGCTTGACGTCGGCAGCTATCCGGATTCGACTGTGGGGCTTCGCGCTCTGGTTGAGAATGTCGACCAGAATGCCAAATGGAACGGTCCTTATCTCCAGCCCGCGGTGCCGAAAGATCCGTGGGGAAATGACTACATCTATGTCTTTCCCGGCGAGCACCGGGAATTTGACCTGATGAGCTACGGTGCGGACGGACAGCCCGGCGGAGAAGGCGAGAACGCCGATATTGCAAACTGGGAAGAAACCAAGTAGTCCGTTTCATGGAGAAATGATAACGGAAAGGGAGCCTGTGCCTGCAGGTTCCCCGCGCCTGTTTTCCTGTGTCTGCGGGAGGATTGCATGAGAAGAAAATATTTCCCCGTGAGGGAAGACACTCCGGTTTTGAGTCATTTTACCCTCCTGGAGCTCGTGGTTGCGATTGCGATCATTGCTCTGACGACTGTTCTTGCCGTGGTTTCGTTCCGCGGCGAGTCTCCCGTTCAGCAGTTGAACAGCGCCGGACTGCAGTTCGAGGCGTTCTGTGCCAAGGCGCGTTTCCAGGCAATGGAAAACGGCGGGGACCGTGTTGTGATGTTTTATCCGGAAACGCGCACATTCAAGATGGAGATTCCCGTGGAATTCCAGACTACAAAGGAAGAGGAGAAGGAAGAAGAGGAGAAACAGTTGAAACTTGCCGCGGTCGAGTGGACTCTGCCGGAGAATTTCGAGCTCGGAACAGAGATTTCCGACAAGGGACGCGAAGCCGCGGAGGAAGCGTTTGAGGTGTTCCGCTTTTTCCCCGACGGCGGTGCGTCCGGCAGTCTGAAATTTGAACTGCGCTATCAGACGCTCCGTAAGGTTTTCGACATTTCCCCGCTGACCGGGCTTCTGATCCAGAACGAAGGGGAGGAAGAGGAATGAGAAGAATTTGTTTTACCTTGATTGAAGTCGTGGTTGCGCTTGCGATTCTCGGTCTCAGCCTGACCGGGCTTCTGACTCTGCTGACCTCTTCCCAGCGCAGAATTGCAAACAGCTATGAGAAATGGGAACGGATGCACATGCTGGCGCAGGCGGCGGAGTATTTCATGCTCCTGAATGAAGAACCCGGAGGAATTCCGGAGGCGTTCTTCCCTTATCAGGGGTATCGCATCGTTGCGTCGTATGAGGATCTGGAGGATGAGCAGGTTCCGGAAGAATACTGCGATCTGGTCAGTCAGCTTCCGCTGACCTGTCTGGTGATCAAACTGGAACGGGAACGTGACGGGGAACTGCTCGATCAGCTTATAATAGACAGGATCAGTTATGAATCGGCGATCGGTGATGAGGATGAGGAAGAATAAGCGTTTTTTCACCCTTGTGGAAATGATCGTCGCGATGGCGATCATGATCTTTGTCGCGCTGATTATTGCAACGGCTTCCATGACGTTCTACAATGCCTGGCAGAGAACGGTGCGCATCAGCGACCGTCTGAAAACCTACCAGGCGATCGACCGTATCATGGATAACTGCGTGCGCAATATGATTCCGTTTACCTGGACGGACAAGACTCTGGATCAGGAGCGCGTTGTTTTCAAAGGGGAAACAGACAATATTCATTTCGTATCCCTGCGCCGTGCATACAGGCATGACAAAGGTGCGCTGATTTTCATTCGGCTGAAGGTAGAAGAGGAACAGCTGATTGCCGAATATTCCCAGTATCCGCGTCTGCAGTGGGATGAGGAGGAATCGGAACTGAACTCCTATTCCCGGGAAGTGCTCGCTGACCGGGTACGCTCAATCACTTTTCTCTATGCGTCTGAAGAGGATGATGAACTGGTCTGGAACGATACCTGGGAGGAGGATCTGGAACTGAATGTTTCCGTCAGCAACCCGCGTTCCGCCACTGCGAACAGCACACGGACTTTCCTGATTCCAATTGCAGTGCAGATGACTGTGGAATGGACCGACGGACGCAAAGAAATCTGGCTGCGCCGGACTGCCGGAAATTCCAGAAACACGCAACTGACCATCTGAGGCAAATATGAAACGGCGGATTTGCAGAAGAAAAAAAACGGAATCGGGCTCCGCATTGATTGCGGCTCTCTGCCTGATTTTCATTGCCGGCATGCTGACTGCCGCAGTCCTGATTCTGTCGCAGATCTCCACATACGATGTCAATGCGCATACGGAGCTGCAGCGGTCTTCCTACATCAATGAGGGAATGGGCAACCGCATTCAATGGCTGCTTGCCGCGGAACAGAATCTTTTCCCCAACAGGATGCTGGGCGTGCTTGACTACGCGGAATATGATCATGACCGTTACATGGCGGACGGCGTGATTCATGAGATGGATTATCATGGCACCACGGTGCAGTTCACGATTACGGACGCCAGATCCGGATGGGATTTCAGTGAGCGGAATTACAGGAACACCCTTCAGCGGGTGGGAAGCCCCATTGATACGGAGACCGAAATTCTTGACCTGCTGGAAGTGCTTGCCACCCGGATTGCCGACTATTACGACTCTGACGATGAGATCGGCATTGACGGCATGGAGGTGGAGGATTACGAAGCGGAAAACATGAGTCCTCTGCCGCGCAACTCCAATATCCATCTTCTTCGCGAGGAATTCTTCTATATCAGAGACTTCACCGTCTTGTTTCCGCCTGACAAGTTCGGCCGTCTGAGCACGGTTCGCCTGATGCGCGCCCCCGGCGGCAGCCCGGATTTCTTTACGGCGTCTCCGCTCCATCTGAAGATTTACTGCAATCTGGAAGATGAGCAGATTGAAGAGGTCATTGCTGCGCGGGAGGTCTGGTTCAGGGAACGGACGATGCTCAGTGATCAGCTTGATCCATTGCTGTATAATTCTCTTTTCTACCTTTCCTGGATTGAAAGCGGAACTTACACCGTGACAATCGGTCCGCAGGAGAAAGCGGAACGGCCTTCCCGTCGTCTGGTTTTCAGCTTCGATCGTTTCGATGTGACAGGCGCCTCGGACAACAATGTGAAGTTTATCGAGTGGATGCAGTTCTGAACCTCTGCCGCATCATGTCTTTCCGTGCCTGTCCGCTGTTTTTGCTGAAAAATCCGGAAAATCACGCACAAAGTCCCCGTTGATCAAAATAAATTCGGATTGTATTGCCGTTTTGTGAGAAAACAGTTTGAATCCGTTCTGCCGCGTTGATTTCCTCCATGGTGTCTGCTATTGTAAACGGCAATCCGGATTTTACTGATTTTTTTGTGTTGTGAAAGGACATGGTTACAGGAGGAAATCAAACATGAAAGAAACACGGAATCACTTTACTTTGATAGAATTGTTGACTGTCATAGCCATCATTGCGATTCTGGCGGCAATGTTGCTGCCGTCCTTGAACAGAGCCCGTGACAAAGCCAAAGCTCTCAGCTGTATGAACAACGCCCGGCAGCTCGCGGCAATGCATGAACTTTATCTGTCGTCAAGCAGCGACTGGTATGTGCCCGTCTACTTCAAGAGCGATACGAAAACCCGTGTCTGGACTTCCGTATTCTGGCAGATGGGGTTGATCCGGAGAATCAATACTCTGTTCTGTCCGGGAGTGGAATTTGACAGCGGCGTGAATTTTTCAAATACCAATTACGGTGCAATCCCCGACAACTGGACAGGATTCTATTATCCGGGACTTGGATATAATTTCTGGTATGTGGGCAGTTCCGCCGCCAACGGCAGAAACGGAGCCACTGAAACGCTGACTTACGGGATTCCCGCACGCAGCAGCCGCATGAGGCATCCTTCCGAGACGATCCTGAATGCGGATTCCCGCTACACGAATGCAGCAGCCAACCGCAGTTATTACCGTCTTGACCACATCTACCGCGCGGACGGTGCGGGGAGTTTCGGTGTGCTCAATCCGTGGCACGGCGGCACGGTCACGACTCTCTGGGCGGACGGGCATGTTTCCGATGAATATGCCGTCGCCAGCGTGGATGCGTATCAGCGCAATCCCTACCGCAACGGCAATATCGTCAATCCTGCCGCCGCCGGTTATCGGGACAATCATTTCAACCTGGATTAAGTCTGCGGAGAGGGCACTGTGGCGCGTTCAGTTTTTCTGCTGTTTTCGGGAATTTTCCTGTTTGTCTTTCCGACGAAGGCTGAGGAGCTTTCTCCGGATTGGGAACGGCTTTCTCCGGAGGTTGAGTATGCTTCAATCAAGGAAAACAATCCGCGCCCCCAGTGGTTTCACGCGCTCCGCATTCGGCGGAACGCCGGAAATCTTCAGATTGTTTCCGTTCTGGGAAACAGGAGAGTCTTCGGGCTGTCCACGATCCCGGATATGTTGAAGACGCGCAATCTCCCTGTTCCGGGCACTCCTGCCGCCGCGGTCAACGGCGATTTCTTTACCATTCGCGAGGATACAAACTATACGGGAACACTGCGCGGAATCCAGATTTCGGAAGGGGAACTGGTCAGCTCCCCGGAGAAAAAGGTTGCATATCCCTGGACCGGCGGAAGCGTGACTTTTTATGCGTCCGACCTGAAGCATCTGGGATTTGCCGAAGTTCAGCCTGAGCTGACCGCGGAACTGCCGGACGGGAGGAAAGTCTCCTTCGGAATTAACGGCATGATCCGACCCGGCGGAGCCATGCTTTTTACTCCGCGTCTTGCCCTGGCGCCCGGCGAGGAGGCACATCCCGTTTACCGGATGTCAACCCGTACCGTCGATCAGGCAGAACTGATACTGGTTCCTCTGGATGAGCCGTCACCCGGAGAACCATATATCAGAGCCGGCGTCAGCAGACGGCTGCGCATTGCGGAAATCCGGGAGCAGGGGAATTCTCCGATTCTGCCGGGCCGTTATGTGCTTTCCCTGCCGCGCGGGACGGCACTGCCTGCCATCGGGGAAGAGATCAGGCTGTGTCTGCACACGAAGCCGGGACTTGCCGGAGTGCGCACCGCCATATCGGGACGTGCCCGCCTGATCGCGGACGGAAAGATCCTGAAGGCAGGCGGACGCAGAACGTATGCCCCGCGCACCGTCATTGGTTATGACGACAATTACCTTTATTTTATTGTCGCCGACGGGCGGATGCCCGAACTTGCCGTCGGCGTGGATTTTGACGAACTGGCTGAAGTCGCTTTCCGTTTCGGGGCACGCGATGCGGTGGATTTCGACGGCGGCGGTTCTTCCATGATCTGGGCTGCCGGCTCCATCCGCAACCATCTTTACACCCTGCCGGAGATCCGCCGTCTCGGCAATGCGCTGCTGATTCTGCGCGGCGGGGAAAACGGCGGAACAAATAAAAGCAGTCCGTGACGGAATTATTTTACCAGATAAGTTCCGCCGCGCCACTCCTTTTCAAGAACATTGTAAAGTTCGGTGCAATGTCCCGTGGACTCAAATGCCTCTTTGACTTTGCAATACTCCGCATCGAGAATCCCCGCAAGAACCAGGCAGGTTCCCGGTTTGCAGAATGAAAGCAGCTTTTCCCTTCCGGCGAGCAGGGCGGAAGAGAGAATATTCGCCGCGACAATATCATACTGTATGTCGCTTTCATATTCCATCAGCGAAGCGGCAGTGATGGAAAGAGACTGATCGTCAATCTCGTTTTTCCGCGCATTTTCCCGTGCGACGCCGACTGTATCGGGGTCAATATCGAACGCATCGACCCGGGTGCATCCGAGTTTGCGTGCGGCGATGGCGAGAATTCCGGAACCGGATCCCGCATCCAGCATGGAAATCTCCCGCTGTCCTTTCCGGTGCAGTTCCGAAATGAATCTGTCGATCGAAGCCAGACACGATTTTGTGGTTGCGTGCTGACCGGTTCCGAAGCTCATTCCGGGATCCAGCCGGATCAATGCCTGTCCCGGTTTGGGCTCAAAGTGTTCCCATGACGGCGTAATTGCAAGCGTATCGGAAATAACAAGCGGTTTGAAATGGATTTTCCAGACTTCCGCCCAATCCTCCCTTTTCAGCTTTGTGCAGGCGAAATCGGTGAAATGAATACCGAATGAGTTGAATTCCTCATTCTTTTCCTTCAATGTGTTCATTGCGGCGATTGCGTCTTTTTCATTGGAGAAATAAAGTGTGTGCCTGATTTCCTTTGTTTCTTCATCCTTCCAGGAGCTGAAGTCGTATCCGAAGGCGGAAAGAAGTTCCGGAGAAGCATCTTTGAATTCAGAGCGGTCCGTCATGACGCAGCAGTAAATAATATCATCCATTTGCAAGCCTTTTCCATTATTATTGAGTTGGAATAGATTACATTGCAAAGAAGGATAAGTCAAGAAAAAAACTTATTTTTCTTTTAAATGACTTGCTTTTTGAAAAGAGAGGATTATATTTACCCCCATGCTTTCCCGAAGCATGGTCTGATGGCGTGGTGCTCGAACGGCTAAGGGAGCGGTTTGCAAAACCGTATGTAGTGGGTTCGACTCCCACCCACGCCTCCACTTCCTTTAGTCCCTTTCATGGAAATGTGTTTTCTCCGTCGGCTTTGATTGATTTTGCAATGCCTGTCCGTGCCGGGCGGAAATGCGTGAAGGACATTCCGCGAGAATTTCTGAAAAACAGTGCAGACGCAATTTACCGATATGACTTTCCCGGAAGTTTCCGGCTTTCAGTCTGCCGGCGGATGACTTTGCTGCGGGGAGGGACTGGAATCCTTCCCCCGCTTCGCGCTGAAAACGGTTCTGCTGGAGAAACCGGAGGTTCAGTCCAGATAAATGAGCGGATATTCTGCCGTTTCAAGACTGGCGCTGCCCAGCCCGGGGGCAAGAGTCATATAGGACTCCCGCATATCTCCGTCGTTGTCATTTACCAGCAGATTGAAACGGATGCTGTTTGTCTTCCGGGGGTCCAGACCGATGGCGGCGCAGGGGATTTCCATCTCGTAAACAGTTCGTTTCGCAGTTTCGTCCCGTGAAGTCCTTGCACGGATTTTCATTGCTGTTTTCTTCGCATGGAACCCTTTGGGGGCAGTCCAGATAAATATCTTCGGCTGTCCCGGAGTCGCATGGGATGCTCCGATTTTCCAGGGGCTTTTCTGAGAATTCAGAAGAAGGGCAAACTGGATGCTGTCGCTTTTCCATGCGGCATCGCCATAATATTTGACGATGTGACGGTCGTCTGTGACGTCGACGCGCAATTTCAAATGATCGGAGTCATACGCGAGCCGTATTTCAGCGCCGAGGTCGGCGGGTCCATGCCAGAACAGGTGTGCATTTTGAGGATCATGATCCGCGAGAGAAACCACCTGATCTGCACGATTAAGCTGGAATTGAGCGGCTTCGGGAAGTTTTTCCCGCGGAATTCTGATTTGACTTTGAAGCGGGAACCGCAGCTCCTCTCCGGAAAGTTTCAGAACCGCGACTTTTTGCGACGGATTGAGCGACATGAATTCGGCGGAAGTTTTCACCCGGATGCGGAAATGTTTTTCCTCTCCGGGCTGAAGCCTGATTTCAGATGGCGTCGCTGCCGCAACGGAATCGGGCAGTATGGCGGCAAACTTCCAGCGATGCGGTGTTGTGTATGGATTGCGAAGAACAAAGTCCCAGGTTGACTCTCCGCCGGGGGCAGCCGGCAGCACTGCGGTACCGGAGAAGAGTTTTCCCAAAGGGAAAGGCTGACCGGCTTGTGCCGGAATTCGCAGGATTCGCGGTTCCGCCGTGGCTTTGACGACGGCGGAACCTTCATGGATTTGCACCGGATGGCGGTTTCCGACCAGATCGATCCATTCCGCTTTGCCCTGACTGATTCCTCCGATGGCGTAGAGCGATTCGGAGACGGAATCAGATTTCCAGTATGGATAAAGCCAGTCGCCGTTGGCTGCTCGGAAGCAGCAGGATGTCAGATCATTGGAGAGCGGGAAATGTCCGGCAAATCGGGCGCCTCTGAACAGCGTTGTCAGCATATTGAAGGTCAGGTAAACCGGTTTTGCCCTGAAATCGTAAGTGAGCATTCCATAGTGATGTTCACTGTTTTCCGGATCGTTTCCCTTTTCGCGCAGGTTATACCATGTGTAGCCGATTGCGCCGTTTTCCCATGCGGCGAAAAGTTTCTTGAAAAGTGTTGCCGCCTGTTGATATTCTCCGCAGGAGAGCGATGAAATTGCCGTTTCATTGGAATACCATGGTTTCGGATATGACCTGAGAATTCTCCTGAGTTCTCTGAGCTGCTGAAGATAACCTCCTGTCCGACCGTGACCATGAAAGCCGAAAATGTCGCAGCTGGAGCTCCGGGCGATCTGTTCAAAAAGTTCTTTTTTGCCCGGGGAATAACTGGCAAGTCCGCCGCTGATGACTTTCAGGTCAGGAGAAACGGCTTTGATTTCCCGGAATGCAATCTCCTGGAGCCGCATGTATTCCTCGGTAGCGAAGTTTGCAAAACTGATGGTGTCCGGTTCATTCCAGACTTCATAGAGATGAATTCTGTCTGCATAGCGGCAGACCGTTTTTCGGACGAATTCCCGCCAGGCGGCATAATCCGGGCGGCGTCCTCGGGTCGGCTGTTTCGCGGCGGGATTCCTGGGCGTCCACTCTTTCGCGACAGCCCAGTCCGGGCAGCCGGCTAGAATTAATTGGATTTCAACGCCTTTTCCGGTAAAAATATCGACAACGGAGTCGAGAATTTGATAGTTCCAGATATTCGGCTTTGGCTGAATCTGATGAGTCCAGCGTGCATCTGTGCGGATAAGGTGCGCCCCGCAGAGCGCTGCCGCTTCTGCCATTTTTTCCCGTTCTCCGACGGAGTAATATTCCGGATGGGAGGCGATGCCGAACAGAAAACCTGCGGGCCTGCCGGGAAGTGTTCCTGCCGGAATCATTCGACTGAAACGGTCTTCTCCCTTGAAGGTGAGTCCGGCGCTTCTGTCGGCGAGATCCCATGCCACCCGCCATGTGCCCTGGAGCTTTTCCGGAATGGGAAGTGCAATCTCGCTTTTTCCCCTGCCGGGAAGCTCCTGATTTACTTTGACTGCAAGGCTGGATTCGTCATAGGCTGTTACCCGGATTTCTCCGGAAAGCCGGAGTTTCTGAGCCCGGCTGTTGCGCAGTACCAGCTTCGGTGAACGCGGCTCCTCTGAATCCGGAACCTGCACCGGCAATGCGATTGGTTCCAGAGAGACCGGGGGCTGCGGAGTCTGAACCGCATCAATCCGGAGTTTCACTTCCGGGGCTTCAGGATTTCTCATTGCATTGATTTGAATGCGACGATAGGGGAGAACCGGCTGTCCTCCTTTTTTCGCTCCGCCCCAGCAGACCGCCCATTTCTGATCCGGTGCGACGGACAGCGTATATTTCTCCTCCGCTTTTAAAGATACCGCGGCAGTTTGCCAGAAATGCCCATTCGCATCCTGACAGCGGAGAGCCAGCCGGCAGTCGGTGACAGCTGTCACTTTGATTCTGGTCTGCGGATTCGTGATGCGCAATCTCAGCGCCGCCGCGACGTAGACGCTTCGCCCTTCAAATTTTCCGGAGAGCAGCAGACTGCCGTCGGCGTTTTCCGAAAGTCTGCCTTTTGCCCCGGGAAATTCCGTCCCGTTGTAGACTTTCCAACTGCGGATTTCATTTGCCCTGGAAAGTGGATTCCATTCCGTTTCCGCGGATTCCGCTGTGACAATGCCGTTTGCCAGAACAAGGAAAACAAGCATGTTGAAAAGAGAAATCATGGCAATTTCCTCCCCTGATTTTATTTGCGGTTCATTCCGGGGTGGCGATTTGGACGGGAGTTCCGTCAAAAAGGCGGATGACAAGGATTGGGACAAGCTGATTTGCCAGCGAATTTTTGTCAAGTCCGGCGATATGGCCGTCTCCGAAAACACAGTTCGCCTTGTTCTTGTGTCCCAGCCAGAGATGCGCAAGGTTTGCGTTGATGTTGGTATAGACGAATGAGTAACACTCTGAAACTCCAAGCGAATCCTTCTTGCGCGAGTCTCCCATGATGATGGTGGCTGACGGACGTTTCATCCTGTCGGGATAAAGATAGCGTTCAACGCTGGCTTTATTGACAAAATCACCGAGCCGGGGGATGACATGGGTCTGGTCGTAGCTGTTCTGTTCGACCCACGTATTGTAGACGCCGTAAGAATAATCATATTCCCAGGCCTCTGTTTTCTTCCCTTCGGCAAACCGGAATTCTGTTCCGGACGGCTGGATCGGGCATTGCATCACGGGACCGTATGGAAGCAGTTTTTCCTGGACAAACAGTCTTGCCCAGGACCAGTTCGCTTTGCTTTTGCCTATGATGACCTTGTAGGTGTCGGCATACAGAAACTGAGCCTGTATGCACTGCCTTTGATTTCCGAGACATGCGATGGCGCGCGCTGATTCCCGTGCCTTGCTCAGTGCCGGCAGAAGCATGGATGCAAGAACGGCGATGATCGCTATTACGACAAGCAGTTCCACCATGGTAAAGTAAATAAGCGAAGTTTCCGCGCCTCTCTTTACCTCTGAACCTGGAGGAGTTTTTTTCTTCATGAAAAATTCCTTTTCCTGTTGTATTAAGATTGCTTTTTCCGGAAAATATAATATATTCTCCTCAAAATACAATAGACAATCTGTTGGCAGAATTATCCTTTGGGAAGAAATGTGATGTATGAGTGTATCGCCAGACCATTGAAAAAACCGCCCCTGCACATCCCTCTTCCGTTGTATGTGAGAAGTGTAGGGGCGCATACAGAGGCAAGGGAAAGCGACGGCGAGGTGCCTTCGCTGCTTTCCGATTATATCGGCATGACGTTCTGCACCGCGGGGGCGGGAACGGCTTTTCTTTTTCAGGAGCCTTTCTCCATGCGGGAAGGCGATGTGATCTTTTATTATCCCAATGAAGAACACCGCTTCAAACCGGAAACGGAAGACTGTCAGAATGCGTGGATTAATATTGACGGACCGCTTGCCATGTCCGTGTTTGCCAGTTACTGCTTTCCGCGGGTGGTTTCCCTGAAAAACGGCTTTCCCCGCGATATTCATCATAAACTGATGGCGCTGGTTTCGCATGATGATCCTGTTTCAGTCCGACGGGCGTCGTTTTTGATTTTCTCTCTGTTTGAATATATCGGGGAGTCGCTGGAGGAAAAACACCGTGTCATGCGGGACCCTGTTGAGCAGGCGGTGGAATATATTGACAACAATTTGTCAAATTTTGATCTGAATGTCAATAATGTGTCTGCCGCGGTTGCTCTGAACCGTTCGACATTTTCACTGAAATTCATGGAGAGAATGCATCTTTCGCCCAGCGAATATATCCGTAACCGGCGTCATGCCAGGGCGCGTCAGCTCCTGACGGAAAGCGATCTTTCCATCGGCGAAGTTGGAATCCGGTGCGGCTTTCCGGACAAAAGTTCTTTCTGTCGTTTTTTTAAAAGCTATCCGGATTGTGAAGCACCGAGGGAATACAGAAAGAAATACATGTTCAGGCGTTTCCGACCGGATAAGTCTGATCCCCGGCAGGAATGAACTTCCTCCTGGTTCTGTCCTGACTGCCGTTTCGGGCTGTATTCATTCTTTTGCCGTGGCGGCAGAGTCATGCCGGGGAGTGCCGCAGGGCAGTACGCCCCGCGGTTTTGAACTTTTGTCACCGTCACGGCATCTCGAATGCCCCGCATTCAGCTCGGGGGGAGTCATCAGTTCAGGACGATGCCCGCCTTGCCGAATGAGAGTTTCTTTGCGGAAATCTTTTCATAGGACTCTTCCCGATGTGTCTTCGGATATGCCGTGCGCACCGTCGGTTTTGCCCAGCGGACCGCATTGGAGATGATCCGCAGAACATGTTCATTATGGAAAGACGGATAGGTTTCGTGTCCCGGGCGGAAATAGAAAATCCTGCCGTTGCCGCGTTGAAGCGTCACTCCGCTGCGGAAGGCTTCGCCGCCCTCAAACCAGGACAGAAAAACGACCTGCGCTTCGGGAGCAATCATGAACGGTTCCCCGTACATTTCCTCGTAATCCAGGACAAAGGATTCCGGCACGTCTTTTGCGATCGGGTGTGCCGGGTTCACGCACCAGATGCGCTCGCGTTCCTCCGCTTCGCGCCAGTGCAGTTTTCCGCTTGTGCCGTTCAGACGGCGGAATACTTTGGACATGTGAGCGGAGTGAAGACAGATCAGCCCCATGCCGTCCCAGACATTTTGTATGACGCGCCGGACAATTTCATCGCTGACCTGGTCATGTGCGCAGTGTCCCCACCACAGCAGGACGTCGGTGTTCCGCAGAAGTTCTTCGGACAGCCCGTGTTCCGCATCCTGCCGAAGCGTGGCGAAGCGAATCTCGAAGTCCGGAGCCGCTATGCCGCGCGCAATGGCTTTATGCAGTCCTCCGGGATACATCTTTGCCGCGGCTTCGTTCGTGTTTTCATGAATGAACTCGTTCCAAATCGTGACTTTGATTCGGTTCTCCATTGCTTTCCTTTCAGAATTGATACACTTTCCCGGTTTCGGAGGATTCCAGCATTCCGAGCGCGATTACTGCTGCCATGACGCCTTCCGCAAGTGTTGTCTGCCGCGGTTTGCCGTCTTCCATCATTTTCACAAAATCCCTCATCTGCTCTTCCTGGCAGGGTATTGCGTCGGAGACGTCATATTCCGTGACCTCCTTTTTGCCATACAGCCTGAGTCTGCCTTCCCGCAGGATGACCGCGCGTTCATCTCCGTAAACTTCGATATTGTCATAAGAAACGCCGTAACGCTGATAGGAGGACTCCAGACCGCAGATGATCCCGTTTTTATACACCAGTGTTCCGCTGACGTAATCCGAAGGTTTCCTGTCCGGCGGAATATTCTTTTCCAGCATTACGGCGCGGGCGTAGACACTCTCCGGTTCCGTTGCGAAGAACCAGTTCAGCAGATCAATGTAATGTGTCACCATGTCGAGCGTTGTGCCGCCGGAACGTTCATAGTCCGCGAAATAATCGCCCCATTCACGTGAGAACCGGTTGTTGCAGAACTGGACTTTCGCAAAACGGATTGTCCCGAGCGAGCCGCCGCGGATGATTTCGCGCATTTTCCTGTTGATTTCATCATGCTTTCTGTGATGGCCGATCATGATCCTTGCCCCGCACTGCTCCGCGGTTTTGAGAAGCGTCGGTCCTTCCTCCATTTTCCTGATTGCGGGTTTTTCACAGAAGATATACCGGAATCCCGCTTTCATCGCCGCTGTCATGGACGCCGCGTGGTCTGGACAGTAATGGCACATCAGAATTCCATTCAGCGACCTGTCGGCGAGCAATTCCTCCTGCGAGGCATACTGTTTCGGGACATTGTAACGCTCCGCAAACACTCTGCTTTTTTCGGGATCAATGTCATACACTCCCGCGATCTGGACATTTTCGATTTTCTGAAGTTGCGGCGCATGTGCGTTTGCCATGCGTCCCGCTCCGATCAATGCGACTTTCAACATGATTTCCCTCCTGTCTGTTCTGCAAAATTATCTGTTATGAATTTCAGACTTTTCCTGAAGGACTCGAACGGGTCGTCCACATCGGCGTCATGTTCCACAACATACCATTTCACGCCTGCGGCATCTGCCGTTCCGAAGATTCCGCGCCAGTCCAGATTGCCGTATCCCACGGGCATCATCACCGGCTTTCCGTTCCAGAGACTGGAGCGGTCGGCGGAATCCACCCCGTAATCCTTTACATGAAGCACCTGCATTCTGCCGGCGAGCATCCGGATCCATTTGACCGGGTCTCCACCGCCGCGCTGTATCCAGTGCGTGTCGAGCTCGCCTTCAAGTCCCGGCGCATTTTCATAGATCAGCTCCAGCAGAGTTCTGCTGCCGAAACGCTTGAACTCCACATGGTGGTTGTGATATGCGAGCGTGATTCCCGCCGAGGCAAACTCCCCTGCTTTTTCGTCAAGAAGCCGTGCAAACGCCCGCGCCTCGCCTTCTCCCGTTACATTGACATGCGGACCCGGATATGCAAGGTGAGAACAATGCAGTTTTTTCAGTTTTTCTATGACTTTCTCTGTTTTATTGATGATGTCCGCGCCGTTTTCATGCGCGGAGCAGGGGGACAGCGAATATTCCGCAAGCAGATCGGCAAGTTTTTCCTCCGGCATTTCCGCGAGGCTGGAAGAGAGCTGAACCGCTTCGTAACCCATTTCATGGAGAATGCGGAACGTGTCCTTCACGCCTTCCGGGGTTTTGATGAAATCGCGGAAACTGTACAACTGTGCTGCAATTTGTGATTTTTTCATCGTGTCATCCCGCTGTGACCGGTTCCATGTTCATCCATTCGCAGAACTGCAGAAGCTCCTGTTTCACATCCGCATGAATGACGGCATAATGATGCTCGAATCCTTTTTTCATGATCGTGTCGATCAAAGCCGGCACCGGATCGTCGAAGCGGATGCGCAGAGGATTTCCCCGCAGATAGGGTTCCGTGTCGAGCGCCGTTCCCGGAGCGATCAGCATGCGGTAATGACCGTCCGCCGCCTGATCCAGTTTTGCAAGAGTGACGCGCCCGGCTTTCAGAGAAAAGTCGTTGGTGACGCCTTTCTTGTCGCCGCCGTCCACGCGCATGTGCAGCCGCAGCTGTGTTTCCCTGAAATCCCTGCAGAGTGATTTCGGCGCCGCCCCGCAGTGCCAGACGACTCCCGTATTGTCCTTTTCCTCATAGGAAATCAGATCGACGAAGAAGGGAATTCCGCCTCCGGCGAGCAGTTTCAGGATTGCCATTGTGACAGCACCGGGAACATCACCTTCGCAGCTTGTCGGCCAGCCGTTGTCACTGAGCATCCCGAGCACTGCGCAGGGGGCGATGCCGAAAAGATCCGAAAATTCCGGCCAGCAGCGCACCGCGAACTCGGATAGACGGTATTTCCGAGCCATCGACTTGAAGGCGCCGAACAGCCGTGCCGCTTTTTCAAGCTCCGCATCCGTCACCGCGCAGACGCCTGCCGCGGAATTTCTTACAATGGCGCGGGCTTCTTCCAGCTGTCCGTCCGCGAGTTCTGCGGCAGTGCTGAGTACTTCTGCAACATCGCTGACTTCCACCGTTACGCCGAGCTCGCGCCGGAGTTTCATTTCATCGAAGTTGGATGTGTAGAATCCCGGAACCCGTCCGCCGACCAGTCCGATGCGCAGGGAGCGCAGTTCCTTGAGACAGCGCACCACGCTTAACGGCTGCTTCAGCGCTTCTGCCGTATTGTCCGGAAGAGCCCTGACAAATGTATACTGCTTTTTCAGGCGGTTCATGACAAATGCTCCGAGATTGGCGCCGCAGAAGGAGTTTTGCTCCCACATTTTTCCCTTTCCCGGTTCTTCCGGATTTGCCAGGAGAATCACCGGAATATTCCCGATGCGCGTCCCCGTCGCGGGAATCAGCGCTCCCGCGGGGAATGTGATGAAGTGCATGACAAGGACGTCGATGCCGGTTCTGCGGAATTCTTCGCAGGCCTGTTCCGCCTCGTCTTCCGTTGTGAGCAGTTTTCCCGGATGATGCAGTTCCGCATTTTCCAGGGAAGAGAGATTCTTCACGGTATCTTCCATCAATGCGTCGATTTTTGCCGTGCGCCAGCTCGCCTTTGAAAGGGCGGCATAACCGATTTTCAATGCTTCCATTCCGTTCTCCTCTTGATTTTTTGCATGTTACGAATATTGTAACTTCTGTCATTATATTCCAGTTTTCAGGATTTGGAATGAAGAAAACAAACAGCTTTTTATAGAAAACGAACATCGGAAGCATTGTCATGGAGTTTTTTTCGGAACATTATTTCAGCCTGGCGGGAAGTATGCCGGAAAACCGGACGACGGTTCGCAATGTGCCTCTCTATTATGGAATTCAGTTCAATTATCAGGGGGCGCTGCGGTTGAAGATCAACGATGGACCTGAATTCCGCGTGGAGGGCGCCTATGCGTTCATTACGCATCCCGGCGCATTCTTTGAATACGGTTCCGTCGACGGACGGCCGAGGCACCATAATTTCATCTGTTCCTATGGAGAGCGGATTCGGAAGTATGTCGAAAGCGGGCTGATGGAGCTTGATTCGGAAAACCCGCTGATCCCTGTGCGCAATCCGGAACGTTTTCTGCAGAGCATGTATTCCGTCATTGCCTTGACGAGCCGTGTGGGGCCTGTTCCTCCGCGTGCGGTTCTGCTGTATGAAGACCTTCTGCTTCAGCTGCACGAATCGAAGGCGGACGCCTTGAAGCTGACGCCATGCCAGATGCCCTATCTGGAGCGTCTCATTGATGAGATCCGTTTGAATCCGCAGAATGACTGGAATTTTGAGAAAGAGGCGGAAGCGTGCCATATAACTTCGACCCATTTCCGCCGTCTGTTCAAGGAGACGGCGGGGCTTCCTCCGCTTCAGTTCCTGATCCGCAGCCGTCTTCAGAAGGCGGCTGCCCTGCTGATTCATTCTTCGGATCCGGTGAGTGTCATCGCGGAGCAGTGCGGAATCGACAACCCGTTTTATTTTTCGCGGCTGTTCAAGGAAAAATATCAGATTTCCCCTCTGGAATACCGTCGGGAGTTCACCGGATATGCCGCTGGGAACGAATGATTGTTGAAACATCCGGATTTCCGGCAGTTCCGGAATGTTTTTCCGGCGGCGGACTTTTGTCATTGGAATTGTGAAAAAGCACAGCATCCTGCCGCGGCTCGGATTTCGCAATTATGTGAATTTTATTCCGGGAGGATTCATTCGGCTCTACAATTTTAGATTTCGGACGAAGTCAGTCTGTTTCTGGACTTGCAATCGGGAGACTGCAGGATATAGTAATTCAAAGGCTTTACACCAATTTTTCCATACAAAGTTGTCTGAATGGAAGAGAGGCGCGAAAGGTCAGAAGGAATTTGTTTTTTCCGTTTTCCGCACAGGGTGGAAAACGGAGATGACATTAAATTAAAGTATCAGAAAGGAAGAGAAAATGATCCAGATCGCAGGAAAAGAGCTGCCCAATATTCCGTGGGAGGAAAAGCCGCAGGGATGCCAGAATGTATTATGGCGTTATTCCGGGAATCCGGTAATCCCCAGGGATGCGATTCCGACGTCCAACAGTATTTTCAACAGTGCCGTTGTCCCGTTCGGAGATGGTTTTGCCGGAGTGTTCCGCTGTGACAACAAGGCACGTCAGATGAGGCTGAATGCCGGATTCAGTCCCGACGGCATCCACTGGACGATCGACCACGACACCATCAAGTTCAAAAACTCTCCGGAAGGACTGGAACATTTTGACTACGGTTATGATCCGCGTGTCTGCTTCATTGACGACCGCTATTATATCACCTGGTGCAACGGTTATCACGGACCGACGATCGGTGTGGCATATACCTTTGATTTCAAAGAGTTTTACCAGATGGAGAACGCATTTCTCCCTTACAACCGCAACGGCGTGATGTTCCCGCGCAAAATCGGCGGCGAGTTTGTCATGCTGAGCCGTCCGAGCGATACGGGGCATACCGCATTCGGTGATATTTACCTTTCCCGCAGCCGGGATCTGGTCTATTGGGGAAAACACCGCCATATCATCTCTCCCAGCGAAGAGTATCCGTGGCAGTCCCGCAAAGTCGGAGCGGGTCCGATTCCGATTGAGACCAGCGAAGGCTGGCTGGTCTTTTATCACGGCGTGCTGAACAGCTGCAACGGTTTTGTCTACAGTTTCGGCGCGATGCTCCTGGATCTGGAAGATCCTTCCAAAGTCCTTGCACGGGGAGGCAACTACCTGCTGTCTCCGCAGACCCTGTATGAATGTGTGGGGGATGTCCCGAATGTCGCGTTCCCGTGTGCCGCACTGACGGATTCTGCAACGGGACGGATTGCGATTTATTACGGCTGTGCCGACAGCGTTACCGGGCTTGCCTTCGGGTATGTGGATGAAATCATTGCCGAAATCCGGAAAAATGACATGCTGAAGCAGATTTGACGGATTTTATACGGATGTAAAAAAATATGAAATATACGCGGAAGCCGGATTTTTCACCGGATGCTTCCGCCGGGAACGTCCGGCACCGGATACTGTCCAGTGCCGGCTTCCTTTTTCAGCAGTTCCTGAAAATCAATGACCTCCACGTAATAGAGATTGAAGATTTTCAGATGGGCGAAGGAATAGAGGATTTCACGGTCGTTTTTCTCCGTCAGGAAAAGCCCGAAGGTTTTTCCCTGCTTCAGGATCATTGTGCGGATCATGCTGTCCTTGAACAGCGGCATTTCCAGCTCGGGGTTGATGTAATCCTTCGGATTGAATGTCCTGTTGAAATATTGCGAGGCGGTGGAGAGAATGGTGCGCCCTTCCGGGTTGATGATCGCTTTTTCCAGAACGTGGCTGCCCGTATTGCCGGCATTCAGGAGGTGTTCCGTCAGTTTGTTGAACGAGAGATCCAGTCCTGCGACTCCGTAGAAATGATCCTGAATATCCCGTATCTGCATGGAACAGGGGATGGAAAGCCCCGAGGTGGAATCCTCGTCCACATAGGGGTGTCCCCAGACGGGTCCCCGGCTTTTCAAGGCATTCCTGTACCATGGGCGCTTACGCGGATCGTAGTCTTCCGTATAGGTGTTGCGCCATGGGTAAAGCATTGTGACGCCGTGTTTTGAGGCGACGAACACCGCCTTTACCGGAAGTCCCCGCTCAAGCCATTCCTTTTTCTTTTCTTCGTAGTTTTTTCTGGAGAGATGGATTCCCGGCTGGCTTTCCAGCACTGTCCGGACCATGTTCGGCAGAATCGGGGAGACCTTCTTCAGGAACTTTTGAACCTCCGGCAGGTCGGCGCCCGGGGCAATTTTGTAAACTCCGCATTCAAACGAGGCCTGGCGTTTATGAAACGGGGAGTAGACCAGCCCCGGTGGAAATTCTGCCTTGTCGTTGTCCGGCTGAAACGGATGGAAGGCTTTTGTCATTGCTGCGTATGAGGTATTGTAGCAGAGCAGGTAACTCGCCGTCTGCGAAATGGAGCAGAGCAGATCCTGCATGTGCAGCGCGGTCATATCGAAGTCCGCGGCGGATGCGGCGGTTTTTCCGTAGACGGAATTCATGGCTTCATTTCTGAAACTCATTTCAGTCGTGTGCCGCAGGCGTTCGTAAATGGAGTATGCCGCAAGAGAAACAGCGGCAAGCATGACCGCCAGAAATGCGGTCAGCATTCCACGCCGGTGCCGGTATGCGAAACGCGCGGTTTTCATGAAAATATCATCCGGGCGTGCCGAGATCGACAGCCCGTTCATATATCGCCGGATGTCCTCGGACAGTTCCGTTACGGACGCATAGCGTTGTTCCGGCTCATAGGCGCAGGCTTTGCGGATGATCGCCTTGAGGCTTGAATCAATTTTCCTGCGGAAGAGATGCTCCACCGGTTCCAGTTCATTGTTGACGATTCTGTGCATGAGCTGTTCGTTGTTTTCTCCCTTCACCGCGAATTGAAGGGTCACGATTTCCTGAAGGATCAGCCCCAGCGTGAAGATGTCGGAGCGTTCGTCACATGTTTTGCCGCACAGTGCTTCCGGCGGAAAATAACGCGGAGTTCCCGATATGTCACAGGGCACGGGCGGAGAGTTCTCCTGAGTGTGGATCTTTCTGGCGATCCCCCAGTCCATGACGTAGACTTCCATGTATTCGCCGAGCATGATGTTTTCCGGTTTCAGGTCGCGGTGCATGATGTTCCGGTGATGTGCATAGGCGATGGCGTCGCAGACATGGAGAAAGATTTCAAGGCGCTTGCCGAGAGCCGCCTCTTCATCGAAGGCACGGATTCCCTTCATCCGATAGTTCAGAACGGTATTCCGCAGGTATTCCCGGAGCGTTTTGCCGTTGACCAGCTTCATGACCAGGTGAATGCCGTCCTCGCTGTCGTTGTTGAGCCCATAGATCGGGATGATTGCCGGATGATCCAGCTGTGCCGTGACCTTTGCCTCCGTAATGAAAGCCTTTTCGACATTCTCCTGATTCTGAAGATTTTTCTTCAGCGATTTCACCGCGACGATCCGCCCCAGATTCTTGTCGCGCGCCACGGAAATTATCGCCTGTCCCCCTTCCGCGAATTTCTCAAGTGTTGCGTATTCGCCGTCAAGCCCGGTCAACTGGACTGCGAGTTCAGGGGATGACTCCAGGTCGCCGGACGTATATTCCGAAAGTTTTCTGGAAAGAAGCAGATCGTCGATTTCCCGTTTTCTGCTGAAGATATGGGCGGGGAATGTGCCGGAAACACGGATTGTCCCCTGTCCGTTTCCGGCGGGCTGAACCTTGATCGTTCTGTTGGATGTGCTGTTTTCCGGCTGATCCGTTGTTTTTCCCATGCCCTGTTCCTGTCTGTTATGCCAGCGGGTGCCTGATCTTTTTCCCGTCCAGTCCAAAGAAGAGCTGCTCCTCTCCCGCGGAGTAGTCCGGGAACAGATGAACTTTACCGCCGCCTTCCGGCAAGTCAAGTGCAAAAACCGGTGTTGCAATGGAAGATAGATGTTTTCTGAAATATTCCATGATTTCCAGTCCTTTCCTCATTCCCGTGGCAAAATGAGCGACGCCCCGGATCGGATCAATATGAAAAAGATAGTGGGGAAGAATCCTGTGCGCGGCAAGCGTGTGAAAGAAATCCGCAAGCAGCGCGGGATCGTCGTTGACGCCTTTCAGGAGCACCGTCTGGTTCAGGACGGGAATTCCGTTTGCCCGCAGTCTGCGGCAGGCTTCCAGTGAGTCCGCTGTCAGTTCGCGCGGATGGTTGAAATGGGTCATGAACCAGGTCTTTTCGCATTTGCCGAGGCGCGCCGCAAATGCTTCCGTGATCCGTAACGGCTCGAAAACCGGAGCGCGGGAACAGATCCGGATGACTTCCAGAGACGGAACCGCCGCCAGACGGTCCAATATGGAAAAAAACTGTTCGTCCGGGATTGTCAGCGGGTCTCCGCCGGAAATCAGGATGTCCCTGACCTCCGGATGATTCCTCAGATAAGCCGTGATTTCCTCCAGTTCCTTTTCCGTGACAATGAACGGCGGCTCTTTCCAGAGACGTTTCCGGAAACAGAAACGGCAGTATGCAAAACACTGGTTCGTGGTCAGCATCACCACCCGGTCGGCGTACCGGTGAATCAGGTGCGGACACGGGCTCTGCGGTATTTCGCCGAGCCCGTCGTCCGGCAGAGCGTCCTGAAGCGGACCGAGTTCCGCCTCCGACGGCATGCACTGCCGCCAGACAGGATCGTCTTTTTCACGGATCAGCGACCTGTAATGTGCGGTTATTTTCACCGGATATGTTCGGATGACCGCGCGAAGTTCTTCGGAAAGAGTTTCAGTCATGGTGATTGCCTTGCCTTGAAATGACGGGAAGGGCAGAAAGGAAAACAGAGCGGGCAATCCGCCACTTTTGTCTTTCTGCCCTTTGCGCTTTGCGGAGCTGCTTATTTGGCGGAAACGGTGTATTCCCAGCCTTTGTCCTTGTTCCATTCGCGGCGGATGTTGACCGCGAGCGCTCGCTTGTCATTGTTGCAGGAGAGCTTTGCCATGATGCCTTCCAGCTCATACTCGCTGTCGGAAAGTCCGAGCTTTGCCGCAAGTTCGGCGGCGGTGCCCGTAAACGGGGCGATGGATGCAAGTCTGGACTCCACATCGGTCAGCAGCTTGATGACACCCTTGCTGGCGAGCTTGTAAGCCTGGACGCCGGGCTGATGGAATGCGTTGATATGAATCAGTTCCGCATAGGCGGCGACGGCGCGTTCGTAAAGTGCGATCAGCATGCCGACGTTGAAGGTGTCCACCTTGTTGATGCGCATTTCAATGACCTGGCGTTTCTTGCTGCGCAGGGCGTTGGAGAGTCCGACCATGAATCCGTGGAGGTAGTCGCCCATCGCAACGGAGCCGCTGATCGGTGCGGGCATCCTGTCTTCCAGGACTTCAATGAAAGTGACGAAGAAATCGTCGCGCCCGTCGTTGAGCTGCTGAATGAAGGCGTGAGCATCGGTTCCGCCCTTGTTGCCGAAAACGTTCAGCCCCTGATGAACGGTGTTGCCGTCCAGGTCTTTTTCCTTGCCGAGGCTCTCCATGACCAGCTGCTGGAGATAACGGGAGAGGAGAATCAGACGGTCGGAATAGGGCACTATGACCATGTTGCGGTTGCCTTTGCCCTCGCCGGCAAGATACCACATGGCGGAAAGCATGTAGGCGGGATTGTGGGAAAGCTGGGGATTGCGCGTCAGCTTGTCCATGTGGCACGCGCCGCAGAGAAGATCCTTGAAGTCGATTCCCGCAAGAGCCGCCGGAAGGTGCCCGACAATACTGGTCTCGCTGGTGCGTCCGCCGATGGATTCCGCCATCTCGAACACCTTGAGCCAACCGTTGCCGCGCGCAAGTCCGTCGAGTTCGCTGCCGCGCATGGTGATCGCGCAGGCGTGTTTCTTGAAATCAATCTTACGCGCCTCATACTGTTCCATGCAGACGATCATATTGTTCTTGGTTTCCTGGGTGCCGCCGGATTTGGAAACGTTGACCACGAGAGTTGTTTCGAGGTCGCAGACCTGAAGCGCATCGTAAAGTCCCGCCGTATCGGTGTTGTCAAGGAAATAGATCCGCAGATAATGATTGCGTTTTTCGGCGGAAAGTTCGTTCCAGTAGGGACCGTTGATCGCCATCTGGAGAAGCTGCGGCCCGAGTGCGGAGCCGCCGATGCCGTTGATGATTGCCGCATCGAACTGCTTGCCGGTGGAACCTTTGATTGCGCCGGTGCGGATTTTTTCGACAAAATCCTCAACCTCATTGTAAATCGGGGAGCCTGTATAGATGGAACGGTCCGTAAAATGCGTGACCTTTCTGTTCTCATCGGGATTTTTGATTTCTCCCTGTTCGATTTTCTGCATTTCAAGATTCACGCCGACGAATTTTTCGTTGAGAGCGTCAATATTCCCGTTTGCAAAGTTCATCCCGGCAAAATTGATCTGAAATCCGCTTTCGCCGTCGATAAAAGTATATTTGTGACATCTGTCAATCCATTCTGTTCCCATTTTCGTCCTCCTTGAAAATTTGGTGTCTGAAGAAGGTAATTTACCACAACTTTGCCGAATAGCCAAACGGGGACTGAAAAAAAATGCAAAAGCCGCGGTTGTTCCCATACCCCGGAAACTTGACTTGGACCAGAATCCTTTGAATCAGTGAAAAAGGTTGGTGTTTTATGGAAAAAACTTATGATTTGGAAATCCAAACCCGCGCTGTGTTGGAAGTGTTGCCCTGTGTCTTGTCAGCGGTGCAGATTGTAAAAGATAAGACTTCATCTGACAAAACAAGAAAAAGATGCTATATTTAAGAGAGCATCAAACAGAGAAAGGATAATCAGATGAATCTTGAGGCAAAAATCATTAAACCGAAACTGGGACTTCTGGAGTTGAGTCGCCAAAACAACAAGCGTGTAAAGTCTTTGGCTACTCCAGAGACAGTTTTTACCGTTTCAAAAAGCTTTATGAGGAAGGTGGTGAGCTTGCACTTCGCGATATTGTCTGCTTGAACAGACCGAATCCTAAAAATTGAATTGATCCGAAAATCGAATCCCGGGTCATAAAAATTGCACTGGACAATCCTGCCTTGGGACAACAGAGGGTTTCCAACGAATTGCGCAAGGAAGGCTTGTTTATTTCTCCGGGAGGCGTCCGGTCAGTTTGGCAGCGTCATGATCTTGAAACCTTCCAAAAGCGCTTGAAAGCCTTGGAAGCCAAAGTAGCTCAGGAAGG
>CASDPB010000030.1 GCA_949282305.1 uncultured Lentisphaeria bacterium | reverse complement strand
TGATAAAGGCGAACGGCTTGCTCTCGCCTTTCGGCAAGTGCGACGGAATCTATTTGATGGGCTGTGCAATTACTCATAATAAGTAGATATTATACACCACAAATCAGAAAATACAAGTAATGTTAATTGCCGAATCTGTAAAATGACCGCCAAGAAGATCAAGCTCGCTGGACTGATTGTGTTGGCGTGCTTGTTCGGAAGCATCGCCGCCGGACTGGGGTGATGTATCTCTGGCTTTCCGCTCGGAATCGTGATGTTCTGCATCGCCGGAATTGTCTTTCTCGTGTTCTGTTGCATTCGCATATGGCGGTGGTGGAAGAACGGATAGTTCATGTGCTTGATTTTCAATTTTGACAGAGTATATTGGATGTATGTAGAACAGGAGTGGAATTTATGTTGGACTTGACCAGTTTGATGTCCCATACTTGCTCCTTTGAAATTTGTCATAGTAAACGCGCCCCCTCCCGGGAGGGGGAATGAACTATTTAGTAATGATAGCACATCTACTGATAATATTTCAATTTGTCATACTTAATGCACGCTACCTTGAAAAAGGACGTACATTTACTTTTTCAAATGGCATCCCCAGAAAAAATTGTTTTTTTTGATTTGGACTCTTGACAAAGAAGAAAAATCCTTTATAATATCAATATAGCTAGCCAAGTTATTGAAGACCTATTCGGGGAATATATGTCAGAAACCAGATTCATAAATCTAGCAAACACTATTGCAGAAAGAATCAAAACCGGGCAATATCCGGATATTCTGCCATCTATCGCAAGTTTCTCCAAAGAGTTCGGTGTCTGTCCCGCAACAATCAAACGGGTGCTTTCCCAGCTTCGTGATTGGGATCTGGTTGATGGCAGACAAGGCAAATATGTTCGTGCCAATCCGAAAGCTGTTGGAAATCCTTATTTTCACAAGAACATTGTAGTTTTTGCAACGCTTTCAACGCTTTCACAACCGTTTTATGCTACCGTGCTGGAAAATCTGAACAAGGCTTTCAGTTCGATTTATCTCTGTTTTCATGTGTTTGTTTCACTGGAACAATTCAAAGAATGCGGTTTTCTGCCGGACTGCATTATTGTCGTCAATTACTGTGACGATTCCGTTCTGGAAATCTTGAAGAATTATTGCCATCCGAAGAATATCATAAAACTGAACCATGCTGACAAGCGTTATCATTATGTCGCATCTGACAGTCGAAAAGCGGGCTACAAGGCTTTAGCCTATCTTGCGGAGGAATGCGGACATACTCACATCGGAATGCTTGCCACGCAGATCAACTATACATACAGTTGTTTCCGCCTCCGTTATGAGGGCGCCTGCGAATATGCCGCAGCGCATAAAAATATCAAGTTGACCATTGCAGAAATCCCTGAGATGCTGGAAGCAACAGAAGCCTCTTGCAGTGCGGTGGAAACATTGCTGCAGACCGATCCCTGCATTACCGGGATATTTGCATCCTATGACATTATCGCGCTCGGAGTTTATGCTTATGCTGTAAAACATTCCTGCTCAATTCCGGAAGATCTGGCTGTAATAGGTTTTGATGATCAGAGATTTTGCCAGACCGTTTATCCGCAACTGAGCACATTTTCCGAAAATGCACCGGAAGCAGTAGATATTCTATTCAGACTTGCCAAAGAAATACTTTTGGGACAGCCGGTTTCCTTGCAGCATTACACAGTATCTCCAAGACTTTTAGTGCGCGGAAGTTCCATTGCCCGCAAATAAGGAATAGATGTCAACAAACAATATAAAACAGGAGAACAGGCAATGAAAAGAAGAAAACAATTCACGCTGATAGAGCTTCTGGTTGTTATTGCCATTATTGCAATTTTGGCAGGGATGCTGCTTCCAGCTTTAAGCAAATCCAGAGAAAAAGCTCGTGCAATCGCATGTTTGAACAATCTAAAACAACTTGGCACTTCATTTCTGTTTTATGCAGACGATTCAGACGGTTATGTAAAAGCTCCATCTTACCTTAATGCATCTTGGGTAATAATCAATAGCCATAGTTCATACGGTTCCAATCCCTACTTTGAGGGAATCAAGAATTCAAAAAATGGCACTCTGTTTTGTCCATCGGACCCCCCGCACCTCGATAAATTATCCTCTCTTGAAGATTACAATCAATGCTATGGAATGACTTTTGATGTAACCAGCATGCCAGTAGGAGTTGTTACAGCAGCAACAGAATCAAATCCCGCCAATTATATTAAAATCACAAGAATTAAAAACTCCTCGAAGGTGGCACTGTTAGGTGATTCTTTATGGACCGCTGTCAAAATTCCATATCCTGCGATCGTTCCGCACTCATCGGAAATGACCTATTGCCTTCGCCATGACGTGAGAACAAATTTGTTTTATATTGACGGTCATGCAGAGGCTTCTGACAGATACAAACTCGTAGAAATTTCCAAAGGAGCAGCAGCACCCAATGAAGCTGTTTATGCTACGCTTAAAGACGGCACCCTTATAAAAGTCAGATGAACATAAACTGAAGTCAACTTGTCTGCTGGCAGAAGAAAAGAGAAGGAAATGACAGTAAAAATGAGATTTAAGAATTTCGCCCCGCAAAGATACAGGATTTGGAATCTGTTCTTAAAACTTGCGGTATGCTGCAATCTCTGTGGATATGCAGCTGATGAGAATACTTCCGGGCTTGTGGGACGTTCCGAGCTGACCATTGAACCTGAAAAATCTGCTCCCAATGGTTATGTATTTTTTACCAGCAACCATGAAAATTTTACAGGAATCGTCAATTATGCCATTTCCAATGAGGGCTGTATCGGCATCCGGGGAAAGACAAAAGATGGCAGTTTCGCATCCTGGGAAATGCGTCCGGAAGTAAAATTACCGCCTGGTGGTCCTTATCAGGCAAGTGTCAATGTCAGACATTCCGGTTTTCCTCCCGGTGACTACATTGGAATTGAGATCTTCAGTTTTGATGCAAAAGGGAAACCAACCCTGCTGACGCACATTCTGCACAAAAATAAGATCATTGGAGAATGGCATACCATTGCCGGAGAATTCAGGGTTCCTGAAGGTTCTGAAAAATTACGTATCCGTCTGGATTTAACTTGTGCGGGAGAAGTTTATTTCAAAGATCTCAGGATCGGCAGCAGATCGGAGACCAAAAAAGCGGTTGCGTTCACAAAGACACCCGTATCCTGGTTTTCCGGATGGAAACCAAGATCCGAACTTATCGCGTCCAATATTATGCCGTCAGTGATTCACATGACAGATGGTTCTCAGATTCAGGCAAATGAACCTTATTTTGTCAAAGAATCCAGCAATATGGTTGCATTTACGGTGAATGGCGAGGCAGGTGAAGTCCGAGCCATGACGTGGGAAAAGGTGTTAGAACCGCCGCGTTTCATGAATAATTTACAATATTATACAATAAAATATCGAGGGAAAGGAATTCAAAGAACAGCTCCTGCTGAAGGTGTCGTTCAATTGAAAGGGACAGACGCCGCAGGAAAACCATTGACTTATGATTTATTAAACTCGGCAACTATATTTGATGACGGAGAATTCCACAGTGCAACAGGAATGATTCCTGAAGGCATGACTGCTGCAGAACTTCAGGTCAACTTGAAAACCAATCACTCTCTGGCACGACTTGAGATCGCGGATCTCGCTTTTTTTGCGGAACTTCCGCTGACAAGTGCGGAGGAACCTGTTTCCAACGAAGGGTATGAATTTATCCCTATCGACGAAATGTTCAATACCAATTTGACTGCAATCTATCGGGAAGGACTGAAAAAGTATGGTCTTTTACAAGACGCCCTGCCAGATTTTTCCACTTCGGAATTTACCTGGGCAGGAATTCCCTTCCAAATAAAGAAAGCGGGGAAAAATCTTGTAAAACCCCCCTTTGATGATTCTGCCAATAAAACACAGTTCCCATTCCTCGGAGAAACAGGAACACGGAAAAACATAGCTCCGATCTCTCGAAAGGACAAAATCACGATTCCAGTAGGGAAGCAGGCAAGAGAAGCTTATCTGTTACTTTTCGGTATCAATAATCCGGCACAGATGCGTTTTGCACAGGCAAGTCGTCCATTAAGACTTGATGACATGGAAAATTTCCATATTGAAGCAGTTTATGCCGATGGCATGAGAACAAAGGCATTTCCATATTCCGTGGAAAATCGTGCATTCTATATTTCCGGACGGACCGCCGGGGTTTATGCCGTGCCGTTAGATCCTGATCGGGAACTGAAAGAAATCATTCTGCATTTCCCTTCTTACGGAATTGATTTCTATCTGGCGGCATTGACATTGGGAACCAATGGCCACCTTCTGGATTTTATTCGCAGTCCCTCTCCAACTCCAGAGCTTGAACCAGTACTGCCGACCGCTCAACCTGCTGAAATATCCATTTCCAACCATCTTTTAAAGATAGGAAAATACTGCATTGATTTAAAGAACGGTTTGTCAGTAAAAACAATTCCAGGAGCCAAAATACATCCGGCATCGGGGCTACTGCTCAGGGTGAATGGTGATTTTTTCACCGGACGTTGTTTTTCTGTGGTAAAAAAGCATATTGCCAATGGTGTCGCAGAAATTCTATTGCAGGGAAATGCCGACGGCATTCGCGATTTATCTGTCTTACTTCGCATACGCCCAGGGAAAACCGGTGATCTAGTCTGGACAGGTCAACTGCAAAACAATGGCACAAAAACAATTACTGTATCCGGTGCATCAGGTTTCATCAAGGATCTGAAGATTGGAAACATAGATGAAGACATGGTTTTCTTCCCGCGCTCCCGTGCTGAAATCTCCAGTCAGAACGCAACTTATCGGGCAGCTTATGGAATGGAGTTCCTGCACATGTTCTTTGATTTCTTCAATTCACAGGAAAAACGGGGGCTGATGATACTCTGCGACAACCGGGATCACGCCAAAAATGAATATTACGCAGCCAAGCGTAACACCGGACTTTCCGGTTATGTCTATCTGCAAAAAGAGTTTGCAGATCTTGCCCCCGGGCAGACCCGTTCATTGCCGGAAATCCGCTGGCAGCCGCATGAAGGAGACTGGCACTCAGCATTGCTCATTTACCGCCGTTTTCTCAATAGCTTCTACAAACCGGTCAAAGCGCAGAACAAAGATTATTTTCTGAATACTCTGGTCAATACATGCTACCATACGACTCATACGCTTTCATGGAGTTTCTTTCACGTGCCTCCGATTCTCTCAAAAGACAAATCCGTTTATCACATTGATGAATTACTGGATTTTGAGAAAAAGCACTTGGGACGCACTCCTGATTTTGCACATCTGTGGTGGTCCTACAGTGATGATCAGAAGCGTTTTCAATATGGCAACTGGTCCAGCGAACCATTCTACCGCCAGGCAGGGGGATTGCAGAAATTCAAAGAAGCCATCCACTATTTTCAAGACGTGAAACACATTCCGATCTCTCTTTATACAATCAGTGACCGTTATATCAATGCAGACATGCCGTCTGATTTTCCCATCAGAAAATCTGCATTAACTTATCAAAATGGAAGTCTTATGGCCAATGATAACGAAACTTACACCTGCCTGAATGACGATTCATGGGTAAATTATGCCGTATCCGATTTGAAGAAATTAATGCAGGAAACCGGAGCCAGGATTCTGTATTCAGATGTGCTGAGCTCCTTTAATGCAACCAGGTGTTACAATCCTTCCCATGGGCATGAAATACCTTCAAATTCCATTAAGGGAGACATCAAGTTCATAAGCCGGCTCCGGGCAGCACTGCCGGATGATACCGCGTTCTGGACGGAGTATGGTCTGCCCGATTCCGCTTCTGTTTATTGCGATGGCTTCATTTCTTATTATTTCATGGAGCTGAATGAACATTATGCTCCCGTCTATGATATTGATGACAGAAGGAATGAACGTGAGTTTGCAGCACCTTTTGCGGCAGTCCGTTATCTTCTTCCCTATTATAAACTGTTTGCGCTTCCCACTGGTATTGAGGCAGGAAACAAACCTTCACAAGTGGATTCTATTTTCTTCAATGGAGAAGTTTTCCATGAGGTCACTTGGTTCCTGCATGAAAGCAATGTCCGCAAAAGAGTCAACCGGGCCTTGGCAATCAAGGATCAATACAAAGATTGTTTTCTGACTGCAAATCCGAAACCCAGGGTGCAAACCTTGATGGGCAGCATTTATGCCAATCGTTTTCCCGGAACAACCAGGACCGTCTGGACTTTACTGAATGCCGCCCCTGTAACACGCTCCGGCACGATGCTGGCTGTTCCACATATAGAAGGAGCCGTATATCGCGATTTATGGAATGACCGTGTTCTGACACCGGAAATTAAAAATGGCATGGCTTTCCTTTCCCTGACATTGCCGCCGCAGGGGATCGGAGCCGTATCCAGAGAAGCGAAATGATTGAATACGCAATTATTGACAGGAGTTTATAGATAAAATGAGTTTGTTATGGATGCAGCCGGATGAAGATACCGCAAGCCCGTATATCGTGGTATACCGTTGTGTCTTTTCTTTGCCGGAAGAAATGGAACTGGCATTCCGTTTCAGCGCTGATGAAAGAGCACAGCTTTTCCTTGACGGCAAACGATTGATTGATGGACCGGAACGGGGCACTCCGGAAAGGTGGTATTATCAGAATGGGCTGTTTCATACAGGAAGAGGACGCCACGTTCTTACCGCACGTGTAATTTGTTTCGGCCGTAAATACAGAGCTTATGCCCAGATGTCCATTAAGCATGGATTCTATTTCGAAGATGTCAGCGGTTATCTGAACCACTGGGAATATCAGATTGAAAAGGGATGTTATTACGAATATCCTTTTCCCGACTGGGGAACATTTCCACGTGTTAATGTTGATGTCACCTATAACAGGGAAATCCTGTCCGGAGGGGGAGACGGCTGGAAACAAGTTTCCTATTTTGAAGATGAACGCATTCTTCATGCTCCGGATCTGCCGTTGATGCTTTATGAGCCCGTTGTCCCCGATCACAAAAAGGGAGATATTTTGTTTTTTCAGCATTATCTCTGTGTCTGGGCTGATTATCGGTTCACCGGACATGGTCGTATAAAAATCCGCTGGTTGGAAGCACCTTATACGACGTCTGAATATGATCCGATTGCCTTAAAAGGAATCAAAGGAAAACGGAATGGAACACACTTTGTCGGTAATTGTGATATCTTTGACATTGACGGAGAATTAATCTGGTACGATTATTGGTGGCGGGCGGGTCACTATGTGGAAATCATGACAGAAGGAGATGTCCAGTATGAGGCTCATTTCCATCGGACCGGGTATCCTTATCCGCCCTGCAGGAACAATTCCAAACTTTACGAAATGGCTTTCGAGACTCTTCAGGCATGTTCTTTTGAGACCTACATGGATTGCCCTTATTATGAACAGCTCATGTATATTGGAGATTCACGCCTGGAAGCCCTTTGCACTTATGAGATCACGGATGACCACCGTCTTCCCGCAAAAGCACTGCGTCTCTTATCGCTGTCTCAGCAGGTGGATGGCTCCCTGTTTTCACAGTATCCGTCCAAATCAAAGCAGATTATTCCTTCCTTCATGCTGATTTATCTGCTGATGTTTTATGACTATTATGAACGCCATGGACGAGATCAGCTGATATTGGAGCTGCAGCCTTGTGTGAACAGGCTTCTGGATTATCTGTTGTCTCATATGGAAAATGGGCTTTTGTCCCTGCCTGGCTGGAATTTTATTGACTGGTGCAAAGAATGGACACAGGGTACTCCGCCGGGGGATTCACCGAACAGTATTATGAACTGGCTTTTCGTGCAGGTCCTCGAAAAAATGGCAGAATTGAATGTTCGTCCTGGCCTTTTGGAATATGCCGGTAAATTAAGACAGGAGATTCATTCGCGTTACTACAATCCTTCAAAAGGGCTGTATGCAATCGATTTGAATCAGAAATACTATTCTGAGCATTCGCAGGTTCTTGCTTTGCTGGTGGACCCATATGCCCCTGTCATTGACGGTTTGAAGAAATATAAGTTGCCTGAATGCAGCATCTATTTTTCTTTTTATTATCTTGAGGCATGTCGTCGATGCGGACTGGATGAGCTCGCAGAAAAACGTGTTTCAAAATGGAAGGCGCTCCAGAATGAAGGGTTGACGACATTGCCCGAGGAATTTCAAAATCCCCGTTCGGACTGTCATGCCTGGAGTTCCCACGTTCTATATCACCTGATCCGGACACATAAACTGAACTGTTCATCCAATACAGTTGTTTGATTCATCAATCATCTGATCTGGACCCATACGAAAGGAAGGCAGGTGCAGCACAAAACAACAGTATCCGGTAAAGAAAGGTATCTTTTGAAAAATAAATGCAGAAATCAAGGTTTCCAACTTTAGACTTTCTATTATACGAGGAGGATTTCGGGATGTGCAGGAAATATTTTACCTTGATAGAGTTACTGATCGTTATTTCAATTATTGCAATTCTTGCGGCAATGCTGCTTCCGGCATTGCAAAGTGCAAGAGATAAAGCCAGATCAACAACATGTTTGAATAATCAAAAACAGCTTGGCATGAATTTTCAGATGTATGCAATGGAAAATAATGATTTTATCATAGCGCCAGCCTATTTGTCGCCTCAATGGCCTTGGCTGAATATTTATTATTCTGAAGGAATGAATCCGGGGCTGCAGAAATTATTTGAACAGAAAAATCAGATATTCCATTGTCCAAGTGTCCCCGTGAAACCGGAATATTCGCGGGAAGATCAGGTATATGGCATGCCATTTGACACCACAAGTTTTCCTGCAGCTGCGGTGGTTCGTTTCGCTGATCACAGCAAGACCTTCATACGCATTACGAGAATACCAAGATCCAGTATTTCAATTATGCTGGCAGATTCCCTGCGGGATACGACGACACAGGTACAGTCTCACACGATTGTTCCCCATGCCACAGGAGGATTGTTTCATATGCGTCATAGCCAAAGATGCAACGCCTTCTTCTTTGACGGGCATGGACAAGGATGCGGCAAAAGCGAGCTGGTTGCAGCTTCAGCCGATGCTGAAGTTCCGTATGCGGCTGTGAATGCAGTAATCAATAATACAATCGTAAACTGTCGCTGACGGGTATAAAATCTGAGTATGGATAAAGTATCAGGAAAAACAGAAATGCAGTATTCTGCTTTTCTGTGCGGCACAGATCAGAAATAAAGAAATTTACCTGAAAAGTTCAGCAAATTTCAGATTCAGCAAGGAGATATTTTCATGAAATTCATCTGGCTATTGGCAATAGTATTACTCTGGGTTGCTTTCCGATGGGGAATGAAGCAAGGTCTTTTTGCCCAGAACTCCCGGAATTTACAGGAATCTTCTGTGGTTTTTCAAGATGACTTTACCTCAGGGACAGGCAGCTGGCATGGGGGTATTTGGGATAAGGAAGGATACAGGACTTCCGGTTCTTTGAAGGTTGTCGATCAAAGTTCTGAAGCAGGAAATCATGCTGTCAGCAAACCACTGTCACTGAAACAGGGCAAAGGATATTTGCTTACGGGGCAAATCAAAACCAACGGACAGGTCACAAGCTACAGCTGCATGTATCTGGCAATGTATGACAAACAAGGTAATTTTGTCATGGCGAAGGAGTCAAACATGGTAAAGCTGGACCAGTGGGAACGTGCCCGCATTGAGCTGAAACCTCAAGAAATGCCAGAGCATGTTGTCACGGTGAGAATTCTGCTGCAAGCGGCAGCAGGAGCCGCCGGGGAATCCGGAACTGCCTGGTTTGACGAGATCAAGCTTCGCGAGTGGGAAAATACCGAACCGGCACTTTTCAAACCTGCCGGCGTCTCTGAAAATGCCTACACCGACCGTCTCTACATCAAAGGAAGCAGCACTCAAAATCCATATGTGAATCTCAATTCAATTTTAACAGATGGAGATTATGAAAGTTACTGGATACCGGATGAAAATGATCAAACCCCATACCTGGAACTTTCCCATGGGAAAAAAGAACTGCCCGCCCGTCTGGTTGTCAAACTCAGCAATGACAATGAACAGCCTCAGCCCCTGCAGATTGCCTGCTGGGATGATGAAAAGAGAGAATTCATCAAGGCTCAGGAAATAAAACCAGGAAAAAACAGTCATAAGGGAATTGCAGAATACCTGCTTTCCGGAAGTTTTCCTGCAACCCGTAAATTAAAAATACATTTCCCATTGCCTTATCATGAAATTGCGGAGCTGCGTTATTTCATCCAGCCGGAAAAACGTGAAAATTGGCAGGCCTATTGGATTTGGGCCAAGGACCAGAGTTCCACTGCAAATTATGAAGAGTTTGTGTCACGAGCATTCCGACGGATTTTCACGGTTGACACATTACCAGTACACGCGGTCATTCAAGGACGTGGCGATGACAGTCTGCAGCTGTTTTTAAATGGTCATGCCATCTCTCCCGGCGAAGAACTTAAGGATAAAATCGTCCCCGGCGAAAATGTTCTGGCCGCAATCGTAAAAAATGAACGTTATGCAGCCGGACTGCTGGCAGAATTTGATCTGTTGAATGCCGATGGCAGTGAACAGAAAATCATCAGTGATCCGCAATGGAAAACGGCTCTTTTGCCCGTTCCAGCCAATTGGAATACAGTCGGTTTCGACGATCGGGCATGGGCAAATTCTGTGGCAACAGCCCGCCCGCCTTTCGGTCCATGGGGAGAAATTCCTTATGTAATGAATTCACGCCGGATACCGCTTGAACTTCTGTCTGTGACTTTGCCGGAAACACTTGAAGCGGAACGCATGACTGAATTGTGCTTTCATTTCATATCCCCTGATCCACTTGAAAAGATCAAACCGCTGACTTTGCAGATCAGTCGAAATGGTGAAATCTTTTATGAAGATACCATTACCCGGGAAGAGTTCTTCAAGAAGAAGAAAGATGGTTCTATGGAACTGGTCTATCCTTTGAAACTCAACAGGTTTTTTATTCCAGGGGACTATGACGTTGAGTTAAAGGTTCCTTTCTATGAAGTGATCTGCAATGGCAAGCCGTGGAAAGGTGTCATCACTCTTGTCAATCAACACCGTCCCGAATTCACAACAGCCAAGATTGTCAATCACAACGGAGTGTCAGCCATTGAAATCGCGGGACAGGTAAACCGCTCCATCTGGTATACTGTTCCCTATATGGCAGGACGGGCCACGCAGAAGCTGATGAACCGTGAATTCGGAAAAGCCGCATGCAATATTGCCCAGATATTTGTAACTCCGCGGATCATCAGTCCGGATCAATTCGATTTCACAGGCATAGACAGGGTGGTAAGCGGCACCTTAACCGATAATCCGGCGGCATTTATTGTTCTGAAAGTGACAGTCAACCAGCTTTATTCCGGTTTTGCAGAACAATTCCCGGATGAACTCTGCACTCTTGACAACCTGAAAAAACTGCCCTATCCTTCTCATGCTTCAAAAGTGTGGCAGAAAATCTCCGGCCAGATGCTGGAAAAACTGATAGAACATATTCATAACTCACCCTATGCAGATCGAATCATTGGATATTTTGTTCTGGCAGGTGAAGAAGGTCAATGGTTCCATCACTGGGGCAGCAGCAATCCGGAAACAGACGGCAGCCTCAGTGATTATTCTCCAGCTATGCTGAATTATTTTCGCAATTTCCTAAGAAGAAAATACCATACGGATGCAGCTCTGCAAAAGGCCTGGAATAATCCCGATGTCACATTTGAAAATGCAGAGATACCACCAAGGAAACAACGGGTACGCCCCCACCATAACGGTATGTTTCGTACGGCTGCAGACCAAGCGGCAATTGATTACGGTGAAAACCTGTCCGACTGTGTAAACAATGCACTGGGATTTTACGCAGGAATTATCAAGAAAGCAACCGGGAACCGGGCATTGGTTTTCGCTTATTACGGACATCTTATGGATGTCGGAGATGGATATCTGGCGGAACTGGGCGGCTACCTGAAACAGCAGGATCTTCTGAATAATCCCGACATTGACGGTTTTGCCGGTCCCCTGTCATACCGTCCGGAATTTCGCGACATTGGCGGAACATCCAGCATAGATTTTCCTCCCAGCGGCTCTTTGCGACTGCACAGAAAAATAGCAGTTCAGGAAGATGATTTACGCACTCATCTTTTCCCTCGCGAATATGCCTACACCATTCGGCTGCCCTGGCAAAGCATTGCTGTATTGTCCAGAGAATTTGCCAAGACGATCTGCGACGGAGCCGGGATGTATCTGCATGAGTTCGGCACAGACACACGTAACTGGTTTGATGATCCGGAATATCTTGATGCCATTGGAAGATTGAATCAACTGGCCGCTTACATTGCCAGAAACAGGGATCTGACACCTGCCAGTGAGATTGCTGTTATCACCAGCGACCATACTCTGAACCATTTGAATCAGAAACAACGCTATATTCAGCGTAATGTCCCGGAAACCAGAGCCATTTACATGCGGGAGAGCATAGCCCGGATCGGAGCACCCTTTACGGAGTATCTTGTCTCCAGCTTCTTAAACGGGGAAATGCCGGATCATAAATTTTACATCTTCCTCAATACTTATGCTCTTACCGCAGCCGAACGGGATGCAATCCTGCGAAAACTGGAAAAAAATGGAGCTTCCGCTCTGTTCCTGTATGCTCCGGGACTGGTAGGAGACTCAAGTGAACCTGATCTCCGCAATATGTGCGGACTGCTTGGCATGAATCTGAAGGCTGTATATAACTGGAAAGGACCTCTGCAAATCAACTTCAAGCTGGATTTCCACGGGAACAGGCTCCAGGATCGCAGCGGAATGTTTGCCGGAGATACACTGGATTGTTTTTATGTCGTAGATGATCCGCAAGCAGAACCGCTCGGAACACTTGATAACAGCGGGGAAGTAGTATTTGCACGAAAAAAGCGTGGAAACACTACCATCTATTTCGCATCATTTCCATTTTTTTCTCCAAAAGTTTTACGCTCTTTAGCACAGGATGCTGGAGTTCATATTTATATGACAAGTTCCGATGCCCTTTATCATACAGGTGAATTGCTTGCCGTGCATACCGGCAAATCCTGTGGTCCGCGCCAAATTAAATTCCCCGCTCCGATGTTTGTCCGTCAGCTTTATCCCGAAGTGAAGGAATACGGAAAAATCAAGGATTTAGAATTCTCCAGCCTGTTTCCGGAGACACGTATTTTTGAGTGTCTTACGGTTCCGGAGAAGTGATTTTCCGGATATAGTCTGTCAATTGATAAGTCCAGGCTTTTGAGGCAGATTCTGCCCTGAATGTTGCATGAAACATCCGCATCGTCGGGAAAAATTCAGATGTTTCGGGAGTTCCTGTTTTCCAGAGTCGAAATGGATTTTTCCGCAACGCTGCCATTGGGCAGCAATGGGCGCAATTTTCCGGACGTTATCCTCAGTGAAATACTGGATTACTAAATATTTGCACGCGGCTTTGTATTCCATTAAGCCACGAACTGCGTTCAAAACCATCCAGAGGCAGATTTGCAGTTTGCGATGAGGACGACGCATGGTGTTCTAAAATTCAATGTAATCTTGTTACCTCTTTTTTCAAATCCGGCTGGTTCTTATGATAATTTAACGGGTATTTAACATCTGGTCAAGTTGTCCAGTTTTCGGGAATAACCAAAATCTGAACGATCACAGTATGAATGAAACATAATGGAACATGTTTTGCAGAAAGCAACAACTATGGCAAACAGGTATCGATTTCACGAGGAGACAACTTGCGGGAAAAAATCATCAGATCCGCAATTGCCGTCCGTGCGCTATTGGATACAAAATACGGTCCACCAATCCGGAACACTTTGGGAGGTGAAGCTGTTACCGGTGCAATTGCATGTTCCGAGATTTGACCGTCAAGATACAGAAATGCTGTTTTTTGATCCCATGCGAAAGCCACTTTATGCCAACAGGAATCTGTCCAGGAATCATTAAGATCCACTTGGGGGATTGCCGAATTGACTAAGCCCAGAGAGGTGCTATAAACAATCAGACTGTCCCAATCACCAAAACGGTAAATAATTAAGTCAAAACCTCCCGGAGCAACTGCCGGCACGGTAAAAAAATGGTGAAAGTTGTGATCGTAACGATTCCAGTCCAGTGGTTTGATTCTGAACACCACTGTGCCTGCTTGCGGCTGTAAATGGCCCTCTGCCGGATAAACTACACTGCGGTCATGTGCGATTATCAGCCCTTTTTCTTTTTCATCTGCAATAAATTCTGTTTTTCCCACTGTCTTTTCTGAACCGGATGAAGACAAGACAGGGGCTACCGTTCCATTCAGCGGACAATGAAACGTTAGACCATTCGGCAATGGTTTTTGCCCTTGTTCATTCCCAAAAACCAGTTCACCAAATCCGGCTGTATCCAACCAATCCCCTGAACTTGAAGACCAATTCGACCATTCGCCGGTCAGATCAAGACGAGCAAAGTTTATCAGCCAGCGATCCCCGGGACGCGGGGAAACGGCATTCAGGGTAGAAAACGGGATACGGAGCAATGCCGTCCAAGCAACTTTCCAGTTAAGTGCGGTGTCAAGGTCAAATACCCCATTCCATGCAGGAGAATTTCCCAGTTCTGTATAATGAATATCCTGAATGGTCTTTGCAGGATCAACCAGAATCTGAAACCATTCAGAGGAATCCGGTTTGGGCTGTAAATAGAGCTCAATATGGTTTTTCCCCCAGATCTGACTGTCACGCTCACCACGTATCCCGAGATCGTCAATCGGTTCAAAATTCTGGAACAGTACATACAAATACTTTTCATCATACATCAGCCGAACATCTGTAACGCCATCTGCAGTCTGCGTGGACGAAAGTTTGTAAAAGCCGGTGGCACTGTCACAACTCTGCCACAGTTTTCCGGTTTTTGCGGACAACGGAACCGGCTGCGCTATCCGCCTGGCAGTCACTTGCCGCCGAACTGGAGCCGCATTCGCCTCCGGAAGTGGTGCGGGAAGCAGCCGCAGTCCGCCAATTACCACCCGATCGCCCGGTTTTCCAACCAGCTGGAAACTAATCCGGTTGAGTTCCTGGTTTGCTTTTGGGACAGGAGCAGTGAAACGTTTCCAACCGACAAAATTATCCGTTATAGAGAATCCAGAAGGCAGTGTCTGAATTTTCATTCCGCTGTTATTGCCCCGAATGGAAAACTCAATTTCTTTGCAACGGACAGGGGTGAGATAGAGCGCCAGTTCCGCTGAAGCGACAGGCTGCGACAGTTCCAGACTCATCCAGTTGCTTCCGTTCTCCGTTCCAATTTCCTTTCGGCTGATTCCGGAAACACTCATTCTGTGTACCATCTGCTTCCAGTGAGGCCATCGAAATTCCCGATAGGGCTGCGCCACTTCCGTTGGTTTCGCCGCTTCCGCGACTTCAATCCGAGATTGTCCAACAGGCAGGGGGACCAAAGCAAAATTGTCTTTTCCACGCTTGATCCGCTGTATTTTCATTTTCGCACCGTTTACCGTCACCTTTGCGCCAGTCCATTCGTTTGGAAGCCAGAGGAGAGCTTTTGCACTTTTCTGTGAATTTTCCGCAGTCAGTGTATACTGTTTCGCATCGGGAAGTACCTTACCATTCATTTTGACGCCGTGATTTTCCGGCAAAGGCAAAGCTGTGCGGCGACCATTGACTTCATAGATCCACCCGGGGACTTGGGAAAGAATGTGATAAACATTGGTCAATGGCTTCAGTGTCAGTTCATGACGATATTTTGAAGAATCGGTCATTCCAGCGGCAAATGTACTCCAAAGGATGGTATTGAGTTCAACCGGCACCTCTCCATCTGCCAGGTCCCACGGTTCAGGAGGACGTAGTTCTGACGTATGCCGAAACAGCAGCGCCTCCGGACGAAAACCGGGAATCTGCTGCGGATTCAGTTCTATGGTTTCGGTCGCAGGCTTATCCCCATGTTCCAAAATGGAAAGAACGAGCGCCTCTCCCGCTTGGAGAGGCAGTATTTCAAGGTTTTCAGTTTCCAGTCTCCACCAGTCGGGCTTAATCTCAATTTCTGCCAGGCGAGTTTGCAGCAGTTCGGAGACAACGTGCTCCCGTTCCAGACTGGCAGGCAGTTGCAGACACCAAGTGCGACAGTCGCGCACCCAGCCTTTCATACCGCAGAATGTGTTGCGCAGTCCCCAGGCTCCAAGTCCTCCATAACATAGATTGGACCAAACTCCGGGGCGATAAGTTCGTGCTAGAGCTGCCAAATAAGCACTGACTCCCATGATCCGCCAGTCTTTCCTTTCCCAGCGATCCGGCTGCTGGCACTCGAAATAGGTCCCGTCGGACCACAGAAAATTGGTCCAGGCAACATTCTGGACAATGGCGACATCTTTGTCAACAGTAAACTCTGCCAACTTCTGATAAAGTTCTGCCCAATCAGCAGTCTGTACTACATTACGGGTGCGGAAATTCGTGTTTTCATACATATTGGCATCCAGATGCAGCCAGTCCATTCCATAGACCGAAACGGCATCCTTGAGTTGCTGCAGCAGATATTCGCGGTATCCACTCGACATGTCGGGAAAATAACAGCTTCCGATTCCGTCGCCGCCCTGTTCCATGCTGCCGTCGGCATTGTGGATGAACCAGTCCGGATGTTCCCGGACGATTGGACTGTCGGCAACAGGGGCAAAGAAAAAGTAGGCTCCCAGTTTGATCTTCGGCGACAGAGCCTTGACCTCTTGAATCGCTTTTTTCATTGCTTCCGCCGGAATCGGTTCGCTCCATCCGCTGCCTTTCAAATATCGTATCATCCCCGAGGAGGGATAGTCGCCGCTGGTGCCCCAGTGATTGAAAAAGATCATCAGATATTGATCTTCCGCAAGTAACGGAAGAATATTCCGGAGATCGCTCAGAAGTTCATCTCTGTGGTTAATCAACATATCACCGCTTCCACCGGGCGGGAAATACATCAGGGTATTGCGGAACCATGCCGGAACAGGACGGTTCCGGTAAGAAGTGAATGGCTCCTGATGATAAATTCTGCGCAGATAGGTTCGAGGATCGCCCGACTCCGCCATAAAGCGGGATTCGACCGTGGTCTTACTGCCAGGTTCCAGAAAATCCGATGCAAGAGCTGTTACTGCACCATCGGGCAATAAGCGAGAGTCGATGGATTTGTTGCTTTCCCCGTAAATATAGCGCCCGTTGATCCTGTAACGGTAATAACTCAATGTTTCATTGGCGGCAGGATGGTAATAAACCAGGGCTCCGCGTGCCACACTCCATCCGGTCGGCTGTTGCACCCGGTTTACCCGGATATATGGGAGAGTCTGTACCTTGTAACCGTCATCAATATTAAGGAAAAAATATCCCTTTTCCGCCATTGCCGCAGTAAACCTGGTGTGTCCTGACAATTCAAATAGTTGCCGTTCTCCGGAATCCGTCCTGAAAGAAACTATTTTTATCAGTTCGCCGTTTTCCAGGCGATATTCTTTGCGCATCAGCAGACCAATTTTACGATTTTCTCCTTCGAGCACCAGAGTATTGCTGTTCTGCTGCCGTACCGTCATCAGGTCGAATGTTTCATCACTTTCCCTGCCGCCGAATCTATAGAGATCGGTATTGGAAAAATATTGTTCCGATCCAGTCCGGCCAAATGCTGTAACTCGCCCCGTTGTCGTATCTATGACAGCCTGGTGTCTATCTTGCAGCAGTTTAACGGATTCCGCCTGTGTCGAAACAGCCAGGAATCCAAGCAGAAACATCCAAGTCCTCATCAGAGAATCTCCCTGTATTATTTTGTTTCATCAGACGCAGCCGCAGTATGATGCCGATGCCATTCCGGGGAATGACGATTACCGCGAAAAGCTGAGTTCACATGAATTTGATTTTGCTTTTCCGGACAAGCCCAGAACAGCTTTTCCTCTGAACTGTTCTTTTTTACGGTAAGTGGCAGTTTGCGGATTTCCGACCCGGAGAAATGCAACTGCAGTGGCGAGCCGTTAAGTTCAAGTTTCAATAGCTTTGGCGAACGGCTCATGTTTACCAGTGCAAGTTGTTCAACTCCGTTCTCCGTGATGAAATACCAGTCGAACCCGGGATCGTCCAATTGAAGGAATTTACGGGATCCGCGCACATGGGAGCCGAGGGCAACCGCAGGTTGAAGCATCTGCCTGCTGAGAGTAAAATATTCGGCAGGATCCGCTGCCGGAGCGGCAAGCGGTGTAACTGTAAAGTCAAAAAACAGATCGCCGTGAAGTTGTTCCGCCGGAGTATTGGTTTCCCACAGGTTGTTGTAGCAGTACATATACAAATGCGGTTTTTCTGCAGGGTCATACTGCTGCTGTTCGGAGAAGTATTTTACTCCCTGTCCGACACTCATGATGATTGCTTGTGCACTGACAAGATGTACTGCAGCTGTATTATCCTGCAGTACGGCAAAATCCTGAAAAGCAAAGTTTTCCCATGCTGCGCCAGGAGCTTTTTCCGCCCGGTAATCATGGATGTATCCCTGTTGTCCCGTTAAGAGACGCCATTGTCCGGCGGCAATCCGGAATGGAAATATGAAATGCCCGCATTCATGTGCAAATTCCGTGATTTTGCGAACTCGATTCCGAATATAGATCTGTGGTTCTCCGGCGCGAAGAGTGTATTCGCTTTCTACTACAATGCGGTTGCTGCCTTTGCCGTAACAGCGTTCCAGCTGCAGTATTGCCGTGTCTCTTCCCAGCTGGACAGGGCAAACTTGAGCATGAGTCAGCGGTCGGGGGCAGAATTCGACATGCTCTGTCAGTCCGAGCTCAGTCGGTGTAGGAGATACATTCCTGACATAATGCGCTGCAAAATCATTGATGGCAGTGCCGCAGCTGGAGTCCTGCAATTCACGACCGCCGACGCGATAAGACAAAATGGAACCGCTTTTCCAGTCAATACTGAGCTCAGCATCCCCAGCCCAGGAAATAGTATATGCTCCGGCACTTTTCCGAAGAGCAAAATTTTCAGGCAATACAGGTGCTTTCGGAGCGGAAAAGATTTTTGCGTGAAGAACTTCGTTGGCATGCAGAGGACGCCCCAGGTTGAAAGTATACAGGGAAGTACTTTCACTTTGCTGCACTCGTTCACATGGATAAAACTTCCGTCCAATCTTCAGTTTCACTTCGTCCAGATATTCTCCGTAGAATTCCAGGAAACCGCTTTGCGAATGATAGGGTAGCGGATTGACAAATGATACTTCCGGATTGGGACATTGCGGATAACAGAAACGGGTGCTCCAGTCCACTGGTGCCGAGTTTCTCTGAATCATGCGCTGTTCCAGTTCATTCCCGAGTGCCTGCGCCTCGATCTGCGCCTGAACTGCATAATTCTGCTTGTCATACCAGCTGGAGCGTACTTTGTCATGGGCATGCCCGCCGGAATGAATACGTCCTGTCTTACGCATGGTCTGGCGAAATTTCCAGTTCTGCATGCCGAAAGTATGATCACAGAAGAGCTTCATATTCTGAATCACCTGTTCGCGGCGCCGGAGATATTCGCGATGCGCCGATGCGCCGGTACGGAAGATATGCCAGAGCATATCCGCCCGGAGCAGCTGATGCCTTGCATTACGGTAGGCAATGGTGCCGTAACCGTGTGTAAGCACATGCTCCGACCAGGAACAGGTGATTTCGCCATCTTCAATCACAGGAATCTCTTTGTCATAGCGGGCTTCTATGTAAGCAAAAAAGTCGTGGAAAGTACCAAGTTCAAGCCGCAGTTCAGGGTGCCGCTGATTCCAGTCACGCAAAGCAACATCAATATCGCACCAGAGACCTGCGTTGTCGGAACCGCTTTGAAGCATCAGAGTGTCGTATGGATAGCCTTCTTCTTCAAAACGCCGAATCAACTGCATCAGCATCTCATCGCCGTTCTGTTCCGAGGACATTTCGCGCCAGTCCCCCGGCAGCGTCCCGCGGAAAGGAAACAATAGGTAAATGACTCCGAATCCGTATTGTGCCAGGAGAAATTTCACCATTTGCGGTCTGCCTCCTTTACCGAGTCCGGGCAGATAAACTAAAATATCGCTTGCACCATCAACCCCGCGATAACGGAATAAATGCGGCAACGGTGCGATCGGGGTCATCACACGCCATGCTCCGACCCCCATGGAGTAGTATTTCATTCCACTTTTCCGCAACAGTTGAGGCAGGTTCCAGGAGAAACCGCCGATATCATCCAGGACTGCAGTTTCAATCGGAACTTGCAGTTCCTGCGCCAGGATTCGCGCATATTTGAATTCCTCATCAAGCAAGTGAATATCCAGAAGTTGGGTCTGTACCTGTTCATCAAAAGCCGTCAATTCAATATTCCTGTTCAGGATCTGACGAAGCAGTTTCCTGCGTTCCGCTGAGGATGCATATTTCCAGCAGTTCCGGAAAACTGTCAGTGCTTCCACTGACCATTTGACAGATTCTCCTGCCGGAGCCGCAACTGTATTTTCACAGAAGGCTGCGGCATCAAGCAGATAACGGTTTTGCAATCCCGCCACTCTGTGCGCCAGTTCTGTATACCCCAGATCGGTGTGGGTGTGCGGTACCAATATGACTCGTTTAATCATTTCTGTTGCTACGCCTTTATTCAATGTTCGGAACCAGTTCCGTATCCCAGATGCTGTTCATTTCGAGCAGGGGAATTCTGCTGACGTCTCCGCCAATACGTACAAGGTTGGTTGCTTTATTATGAATAAATTGCATACCATAAGCATAGTAACCGTTGTCCGGAGTATACGACGTTACGGAAGTCCAAAAGTTGGCATAAGTATAAATCACTAAGTTTGCTGCGTCGCCAATCAACAGACGATTAGGCTTTAAACGAGTTATTTTATGGCGTGAAATGTCACGTACATCAATCTCACTCGTAGGATAGCCGTAACTCCAGGTACGAACTCCTCCGGTTATCGTTTTGGAAATGGGACAGCCGAGAAAATCGCGTGCGAGCACTTCTTTCGGATCTGTAGCTTCGATTCGCCCGACGTAGGGTTGTAAAGCTCCCATCCAGTAGCTAGTCCAGTCATAACTAGAACTGCCATCATGAAAAAATGGCATTTGATCATTGTTGTCTCCGACATAGAAACTCACCAGAACTCCGTATTGTTTAAGATTGCTGGTACATTTGATTGCCTGCGCCTTCTCTCTGGCTTTTGACAGTGCCGGCAAAAGCATACCCGCCAGAATCGCGATGATCGCAACGACAACCAGGAGCTCTATAAGGGTCAAAATTTTCTTCATACTGCTGTCCTTTCTCTGTTGCCAATCTGTATTTTCTGTGTTTACGTCTGACATTCATTATATGAAGCTCAGCTCTGCCAGGCACGTTCTTCTCTGTTGCGGAAAATGTCTTGCCTTCAGAAATAAAACGCAGCCCGGCATTTCTGATCTTTTTATTTTTTGTTATTTTTCCCTACCGCTGATTCCAGGAGGGTGATTGCGCGAAGACGTAACTTGTCTACTCCGCGCCGATCCAGTTTCGCTTCAGCGTCATACCATTTGATGTGGACATTGGTATTGGCAACAATGTACTTGCGCAGTTCCTCCAGCAGGGCTTTTGCCTGAGAGCGTTCCTGTTCGGGCAGCTGTGGTACCCGCTGTTCCAGGAGCGAGAACAATTCAAAATCCTCGATCCCTTCCCGGAATGCTTCCAGAGCCAGCGTCGGCAGTACTTCTGTTTCGGTAATTGCCGTCGGAGCAAAAATCGCCCAGCGCAACAGGTATTCATTCCATGCCGGAGCTCCGCCGTTATCCCCAAATGACCAGATGCCGATTCCCCGGATTCCATCTTTCCACGATCCCAGTCCGTGCATTCTGTAATAACTGAAAGGATCAAACAGGCGCGATGGTCCATTGCAGGAATAGGTCCACCATTCTTTCCCTTTTGCCTGCTGCTTCAGATAAAACGGCAGATATTCTTTTTCATACTGGCGGTCACGCGACGAACAGAGGCTGTCGATCAGCTCAATCATTTCCGCAAAACGTTTTTCTCTGACATCGACAACAGGGTTGTTCCAATTACGCAGGACAACGGTTTTTGCCGCCTGGAATGCTTTGGACCACGCTGTCTGAATGGCTGCTTTGTGGTCATCCCAAACCTCATCAACCAGAAGCCACTGCACTTGCCCGGGTTTCAAGCCCAGTTGTTGCAGGCGTTGATCCCATGCCCGGATCCAGTTTGCCGCCCGCACTTCAAAACCTGGCGTTCCAAAACGGTATGAACCGATATTGTTGCGATCAGCCGCTTCCACATTGATAAATACGCAATACATGGGCTTTCCCGGACGCTGGCGGAGCCACTGCTCAAATTTTTCGCTCTTCAGATTTCCGATGAAATCTCCCTTGGAATTAAAGTCAGATTCCTGAGGGAATGCAATGGAACCTCCACCCCATGGGACATTGATGCGCATTGTATCCATCAAACGAATGGCAGAGGCAACATTTTTCTCGGTCAATCCCAATGCCGGCAGTTTATCTGTATAATCCCAGGTGCCGACCAGCAGTTTCTGTTTTTCCGGAAGGCGGACTGGAGATACCTCCGCGGCGACAGTATAAAGACGGCCGTTAATTTTCAATTGCAGCGGGTAGGTCCCCGCCGGCAGTCTGCCGCCATCAAATGTGAATGCCAGACGGGAGCTCAGCCCACTTGGAAGACTCATGTCAAAACGATTCTCACGCAGGGTAATCGGCCGCATGATGGTTGATACACTGATTCCTTCGGCAGTATCGGTCCATGGCATCTCATGGACACTGAGCTGCTTCAACGCTTCAGGAGATCCTGAAACTTCAATGGTGATGCGGCGTTCTTCTGGTCCGGCATTGAGCAGGGTCAGTATTTCTGTATGGGATTCTCCGCCAAGGACCTTGAATTTCCATGTGGAAAAAGGAATTCCGGGCAGATCAAATGGAGTTGCAAAGTGATAGCGGTAGGGACTCCAGAGAAACCAGTCACCTTTCCTGGTATCCCGCAGGTAACGGGCAAAAACCTGATAAATACCTTTCTGTACAGTATTTTGCGGATATATGCTGGAGAAATTTTTGGCGCCGGGTGCCTTGAATTCTGTTTTCTGACGTTCCAGAGCCTGAATTTCATTTTCATAACTGTTTCCGACAATCTTCCGCAGTGTTGCAAGGTCGGTTGCCAGACGTTTTCTGCTGCCGGTCCGCGTCAGTGTATCATTCAGCAATGCTGTATAATCAGTGCTTCCAGCGGGTGTTTCCGTTGCTTTGGAGGTGGATGCCGGGTATACTTCAAATTCGTCGAAATAATAAGTCTGCGGAAGACTTCGGGCAATCAATGCCACTTTCAGGTATCGGGCCTGGCTGTTTAAGTTCATGTCCCGGTAAACCCAGCGTGGATAACCGGGTGCTTTCGGATTGTCAGGTGTACTGATTTCTGCAACGGGATACCAGGTTTTGCCGTCTTTGCTGCCGCAGATAAAAACACAATCCAACGGAGTATTCTGATCGACCTGCGAATGCAGAGCGATACCGCCAATGGATTGAACTTTGCCCAGATCAACCTGAAACAGAAAAGGCGACCAGCCGAAATAACTGAGGGTGGATTCCGGACTGCCACTGATTGGTGTTCCCGGTGCAAAGAGTCCATCTGTAAGTTTCCGGGCATCTTTACTCGGATTGGCACTGGCGGTTATCAGAGTTACGGGTGCATTGCATGCGAGATTTTTGGAAGGTGACTCTCCGGCTTCAGCAGCCAGCAGTAACATTCCGGCGGAAATACTTCCGAGGGTCTTTGCTGTCATAATGTGTATCCCCATTGTTACAAATCAATTATAATGAGAGCCAATTCCTGCATATCAGCTCTTTTCCGTGTAACAGTCCATTTGCTTATGCCTCACTTCGCACATAAAATGTGACTTTTCCAAAAAATACTGAAATTCTGAATACTTCCCTCCTTGTCTGTTATTTTCATTTTTGCTGCTGAACGTTTTCAGTCATTCGGGGAATGTGCTGCCCGAAAATCCGCCGGGATGCCGATATGCGTTCTCATTAATTCCGAGAATCAATAATATCCTAGTTCATTCCATACCTTATGGATTAGTTCATAACGTTCCAGACGCATGCCCGTATAAACGCAATTGCTGGTCGAAAAGATATACCCCCCGCCGGGCATTCCCTTTTCCAGTGCATAGCGGGCGGATTGAATGACTTCTTCATCAGTCCCTGTATCCATCAGCCCGCAATTCACATTGCCGATCAGGCAAAGCTGATCTCCGTAAAGACGTTTTACTTCGGCAATGTCCACACCGCCTTGCGGATCAAGTGAATGAAGAGCATCCGGTCGGCAATCGACAAGCTGATCAAGAATCGGCATAATATTTCCATCGGTATGTTTAATGGTATAATATCCCATACTGCGGTATCCCTCAATCAATTCTTTCAGATACGGTGTGATAAAACGTGCAAATTGTTCCGGCGGCAGAAAGGGGTTTTCATTCATGCAGTAATCTGAACACAAGGCAAAACCGTCCAGATCACATTCTTTTTTCAGACGTTCTGCACGTAGAAGCGCGTTTTCATTATTGACAGCGGCTTCCGCCAGAATCTTTTCCGGTTCATCGGCTATCCGGTAAATAAACTCGGCAAAACGATCTCCCGGGGGAATGGCAAATGTACTGTCGCCATGTAGCATAAGAAAATATTTGTAACCGGTTTTTTCCCGAATCAGATTGACCATTCGGACAGTTTCTTCTTCTGTGCATGGATTGGGATGAATGAAAATGGCACTGTGATGATATTTTTCTGCAATGTCAATAAAGATGTCTGCCATTTCATTCCGATGCAGATTCCGTTCTTTTTCACTCATCTGGATCCACTGTTCATAGTTGCGATGAGAAGGATGCACTTTACCCAAGACCTCCATCGTCAGAAAAAATACCAGCTCGAAATGAGGAACCTGCCCAGTGGGTGGGTCTCGCCGGAGAGCTCGTATAAACGATTCCCGGGGGAGCAGTTGTTGATTGTTCGTCATTATTTTTGTATCCTTACGTTTTATTTCAACCGCAACTTCCAGCGTTAATTTTTGCATTTTCTTTTGTGTCAGTATGATATGATAACAAAAGAATCAGCGTTTAATTGCAGTAAATATATTTTTCACTCATAAAAATTTGCAAAAGCAGCAACAATATGGCAACAGGAATGACAATGATCATAATTGCAATTAGAAATTCGATAAAAGTGAAACCATTATCATCCCCATATCCTTTCTGTGCGTAATTTCTGCCATCAGTTTAAACTTCAATCAGTTCACAGTTGCTCTCATAGATAAGCTGTCTGCTCCGGTTGCCGTTCAAACGTTCCTGCAAAATCTTCACCGCACCGGTTCCCATATCCCTCAGATTCATGTAAACGCGAGATACCGGCAGCACAAACTGTCCTTGAATATAGCAGAAACTCAGCTTATTCCGCAGAACCGCATCATTCTTCAGGAGCCGATAGACATAATGCGCCGAGACATCGGAAGTCGAAAAGAGAACTGTCGGAACCGTATCGGCATCCGCGGCAATTTCATGAATGACAGTCTGCACGGAAGCAAGTCCCAGTTCATCATTATCAATCAGTTTTATTGCAACAAGCCCTCCAAACGCATCAGAGAAACCGCATACCCTTCGCTGTTCAGTGCTGAGCGAAGTACTTTCTGTAATCTGGAGTACAATTCCCCGTTTCAGGCCGCGCCGCTTCATCAGATCTCCCAGCAGCCAGCCGGCACGATAGTCATCCTGACCGCTCCAATCAACTTTGAATCCGCCGCTTAAGCGGTCGAGAAAAACCAGCGGGAAGTCATCCGGTTTTTCCTGAAAAATTCTGCGGATTTGTATTTCATCCATCACAGACCAGACAATTGCACCGTCAAATTTGCCGCTCCGGAATAAATCCAAAAGCATATCGGCTTGTTTTTCACCGGAATTTTCCACATCGAACAAGTGCATGGAAAGATTAAGGGCATCCATTGCAGTGAAAATTCCTGCAAAAAGATCCGAGGAAAATGTATCGGGGTTAAGTTCATCGTAAAGAACCGCAATATCGCGCCTGACGGGATTTGCATGGGATGCGGCGCCTGCCTGCCGTTCGGCAACAAATGTGCCATTTCCCCTGGTTCTGACCAGAAAGCCCTCATCGCGCAGCATATTCAATGCCTTGCCAAGCGTGATATGATTGATCCCCAGAAGAGCGGACAATTCCCGATCGGTCGGAAGCTGTTCGCCCGGACGCCATTCCTGACTCAGAATTTTGCGCATGACCAAATCCCGCACCTGCAGATACAAGGGCAAGGCTGATTTTCTCAAAGGTTGTATATCTGTCAGTACCATATCTCTGTGAACCTCGTTACTATGCTTTAATATGATTATATATCAAAATATATTAATCGTCAAGGGTGAAATGGATTTTTTTTCATTTTTTTTGCTCTGAACAGGAATTCGAGAGAAAAAGTTTACTTACATATTTAGAAAGCCATGCTCTCTGACCATGCTCAGAAACGAAAGGCTTTTTCTGAAGTTCCCACTCATGCTTATCATGTGAACAGCCCTGCAGTCAGAATGGTCACGACATGAGCAAGGTTTCATAAAGCAGTACATATTTTGTGACATGACCAATGTCATTTTTCCTGAACACACAAATAACAGACAAGTTGGTTGGATATGCATGCCTTGATTCAACTGCGATCATCAGTTGTGGGAAGGTCTGCTACAGGAATAGACCGAAAAATTAAGTTCAAAAGAGACTAGGCGAAACGCAAGATTGTTTCGGGAAAGCGGTCGGGCGAATCAATCCGGTTTAAAAAGACAACCATGCCGAACGTCATGTCAGAGTGAAAGAATATTTGGAAATTCCTGTGCCACCTCATGTTCGGCTTAATCGTCATTATTGGGCGTGAACATTCTCTTCCGAATTTCCGTTCAGAGTAAAAAAAATGAAAAAAAATCCATTTTACTCTTGACGATTAATATATTTTGATATATAATCATATTAAAGCATAGTAACGAGGTTCACAGAGATATGGTACTGACAGATATACAACCTTTGAGAAAATCAGCCTTGCCCTTGTATCTGCACGGTGGCGATGTTTTTGCAGAACAAGGACAAGCTGCCGCCGAAAGGCACGTATCTGATTATTGACGAATCCGGCTTGAACTCGCTCAGGCAGGGAACGGAGATGATGAAACTTGCAATGGAGAACGAATACCGGGTGCTGTTTGTCGGCGATGAGCGCCAGCATTCCTCGGTGGAAGCGGGCGATTTTTTCCGTCTGCTGGAAGGTCATTCCAACATCACGAAGACCTGCCTTTCGCAGATTCACCGTCAGCAGGTGCGGGAATACCGGAGGGGGATTGAGCTGATCTCGGCGGGAAGCGCTCTGGATGGCTTCAAGCATCTGGATGAACATGGTTACATTCACGAGGACAGGGCGGATTATCTGGAACGCGCCGCTGAGGATTTTGTAAAACTGACTGACGACGGCAGACGTCCGCTGGACTGCATCGCGGTTTCGCCGACCAACAGGGAGTGCGATCTTTTGACGGATATGATCCGGCAGAAAATGAAAGCCGCCGGTCGGATCGTGAACGATGAAGCCAATCCGGTGGAGTCGTTCCGTTCCTGGGGCTGGACCAAGCCGCAGCTCGGCAACATCGAAAATTATCAGGTCGGCATGAAGATATTCTTCAATACGAAAGTCAGGGACGTCGCCAAACCGGGCGAGATGGCGGAGGTTGTGAAAATTGAAGATGGCAAGCTCGTTTTGAGCAACGGCAAAACGGTGAAGCCGTCTGCAATCCGCAGCAGCATCGATGCCGGAAACGCTGTTTCCCTGCCGGTCGGGAAAGGCGATATTGTCCGTTTTACGGTGAATCTGCGGACACCGGAATACAAGATCAACAACGGCAGTCTGGCGATTGCGACGGGTAATCGGAACGAATATCTTCTGCTGGATTCCAACCGGCGGGAACTGACCACGATCCGGCTGCCGAAGAATTTCCGCGGACTGAAATACGGCTGGGTGATGACTTCCCATGCGTCGCAGGGAATGACCTCAAAAAATGTGGTTGTCGCGGCGGAAAAGATGTCGAAACAGGCGTTTTATGTCGGCTGTTCGCGCGGAAAGTTCAACCTGGCGTTGCATGTGCCGGAGAAGGAGTATTTCAAAAAGAAACTGATGGCGATTCGGACGGAACGTCTTTCCGTTCATGACCTGCTTGCCTCGGGCGAAATAACGAAGATCCCGGTTCGGAAATCCGCGGAGCAGATCACGCAGGAGTGTCGGCCTGATCCGCATCAGCTGGTGCGGAAACGCTGGCAGGACAAACTCCGGGATGTCCTGCACAAAATCACGAAGAGAACCAGGGCGGCGCTTTCAAAGATGCTGTTGCTGAACGGGTTCTATCAGAACCGCCAGACAGTCGTCCGGCAGGAAGAGGAGGATTTACAAAAGAAGGATGCACTGGCAGTCGTGCCGGAAAAGTCCGGTGTTCAAATGGAAGAAGTCAACCCGAAAACAGATACCGAATTACGTGAACTGGAAGATTTCGAGCGTCAATTCTATCAAAAATATGGAACGGAGGTAAACAATGAAAACAGAGAACAGGAACGAACAAAACGGCAGCGCCGGAGTAAGCCCGGACACGGAATGGGATTCGATTGACGGGGAATTGGATTCGAGTGTCTGCTGGCAGAGGAGCGCCCATGTCCTGCCGCGTCTGCGGATCGTGACGGAACTGGAGGATTTTCTGATTCCGTGGGTGCATGTGGCGCTGGTGAAGTCTGACCGCTCTTTCCGAGTGATCGCGATTCATACTTCGCTTGGAGTCTCGTTCACAATTGCGGCGGCAGCTCCGCAGAAGCAACTCTACGGTATGTTGCAGCTTGAGCGTGTCCGGTGTATTTATCCGGTCGATGGCGTGAATGTAAAAGCATCAGCAAATCAAGAGTGACAGTTGCTTTTTCAAGTTATTATACACTTATATCAACTGTTATATTTCTGTGAATGCGGAATGAGGAAAAGCCATCGAAGAATTTATCGGAGAACTGCAGGGGGATTTGCCGGTTTTACAAGGCTTTTCTCCCTGCAATATCAAATATATGCGACAGCTTTTTGGGGAAGAGGGAAGGAATTTCAGGGCGATAATATTCTTACCATGAAAGGAAGCCTTGGGGTAGATAAATCCTTGGTAAAAACAGGATTCGATCAATTCGTCAATTGCCGATTGGCGAATTGACCGCCGCAGATATGAATGCTTTTTGGGGGATTGGATTTATCAGATATTTCCGCTCTGCCGGATACAATTTGTTGATGAACTCTTCCATTTTCGTTCGCCTTCAAGTTCTGTTGCGATTGAGGAAAGACATAGCAAATTTTGATTGGGATTATATAGCTTATGAAAAGTGCAACCAGAATCGTCACAGGCATTTTAATAGCACTAATTGATTTTTATATAAGATACAATATAGATACTTACAGGAAGAAGGAGATAATCCTGAATCGGAAAGAGTATCCGAAATATTTGAACCGGGAGAAGACTCAATCCCAACTGCAGAGTATATTTTCAAAATCAGAGTCAAGATTCAACGTGAGCGCAAGATTGCTTGCGCTGCGGTCTTCACTTCGGAGCGTCTGTTGATGAACCCAATATTTTAAAAAAACTTATGCATCTCTTTTCTCTGCTTGACTTTACAACATAACAATATTATATTTCTTTGTAAATATCAAGCGGGGACAATCGCTAATGGCGAAAGTTCAGAAGAAATTAGAGCAACATCCGGTAGCGAAGCTGTTTCCTGCTCCCGATGCCGCCGCATTGGATGCCTTGCGAAAGCGTACTTTTCGCGCTGGAAAGCTGAAGCATACGGTCGTCCTCTTCGAAGGCAAGGTCATTGAACATTGGCCCGAATATTGCGCGTGTCTGGAATTCGACCTGCCGTCGCGGGACACGAACAAACTGCAATCCGAAGACCGCCTGAAGGAAGACTACGAAGCGGAAGTCCGCAAAATCAAGGCCGTCTACAAAGATAAGCGGCAAATCCTGAATCATGACATGCACCAGTGTTTGTCATTGGTCGACACGGATGAAGAGAAGGTGCAACTCCAAGAAAAGCTGACAACCAAACGCCAGAACATTACCGAACTGCAAAATGTCCGGCTCGAACAACTCCGATTGCGATACGAGAAAAAGCGAGCAACGCTCCTGAAAGCCAATGCGAAGATCATCCGCACCCTCCGCAAAGCCTGTCAAGCGGAAGTCGCCGGCCACTCATTGGAAGAGAAAGCCCAATACCTCGTCTACATGCGCTGGGATTACGAGCTCGGCAAACTAACCCTGCAAGCCGCATGGGATACCATTCAGCGATTCGACGAGAAGGCAAAAATCTACACTCTGAAATCTGGCAGACAGGTCTTGGCCGAAACCGAGGTCATTACCATTACGCATACCGCTGAAATCGCCAAAACCACGGTCAATGCGATTAACCAGAAGAAGTTCTGCTCCGGTCAGAAGGTCTTAAGGGCGGATTCCTATATTCCGCGCGTATTTGACCGAGTGGAAATGAAGTTTATGGAAAAAGCAAAATGATATAGAGAATAGTTTGCTATTAGAATTCAAGGACTTGAAAAAGAACAGATGTATGGTATATTTTTGATATATCATTATAATTATGAGGATAAAATGTCAGATTTACCAGACCCTAACTTTATTGTGCGATACAAAGATGAGCTGTCTATAGCGCTAGACACTTTGATTGCCATTGGAACCATTGGTGCTGTTGTAGTAGGTATTTTTGGTGTCTACATCAGGTCTTTTTTTATAAAACCTAAATTGACACTTGAGGTTGATTTGAAGAAGAACACCACCTCCGATAAAGAAACCGATGTTCCAAGTCCTGAAGATAGTCAAAGTAGAAATATCCGCGACTATCATATTCGCGTTAACAATGCAGGAAAAGCGACTGCCAAAAATTGTCAAGCAAGTATTGATGAGGTTTACGAACAGCGAGAAGATGGAAATTCTTGGGAGTTGAAAAAACGGCTTTTTTCTGTTCCGTTATTATGGCTCAACGACAGTGATTCTTTTCATATTCGCAAAGGAATGTCGTCTTATATTCGTCTTTTGCATGTACAGGAAGAAATGAACTCTAATAATAGCGCAGATAGCTCAAATTCAAATCAGACTCAGAGTAACCCAACATCAATGTCTATGATTTTTTGCTTTTCGCAAAAAAATATATCTCTCTCATTGATGCCGGGAACCTATATTTTTGAGCTGAAGGTCTATGCGGATGATGTATCTCCAGTAACGGAGTATATCGAAGTTTTTTGGAAGAAGGGTTGTTCATGGCAACATTTGGACAATAAACAATGCTTTAATATAAGAGCAATTTCTGAACAAGAATTTAAAAGTAGAAAGGAGAATGGACAATGATTCTCCTTATATCTTATGATTTAAAGACACCTAATGCCAATTATGATGCTTTGTATGATTTATTAAAAAGCGCACCCTCTTGGTGGCATTATTTGAACTCCACATGGTTAATATATACTCAAGAGGATGTGGGAGTATGGCAACAAAAGATTAGTGCTACAATCAATTCCAATGATTCCTTTATTGTTGTTAATATTACACGACAAAATCGAAACGGATGGTTGCCCCAAAAAGCATGGGACTGGATAAAAGAATATGAAAACCGTTAAAATGCGTTAGGTGAATACCTACTGAACACCGTGTAAACCGAGCACGAATCGGCGTCCGTCTTGGTCTTCGCCGTTGTAGAGGAGTTTGTAGGTTTGGAGCTGTTTTTTCTTCGTGGATTCGGGGAGGACCAGTTCCATTTCGATTAACTCTGTGAGATGGATATGTGGAGGCGGGTTTTGGTCCAGTCGGTGTGGTCCATCACTTCTTTTCAGGTGAAGGTCTTCCGGTTCATCTCCAACAGGAGCTGGAGGAGGTTCCGGGCGGGGAGTGAGAGGTTGTCGAGGGAGATTCCCTGTAACTCGGAAGTGAGTTTGGTTGCTTGTTGGATGTCTTCCCTTGAAACTTCGAGGTAGTCAATGCCATTGTAGTTTTTCAGGGGCTTTTTCATCTGGTTGAGGAAGGCTACTGCCTTACACAAATTCAGGAATTTGGGCTGGTTTCTTCTGGCTTGGAGACGGTCGTCTTCGTAGAAAATTTCTTCGGCATAAGGATTGACCACAGTGCATGGTTCCAACAAGCGTTGGAAGGAGTGATGCTTACGAATGATTCATTCTTTGGCGGATTGGTCTTTCAGTGCCTCCAAGGTGTGATATTGGCGCTGCATCGCCAATATCCTGCGGGTCTGTTCGCAGGATTCGTCTACGCCCAGTATGAAAAGCGGGACTTCGTTTCCAGGTTGATTTCGGGATTGATGGTCGTCTGAAAGATGCTGCATCCCCCTTCAACGTAGCGGGATTGACCTTGGCCGCCGGAAACGATCCTCCTCAACCATACCGGACTTTGATTCCTTTGATGGATGGAGTTCGTGAAATACTCTCGGCAGATCGTAACAAAGAATAGAAAAATCCCGGCTGTAAGATGTGTTTCACAGCCGGGAAATGAGGCGGTTCAGGCGGCAGCCGGAGTCGGATCGTCCGGATGGAGATACGGTCCGGCGAAAGTTCCGGCTTCCTTGTTCTTCATGCCTTTGTAGATCATACGCTTGATCTGCTCATTACGGAGATTCTTGAAGGTCTCACGCTTGACTCCGCGCAGGAATCCTTCCCGGACCAGTTCCAGAAAACGCTTTTTCTGTCCCCAGGAGGCGAGCGGATCGCCCTCTTTGGCGCGGATCTGGTCGATAATTTTCGAGGCACGGCCTTTGGTAAGAATCTTCCAGTCTTCCGCGGAGAAGCGTTTCCAGGAACCGTTCTTGATTGCATGACCAATCGCGCGGCGCTGGTTGTCGGTTGCCGGTGAGTCCGGATCGGTGATCGTGAACTTTCTGGTGGAATTGGTGTTGACGGCATTGCGGACGTTGTTCTTTTTCTGTGTGTTGTTCATCTTTTTGATTCCTTCTTTTTGTTGGTTTATTGGGGAATTCAGTTCTTTCGCAAAGAAGCCGCGCGGCGGATGAGACTTCATCCGCCGGTCAAGCGGTCGGAAGAACTGAATTTTGTTTTTAACGTGAAATGTTGTTCGATAACCAGACTTTATACCGTGTGCCGCAACTCCCGGATGATTTGATACGGACATTTGGCACAGTCGAGATTGCAGGGTTCTTGACCTCGCAGTTTACAAACGGATTGCAGAGCATCACGCTTGACCAGAATCGCGTCACTTTTCCTGATCCAGTATTCTCCGTTGTTCCAGGCATTGCGCAACTCGGCGGACGTGGAAAAATAATCGGTTTCCGCACCGCAGTTTTCACAGCGGAAGGCATATTGCTCCATCTGTTTATTCCAGGAGCATAGACGCTTCAATACGTCGATATTCCCCATTGTTTGGCAGGCACGGCACCGGAACGGCGTATCCGAATTATGGAATGACGACAATTTCGTCGGATCGGGTTCATAGCGGGAAAGGTTCTTGTTGAGATAAGCCGAGGCGTAGTATTGCAGAATCCCGCAGGCTTCACCCATGATTTTCATCGCGGCAAGATCGCGTTCCAGTGTCTTGATCGTACCGAAATGAAGCCGCTGTGTATGCCCGGATTCATCCAGATAACCGTTGAGCCAGGCATCAATGTAAATGCCTTCCGAACCGCCGAAATCGACAGAGAAGATACAATTAAACTCATAATTGGAAATCGGCCGTTTATTTTTCTCCTCAAATTCACACGCGGAATCGTAGTCGATAATCCGGTCGAGCTCCTGCAAAGCGCCGGCATCGCGCGCCGTTTTCAGAATACCGTTGAACAGATCGATGGCACTGTCCCGTTTGATGTTTTCTTTCATGTTCAGACTCCTTGAGATTAAAATTCTTTTTCGAGGATTTCCTCAAGCATTTCGTATTCGCCATTGGGGAGATAGCAGTTACCACCGAGGCAGGTAAATTCCTCTTCCCGACCTTTGATGTGTTTGCCGTCGACAACCTGAAATCCATAGATTCTTGCATACGCAGCCATTTTCTCATACTCCTTATTTTGATTTTAGTTTGAGAACTTCTGTTTTTTCGCAAAGAAGCCGCGCGGCGGACGGGAATCCGTCCGCCGGAAAAGCGGCGCAAAGAACAGAGGGACTGGTCAGGCGCTCTTCTCAAGAGCTTCCTCCTCGGCATCTTCTTCATCGGGCTCATCGGTGATTTCGACTTTTTCGGCAATCACTTCGACTCCGAGGTCGAGGTAATCCGAGAGACGCGGCATGACTTCAATACGGCGTTCTTCATGGAGCAGATCCAGCTCGTTCAGCTCGAAAAGGAGTTTGTCGAGTTCCTTCTGAAGTTCGATGCGCTCGTCGGCGTATTTGAATACG
>CASDPB010000029.1 GCA_949282305.1 uncultured Lentisphaeria bacterium | reverse complement strand
TGGCGCTTGACAGCCGTGTTCCCGATGCGAAGACAATCTGGCTCTTCCGTTCGAAACTGGAGGAACACAAGCTCACGCGGAAACTGTTTGACAAGTTCAATGCGTTTCTTGCCGAGTCCGGATTTGTCGCGAAGAAGGGTCAAATTGTCGATGCCACCATTGTTCGAGTTCCCACGCAACGCAATACCCCGATTGAAATCGGTGACTGCCTTGTTTCTTTTCAGAGCTGTCACTTGAATTTTTTCTGATTGCCGTGTATTTTATAATTATAATGAAAATTGCACGAATAGAGGAGAAGAAAACGATGCCGTACATACATCGCAATCTGGAAGATTTTTTCCGGAAGAGTGGGATGCATTATCCGGCAATTCTGCTGACCGGACCGAGGCAGGTCGGCAAAACGACCTTTTTGAGGCATGTCAGCGAAGAGACGCGGAATTATGTTTCGCTGGATATTCCCCGTGACCGCAATCTGGCGAAAGAAGATCCCGAGTTGTTTCTGGAACGGCATAAGCCGCCGGTACTGATCGACGAGATTCAATATGCGCCGGAGCTGCTGCCTTTCATCAAAGTTCTGATCGACAAAGAACAGAAGCCGGGAATGTTCTGGCTGACCGGCTCTCAGCAGTTCCGGATGATGCAGAACGTTACGGAGTCGCTGGCCGGACGGGTTGGTATTTTTGAGATGCTGGGACTCTCGAACCGGGAATTGGAACACCGGAATGTGGAACCATTCCTGCCGACTCATGATTTCCCGGCGGCCCCGGAGAAACTCGATTTGCGGGGATTGTACCGCCGGATCTGGCAGGGCAGTTTTCCAAAATTGGCCGACGATCCGGAAATGGATCATGATTTGTTTTATGGATCCTATATCAATACCTATCTGGAGCGGGATGTGCGGATTCTTGGTCAGGTGGGGGATCTTCAGCGCTTCTTCCGTTTCCTTCGCGGGACGGCCGCCCGGACCGGGCAGCTGCTTAACTATTCCGATCTTGCCCGGGATGCGGATGTCGCTGTTGGAACTGCAAAGAATTATCTGAGCATCCTGATTGCTTCCGGATTGGTTACACTCCTTGAACCTTACTTTGCCAATCGGACCAAGCGAATGACGCAGGCCCCCAAGCTCTATTTTCTGGATACCGGTTTATGTGCTTACCTGACCGACTGGTCGTCCCCGGAAACGCTGGAAGCCGGTGCCATGGCGGGGCATATTTTTGAAACGTGGTGTTTTGCGGAAATCCTGAAAAGCTATCGGAATTCGGGCAGACGTCCGGCATTTTATTTCTATCGGGATTTCGATCAGGTGGAAATCGATCTGGTCATCGAACAGGATGGGGTATTGTATCCTGTTGAAATGAAGAAGAGTTCCGATCCCGGGCGTGATGCCGCAAAGCATTTCTCCAAATTGGAAAAATTCGGCAAAGAGGTCGGCATGGGAGCGGTGGTCTGCATGGTGCGGGAATCCTCGCCATTGACACGGGAATGCAAACTGATTCCGGCGGCAAGTTTATAACAGCCCGGACAATTGCCTCTCAATATACTATTCCCCTTTGCCACAGTCAGGCAGAGATTTTTCTCGCCGAAACACGGGCAACTGGCAAGGCGATCAAATGGGAACAGATTGTTGAACCGGGCATTTTGGGAACACATCCGGCGACTCAAAGCAGAACATCCGCAATGAGGTGATGCCGCATTCGGTGTGTCTCAAATATTACGAGAAGTTTTCTGAACAATCAGAAGTGGATTCATCGAATCATATGTCAAAACAGTCTCCCGGTTCCGGAAGATAACCAGAAGATAATAAAGAACATTTCGCTTGCCTGCAATATTGCTGAATTGACCGTTTCGTATCTGAAATTTTCTGTTTTTACGAGTTTCAAACTTATTTTTTGAGGTGGTTCTGTCATGTCAGAAAAACTACTTTCTCTATTATAATTCCTGGAGGTTAACATGGAAAAAATACGTTACGTTTTTTTATTCCATTGGTTTTAATACCTCGCCTCTTGGGGCGACTTTTTGTTCTTTGCTTTTTCAATCCATTGAAAAATCATAATTTGATCTAATATCTCCCATTCGTCATGTTTTGTGCATAAAAAGAAAAATTGATTTTTTTTTGAATTACATATTGACAATAAGCAAAAAACGATTATAATTAAAGCATTAAAAGTGCATTATTAGATCATTCTGGAAAAATGATGAGAAAAATAGAAACAAGTGAAGTCCTTGACGATCAGCCAAAGGATATCTCCATCGCCGAATTCTTCCGTGGAGAAATTCTGGCAGGCAGACTGAAAAAAGGCGACAAACTGCTGTCTGACGAAAAAATTGCCGACAGGTATAAGGTCAATAAGCGCACCGTGGCAGCCGGTCTTAATATTCTTGTCCGCGACGGATTACTCTCTCGCGCCCCGCGGCGCGGGACTATCGTTATCGGAAAAAAGCCGGTAAACCATGCATTCAGCCGGCCACATTCCGCAGATCCCGTCAGGGACACCAGTCCGGACAATCAGACTATGCTTTCGGTATATGGAGGCAATCAGCTTTTTTTCATTGCGGAGACCAAATGTCTGACCTTTGCGTGTTTTGAGTCCCAGCCGCGTCATCAATATATGTGGAAGGTTTTGACTGAACGGTTCAATGCGAAATCCAAGGCTCGGAAGGTTGAATTACTTTCCCTGCCTTTCGACTGTTATCTTTCCTTGGGAAAAGATTCCAATCCATTTGCCGGCGCAGGGAATACGAATCCGGATATTATCCAGAGCCTTCTGTATCAAGCCCCGCTTGGAATTCTGAGAGACCTTCCGGAGGATCTGGCCGCCTATGCCTCCGGTCCTGAAACCCTTTCCTCTCTTGTAACATCCGATTTCAAACAGCATTTACAGAAGATTTTGCCGATATATACCGCAGTACCGGTCTGTGTCTGGAACAAGGAAATGGAGCAGACATTCGGTCTTCCATCTCTGAAGACCAATATATTGGACGGAAAACTTGTTCCCGCACTTTGCGCTTCGGAAACTCTTTTCCCCGGATATTTGGAGAAGATCGGTCCCCACCTGAACAATCTGCTTCGGCATTATGGCTTGCCGACAAACTGCAAGGAAGAAATCGGACTCGAATATTTCAAGGAATTTTTTGACGGGCTTTTTGAAGGACTTTCACTGCTGAAGTGTACTGACTGCAACAGAATGTTCATTGCCGACACCGCATACCCGAGTTATCATAATTTTAACAGGAAAAAACATTTTCTCATTGCCACACTTTCCTGTCCTCCCCATTATCCGGATTCGGATTATCTTGATTTTGAATTGGGAGTATCCCTTTTCCCTCCGAAATATGATTTAAATTCCGAACTGAGTTCTCTCGGGATAAGCAAAAAATGCAAAGAACCAGAATATGCGAGCGATTTTCTGCGTTTTGTAGCCTCTGATGAATCCCAACAGTTCATGCACTCCTGCATAAACGGAATTCCCTACAGAAAAAGCAGCCTGGAATTATTGCCGAAATCCGATTCCCTGATTACGAAACAGGAAATCGCACTGCTGCACAGAAAGATAAAATTTGGATATTATCCCTGGCAGAAATATTTTACAATTGATCTCATTTCCTATGCCATGGCGGATCTGTTCGCCGGAATTCTTGAAAGGAAAATTACATCCGGGAAAACGGCGGCAGAACGGGCTTTTGAAATTTTTTCCAGGTCTCTCAGAGAAACGAGTAATTTTAAGCAGCAACCAATATAACATAGGGTAAAAACAGTAAATGAAAGGAAAAATTTCTTTCTGTGAAATAAACGATGCCGTTCATATCAACAACAAACATTCAGAGGATGCGATGAGAAAGAAAAAATTTACACTTATAGAACTTCTGGTTGTTATTGCAATTATTGCCATTCTGGCGAGCATGCTGCTGCCGACACTGAATCAGGTGCGTCAAACGGCATTTTCCATTTCCTGCACGAATAACCTGAAACAGCTGGGGCTCTGGACCTGTTTTTACGCGGAAGATCAAAAAGGCTATTTCTGGGCACAGCAATGTGTGCGCGTGGATACAGGCACATTGAGTGCCTGGAATGATTGGTATGGCTATATTCGTAACAGCTATTTACCGAATGCCAATATCGTGAAATGGCGCCATGGCCAGTACATCAACGGCTGTCCGGGACACAGCAATGACAAGATTGATGCGAATTACGGGAAACGCTATTACAGCTACCAGGTCAATTATGACATCTGCGCACAAAATAATGATGCGATGGGAACAATCAAGATGACCCAAGTGCGGAATATCAGTACCATATTCTGGATTACGGACGGTGCCAACGCAGTAAACAATTACGGATATCGTTTCAATATGACTCCGGACCGGGCGGGATTCATTCATGGGAGCAGTAATGATTTAACGGGAAAAATGAATGTCCTGCACGGTGACGGTCACGTCGGTTCCTACAAGCGCGGAGATGTGTCTCCTTCCGATTATCTTGTTGAAAACTGAAGGGCGCATCTGCAGAGAAAAGGATGCAATGGACATCCTCTGACCTCATGGGAGAAACAGGGAAATCGGACAAGAGCCAAGACCCGTTCCAGAATAGAACATGTGTGCGGAAGCATGACACAGCGAGCCGGAAATCTCATTCTGAGAACCGTCGGGATAAGCAGGGCGGAAGTGAAGTTGGGATTACGCAATATTGCATACAACATGGAGAGATTCTGCTTTTTAATAAGGCAGACCGCATAAAAGGAGGATTTGGACAGGAAGAACAAGTAAAATATCGGCTGTTTCAGTCGTGGAGACTTGAAACAGAGAAGGCAAAATGCCAACGTAATGTACAGAAAAATCTCATTTGAAGATTTTCAAATAGAAACAAACGGGATTTCTGTCAAAAAAAAGCATTGATAGAGGTTCCCTGAAGTAATGGAGGGTATCATGAGAACAATTGCTTTTCTGATCGCAGCAGCTGTCATCGTTTCTTTTTCCCAGCCTGCGGCAGCGGAGGATGGGACAGAAAACCGTTATCGTATGAATCTGAACAAGATGCATCTGATATCATGCGAGGATACCATGACGGCGGATAATATGGTCACGGCACGGCCGTTAAAAGCCGGTGCAGTCATGTTGCCGGCAAGTGATCCGGATTTAAGTGAATACGACAGAATCCGAATAAGAATCACACCCGTTTCTGCCGATTTTACCCGTGATTCATTCGGAGTGGCGCTGCGGGTCCGGAAGGAATATTTCTTTGCAAAACTCATCGAAAATACGGAAATCAGAAAAGAAAAAACTTTTGAGATGGTTTTCGACATCACCGGGCTGCCGCGGAAAAACATTGACTTTCTTCGAATTTATTTCAATCGGAATGGAAAAGAGGACAAGCAGATCCAATTCAGAATCGATGAGGTGGAATTTTATCAAAATAAAAAGGTTTCTGAATTGCCGGAAGAGAAATATCAGAGGAAACTGGATAAAACTTTCATTTTTCCCCGTATCCAAATCAAATACAGTCTTTTCATGAATTATTATGCGGCGGCCTCCTGGAAAGAGTGGATCGACCGCCCACTTTTGTTCAGCAGAGCCCTGACTGAAAATACCGAGGAATTCGACAAAGGAGGAAATCAAGCCAGTTTTACAAAAAATGCGGAGATTGTTTCCGCTTATCTGGATGGATTCTCAATTCTCGCCACAAGCAAAAGTTATCTGGACAGAACACTTGCCTCCATGCGGTATGCCGACCGGATCGGAAAGAAAAATTTCATCATGCCGGAAGTTTCACCCGCCGTGACAAGGCTCGGGAAAAATCCGGAAATGAGCAAGGATTATGATTTCATATTCAAAATCGCCGAAGCTGCGGCATCCTCTCCGTCCGCATTCCGAATTAATGACAAAATCGTGATTTCCTCTTATAATGCGGATTTGATCCCTCCGGAGCAGTGGCGCCCGATAGTGGACAAACTGAAAAAACAGAGCGGCGGCCAATTGATTTTCATAATAGAAATAAGAAATGAATTCTACAATGCCAACGGTACATATTTGAAGAACGGCGGGAAAATCTCACTGGAGGAAATTGCCAAATTGAAACGTGTCATCCGGTCGTATCTGGATGTCGCAGACGGAATACTTTTCGCCGGATGCAATCATATTGTAGACATCTCGGATAATCTGTCGTCGTATAAATTCGGAAACGCTTTTTACCGGAAAATTCTTATTCCTGCAATCATTTCTGTGATGAATGAACCTGAATATAAGAACAGATATCTGGGACTGAGCGCCGCTAAAGGTTATTTTGGAGTTCGCAACGCATCCGGAGGACAAACGGAAGGAGGAACCAAAACCCTGCGCGACAGTTTGGAAGCCGCACTCGCAGCCACTCCGGATTTTATCATCCTGCCGGAATGGAACGAAGCAAACGAAAACACTCATATCGAACCAACCATCTACGATTCTTTTTCCTCGCAACGAATTGTCAACCATTATCGGGGGATCAACAGTTCCCCGGGCGATGACACCTCAATTCCCAACCTCATTGTCAGCTACCGGAAAGAGCTTGTCTACGGTGAAAACTTGATGATTGAACTTCTGAATCTGCCGGATCCCGCCTGCAAGCCGGAATCTGTTGAAATCGAACTCAGACTGAAAAACGCGGAAGGCAAAATAGTAAAACAGTTTGATGGATTTTCCCTGAGCAACAGGCAAATGGCGGAAAAATACCTGAAGGTTCCCTCAGAAGATTTCGAGGAGGAACGCTTTCTGATTCCTGAACTTATCATCTGCTCTGATGGAAAAAGAACACAGGTGGATGGACTGGCGGCCATCCTGCTTACATTGCCACCGACGATGAATAAAAAATTCGTAAAACAGCCGATCCGCGACTTATGCCGTCTGCGAAAAAATGAATTGAACTGGAACGAGGAAAACGGCACCATCAACGTCCGCGGGCAGATTGAATCCGAATCCCTCCTGGGTACCGTGGAACTGCTTGAAAACAATGTCGCGGTCGCCGCACTTGATGTCCGGAACGAATATCATTGTTCTCCCGATGAGATTCTGTTGCGGTTCTGCTGGAACAGCGGCGTATCTTCCAACCGCCCTGTTTCCTGTGTAATAAAGCCGTTAAAAGGAGAAGTGAATATCATCGGACACAGATACATCACCCCCACAGAAGCAAAACAGGAAAAAACCAGGAAAAAAGGCAGGGCAATCACAAAAAAACTTCGTTTTACCTCCTACCTAGATGAATTCTTCTTCAAGGCGGACAAAAATTCTCTGCTGGAAATCAGCATCGGCAACAGGAAGAAACTTCTCAAGGTTGCCGATCTCGTTCAATTCGGCATCTGGCGGCAGGTGTTTCCCAACAGCGATATGATTGCTGTGGAATATGTGAAGCGCCTGCCGGAAATTCCCTATCCAATCAATCGGAAAAACATCGTTTTCAGACTGGAAGCAACCCCCATTTCCCATGCACCCGTCTATTCCCTCCGGATTGTAGATGCAGACGGAAAGATCTTCCGCTCCAAACCATTCATTCCCGGGAAAAACTCGGGTGAAACTATCGTTACGAATGTCTGGTCCTTCTCCAGGGGAAAGGTGGTTTCTCTCAAACTTCCTGCGGAATATGCGAATCAAGTCAATTATATCTTCACTCCAAAAGCCGGCGATATTCTGCCTACGGCAGACAGACTCTGCCGCAATTATGCAAATCTGGGCGGATTCAATTCATGGAATAGTCTATTCTGCGGCAAAGATGCTGTTTCCACTCCCGTCTGGAAAACCGGAGAAGGAACCACGATTCTGGAATTTGACGGAAAAGGGAATTATCTGACAATTCCTGCTTTTCTTATGCCAGAACAAAGTTTTTCCATCTCCTTTTCCCTTATGCCATACGATGATTCAAAACAGGTGCTGCTGCAAACCTATTCCTCCGTGCATCCTGGCTTTCAGGTAATCTTGGAAGACAGCCGCCTGAATGGATATTTTCTGAACAGAAAAGGGAAAAGCTTTCCTTTTCAGACGTCAGCCCACCTAAAGGCCGGGAAATGGAATGACATCATCATCCGGTATGACATGAAAAACCTCTCATTCCAGATCAACGGGGAAAAAGCCGAATTTTTCCCATGCAGCGGCCTGCTCTATAAACAGCCCTGCCTGATCTTCGGCGGCTCATATCCGCCGGAAACGGCGCATCGTTTCAAAGGATTACTGCGCTCTCTTTCCGTCGCCGGGTATTTGCGGTAGACAATATGTATGACAAATCGGGAAATTGCACAATATTCGCATTTACCCCCTCGTTTTCTCCGATTTTGGAAAACCTGTAAGCGGGGCGGAATTTTTTCTGCTTCAGTCTCGTTCGGCAAGCCATTCCGGCGCCGGAGTCAAATGTCCTCTGAATGGCGGACACAGAGTATCCGGAAGTCCGGAGATTGATTTCATTTTCAAAGCCCCGTCACAAACCCGCTTGCGGGAGGGCGGGAGCCGCATCGGGGCTGCTTTTGCAGCATAAGCGTCCGGCAAATCCACGTCAATGGATGCTTGAAAGCTGAAAAAATGGTTGTAAATTATCTGTCAGCAGGAATCCATTTATGAGGGAGGAGATCCTCCAGTTTGCACAGGGATGCGAATTGAGTCTTGCAGAAAAAAACAGTTTGACTTTCCATGATGAAGTCCTAGATTATTCGGCGATTCAGTATTCTCTGCATCTTTGATGTTGTTCAAGTGTCTTCATGAAAAACAAAGAGAGTTTTTTTCAAAAATAGAAAGTATAAGCAAGTAAAATCAGAAAAATGAGTTCAATCTAATCGTGATCATCGCGATTCTGGCGGCAATGCTGCTTCCGGCACTCAACGTCGCACGGGAACGGGGGAAAAGCACATCGTGTCTTGCCAATCAGAAACAGATCGGAATCATGTTCATGGGCTACACGGGCGACTATAACGGCTTTTTTCCGCATTACCAGTCCGGGAACGCCATTGTGGATTCATCCGTCAAAGACAGCGGCAGCGACTGCAGCAACATGTGGCACTTTGTCCTGTCCTATCTGTATGGCAGACCTTTGAAAGGCACGACGCTTGTCAAGACAATGTATGCCTGCCCTGCTCACACTCCGGATCGTCTTGCCATAAAATATATCAGCTATGGTTACAACTTCGCCAACATCGGCAGCAGCGACAGAGTCAACGGAACCAGGACTCCCGCCAAGGAAAATCAGATCAGAAGAACATCCAATGTCCTTCTACTCGCCGAAACATTCCGCAGCACATACGAGGGAACCAGCAAGACCAAGCGGGGATATTTTCTGTGCAAGGACACCTTCACCGGTTCCGCCTCCACAGATTACACCATCTCCGTAAGACACATGGAAAACACGAATCTTCTCTGGTGCGACGGTCATGCCTCGGCAATGCGGATTCCCGGAGGCAGCAGGAATTACGCCCTTGCGTATGACCCTCAATATCTGGGACGGACGGGAGAGACAGGCAACAAGTGGAACAGAGAATGAGCAGGAGAGTGAAGATGAATGCGGCAGTCGCAATACTGACAGTCATGACGGCAACTCTGCCGGCGGCGGGTCTTGAGCTTCAGAATACGGGAAATCTGGCAGTCCGCTGGAATGCGGAGTCTCTGGTTTCCGGAGAAACTCTGCGGCAGGGAAAAGTTTCTCTCATGAGTGAAGACGATCAGGAGAAGACAGTCACCGACAACGCCGGCTGGGGGTGCACAACCGCTGGAACGGCAAGGCATTTCTGCCGTTCCGCCGGGAGGCGGCAGTCGCACCGGACGGGAACACAGTCGAGATCAATGTCCAGACGCAGGTGGAATCCTATCGTCTCAAAGAAAAGACGCCTGTCACTTACAGCCTGACGGTGGAGCGGAACGCCCTGCGGGGAAAATCCTTTCTCGCAATTGCGGGAAGAACCAGCAGACCCGCTGTCATCAAAGGAACGGAAAGCGAACTGAAAAAACTGCATGGCGTGGAAATCCGCTGGCTGGAATTCAACGGCGAAGACGGCCGGAGGGTGGTCTTTGACTTCAACCCGGAAGGTGTGACCTCCTACTCCGACTACGGTCCCAACTGGATTCAGGGACTCTGGAAAATTCACATCGGCACGGACCGGCTTACCGCATCGGTAGGGCGCTCCATGGGTTTCGTCGGCGGAGCACTCAACAGCAAGGTTGTCATTTTTACGGGTAAAACTCCATTCGACCAGCGTCATGCCCAGCGAAGCTATGGTTACATGAGTGATCTGCCCGTGGAACGGCTCTGGTCTTTCGGTGCGGAAAAATTCGGCGGGGAATACCGGGCGGCGCCGCGGGAGAACTGGCAGAATCCCGAAATGCTGAAAACGCTCCGCTTCGCTCCCACGGGCGCGCTGTATGCCGCCGTATCCGGCAAAGGCAAAAATATATTCCGCACAAAATTGCCGCGCCCGGGACTCTACCTGATTACCCTGCGCTCCTCCGCCGGCAGCCGGCCTTCCGGCAGATTTTCCATCCGCTGCAACGGCAGAACGGTGGCGGATTCCCTCCGGATTCCGGCACAAACCGTCACCACTGTCTGTTTTCCCCAATGGATCGAGAACGGAGAAGCCGCACTGGAATTCGACGGCAGCTGGCAGATTTCAACAGCGGCATTCCAACTGCTGCTGCACCGGGAGGAGGATTTTAAATTCAGGCGCGGATTCTGGCGGCTGAGCGGAGAATTCGAGCCGTCGGTGATGCACGGCTCCGGAGACTATGCCGCCGCGCCCCGGTACCGGACGGCAATCGACTCCGTTCCGCTGGCGCCGCATGATTTCACCGTTCCGAAAGATTTCCAGCTGAATCTGCAGCGGGAGGTTCTGCTTCCGCCCGACGACGGCAAACTGGACTGGCGTTACTTTTCCGCGCTGGGCTCGCTCGGCCCCGGCAACACCGGCAGTTTCAGCGAATTCAATACGGCAGAAAAGATCGAACGCCGCATGAAGGAACTGCAGGACTCACAGATCAAAACCGTAATCGTCAACGGTTTCCTGGCACGCCACGTATTCCCGGAGCACAGGGAACGAGTCATCAGGAACCTGAAGGCTGTTGCGCAGGCAGCGCACAAAAGAAAGATGAAGGTGATCGACCATCAGGACCTTACCCTGCTCTGGAATCACGGAACCGGAATCCGGAACCTGACCGCGCGCACGCCGGAACTGCTGAGAACGGTGGACACGGGACTGCCGACCAGAGGCTTCTGCCTCAACAATCCCGAACTGAAAAGTAAATTCTATGAGTCGGTGAAGGAACTGGCACGCACTGCGGAAATCGACGGAATCATGGTGGACGAAGTCAGCTTCTTTTCCCGGCGGTATTGCGGCTGTCCGCACTGCCGCGCATCCTTTACAGCGGAAAACGGGCTGATCCTGCCCATGGACGAAACCTCGAAGGAGCTGCAGAACAAAGGAAGCATACTGTGGAAGGCATGGCTGGCATGGCGCATGAAAACGATCGGCGACTGGTGGGTCGGGCTGCGCCGCGCAGTCAATACCGTACGCACCGACTTCACCATGATGAAATACACCACCCATTACGGCTGGTATTCCAATCATTCCACGCTGGAACAGGGAGTCAATTTGATTGAAGCCGGCCGTGCAGTCGATTTTCAGGGAACGGAAATCATGTCGCGCAATGTCATGGCAAGCCGGCGCCCGGTTCTCGCATTCCGGAAGATGAAAAGCGCCATCGCCCATGCCTTTCCAAAACCGATTTTCGGTCTGGTCTACCATCTGGGCAACTGGGACATCGCCTATTTCGGCTGGGCGCTGAACAACATGAACAGCCAGATCACCTGGTTCATTGATCCCGTTCCCGCACCGGCGGAAGGCGAATGCGAGTTCACGGCATTCAGGGAAAACATCAATCTGAAAAACAGCAGACCGCTTTCCGACACGGCAATCCTGTTTTCCATGAGCAGCAAGGACTGGGCAGTCAATTTCGCCTATCATGCGGAACCGCTCGGCATTTCGGAACTGCTGAGCGACCTGCACATTCCGAACCAGTTCATTCTGGAAGAGAGTCTTACGCGGGAAAAACTGGCGGGATTCAAAAAGCTGATGGTGCTCAATGCCTCCAGCCTGACGGTTCAGCAGGTGAAAAGCATCCGGGAGTTCGCGTCCGCCGGCGGCAAGGTCTTTCTCAGCGCCCATGCCGGAATCTGCGACAATCTGGGCAACCTCCGAAAAGACTGGCCCTTCTCCGATCTTTTCGGGTTCCGCCCGGAACTGCCCGTAAAAACGGCAAAAGTAAATTCGCTTGAATACAAGGGACAGAAACTGCGCCTCAAACAGGCGCTCCCCGTCGTGAAGCGCACCGGCACTCCGGCGGCAAATGCGAAAGCCATCCTTTCCGACGGAGCCGGGCGCCCGCTGGCATACCGGGTTCCCTGCGGGAAAGGGGAACTGATCTATTGCGCCCCGCTTCCGGGGGCGGCGCTGATGGAAAAGGAACAGAGCGTAAACCAGCGTTATGGATACCGCCCGGATTCCGGTCTGCGCCGTCTCGCCCTGGAATTCCTCCGCGATCAGCTGGGAGCAGATTCCGTGTTTGAACCCCTGGCGGTTCCGGAGGACGTCATGACCTCTCTCACCTGTCAGCAGGAGGCAGAAGGAACGGCGCTGACCATCCATTTTCTGAACGCCACCAGAATCCGGACCGCTCCGGGAGACCAGATCACCGGCAGAAAAATCCCCGGAATCTGGAAACCACTTGCGGAACCGGTCGTCTTTCTGCTGAAAGCGCCGCACCTGAAGGAGGTTTACGCCGTGTCCCCGGATTACGCGGGGCGGCACCCTCTGACGTTCCGGAAGATCAGCGGGGGCGTCTGGAGGGTTACGCTTCCGCCGGAGCTCCTGCAACGCTACACACTGGTCTTCGCACGCTGATCTTCAAACGCCGACAACGGAAAAAGCGCCCTGCACATCACGGGCGCAACTTTTTACATCGTCGCAGTTCAGCGTCCCCATTTTGCAAGAATCGCTTCCTCCGTTCTGCTCGTGTAGAACCCGTTTTCATCCAATGTTGCGGGAAGTTCCGGGTCCAGCGCTCCGAGTTCGGACAGCGCGGTAAGCGGCAGGTCCGGGCAATTCGGGAAAATCACGGTTTTTCCGGGGAAACGCCCGTCGGCGACAGCTCCCAGCCCCTTTTTCAGCGCATTCATTCCGCCGATGGCCCCCAGCGCGCTGATGCTTTGAAACTCCCCCTGCGCGGCGGCGCGGACGGTATCAATCATATCGTCGGTGCTGCTGCCGGAAGAACCGGTGAAACGCACTCCCCCTTCCACAATCGCCTTGATGGAGATCCCCGCTTTTTCCCCGGCGGGAATTCCGGCAAAAACATTCAGCAATCCTCCTTTTCCAAGGAATGCCGCGGCATGTTCCGCAACCCTGGCGGAAGGAACCAGCAGCACAATGTCATCAAAACCATCCGGAGCGAACCGCCTCAGCAAAGCGTCGAAATCTTCCGGCGCCAACTTTGCGGGATTGACGAACGACAGTTCCACCCCTTTGGCAGAAGCGCGTTTTTCCAGATGCCTGCGAAGATGTTCCAAACGGCTGTCGTCCAAATCTGTGACCAGAATTCTCCCCGCATGACCTTCCGACACCGCGGCAAGCTCCACGTGCATCTGCCCCATCGCTCCCGCCCCTCCGACAAACCATGCACAGCCGTCCGGACGGACAGCCATACGCCGTGTCTGCATATAAGCCTCGGAAACATCCCTGGAAAGTGTCCCCTGATAATAACGGTTCTGATAGTGCAGCGCGCCAATATCAACGGCGCACAGACCATCCGGCACGGCTCCGGAAAATGTCACGACTCCGCCTCGCCCGGCGTGTGACACAGCCGCTTCACACAAAGCCCGGTCCGTCACGCCAAGAAAGACAATATCATCAAAAGTCTCATTCTCCTCCAAAGACTCCGGAGACTTCAGCACTTCGCCGTGAAGACCGGCAGTGACACCGTAAAGTTTGCAGACCGACGGCGGATTTTCCTCAAAGAGTCTCCCAAGCCGATATTCGGCCGCCCCTTCTCCGCCGACAACTAACAGTCTGCCTCCCTTCAACGGTACATTGCGATGGGAGATATGGGAAGAGGCACGCACGCAGGTCCACGGTTCAATCAGTGCGGCGGCAGCGGCGGAAAGCCCCTCCGGCCATTCCAGCAGATAACTGCGCCCTTCCCCTTCCCATACACGACGGTCCAGAATACTGTACTGCGTCATTCCTCCGGGCATGCCGTAACCGTATGCGCAGCTGCGACCTCCGACAAAAATATCGCACTGAATCAGCCGCCGCTGCCCGCATTGGAACTCGGACGGGACATTCCGCCCGGTGCGCACAATCGTGAAGACAGCCTCATGCCCCGGAATCAGCGGATGATGTTTCAGATCCTTCTCCCATAACTTCGGATGTGAACCGCCCGCACGAATGATCTTGATATCGGAAAAGCAGAGACCGATCGCCTCCACTTTCACCAGAATCTCATCGGGACCCGGTTCCGGCATCGGATCCGCCGACGGTTTTCCATCTTCTCCAAAATTATCCAGTCCCGCGCCGAATAATTTCCACGACAAATTGAACAATGGCAATGTCATCTCTTTTTCTCCGTCATTTTATTTTAAAGGTCTGGACAAAAAAATATCCCTGTTTCCTGCTGAAAACAAGAGCTTTTCCGGAAAAGAAAGCAAAAAAGCTCCAAATGTTCAAAATATATGAACATTCGTTCATAATTAATTTGAAATATGAAAAATTCCGGCTAACTTAACCGTCATGAAAGCGGAAAAGACATGGCAGTTGCTCCTTGAGCTGGAAAAACGCGGCAGGATGACCGTTTCCGAAATCATGAAACTTCTGGAAGTAAGCGGTCCGACAGTACGGCGCGAGCTGAAATATCTGGACGAACGCGGCGAAATCATCCGGCATCATGGAAGCATTGAGAAAATCGGACGCCTCCCCGATCCGGCGCACCCGGTAGCGCGGCGGATGCGCCATCTTTCCGCCCTGAAGAAAAAACTTGCGGAACTTGCCGCCGCGGAACTGCCGGAAAAGGGAACAGTCTTCATTGACGGAGGCACCACAACGGCGCATCTTGCCGCATTTCTGAACAGCCCGAATCTTCGCGTCATCACCAACTCATTGCTGCTGAGCGGCAGACTTCAGGAACTCCATCCCATGTCCGGAGGCCCTGAATTATTTCTGACCGGGGGACGTCTCAACAGAAAGTCGCAGATTCTTCTGGGACATTCCGCGGAACGCATGATCGACTCGTTCCATGCGGACGCCGCTGTCCTTTCAGCCTGCGCGCTGGATGAGGATTACCTTTATGACAATCTGGAAGACGCCGCCGCACTCCAGCGGAAAATGATGGAAAACTCCGACAAGGTAATCATTGTGGAAAACAGTGAAAAGCTGGGGGAAAAGGCTCTGTGCAAGGTATTTCCCGCTGATAGAATATCCGTCCTGATAACGAATTTCGCCCCGGAAAAGAATTCTGTAATCTCCTGTCTGCGCCGGAAAAAAGTGCGCGTCATGATTCAGAACTGATCCGCATTCTCTGCCTGATGCCGCAGGATGAACGTCATTTTTCGCAAAAATTTCTTTTCCCGCCTTGACAAAGCGTTTTTTCATGCTAAGATAGTCATTTGCTTTTTTCAATTAACTCAAAGGGGTCGGAAGAAATGAACACTGTGACACTGGAAGAAATCAGCGCATTGTATGAAAAATATGTGATGGAGACCTACGCCCGCGCAGATCTGCTTTTCATTCGCGGCCAGGGAAGTTATCTTTATGACTCTACCGGAAGAGAGTATCTGGATTTTGCCGCCGGAATCGCGGTATGCAGTCTCGGGCACTGTCATCCGGCAGTGACAAAAGCAATTCAGGAACAGGCGGCAAAACTTGTTCATGTTTCCAACCTCTTCCTGAACGAGTGGCAGCCGCGTCTTGCGCAGAAGCTGGTCGCGCATGGTTTTGACGGCACATGTTTTTTCTGCAACAGCGGTGCGGAAGCCAACGAGGCGCTCATCAAGCTGGCACGGAAAAACGGCTCGGAAAAAGGACGTTGCGAAATCATCGTCATGAATGACTCCTTCCACGGCAGAACTCTTGCAACCCTTGCCGCGACAGGACGTTCCAAATACCGCAAGGGATTCTCTCCCGACATGCCCGGCTTCAAGTTCGTCAATTATAACGACGTCGAAGCCGTCAGAAACGCGATTGACGGGAAAACCGCCGCTGTCATGCTGGAGCCCGTTCAGGGCGAAGGCGGAATCATTCCCGCAGACCGGGAATATCTGAAGGCACTGCGTGAACTGTGCGATGAAAATGACATCATGCTTCTCTTTGACGAAGTCCAGTGCGGCATGGGCAGAACCGGCTCCTTCTTCGCATGGCAGTCCTTCGGCGTGGAACCCGATGCCCTCTCCATGGCAAAGGCTCTCGGAAACGGTTATCCGATCGGCGCAATGATTGCAAAACGCAAATATTCGCAGGTTCTGACACCCGGCACACATGCCAGCACATTCGGCGGAACGGCTCTTGCATCCGCGGCGGCATGTGCCGTAATTGATGCCATTGACCAGGAAAAAGTCCTTGACAATGTAGCGAAACAGTCAAAAGTTCTCATGGACGGGATTGCGGAACTGGCAAAGAAATACCCCTGCATCCAGGGTGTCCGCGGCAAAGGTCTTATGATCGGGGCAATTCTGGATCAGCCGGCGGGAAAAATCCTCTCCATCCTGCGGGGCAAAGGCATGATCGCCCTCTCCGCCGGTGAGAATGTCCTGCGTCTCGTTCCCCCGCTCAATGTCTCCGATGAGGAGTGCCGTAAAGCTCTGGAACTGCTCGACAGCGCATTCGCGGAGCTTTGCGCGAAGTAAACAAGTTACTCTAAATAAAGGAGTTGTGACATGAAAAAAGATTTGCTTTCCTGCATGGATATTACACGGGCGGATTTTGAAAGAATCATCAGTCTCTCCGCCGAGTTGAAGGAGGGGCGCGGCAGACCAGGCGCTCCGAAACCCTTTGAAGGCAAAAGTATCGGCATGATCTTCGCAAAATCCTCCACACGGACGAGAGTCTCGTTTGAAGTCGGTATTTTCGAGCTCGGCGGACACCCCGTCTATCTTGACCAGTCCCGCACTCAGATGGGACGTGGAGAAACGGTTCCCGACACCGCCCGCGTACTGGAACGTTATCTTTCCGGGATTGTGATTCGAACCTTTGCGCAGCAGGATCTGATTGATCTCGCGGCAAACGCCCATATCCCGATCATCAACGCTCTCACGGATGATTACCACCCGTGCCAGGCGCTCACCGACATGTTCACAATGTATGAATATGCGCATAAACTGGAAGGGCTCAAGCTGGCATATCTCGGCGACGGAGCCAGCAACATGGCGAACTCGCTGATGCTTGCCTCACAGCTCGCCGGGGTTGACATGGTTATTGCCGCGCCGGAAGAGTACAAACCGAGGCGGGATCTGATGGAAAAGAATCTCGGACCCGGGAAATGCTCCTGGACGAAATGCGTCAAGGAGGCAATGCAGGACGCTGATTTCGTTTATACGGATGTCTGGGTCAGCATGGGATTTGAAGAAGAGTCCAAGCGCCGCATGGAGATTCTCAAGCCGTACCAGCTGAACATGGATGTGCTCAGGCTGGCGAAGCCGGATGTGAAAGTCCTGCACTGTCTCCCTGCGCACCGCGGCGAGGAAATCACGGATGAAGTCATGGAATCGGAGAATTCAATCGTCTTCGACCAGGCGGAGAACCGTCTGCATGTTCAGAAGGCAATCATGTCTCTGCTGATCAAATAACCGCGCCGGAAAAAACGGACAGAACAGACAGACCTGAAGGTTCCGGCTTTCAGGTCTGTTTTATTTTTATTCAGCGGTAGGAGGCGCGATAGTTCAAAATGCCGGTGACAATGGCGTTGACAATCTTTGTCTGGTAATCCGCACGGTTCAGCAGAGCGCTTTCCCGCAGATTGGAAATGAAACCGGTTTCAATCAAAACCGCCGGACACGAAGCATTGCGCAGGACAAAGAAGCGGGCATGTTTCACGCCGCGGTCTTCCGCCTTCGTGTTTTTAAGCAATGCTTTCTGAATTTCGTAAGCCATACGGTAATTGTTCTTGTCAAAGGAGTTGCCGGCTCCGGTGGCATTGCTCGGCTTGGAATCATTCGAGGAGGCGCAGCCTTTTGGAGTCATGGCGAACGTCTCGATGCCGGTAATCGTCTTCTGGGCGGCGGCATTGCAGTGCACAGAAATGAAGAGATCCGGTTTATATCTCCTGCAGAGCTCCGCTCTGCCCTGCAGTGAAAGCGTGGAATCCGCACCCCGTGTCATAATCACCTGAAACCCCAGTTTCCGCAAAGCGGTGCGCAGCTTCAAAGCCATGGCAAGGTTCAGATTTTTTTCCAGCAACCTGCCGCCGGCGCCTGCCGCCCCCTTGTCTGTCCCTCCATGCCCGGGATCAATCATGATGGTTCTGACCGGATATTTCGCCAGTGTCTTCCCTCTCATGACCGGTTCCAGAACCAGCAGAAAATCCTTTTCGTGCAGATAGGCGTTGCTGCCGCGAAGCACCGGAGGCGTCGTCAGATAGACGGTGACGCCATCAATCGACGCAAGACGTTTATTATAGTAGAGATCCACCTTCCTTGCCCCCCGCATGACAACACCGGTTTTCGTGTAGACAAGCGAAAGACCGTAAAACTTTGCCATGTCACGGAGAAGAAGATACCGCTGTGATTTAATCCAGGTGTAACGCAATTTCGGAACCGCCGTTTTTGCAGCGGCGGCGGCTTTTCCGGCGGCAGCCGTCTTTGCCGCATTCCTCGCGGCATTCTGGCGCCGGATCTCCGCAATTCGCTGGTTCTGAAGACGGCGCTGCGCTTCCAGGCGGCGCTGTGCCTGAGTCGGCTGGTACGTTTTCCCGGAAGCAGCGTCCGCATCCAGAATATCTCCGAACAGAAAGGTCGGCAGGAACATGGACAGCAGCATGGAGCGGCGGCGCCCGGTTATCGAATGATAAAATTCTCTCAGCATCACATTACGCCTTTTCGCAAAATATCATTGTTTCATATTTCTCAAGCGGAGCTTCCGGCGGAAACATCCCGCAAAGTCCGGAACCGGAGAGCCTCACCGACTCCGCCAGAGAGGCCAGAACAAAAGCCTTCGCCCGGAAAACGGCACGATCCCAGGGAACACCTTTTGCCAGAAGCGCTGCAAGGGCGGCGCTGAATGTGCATCCGGTACCGTGATCCGAGTTCTGCTTCACAGGCAGACGTTTTGAACGAAACAGGCGGAACTCCCCCTTGTGATACACCAGATCGAGGGCATACTCCGGATCATCCGAATGCCCTCCCTTAATGATTACGGAACAGTTCCAGCATTCCGCGCAATACTCCGCGGCACGCCTGCAGTCATCAATATTCCGGAGCTTCATTCCGCTGACCGCCTCCGCTTCGGGAAGATTCGGGGTAATCCACGTTGCCAGCGGGAGGATATGCTTCCGGACCGCAGCCACGGCGAAATCCTGCATCAGTCTTTTGCCGCTGGTCGAAATCATGACGGGATCCACGACAAGTTCACCGGAAAAACCGGCAAGAGCCCGCGCCACCGCCAGGATGATCGGACGGGAAAACAGCATCCCGGTCTTGATCGCGGAAATTTCAAGCGCCTTGCGCACTGTCAGGATCTGGAGTTCCACGGCAGACGGTCTGACAGGTTCGATTCCGGCGACGCAGAGCGGATTCTGCGAAGTCAACGCTGTAATTGCAGAGGAGCCGAATACACGGAAAAAAGAAAAAGTCCTCAAATCCGCCTGAATTCCCGCACCGCCGCCGCTGTCGCTTCCGGCAATCGTCATCGCCGCCGGAAATACTCTATGCCCGCTCGTCTTCAAAAAATACTCCTGTCAAGACAAAAAATCAGAATATCAGGTAAGATAGAAGCATTCCGGAAAATTCATAGTCCGGGAAACAAAAAAAATCAAAGAAATATGGAAACGGGAAAATGCAAATGAAAGAGCAGCACGTTTCACCAGCATTTTCTCCTTATCCCATCACTTGAGTTTCTCCGTCAGCAGTTTGATCGCCGCCTGCGGATTGACCTTGCCGCGGCTCGCCTTCATGACCTGCCCGACAAGATATTGCAGAACCGCCGTCTTGCCGTCGCGATACTGCTGAACCTGCGCAGGATTCGCGGCAATCACATCTTCGACGAACTTCAGGATCGCCCCCTCGTCCGAAACCTGAACCAGTCCTTTCTCCTTGACAATCTCTCCCGGTGCCCTGCCGGTTGCAAACATTTCGGAAAAAACGGTCTTCGCTATCTTGCCGTTGATTGTCCCGTTGCTGATGAGCTCCACCATTGCCGCCAGATTCTCCGGCGGAATTTTGCATTCCGCAATCGTAATGTCCGCCTCGGACAGCTCGCGGAGAAGCTCTCCGACAATCCAGTTCGCAATCAGCTTCGGCGCCTTTGACCTTGATGCGGCGGCCTCGAAATAATCCGCCATCGGCTTCTCCAATGTCAGAATCTGAGCATCATAAGGCGTAATCTGAAACTCCTTGACAAAACGCTCCCGTTTGACTTCGGGAAGCTCCGGAAGTCCTTTCCGGAACTCCTCCAGGTCTTCATCCGTAAACTCAACGGGAAGCAGATCCGGCTCGGGAAAATAACGGTAGTCATGCGCATTCTCCTTGCCGCGCATCGTATAGGATTCGCCCGCATCGTCATTCCAGCCGCGTGTTTCCTGTTCCACAGCACCGCCCTCGGTCAAAACAACGATCTGCCGCCTGATCTCATAGGCAATCGCACGGTGAACCGCCCGGAAACTGTTCAGATTTTTAAGTTCGACTTTGGTGCCAAACGTTTCGGAGCCGCGCTCATGAATCGAGATATTGACGTCACAGCGCATCTGCCCCTTTTCCATATCGCAGTCACTGATGTCGGCATACTGAATGATCTGCTTCAGAGAGGTCAGATAGGCATAAGCCTCATCGGGCGACCGCATGTCCGGCTCGCTGACAATCTCCATCAGCGGCACGCCCGCCCGGTTGAAATCAACCCCGCTATGCGTGCCGAAATGAGTCAGCTTTGCAACATCCTCCTCCATGTGGATACGGGTCAGGCGAATATATTTGTCCGGCAGTTCCTCGCCGGAAAAACCTTTTCCGTAAATATGAATCCTGCCGTTCAGACAGAACGGCATGTCATACTGGGTAAGCTGGTAGTTTTTCGGCATGTCGGGATAAAAATAGCTTTTGCGGTCGAATTTGCTCCTCTTCTGAATGTCGCAGGAACACATGAGGCCAGCAGTGACAATCTTGCGGATCGCCTCTTTGTTCGGAGTCGGCAGAACCCCGGGATAGCCCATGCAGACGGGACAGACCAATGTATTGGGTTCCGCTCCGAACTGATTCGGGCAGGAACAGAACATTTTGCTTTTCGTACGTGCCTGAACATGCACCTCAAGACCGATTACAGCTTCATATGCCGGCATAATTTTCTTCTCCTTGATTTCAAGCCGTAAAGATAGCACATCTTTGCGCTTTCTTCAAATCACGAAAGCAAAAGTTCAGGCAACTTTTGCAGACATGAAAAGCCTGCTCCGCCGGAAAGCGGAAAATGACGCCTGCCATTCCCACCCCCTTCCGGCTTCTTTGACGCTTTTTTCAGGAAAAAATGAGCGTGAACAGAAGTAAAGAAAAGAATTTTCCCGCCTTTTTGTTTGACGCCTGGGATATGGTGGAAAGACGGAACATGGGGTTCCGTCGGAAAACAGAAGGAGGTCACATGACAAATCCATCCATAATCCTGTCCGCTCTCAAGGAGAGGCTCGAAGGCATCAGAAACGAAAACGG
>CASDPB010000028.1 GCA_949282305.1 uncultured Lentisphaeria bacterium | reverse complement strand
CCCTGCCAGGATCTCTCAATCGCAGGGAAACGACTGGGATTTGAAGGTCGGCGAAGCGTGCTCGCTCTCGACTTTGTACGACTGTGTTTTGAGCTTGGAGTCCGCTGGGTTGTGTGGGAAAATGTCCCCGCTGCTCTTTCCAGCCGCCGAGGCGAGGATTTCGGACGATTTGTTTCCCTGCTCTGTGGATGGAATATCCCGGTCCCTGAAAGCGGATGGAGAAAATGCGGGATCGTCACTCCGGCTCCGGGAGGATTCGGAGTGGCATGGAGAGTACTTGACTCTCAATTTACCCGAGTGGAACAATTTCCGAGGGCAATCCCGCAGCGCCGGAAGCGTCTCTTCCTTATCGGATATTCTGGTCAGTGGAAATATCCCGCCAAGGTACTATTTGACGGTGAAATGTGCGGAGGGGATACTCCGCCGCGCCGCACGAAGAGGCAAAACGCTTCCGCCGGTTCTGAAGGAGGCTCTGCTTCGACAGACTGGTGGGACGGTTCCCAGAAGGCGGGCACACTGACGCGGACGAGCGATCAGCAGTTCATGCCGGACAAGGGGCGTCTCCAATGTGTGATTGAACAGACCGGAACGGATTTTCTTTGCTATGAAAACCATGCTCCCGATTCCCGTATAAAATCGGTCGAAGTGTCACAATCCATCGTTGCCCGCATGGGGACAGGCGGGAACAATCTTCCGCTCCTGCAGGAAGTTCCACGGGAACCGGAAACAGCCATTGGTTTCATTAAAAACGATGCGGGAGGTGATCTGCAGGGATTCTGGAATGAGGTTTTCCCTACGATGCGCACGGAAGTGACTCCCGCGGTAGCTCGTGAAGAATGTTTTCACGTTTCCTTCTGCGATGCGAACGGCAGACGGAAAGACCGTCCGAACGGCGGCCTTTATGTGACGGAGGCGAAAGCGGGAAAAACCGTTACGGCAGGCGGTCCCGGCGCGGAAACGGTAATTGTCGAACCAATCGCACTTGATGGAGACAAACTGAAGCCAGGTGAACGTTCCGGAGGATCGGGAATGGGGATTTCTGAAGAAGGTGTGATGTATACGCAGACTGCCGGAGATGTGCATGGAGTTGCGTACACGCCATCCGGAAAACCGACAGTTCGCAAACTGCTTCCCCTTGAATGTGAGCGCTTGATGGGTTTTCCCGACAATCACACGCGAATTCCCTGGAATGGTAAATCCGAGGAGGAATGTCCTGACGCGCCCAGATACAAAGCATGCGGAAACTCCATGGCAGTGAACTGTATGATGTGGCTCGGAGAACGGATTCAGAAAGTGGAAAAGGAAATCAGCCACGAACGTGGCGAATTTCCGGTCAGAGAAATAACCGAAGCCTCAAATGAGTCTTCAAATCACATAAAAACGGAGGAAATCAATGAGTGAAGCTGAGGCGGAATGCCTGGAGTGTTCGGCGCGATATGCCGAGTTGGCTGACCGGTATCGCAAACTGAAGAAAAAGATCCGCAGAATGCGGAAGGCGTTTGCTGCAATCGAGTGCGCGCTTCTCAACAAATGCGATCATCATGCGGAGTTCATCATCGGCGAATGTGAATCCTATCGCGGGAAGTATGAACCCAAATGTTGAATTAGCGCCGAATGGCGCTAATTCCGGACGAATAATACATCAAACGTTAGTTTTACAGGAATAATCTATGCCAGAAGAGACAACACTGGAAGATGCGATCAGGCGGAATGCCTCGGGGCCGAAGTCCGCCGAAGTCGACGGACAGCGCGTCGAACAGCATTCTCTCAAGGATCAGATTGCGGCAGATGAATATCTCGCGTCGAAAAAGGCGGTAAAATCCCGGACTTCCGGCCTGAAGATAACCAAATTGTGCCATTCAGGGGCGTGAGGATCTATCGATG
>CASDPB010000027.1 GCA_949282305.1 uncultured Lentisphaeria bacterium | reverse complement strand
TGTCGAAAATGCATTCATGATATTAAAACGTTGGCGCGGAGTCGCAACCAGATATGCTAAAAACACCGCTTCGTTTCTTGCTGCAGTACAAATCAGGTGTATTGCAGCTTGGGTCTTTTAACTATTGACGACACGATCTACGCTTGCGGTCGGAAAGGAGTCTCTCACGCTGAAGGATGTGCTGGTGGGGGATGTCTGGGTGCTTGGCGGACAGTCCAACATGCAGGGATACGGCAATCTCTCCGGCGCATACGGGAATTCTTCGCCGATGGTGCGCGCTTATTATATGGATGACCGATGGGGCAGGGCGAAGGAGCCGATCACGTGTCCGCCGATCGCACATGCTCCGGTTCACTGGAGACTGTATGGCCTGACTGTGCCCCAGCCTGCAAAATGGAAGGAGCCGATGGGAAAGGGGGCGGGGCCGGGCATTTCCTTTGCCAATGAAATGTTCCGCCTGACCGGTGTCCCGCAAGGGGTGATCTGCTGCGCTCATGGCGGAACGACAATGGCGCAGTGGGATCCGGAACTGAAGAAGGAGGGGGACAATTCTCTCTACGGCGCGATGCTGAACCGGGTGAAGCGCAACGGCGGCTTCGTTTCCGGAATGATCTGGTATCAGGGGTGTTCCGATGCGAATGAAGAGGCGATTCCGCTGTTCCGGCAGAATATGATCCGGTTTGTGAAAGCGCTCAGAAGAGATTTCCGCTTTCCCGGAATGCCGTTTGTGCAGGTGCAGATTGCCCGTCTGGTTTCCGCGGACGCCGGTTCGGATAAAAACTGGACCTGCATCCGCGAGATTCAGAGGACATTGCAGAGCTCAATACGGAATCTGCTGACAGTCCCCGCTGTTGATCTGGAACTGGATGACGGAATCCACCTCAGCGGGAAATCCCAGATCACACTTGGGCGCCGCCTTGCGGAAGCCGCATATACGCTCACAGGAGGAAAGGGGGCGCTGCCGCCGCCGATTGAATTTGATTCCATGAAACTGAAGGCTCTTCCGGGAAAAGGTGAATTTCAGTGCGTGGTGTCGTTCCGGAATGTTGTCGGTGAACTGGTTTCGGCAGGGCGCCCGGCGGGATTCATGTTCAACGGCTCTTCGGCGGATTTGAGTTTCCGGGCGGAACTGAAGGGAAACTCCGTGATCCTTCACTGTGGTTTCGGCGTGCCTGTGACGAGTCTCGGCTACGGCTGCTGTGCGAATCCCTACTGCAATATTCACGACCGCGCAGGACGTTCGCTTCCGGCATTTGCGTGGCAGCCGCTCTGCAGCAGATATTTCAAGACGCCGTATACCAGAAGAATGCAGGTCAGCGAGCCGTTCTTCGGGACGGAAGAACTGGAGCGGATCAGCTATGCCGACTCCGTAAAACTTTCCTATTCCATCCCGCCGCAGGAAACCTTTGTGGTGCCGTCTGACCGCGCCCAATACACCGCCCGGCAGGGAGTCCGTTTCTTCCGCAGTGTCTATGACGTGCAGGAACCGATGAAAGTGCGTTTGCAGTTCGGATACGACGGTCCCGTGAAAGTGTTCGTTGACGGCGAAGCCGTGTATATGGACAGGAACGGCACCAATCCGATTGTCCCGGAACAGCACCGGCTGAATGCCGCATGGAATAAAGGACGGCATGAAGTGATGTTTGCGCTGGCGCTGCACCACGGAGCGGCATGGGGTGTCTCTCTTGACATTGTCCGGACGGATCAGCGGCGTACGAGGCGGAATGCGGAGCAGGGAGTCTCCCTGCCGGTTGAGATTGGCTGAGCTGCGTCTGCAAGTCTTTGCCGGGACGCAGCCGGCGGATTTTCCGCAGGTTCCTGCCGGTTATCCTTTGTACCATTTCGGGATGCCGGCGGCGCGGCGTTCCGCGATTCTTCGGGCGTGGTCTTCCAGAATTTCCCGGCGTGTCCAAGTGTGCGCGGGATCATGATAAGGGGTTCCCGCCGTGGATTTCGTGGCGATCAGGAACTCTTTTTCCCGCAGAGGCGGCAGGTGTTCCAGCAATGACAGCGAGGCGACCGTGCCGCCGCGTTTTCTGCCGAACGGAGCGGATTCAAAAATATGGAATCCGTTCAGGTGCAGTGCTCCGAGAAACGGATATGCCGAGGAATATGTCGCGAGGCAGCCGCGGGGATTCAGAAGCCGTTTCAGCGAGGCGATGAATTCAAAGGTCCAGAGTTCCGGATTCTTGTCCGGAGAGAAGGCGTCGAGAAACAGAAAATCGAATTTTTCCTGTGTATTCAAGACATACTGCCGTGCATCGCCCCATGCGATGGTGATTTCCGCGCGGGGACTCCGGTAGCAGTCTCCGCCGGAGAGCGCTTCCAGAACATCCTTTCGCGGAAAGTCCGGCAGCAGGAGCGCATTCCTGAGCGTATTGCGGTCCATTTCCAGGGAAACAGCGCGAATCCTGCCTTTCGCCGTCCGTTCCGCGAGTTCGGCAAGCGCGGCGACATTGTAGCCCATGCCGAAACCGATGTCAAGAACCGCGACGTCGTCTCCCGCTTTCAGGCGTTCTTCGATCCGGCACGGTTCGATGTATTTCCTCCATGATTCCGCCCGCGCTCCCGCGACGCTGTGGAAATGCTGGCGGTATTCCGGATGATACAGCGTATAGGAACCGTCCTCCGTCCTGACTGCGCGGATTCCATTTTCCTTTCCTTCCGACCGTTCCCGGAACAGCTGCCGGAACATTTCAAGGAACTGCCCTTTCTTCATCCACCATTTCGGCGCGATCACTTCCGAAGGTTCCGCCTCGGCGCTGAGACGCATCACGACCGTTTTTTCCGGCAGGAGCAGAAGGAAGTCCGCAAGAATGTCGGCATATTCGTATTCGTTGAGCGGCGTCGCTTCTCCGTCGTTGAGCATCCGCGCCATCGGAGTTCCTTTCAGGATCAGCAGGTTATGTGCCTTGATGCCGGAAAAGGGGAGGGCGGCGATCTTTTCCGCCGTCGCAAGACAGTCTTTGCGGTCTTCGCCGGGAAGTCCGAGGATCACGTGGGCGGCGACCTTGATACCGCGTGCATCGAGCCGTTTCACGGCATCCTCCACGGCGGCGAAATCGTGTCCGCGGTTGATTTTTTTCAGTGTGGCGTCATTGGCGCTCTGAACTCCGAGTTCCACCCAGACCTCGTATCTGTTTTTCAGGGAGGCGAGGTATTCCACACATTCTTCACTCAGGCAGTCCGGGCGTGTCGCGATGATGACGATGCCGTAATCCGCGGTGGACAGCGCCTCTTCATAAAGGCGCTTCAACGTCGCAATGTCCGCGTAGGTGTTGGTGAAAGACTGGAAATAGGCGAGGTAAGGTGCTTCCGCCCCGTAACGTTCCCTGACATAACGGATGCCGCGCTCCGCCTGTTTCGCTATGCTCATGTCCGGGGAGAGGTGGCGTGCGGCGGAACCGTTTTCCGCACAGAAGGCGCATCCGCCGGAACCGTCCGGCTTCCTGTGCGGACAGGACAATCCCAGATCGAACGGAATCCGCTGGAGCGCCTTTCCGTAACGGTCCGTCAGATAGTCTCTGAAAAAATAGAGATGCTTCATGGAAAAATCAGTGAACCGGCAGCAGCTTCTGTGCGTTGTGCAGACGCTCGATCGCCGCCTGGGCACCGTCTTCGGCACGGAAGACCGCGGTTCCGGCAACCACCATGTTGGCACCTGCGGGGACGATCTGCCTGACGGTTTCGCCGTCGATTCCGCCGTCCACTTCGATATGAAGCCTTGGGTTGAGCCTTTCCGCCAGTTCGCGGATTTCCGCGACTTTCGGAATCATGTCCGCCATGAACGACTGTCCGCCGAATCCCGGTTCGACCGTCATGACAAGGACAAGATCAATTTTGTCGATGTAGTTGACGAGTGCGGATGCCGGAGTCGCTGGCTTGATGGAAATTCCCGCGGAGCAGCCCTCTTCGCGGATTGCCCTGATTGTTTCATTCGGATTGTCGTCAGATTCAAGGTGGAATGTGATATGGTCCGCACCGGCTTTGGAAAAAGGCTTGACATATTGGATCGGATTGGTAATCATCAGATGGGTGTCGAATGTCAGCATGGAATGTTTCCGGATTGCCGCGACGACCGGCGGTCCCATGGTAAGGTTCGGGACGAAATGCCCGTCCATGATGTCGAGATGCAGCAGATCGGCGCCGGCCGTTTCCACCCGTTTGATCTCACTGGAAAGATTGGCAAAGTCGGCGGCAAGCAGGGACGGGGATACCAGAAGCCTGCGCGAATCGAAGTCAGTGACCGGTTTCTTTATCATTTGCATCATCCTTTTTCTGATAGTTTCTGTTGCAGTCGAGCCAGCGGCGGTGTGCCCAGAGCCACTGATCCGGGTATTTGCGGATCAGCTCCTCAAACGCATTGGTGTAGAGCTGGGTGATTTCCTTGACGTCATGTTCCTTGTCTCCGGTCGGTTTGTAACGGATCGGAGCGGCTCCGGTCATTTTGAAGTGGAAATTGTCGTCCATGCGGATTGCGAGAACCGGCAGAATCGGATAGCCGGTCTTCAAATGAAGCAGGGCGACGGACATGTGCGCCCGTGCCGGATGCCCGAAAGTGGTGATTTCAACTCCCTCCCGGCTGCTGGCATGCTGGTCGGAGACAATGGCGATGGAATCTCCCCTGTTCAGTGCGGCGAGCAGCGGGCGGATTCCCTTTTCCTTGGAGACGGTCGTATGCTTTTTGCTCATGCGGTGCGAGTAGAAATACTCCCCCAGTTTCTGATTTGCCAGCGGGCGCATGATGGAACAGAGATTCTGACCGGACATCAGAGTATAGATATTGCCGGCGAGTTCCCAGTTGCCGAGATGAGCCGACGCCAGAATTGCTGTGACGGGGTGTTCCGGATCCATCATCCTGGCGAATTCGGAATCCTCCGAATCATGGCTGAAATATTCGTGATAATTTTCCGGCGTGACGATCTGATCGCATTTCACGACTTCGATGAAGACTTTCAGCATGTGGAGGAAATTTGCCTTTGCGAGCTCTTTCGCTTCGGGAAGCGTGGTCCGTATTCCGCTGTGGAGAATATGGGCAATGGCGCGGTTGCGGTGCTTGAAATCCACCAGGTAAAAGATGCAGGCGCAGATTTTTGCCAAAGCATACGCCTGTTTCAGGCTCAGGGCGCGGATCAGAAGCGGAATCAGGAGAAACAGGCGGTATTCCACTTCCATCAGAAATACATTTTTATTTTTTTTCGTATGTGCCATATCTGTCAGAATCCTTCCAAATAAACATTCTGAAAGAAATATACATCAGAAATTGCGATTTACCAGCAGGAAAAGGCTTCTGTTCGGAAAATCCGTCTGTACCGCTTCCGGTTCAACAGGATATTTTTATGATAAAAACATGGGCGGAAAACTTGAAAAATTGCCGTTCCGAGGCGATATTATCATATTTTGTTTATGCCATTATTTCAGACAAAAGATATATTGAGAGAGAAAGGATGCAGTCAAGCAGATGACAAAACGCACGGACATCAGAAAAATCCTGATCATCGGTTCCGGTCCGATCATTATCGGGCAGGCATGTGAATTCGACTATTCGGGTACCCAGGCATGCAAGGCGTTGAGGGGGGCAGGTTACGAGATCGTTCTGGTCAACTCCAATCCCGCCACCATCATGACGGACCCGGGTATGGCGGATCACACTTATATCGAGCCTCTCACTGCTCAGCGCCTCGAACAGATCATTGCAAAGGAAAAGCCCGATGCGCTTCTGCCGAACCTCGGCGGGCAGACTGCACTCAACCTTTCCTCCGAACTTCATGAAAAAGGCATCCTTGCCAAATACAATGTCAAGGTGATCGGCGTCGATCTCGACGCAATCAAACGCGGGGAAGACCGCATTGAATTCAAAAAGACCATGGCCGCCCTCGGGGTGCCCGTCCCGCATTCCGAACCGTCCTATTCTGTGGAGGAAGCGGAGGCGATTGCAAACAAACTCGGTTATCCCGTGGTGCTCCGCCCCGCCTATACGATGGGCGGAACCGGCGGCGGCATCGTCTACAACGTCGAGGAGCTCCGCCAGGTCATGACGCGCGGACTTGCCGCCAGCCTGATCGGGCAGGTGCTCGTGGAAGAGTGCGTGCTCGGCTGGGAGGAGCTGGAACTGGAGGTCGTCCGCGACGCCAAGGGACAGAAGATCACCGTCTGTTTCATTGAGAACGTCGACCCGATGGGCGTGCATACCGGCGACAGTTTCTGCGTCGCCCCGATGCTGACAGTTCCGAAGGAAGTTCAGGAGCGTCTGCAGGACTATGCCTACCGGATTGTGGATGCGGTAGGCGTGACCGGCGGAACCAATGTCCAGTTCGCGCACAACCGCGAAGACAACCGGATTGTCGTGATCGAAATCAATCCCAGAACTTCCCGTTCTTCCGCGCTTGCCTCCAAGGCGACCGGTTTCCCGATTGCCCATGTCTCCACGCTTCTTGCCACGGGCATGACGCTGGACGAAATTCCCTACTGGCGCAAGGGAACGCTTGAAAAATACGAGCCCTATGGAGATTACGTCGTCGTGAAATTCGCTCGCTGGGCGTTTGAGAAGTTCCCGCAGGCGAAGACGACTCTCGGCACGCAGATGAAGGCGGTCGGCGAGGTGATGTCCATCGGCAAGAACTTCAAAGAGGCATTCCAGAAGGCGATCCGTTCCCTTGAGATCGGCCGTTCCGGGCTCGGGCAGGTCAAGAAGTTCCAGGCTCTTTCCCTTGATGAACTCAAGGCGCGTCTGGTCAGCCCGACCAATGAACGTTTCTTCCTGATCTATGAGGCGATGCTCAAGGGAATGAGCGTGGAGGAGATCATCAAAATGACTTCCATCACGCCTTATTTCATTGAGCAGATGCGCGAGATCGCGGACTGCGAAATCGAACTTTCCAAATATGCGTTCCCGAGTCTTCCCGACGAACTGCTGAGGAAAGCCAAGCTGTTCGGCTTCTCCGACAAGTACCTTGCCAAACTCTTCAACACGACGGAAAAAGACGTCCGCGAGCGCCGCAGGGCCATGGGAATGTATGCCAAGTTCCAGGAACTCAAGGTCAGCGGCGTTGAAAATGCCGCCTATTACTATTCCACTTACGCTCTGGAAGCGCAGGACGATGTTCCTGTTTCCAGGCACCGCAAGATCATGGTGCTCGGCGGCGGCCCGAACCGGATCGGACAGGGAATCGAATTCGACTATACCTGCGTCCATGCCGCGTTCACTCTGCGCGACAATGATTATGAATCCATCATGGTCAACTGCAATCCGGAAACGGTTTCCACGGACTACGACACCAGCAACAAACTTTATTTCGAGCCGCTGACCGTCGAGGATGTGCTTGCCATCTATGAAAAGGAAAAGCCGGACGGCGTGATTGTCCAGTTCGGCGGTCAGACTCCGCTGAATCTCGCGCAGGAGCTTAAGGACAACGGCGTGAACATCATCGGCACGCAGCCGGAGGGAATCCGTCTTGCCGAAGACCGCGAATATTTCCGTGAGCGCATGATTAAGCTGGGCATTCCCCAGCCGGAAAGCGGGTGCGCCCGTTCTCTCGATCAGGCTGTCGCGCTTGCCGCGAAGATCGGATATCCCGTGATGGTGCGTCCTTCGTTCGTTCTCGGCGGACGCGGCATGGAGGTGATCTACGACGAGGAGATGCTGAAGAAATACGCGGTGGAGTCGCTTCAGGTCAGCCCCGAATTCCCGATGCTGATCGACCGGTTCCTCGACAATGCCATCGAATGCGAAGTCGATGCGATTTCCGACGGCACCGATACGTTTGTCGCTTCAATCATGGAGCATATCGAACTCGCGGGCATTCACTCCGGCGATTCCGCCTGCGCGATTCCGCCGGTCACGATTCCCGAGAAGCATCAGGAGACGATCCGCAGATACACCGCGGCGATTGCGCTGGATTTCAAGGTCATGGGCATCATGAACGTCCAGTATGCGATCTGCGAGGACAAGGTCTATATCATCGAGGCGAATCCGCGCGCGTCCAGAACGGTGCCGGTGATTTCCAAAGTCACGGGCGTTCCGCTTGCGAAACTGGCAACGCAGCTCATGCTTGGAAAGAAGCTCGGGGAACTTGGCACGATCAAGGTCGCATGCGACGGTTTCTACGGCGTGAAGGAAGCTGTCTTCCCGTTCAACATGTTCCCGGAAGTCGACCCGGTTCTCGGACCGGAAATGCGTGCGACCGGCGAAGTCATGGGGCTGGCGGACAGTTTCGGGCTTGCCTATTACAAGGCTGAGGAAGCCGCCGGATTCAAGCTTCCGACCACCGGAAGGGTGCTGATCTCCGTGGCAAGACGCGAGCGCAAGTATCTGCTTCCGATTGCGCAGCATATTCATGAGCTCGGATTTGAGATTTTCGCGACGGAAGGCACCAGCAAATTCCTGACGGAAAACGGCATTCCGAACACCTATGTCAAGAAGCTGCTGGAAGGACGCCCCAACATCGGCGACATGATTAAGAACAAGCAGCTGAACCTGATCTTCAACACCCCTGTCGGAAGAGAGGGCAAGACCAGCGACAGTTACATCCGCATGATGGCGACTCAGCACAAGATTCCGTATATGACGACAATCGCCGCGGCGAATGCCACCGTCAAAGGAATTCAGGCTGTCCTGCACAACAAGGACGCATCCCCGAAGTCGCTTCAGGAATATCATGAAAACGATTGAGACGTTCCGACGGAAGTGAATCTCAGAGCCGGGTGAAACATCCCGGCTTTTTCATTTTTTCCTGAGTTTGAGCTCCCGGTTCTCTTTGGAACGGCAGGTCTGAACATTTTTCCTGAAAAGCAGTTTGTTTTTCAGGAGTTCTGCTTGCTATCTGATTTTTTTATGATATGCTGGGAGGTATCCGGAAAAAGAGAGGAGAGAATACCATGAAAGCCAGGTGTCCGAACTGCAATACGCTTGTTGATGTCGAAGCATCGTATGCCGGCAGACATACGAAGTGTTCCGTATGCGGGAATGATTTTGAAGTCCGAAATCCGAACCTGACGGAATGTCCGGACTGTTTTGCGAGCATTTCCAGACGGGCGCTGTTCTGTCCGCACTGCGGCGCGGGACTGAGAATGTCTTCCTTTGCATCCACTCCGTCCGCCGCTCCTGCCGATGACAGCAATGAACCGGAGAAAACTTTGCGGATATTGCATTCCTCGGCGTTGAATTATCTGTTTGAGATTATTATCGGAATTGTTCTGATCCCGGCGCTTCTGATCGGCGTTATCATTCTGATCGGTGTATGGATCAGGATGTACCGGACCACATATACGATAACGAACAGGCGCGTAGTCATCACAAGCGGCTGGCTGTCCCGGGAACAGCATGAGATCTGGATCAAGGACATGCGGGGCGCCACCATGTCGCAGGGAATGCTTCAGCGCCTGCTCGGGCTCGGCGATGTGGCGATCGGCACAGCGGCAACGGCAGGAACCGAAATCACGATGACCGGGGTTGCCGACCCGCAGGAGATCGTGGATCTCGTCAACTCTCTGCGCTGACCGGTGGAACCGGGGTGTTTTGTGATGAATGCCGGTCCGCTTTCGCGTCTGCTGTCGGAAATCAAGACCGGGTGCCGACATCTGCTGGGGGAGAATCTGACGGGAATCTATCTGCACGGGTCTGTCGCGTTCGGCTGTTTCCGGTGGGAGAAGAGCGATGTTGACTTTCTGGTCGTTGTGAAGGAGGATTTGCCTTACGGAATCAAACGGCGGTTGCTGGAACTGATTCTCCGGCTCAGTGAATCCGCTCCGCCCCGGGGACTGGAGATGAGCGTCGTGCTGGAAACGGAATGTCGCCGTGTCCGGCATCCGGTTCCTTTTCTGTTTCATTATTCCGATATGCACCGGGAGCGCTGCCGGAAGAATCCGGAGAAATATCTTGCGGAAATGAACGGCGTCGACCCCGATCTTGCCGCATATTTAGAGGTAATCAGGAGAAAAGGCGTCGTATTGTGCGGCGCACCGGCGGACCGGGTATTCGGCGAGGTGCCGTATGAGGCTTTCCTTGACAGCATCCGCCGGAATGCCGCGGAAGGGGGCGGGGACGCTTCGGGAATCCTGAACCTCTGCCGTTATGCGGCATTTGCGGGGGAGGGAAAAGTCCTGTCCAAGCAGGAGGGCGGATTCTGGGGATTGACGCACCTTCCGGAAAAATGGCGCGGTTTCATCCGGTGCGCGCTTGACATTGAGTCCGGCATAGGCGATATTGCTTTGAATTTCAACGACTGGGAAACTTTCAGGGAGTGCATCATGGAGGAATGTGTTTTGAGATTTTTGTCTTTGCGGGAGACTCCGCGGGAGCTGGAACGTTTTATCCGGTATTTTTCCGCCCGCTGGCGGAATGAGGCGCTTTACCGGGACTGCATGACCGCGTGTCTGAATTCGGACTCTCCCCTGCCGCAATGGTATCTGCTTCTGAATGAAAAAGGGGAGATTATCGGCGGCGCGGGATTGATTGTCAGCGATTTTACGGCGCGCGGCGATCTCTGGCCGTGGCTCTGCGCCCTTTATGTCGAGGAGGCATACCGCGGACATGCTTACGGGGCGCGTTTGATTGCTCATGTGAAAACGGAAGCCGCGCGCCTCGGCTACCGGAAACTTCATCTCAGCACCGAGCATGTCGGTTATTACGAAAAATACGGATTCAGGTATCTCGGCGTCTCTTCGGATCCCTTCGGGAGTTCCTCCCGCATTTATTGTGCGGAGACGCAGAATGACTGGGATTTTCTTGTGACGGCGGCGAAGGAGAAACTTCATCCGCGGAACGTCTCCCCCTTCATTGAAGCCGGAGGCGTCGCGGCGGCTCTCCTGACGGAAGCCGGAAATGTCTATGCCGGTGTCTGCATTGATACGGCGTGTTCTCTCGGAATGTGTGCGGAACGCAACGCCGCCGCATCCATGATTACCGGCGGAGAGCGGCGGATTGTGAAACTGGCATGTCTTATGGGAAACGGTTCTCCCGGAATGCCCTGCGGCGCATGCCGCGAGTTTCTGATGCAGCTGGATCCGCGGAACAGCGATATTGAAATACTGGTTTCCTATCCGGACGTCCATACCGTGAAACTGGGGGAACTGATGCCTTCATGGTGGGGGACGGAGCGTTTCAATGAGCCGGATCACTGATGTTTCACGGTCAAGAGACAACTTCATTCCCGAACTGCTGACGGTCTGGGAGGATTCCGTCCGCTCCTCTCATGATTTTCTGTCCGAACAGGACATTGAAAATCTGAAACCGACGGTTGCATCGGCTTTGCGGGCCGTGCCGCGGCTGTGCTGTCTTTTCCACGGAAAGGAGCACGGAGTCATCGGCTTCATGGGAGTAGACGGCGGGATGCTTGAAATGCTGTTTCTTGCTTCCGCGTGGCGGGGGCGGGGATACGGGAAGAAGATGATCTCTTATGCGATTGACATACTGAATGTTTCCCGTGTCGACGTGAACGAACAGAATCCTCATGCGCGGAGATTTTATGAGCGTGCCGGTTTTTCGGTCTATGCCCGTTCCGAGCTGGACGGGCAGGGGAATCCGTTTCCTGTTCTTCACATGAGACTTGAAATGTGAACCGTGCGCGTTTTCCCGCTCCGCAGAGATTTCAGCCGCTCCGCCGGGAGGTTCTTCCGCAGACTGTCTGTCCGTCATGATATGGAAATATGCGGCTGTGTTTTGCAGTCTGTCTGCAAAACCGGAAAAATCAGTTGGACGCAGTGCCTTTTTTGACGTAAATTACTCTGTCCAGATAAACCGCATTTTCTTTTTTCGAGCCCTTCACATAAGCGGGACCGGTAAACTTCAGGGAAAGATAAATATCATATTCCCGGTCGGCATCCGCCCAGCTGTAGGTCATCTGCAGTGTGTGATGCGTCCGAAGTGTCCAGGTCCAGTGCGCATACATGCTCAGTTTGTGTTCTCCGGGGATTGCCGTGCGGCCGAGATAGTATAAGTGATACTTCTCATCCTGTTTCAGTTCTTCCGGGGAAAAACGCTTTTTCAGCACATTTTTCTTCAGTGTGGCGTCATAAATTCCGGTAACGAATGGTTTCCGGTGGAGTTCGGGGGTGTCGTAAACCGGATTTCCCGTTTTTTTGAGAACCAGCGCCTTGCCGTAAAGCGCATCGGCGTCCGGGGCCAGATAACGGGTCTGACTGCCGTTCTGCAGCATGGAATACTGCACAATCACCTCGTCTGCAAACTGCGGCGGCACGGGAATCGGATTACGCAGCAGCATAATCCGGGCTGCCTCACGTTCTTCTGCCTGTTTCAGGCTTCTGTTGAGTTTCGGCCGATTCTCGCGTCCCAGATATTTGTTCAGAGAATACGGAAGAATGTTTTCCAGACGGTCGATCACGGACTTTCTTGTCAGGTTGAGATTTCTGTCCCGATCCATTTCCAGCCGATTCCACAGGTGGAGCAGCGCAAAATCGACTGGAATCCGCTCCTGTCTGACGCGATTGAGATATACATTATCGTTTCTCACCGTGTATTCCGCTTCGTCCAGCAGTTTTTCCACGGTATGAAAGAACTCATGAGCCAGATAATCGCGCCCTTCCACAGCGACGCTGCACAGGGATTTGTCTTCCGCTGACATTTTCCGGATGAGAAAACGGTAGTATTCCATCATTTTTCCCGCCGCCGGACCATAGAATTTCTCCATGAAATCCGTAATGAGCGCCTGATCGTCCAAATAGGGATTTTCCATCAGTTTTGCCGTCATATAGACCTGCAGGTCATAGAAAGCCGGAGGTGAGATCAGGCGGTTCAAATCCTGATAGCAGGTTTCGGAGAGCAGACCGCTTGCCCCTATGCCTGCATAGAAGCGGAAATTCTGAGGCAGAGTCGGGATCACCGTATACGGCGAGGGGGAAGTCTGGTTGTGCATATCGCCGTATTGCCAGACAGCAAAGTGTTTCGCGACCTTCTGCCATTGCCGCATTCTGTTCATGACTTTTCGGTTGAACGGATGTTCCAGCGGTCTTGTCAGATCGCAATCCGCATCCCTGAAAATCACGCATTGCATTGCGAATTGAATGATGACATTGTCGCGCGCCCTGATGTTGGAAGGCGGTTCCTGGGAAATCTGGTATGCAAAAGTCTGGAACCGCTGTTCCGGAAAAGCTCCGGCAATGTCGTTGATGAAATCAATTAACGCGCCGCTGAAGACATTCCCATATTTTTTCATCAGGGCCTTGCAGCCGGGACAGCGGCAGTATGAGCTGTTGTCGTTCGTCGCGATATTATAAAATGCGGGCGGAGGGCACCCCTGTTCGCGACAGATTTTCTCATATCTGGCAATTCGTCTGGCAACCTCTTTCTTCACCAGTTTGCGGACCTCCGGATTCGAGAGGCAGAACTGTCCCGGTCCCGTAAAAGAGGTCGCACGCTCTCTTATCCCCTTGGCGTTCATGGAAAAAAGCTCCGGCCTGTTTTGCGGAAAGGTATTGCTGTAACTGAAAAACGAGTGTCCGCTGCCGCAGTCGGAATAGCGGTTGTAAAGCCGCATGAACTTCGGATTCAAGGCGGCATGGTTGTTTATCTTGTGCCAGGAAAAGAATTGATAGACTTTTTCGTCCAATGACGCAATGCGGAGCTGGCGCATCTGGAAAAAAGGCTGTCCGCGGAATGCTTTGCCTTCGGGAACGGTAAAAGACTCTTTCCGGGGAATATAATCGTCGACCGGTGTCAGTTTTGTGCATCCGGCAAATTGTTCCAGCACTTCATAAACGGCATAAAGCAGACCGCGCGGCTTTCCACCGCAGACGATCAGGTTTTTCTCATCTGCCCTGATATAATGTTCTTCTTCACCGAATTGTGCGGAGTGAATCTGTCTTTCCGCCGCATAATTGGTATCCCCTATGAAAATTGCCGGCGACTTCCCGTCATGCTCTTCTTCCTTTACTGTTTTCAGTCCGGCGCCGAAAACTTTTTCCAGACAGGAGGAGAGTATTGATGCGGCACGAATCTCCGGGTCGCTTGAAAGTTTTCCTGTGACGATTGTGAAATCCCGGTTGATTTCCAGCGCTTCAAGCGATATTGCGAACAGTGCAAATGCAAGCAGGCAGAGGCTTTTCATGAACATTCCTTTCTTCTTTCTTCGGCAGTTATCTTAAGGTAAAGAACGATATGGTTTGACCGTCATTCCTTCCCGTGTCCCAGACATTCAGCATTTTATGCGCTGTTTTGTCATTGACCCAGTAGCCGTTTGAGGTCTCCGCATGCAGGTCGAAATAAACTCCGTTGCCTCCGCCGGGATGTATTCTGTATGCCCCGATGGAAACGAACTTCAGCGGGGTTCCTTCGCTGAGGATGTAATAAGGAAATGCGCCGTTCGCAACCGACCGCCCTATATTCCGTCCGTGATCCATCCATACCAGAGACTTTGACGGAACGGGATTGCGGTCGGAGGTTTTCCGTATCACCGTTCCGTCGACGGCCCCCAGTGAATTGACGGAACAGCAGATGTCATTTATCAGTCTGTTGTAGGCGTAATCCGAAGCGCTTCGGGATTTGTAAAAATAACCTATGGGAAATTGCCGGGCGGGACATTGAAAGGAGTTCATCGCAGACAGCTCGTAACCGTCCAGGTTGATCTTGAAGGTCGGAAGATTCAGCGCATGATCCTGAAAAACATACTCGATCCATGTTTTTGAAGCCGAATCAGAGTGGGATGGCAGAAAGCAGCCGTTGTAATCATCGCTGTAAGTTGCCCAGTGCACCCCGTTCTGTTTCAAATTGTTCAGACAGGAAATCTGTTTTGCCATATCCTTTGCCTTGTTCAAGGCGGGCAGGAGCATGGCGGCGAGAATGGCGATGATCGCTATGACGATTAAAAGCTCTATCAGTGTGAAAGATTCCCTTTTCATTGCTTTCGTTTCTCCTTGACTTATCTTGAGCATTCCATTTTCCTCTGATGAAAAAATCAATTTCATGAATCCGGCTCGTTCCGAAAGCGCATTTCCGGACGGGACGATTGTTCCGGGATCATCCGCATCCCGCTTTCCGGCACCTCTTCTGCGGAAAAAGTGCATGGCATTCCGGTTTCAATGATTGTTCCTTTTTATATACGTAATCATTCCGTATATTTATTTATAAATGATTTTGAGGAAAAAACAAGGGGGGAAGGGGAAAAAATCCGGAAAATAATTTTAATAATTTTAGAAACGGGGAAAACTCCGGATTCCCGGGCGGGGAGTCCGGAATAAAAATGAGAGGGGAAAACTGCGGACGGTTTCCTGGCGGCAGGAGGGCAATGCCAATATCATGCCGCCGGAGATTTCATGCGGCGTTCAATCTTCCGCATGGGACTGCCGCCGTTCATTCCACCGTTACGCTTTTTGCCAGATTGCGCGGCTGGTCGATTTCACAGCCGCGCGCAGCGGCAATATAATAAGCCAGGAGCTGCAGAGCGACGACTGTCGGCAGAGCCGCCGCGAAACGTGAGCACCCCGGCACCCTGATGACGTCTCCGGCAATCGCGTCCGCCTCTCCATCGCCTTCGGTGACGATCGCGATTACCGGAGCTTTGCGTGCTCTGCATTCCTGTATATTTCCAAGCATTTTGTCTTTTCCGGGAATATCGTTTGCCAGTGCGATGACCGGATGCTTCTCGTCGAGCAGGGCAATGGGACCGTGCTTGAGCTCGGCGGCATGGTAGCCTTCCGCGTGGACATAGGAGATTTCCTTGAGCTTGAGCGCCCCTTCCAGAGCCGCCGGATACAGGCTGCCCCTGCCGATGAAGAAGAAATCATTGTATTCCGCATAACGTCCGGCGATCTTCCGGATTTGCGGTGCCTGTCCCAGAACTTTGCGGATCATGGCAGGCAGTGCTTCGATTTCGGAGATCAGGCGCGCTCCGTCGGTGCGATCCATGCGCCGGTTTCGTCCGAGCATCAGGGCGAGCAGAAGAAGGACTGTCACCTGGCTGGTGAAAGCCTTGGTCGAAGCGACGCTGATTTCCGGGCCCGCGTGAAGATAAACGCCGCGTCCCGCCTCGCGCGCAACGGTCGAACCGACGACATTGCAGAGTGCCGCCACGACTGCTCCCTTTGCCGTCGCCTCGCGCACCGCGGCAATCGTGTCGGCAGTCTCCCCGGACTGGCTGATCGGAAGCACCAGGGTATGAGGCTCGATGATCGGATTGCGGTAACGGAATTCCGCCGCCTGTTCGACTTCCGCGGGAATTCCCGCGATGTCTTCAAAGAAATATTCCCCCAGGAGTCCCGCGTGCATGCTGCTGCCGCAGCCGGCGATCACGATCCGGCTGATCTGCGCGAGTTCGCTCGGCGTCAAGTTCAGCCCGGACAGGATTGCCGTTTTCATTTCATGGTCCAGGCGTCCCCGGATTGCATTTTCGATCGTCTCCGGCTGTTCAAAGATTTCCTTGAGCATGAAGTGCGGATAATTGCCTTTTTCCGCTGCGTCCGCATCCCATTCCACGCGGGTGACTTCGCGTTCCAGAGGCACGTTTTCGATGCTGCGGACTTCCACCGCATCCGCGGTGATGACGGCGATGTCGCCGTCGTTCAGATACATGACCTGGCGCGTATAGGGCAGAATCGCGGCAAGGTCGCTTGCGGCAATATTTTCGCCGGCACCGAGTCCGATGACCAGCGGACTGCCTTTGCGCGCCGCCACGATCATGCCCGGATGACGGGCGCTGACGACCGCGATTCCGTAAGTGCCGGAGAGTTTGCGTATTGCCGCCGCGACCGCCTGCACAAGATCCCCCTGATAGAGTTTTGCGATCAGGTGCGCGATGACTTCGCTGTCCGTGGCGGAGCGGAACACACATCCCTGTTCCTCAAGACGCTTCCGCAATGTCTGGCAGTTGTCGATGATGCCGTTGTGGACGATATAAAATTCTCCTTTGGAATCACAATGCGGATGCGCGTTGATGTCTGAAGGTTCTCCGTGGGTTGCCCAGCGGGTGTGCGCGATGCCGCATCCCGCCGCGTCAAGGAGTTCCGGCGCGGATTCCCGGACCATGCTTTCCAGCGCTTTCACCTTGCCGATGCTTTTCACGCACTTCACGCTGCCGCCGGAGCATACGGCAATCCCGGCGGAGTCATACCCTCTGTATTCAAGCCGTTTCAAACCGTCAATCAGGACTCTTGCGACGGGGCGCGTCCCGGTATAAGCAACGATTCCGCACATATAGCCATTTCCTCCGTTTTCTGTTGGACATGACCCGTTTCTGGAAACGGATCAGAAGCGGTAATTTACCTCTTTTTCCATCAAAATAAAAGTGGGCTTTCTTCTGCAAACTGTTTAGTAAAAGTGTTTAGCAAAAAAAATGCAAAGCCGTAAGTTTTTATTTTTCATCGGGTTGAGAATGCGATTCAAAAAAAATCGTTTTTTTTCAGATTCTCTTCCGAAACGTTCGGGACGGCATGTCCCGCGGGGGAAGATTACGAATGAAAGCGGCTGTCCGGCACTGCTGTCCCGCTGTCCGGAACTCAGCAGCGTTCTTCTGCATGGAATCTTTGAATGGAAAGGCGGTTGAAACGACAGCGGAACCGTCCCTGTCGCAAGGGCGGTTCCGCGAAAGACAACGGGTTATTCTATGGCATCATCCCCGTTTGGACTGAACCTTTTTTTCGTAGGCTTCGACTTCACGGATATATTCCGTCGCCACCGGCACGTTCTGCGTCAGGCAGAAATAATCGTAGACGGCTCCCAGCGGAAGCATCTTGAACTCTTCGAGGAGCGCCAGCTTGCGGCCGTTCCTGAAGGAACGTTCCAGGTCGATCAGCTCTTCTGCCGGTTCCAGCAGGGCGTTCAGGAGAGCCTTCTGCATATTGCGCGTGCCGATGACCCATGCTTCGAGACGGTTGATCGTCGCATCAAAGTAATCGAGTCCGATATGAACTCTGTCCGGACCGTTGCGGACGATTTCCTGCGCGATGGCGCGGAGTTCGTCGTCGAAAAGAACAACATGGTCGGAGTCCCAGCGCACCGGACGGCTGACATGGAGCAGAATCTCGTCAATGAACCGCAGCACCGCGCTGATTTTGTCGCTGATGACTTCGGTGGGATGGAAGTGTCCGGAGTCGAGACAGAGCAGAAGTTTGTTCTTCATGGCGTATCCCATGTAGAATTCATTCGAGCCCACGGTGCAGGATTCCACGCCGATGCCGAACAGTTTGGATTCCACGGCGTCGCGCATGTGTTTTGCCGGAATCTTTTCGGCAAAGATTCTGTCCAGAGACTCTTCAAGACGGGCTCTCGCTCCGGCGCGGTCAACGGTGATGTCCTTGAAGCCGTCGGGAATCCATGTATTCATGATGCACGGGCTCTTGAGCTGTTTTCCCATTTCCGCCGCGATTTTGCGGCATGCAATTCCATGTTCGATCCAGTATTCGCGGATTCCCGCGTCCGGGCTGGAGAGCGTCAGATTCGTGGAGGCTTTCGGGTGTGCGAAATAAGTCGGGTTGAAGTCGAGTCCCGCCTTCTGCTCCTTTGCCCAGTCGATCCAGCTCTGGAAGTGCGCGGGCGTGATCTTGTTGCGCGCGACCGCTTTTCTGGAATCCAGGTAGATTGCATGGAGATTCAGACGCTTTGCCCCCGGGATCAGGGAGAACGCCTTGTCCAGATCGCTGCGGAGCTCCTTGATGTTTCTTGCGCGGCCCGGATAGTTTCCGGTGGAAAGAATGCCGCCGGACGCTCCGCCCGCACCGGGTTCAAAGCCGCCGACGTCGTCGCCCTGCCAGCAGTGCATGGAGATCGGAATTTTCGCCAGTGCCTTCAATGCGGCGTCGGTGTCGACGCCGAGTTCCGCATACTGTTCTTTTGCGAGCAGGTAACGCTGTTCGACTGTTTTTGCTTTCATTTCTGCCTCCCTTGTGATTCGGTTGAAACCGTATGCCTGATTGCTTTTTCTCTCATAAAAATACTCTGTTCCGGTAATCCGCGCCTTGACAAAACATTCTTTTTATAGTATGATTGTGTCAAATCATGAAAAAAGGAATGGAATGTGATGCCGGGAAAACTGTTCAAATCGGAATATCTTGCGGACAAACGCCTTCCTCTGCGCCTGATCAGGCGTGATCCGCAGGAGGAATACCAGCTTCACGATCATGAGTTTTCGGAGCTGGTGATTGTCTACAGAGGGCAGGGGGAACATGTGATTTTCGGAGAGAACCGCACGATTGAGGCAGGCGACGTCTTTCTGATTCACAACCGGACCAGCCACGGCTATACGAATCTGAAAGACCTTGCCCTTTACAATATCATGTTCGACATGCGTGAACTGAACAATCCGCTTCAGGCGTTCTGCCGTTATCCCGCAATCAGTTCCCTTTTCCGGCTGGAGCCCGAACTGCGGAGCCGGAATCTTCTGCACCTGAATCCGCATGAACTGAATGAGGTTCTGAAGATCGTGCATGACATCGAGGAGGAACAGGAACGGGGCAGGGAACATTATCCGCTGGCGATGGCGGCGCATTTCGTTCTCCTGACCGTTCTGCTCGGTCGTTGCTGCTCGGAACACAGATTGCCGGTGGAGAAGAAATCCTCCGCCCTTCTTTCGGAACTGATCAATCGTCTCGCGGAGCATTCGGAGCGGCATTGGACACGCTCCGAAATGGCGCGTTCGATCATGGTCTCGGAAAGCACGCTGACGCGGATGTTCAGGAACTGCACGGGGTATGCGCCGAATGAATACCTGATTGTTCTCCGTTTGAAAAAGGCGGCAATGCTCCTGCTGAATTCCGAACTCACCATCGGGGAGATTGCCGACAGAACCGGCTTTTCCGACAGCAATTATTTCTGCCGCCAGTTCAGGAAGCATTTCCGGCTTCCGCCGCAGAAATACCGTTCACTCCGTTTGCAGTAGAGCGGGAACAACTGCGAATCCGCGGACGGGCGGCTGCATCAGAGCGGCGGCAGGGCGATCTCCTCTCCGTGGGCTCCGAAAAAGTCCTGCGGCACCAGCTGCGTCGATTTGTCCGTCGTTACACGGACCGTCCAGTCCGCGCGGCCGTTGGAAAGAAGTTTGCCGCTCCGGGTGACGATCAGGTTCCGCTGGCGCGGAAATGCCCAGCGTACTGTCAGGGAGCCTTCCTTGTATCCGGTATAGGAGATATTCAGGAACGGATCGTGCGTCATGACATACGCCCGCTCCGCAGGAGTCAGTTTGATTTTGGAGCGCTGGATGAAATTGCGGATATGGGCAATGACGGCGTCCTGTTCGTTTTTCGACAGCTGGCTGGATTCGGAGAGTCCGCTGCTGCATCCGCAGAGCATTCCAAGACACATACATATTGCAAGAATTCTCAACATCATTCAGTCTCCCTTTTCCTGTTTTCCCGTTTGTCTGCAAGGATATTCCACCGCGAGGTATTTTTCAAGTGCGGAACGGATGTCGATGCTCAGAAAATCGACTTTTTTCTTTTCCCCGATTGCTTTCAGCACGGGATAACGCCCGCCCGCGCCCGCAAGTGCGTAAGTGGTCAGGACAAGTTTTGCCGGACGTGATTCCCCGTTCCATTCTTCCGTTTTTCCGTCAAGAAACAGTCCGCCCCGGATTTTGCCGTATCTGTCCGTTTTGAACGAGACGCCGGTGATTGTCTGAAAGGAGCCGGAACGTTTCCCCGCATACTGTTCCTCGATGATCGCGCGGCATTCCGCCGGTGAAATCTCCATGGTGCAGAGCTGGTTTTCATACGGCGCCAGCAGATAGACCTGCGAGGCATACAGGATTCCCGGTCTGGAGCGGTAGGAGCTCAAAGTCCCGTGGAGAGCGATTTGCGCCCCGGCTTCACGGATCATTGCCCTGCCGAAAATCCTGCTCAGACGATTGTCCGTCCCGGATCTTTTCAGCGGTTCCAGCGGAAATGGCAGACATGCGATCCGGCGTGTTCCGTGCCGGCGGCTCTGTTCCCGCAGAGGAGCCAGCATTGCGTCCGTTTCCGCATCCGGTTCCGCGCCCGCCGCGTATGCAATCCGCGATTTCAGGGAAACGATCCTCCGTTTTTCCTTGTCGTAGACGAGTTCCGCGACTGCCGCTCCGCCGCTCCGTGCCGGTGCCTGAACATACCATGACGATGCAACCTGTTTCCCGGCTGCCACCTGATGGGAGTGTCCGCCGAGAACCAGGTCAATCTGGGGATATTTCCGCAGAAAGGCTCCGGCGGACATCCGCTTTTTTCCGCCGGAGGAGCCGAGGCGCGCCGGCATGAATTCGCCGCTGTGCATCGCGAGAATGACAATATCCGGCTTTGCCTCCATGATTTCAGGAATGATCTTTGCCAGCGCCTCCTGGCAGTCCGTGAGTTCCAGTCCCGCGGTCTGACTGCCGGACAGCCAGGCGAAGAGATAGGGCGACGTCATTCCCGCGACCGCGATTTTCAGCGTGTTCTTTTCAAACATTTTCCATTTCAGGATTCTGCCCGGCGGCGCGTCCTTCAGCCTGAGATTGAAGGCAAGGACATCCGCCTGAATGCCGTTCAGGTGTTTCAGCAGCACGGAGGTGCCGAAATCAAAGTCATGATTGCCGGGAATGAACGCATCGTAGGAGAGCTGATTCAGATAATGAACCAGCGAGCCGCCGCGGTCCAGCGTCGCCTGATAGGAGCCCTGAAACAGATCGCCGCAGTCGATCAGGAGGACATGATCCCTGCCGCCCGTCGCTGCGCGTTCGGCTTTGATTACGGAAGCCAGACGCGCGATTCCGGGAGTCCGGCGGCCGTCTGTCTGCGCGTGAATGTCGGTCGTCTGAATCACCGTCAGCTTGACGGTTCCGGCGGAGCAGAACAGTGCCGCGCAGAGCAGCAGTGCGCCGAGCAGGATCTGGGACAGGTTACGCTTCCACATTGATGTGCCGGAGCTGATAGCTGCCTTGTCTGACTCCGCCCAGTTTCCGGATCACGACCGGGCATTTGGCGCGGAAGAGGAAGAAGACCGGACGGTCCGAGTCGTCGCAGAGGGTTTCAAAGTTGCCCTGTCCCTTTGCAACGATCAGATCCGCCGAACGATAGGCGTCCATGAACTCCTCCGAGGATACCGTCAGGGAGATTCCGGGCGTGAAATCCCCGGTGTCGATCACGCGGACGTTTTGGAAGCCGGAGGGTTCCACTTCGGCTCTCGTGATGTCGTTCAGAATCGGTTTGCCGCGCACCGCGAGCGTGATTTTGTCCTGATGCAGACTCACGAGGAGCGTATCGAAAACCGCTTCGCCGCAGTTGTCCATGATGTAGAGAATGCTTTCCGCCTCCTCCATTTTCTTTCGGAGAAGATTCATGGCGGCACGGTCGAAGGGTTCGGAAAGGGAATGAATGATCTTTTCCCGGGCGGTGTTCAGGTCAAAATTGCAGTCCACGCCGAAATCAATGATGTTTCCCGCGATTGCCAGCAGGACGTATGCCTCGAACGGATCGGAGAGCTTTTCAAGTTCGGGGCGGATGTTTTCCAGGAGTTCGCGCGCATATTTCGTCGAAAGCTCCTTTTCCCGTTTGAACGGCTCGAAGCCCTTTCCGTGTGCGGCAATGATCTCGTTGACCCGTGCCGCGATCAATGGCGGCGGCTGTGTGAAATCCGCCTCGCAGATCATCCGCATGACCTCTTTGGATATTTCAATTTTCTCTTCGCCTGAAACATTCAGTTTTCCCAACTGGTGAAACAGGCTGTCGCAAAAACATTTGCTGCATTCCACTTCGCTTTTCATAAATCATTCCTTATGTGACAGGAAAATTCCGAAAACGCGGTTTTCCCCGTCGCACTGTGTTGAAACGTTATCTGAACGGCAGTTCCACGGGACGGCGCCGCTCGAACGCAAGCGCGGAACGGTATCCGGCGGCTTCGGCGAGTTCCACGGCAAGGTTGAAATCCGAAGCGATTTCTTCCGGGGAATGGGCGTCGGAACCGAGAGTCAGCGGCATTCCCGCCTCCCGTGCCGCTTTCAGAATCTCCAGCGAGGGATACATCTCCTTGACGGGTTTGCGCAGTCCGCAGGTGTTGATCTCCATGGCAATCCCGCGCTCCCCGGCAAAGGTCAGCGCCTCGCGCATTTTCTTCATGAATTTCGAGGGATCGGACGGACGGTGCCCGAATTTTTTCGGCAGGTCGGCGTGTCCCATGATGTCGAACCGGAAGTTCTGGACGAATTCGCACATCAGCCCGGCGTAACGCTCCCAGACATGATCCACGCCGATGGAATCCCATTTTTCGATCTCGTAAGGATTGTCGAATGCGAAATCGCCGACATAGTGAATGGAACCGATCAGATAATCGAACGGCTCTTCCTGAATTTCCCGCAGAACCTCGTCCATGTGACCCGGAACCCAGTCCAGTTCAATTCCGTAGAGCACCTTGACCGGCATGTCTTCCGCGGATTTTTGCAGACGGCGCACGATGGAACGATATTCGGGATATTGTTCCGGTTCCATGCGCGAAGAGGTGTCGTAACCCGCCGGCCAGGGAATATGGTCGGAGACGCCGAGATAGCGCAGACCGCGTCTCTTAGCGTTTTCCAAATACTCTCCGGGCGCTCCGTCCGCATGTTTGCAGAGGCTCGTATGGGTGTGCAGATCCGCGAACATGGCGCTCACCCGCGGATTTTTCTCTGGAGATTGGAGATGACGCGGCGCGTATCCTCGCTGGCTTTTGTCATTTTCTCAACCTGCGAGAGCGCATGAAGCACCGTCGCATGGTTGCGCCCGCCGAACGCCGAACCTATCTCGACCAGAGAATGATCCGTCATTTCCCGTGAAAGATACATGGCGATCATGCGCGGTTCCGCAATGTTTTTCGGACGTTTGGAACCCGTCAGATCGTTGACGCGCAGTCCGAAATGCTCTGCAACCGCCTTCTGGATTCCGTCGATCGTCACTTTGCGCGATTCGGCTTCCTTGTCCAGCAGGTCCGCCAGCAGATCTTCGGCGACCGCCATCGGAACGGACGGACTCTTGGTCATGGAAGCGTAGGCGACAAGCCGCATCAGAGCGCCTTTCAGCGTGCGGATGCTGGAGGAAACACGCGCGGCGACATACTGCAGAACCTCCGGGGCGAGTTTCAGCTGCTCCGTCTGTTCATGCTGAAGAATCGAAAGCCGCGTCTCATAAGTCGGGGCGGTGATCTGCGTGGTCACGCCGGACTGGAAACGGGTCACGAGGCGCGCTTCCAGCCCCGGAATGTCCGACGGCTGTTTATCTGAGGTCAGGATGATCTGCTTGCCGGCGTTGTGGAGCGTGTTGAACGTGTTGAAAAACTCCTCCTGCAGCTGTTCCTTGCCGCCGAGCTGGTGCACGTCGTCGATCAGCAGAACGTCCACTTCGCGGAAATAGTTGCGGAACTCGAAGTGGGAGTGAAACACGGATTTGTTGTGCAGGGAGTCCAGATACGAGTTCAGAAACTGTTCGCAGGTCACATAACGGACCACCGCTTTCGGGTTGTTGGCGATGACATGGTTCGCCACAGCCTGAATCAGATGGGTCTTGCCCATTCCGGTGCTGCCGTAAATGTAAAGCGGATTGAATACGCCGGGGGTCGTGGCGGCGGTCATGGCGGCGGAATAGGCATAGCGGTTTTCTTCGCCGACCACGAAATTCCGGAATGTGAAAGCCGCCTGACAGTTCGGCGCGGAAACGGGAATGACCGGAGTTTCCGGTACAGGCGCAATCGCCGGAATGGATTCCGTGCATTCGTCTTCCACATTCAGCGGGGCTTTCAGGTGTCCGGCTTCAATGCCGAACTTCACCGGTCTGCCTGCCGCTGCCGACAGTCCTTCGGCAATGATGTCGCTGTAAGAATTCTCGAACCATGACGCGAACATTTCATCGCAGACTCCCAGTATCAGGGAGCCGTCGTTCATTCTGACCGGCACCACGCTTTCAAACCATTGTGTATAAGTGTCTTGAGGAATTTTGTTCTTAATAACGGCGCAGGCCTTCTCCCATAGTTCCGCCGCCGTCATTTCTCCCTGATTCATCTCTCCTTACCTTTCTTTTCCTATCATAAAACCGACTTATCAACATTTTATCGCAGGGAATGCATAATAACACATGAAACAGTGAAAATACCAGTGAAAAAATCAAAATTTTTTCATCTTTTTTTTCAAAAGACCCCTTGACAGCCTCAAAATGGACCAGCCCCGATTTTGAGGCTGAAAAAATGGTTCTGGAAAGTTTTTTCCGGAATGGACGGCGAAAAAGTCAAGTCCTTTTTCCCATTTTTTTCATCTTTTTTTGGAGGAACGCGGCAAAGCCGGAGTTCCCAACAATTTATAGACTCAAAAGGAATACTTGTTAACAAGTTATTAACATTCTGTGCACCAGTCCCTGCGGACTATACTGTGTAATCTGTACCCTTTTCCGGAATATGCAAGTTCAATATGAGATTTTAAAGAATTTTTTATTTTCAAAATATTAGCTTTCCCGCCTTGACATTGCACCGGCAGGTGTTTTGATCCTGTGAAAAAGGCGGAAGACAGACATCAGAAAGGGGGAGGGACTCCCTGTTCTTTTCCCCGGCGCTTCTGCCTGACGCGCTCCGCGTTTCTTTTGCGTTTTTCCGCATCGCCGGAATGATGCACGCCGCGGATGTTCTGCCGCCGTGTCTGCCTTGACTGCCGCCGTTCGCGCTTTCTGTTCTTTGCCTTTTTCTTCTTTTTCCCGTTTTCCGTCTTGCTTTTGCCGTGAATGGGGATATAGTTGGAATACAAGCATAATATACATGTATGAAAAATATGCCGCCGCATCATGCGTCATGGGAAACGTGAGGTCTCTCTTCAGGATCCGGCGGTTCTGCGTGCAGGAGAATTTTCACAGGAGCCGGTTTGATTATGAAGCATGACAATGCCGTTTATCTGATTCCGTTTTCCCATCTCGACCTGTTCTGGGCGGGCAGCAGAGAGGAGTGTCTGTCCCGCGGAGCGGAGATCATTCAGACCGCTTTGCGTCTGCTGGATCAATTTCCGGAATATCGTTTCATGATTGAGGCGGTCAATTTTCTGGAATATTTCCGCGCGGCTTTTCCCGAAATGATTCCCGCCCTGGAACGGCATGTCGCTTCGGGACGTCTGGAGGTCATTCCCATGCGTTCCATCATTTACACCCAGCTTCCGTCGGGGGAAACGCTGGTCAGGAATTTTCTTTACGGGCGTGAACTGTGTGAACGCTGGTTCGGCTTTTCCGGCGGGACTGCGACTCTTTCCGACATTCCCGGAATTACCCCGCAGCTGCCGCAGATTACCGTAAAGTCCGGCTTCAGCGGTGTTTTGCTTTCGCATGGCTGTCCCCCTCATACGGATTGTGTGATTTACGAGGCTCCGGACGGAAGCGGGCAGCGCGCATACGCTCCGGTTCATTACGGAAGGGCATGGAAGCTGTTTGCCCGCGGCGCGGATTACAGCGGCATGTGCGGCAATGAGCCGGAGATAGAAGCGGAATTCCGAGGAGCGGACGGACCGCAGCTCTGTCAGTTCGGCGCGGATCTCTGTGTGATTTCCGAAGATGCCGTCCGCAACTTCAGACGCTGGAATGCCGGGGGACACCGCCCCTTTCTCTTCTGCACTCCCAGTGAATATTTCAGGAATGCCTTTTCCCGTTTCCCGAAGCATGTTTCCGGGGAAATTCCGTCGTTGTGGCCGAATGTGGAGAGCAGCTGGCCTGATCTGTGGCCGTTGGATCTTCCTGCGGAACATGCCGTGTTTCTTGCTGAATTCTTTGGTTCCTTCCGTCCCGATGCCTATCCGCGGGATTTGATGAAACAGGTATGGTTCTGGCTTCTGGATGCGATGGATCACAATCAGAACGGAATCGGAGGGGAGGCTGCCGATGCGGAGAAACTTGCCTTGAAGAAGACCGCCCTGCTGGCGGCGGAGCGGGTGGCGCATGATTCCGCAATGATTCTTGCCGCCGGAGCGCAGGCGCCGCGGCCGAACTGCTTCCCCATGGTTGTGTTCAACCGTCTTTCCTGGAGCAGACGGGAGCTTGTCCGCGCCAGGACTTCCCTGTATGGTGCGGAGACTGCGAAACTGCCGGAACTGCGCACGAACAATTTCCGTCTGGTCGACGATGCGGGGAAAGAGCTGCCGTTCCGCCTGGTCAGACACCTGCAGGCGGTTGCGGATTCCGTGGAGGTGGAGTTTACCGCCGAGGTGCCGGCATTCGGCGCCCGCGTCTATTTCCTGGAACCGCTTCCGCCGTCATCTGCCTTTTCCATTCCGTTCCATCTGTCCGACGGCGATGAACGGGACCGGGAGAATCCGAATACGGAGGCGGGAATGACATCCCTGGAAAACTCCTTTTTCCGTCTGGATGTTGATCGTGTCTCCGGAAGCGTGACGCTGTTTGACAAGGCGGGCGGCTGTGTTCTGTTCAGGAATGCGGGGATTGTCGGAATGGAAGAGTGCCGCGGGGACTACATCTGCAGCATGAGGCTGAATGGATGGGTCGTGCCGTGTGTGGCGGAACGGATTGCCGTGGAGGAGATTTCGCCCGTGGCTGCCTGTGTGAGGATCTGCGGTTCGGTTTACGGGATGGAGTTTGAACAGCGGTGGAAACTTTCCGCCGATGTGCCGGAGCTGGAGATGACCAATGTCATTCACTGGAAATGCGGTCATTATGTCCGTCTGGAACAGACGTTCCCGTTTCCCGATGATTCCGAATACACTGTGGAATACGGCGTTCCTTTCGGACGGGTGGTCTACCCGGAGACGATTTACAAGGACGGAATCGCTTTCGAGAAGATTGTGACTCCGGAGCGGGGCGGCGATCCGGACCGTGAGATTGAACGGATCCGCCTGGTCTCCCAGTGGGTGTCGTTTTGCGCGGACGGGAGAGGCGCCACCGTCGGCTGCGACCATCGCATGTGGGAGTTTGACCGTCATGAAGTGCGCAGCTGCATGATCCGGGGAATCGGTCATTGCAGCGGAAGCATTGAGGTCATGGCTGACGGTTCGCGCAGAGCCGTGCGCCGTCCTCCCGATGGCGTCTACACTTTCCGTTACCGGATTTCCCCCGGCTGTCGTCCGCAGAGCGGCTGGGAACTGAATGCGCCGTTGTATCCGGTCGGAGTCGGCAGGTGTCGGCTGGGAGGGACTGCCGGCCTGAATCTGCCGCTTTCCCTGCCGGATACCGCGGGGACCACCGTTGCCGGAACCTGCGTGAAGCCTGCGGAACGCTGGCACGGTGCGGTAGTGGTCCGCTTATTTGAAAATTCCGGAAAGGAGGCGGAGCTGTTCCTGCCTGAGAATCCCGGAAGGGAATGGATCGAAACCGATCTGATGGAGCGGAACCCTGCGCCTGCCGGAAATCCGGTGCGCTTCAAACCGTTTGAAATCAAAACGCTTGTCCTGAGGAGAAAGGAACGGTGCGGCAATGAAACTTGCCATGATGCTTCCCGCCCGTGAAGATGTCCGCTGGATTCTTGCCCGGCAGGTCGGGGTCGATTATGCCGTCGTCAAGGCGGCTTCGGAACTTTCGGGTCGGCTTCCCCCGTGGGATTTCGATTCTCTGCGCGAAATCACGGAACAGTTTTCCCTGCGCGGTCTTCGGGTGTATGCGCTGGAAGGCGACCAATTCGATATGAGCCGGATCAAGCTCGGCACGCGGGGACGTGACGAGGATATTGAGCATTACCATCGGATGCTGAGGAACATGGGGCGTCTGGAGATCCCCCTGCTTTGCTGCAACTTCATGGCGGGCGTGGGCTGGTACCGCACCCGTGTTGACCTGCCGGAACGTGGCGGTGCTCTGACCAGTGAATTCAATCTGGCGGACATGCCGCCGGAACCGGAACTGAAACTGACGCATGAGCAGTTATGGGAAAATTTCCGGTATTTCCTCCGTGCCGTGGTGCCGGTGGCGGAAGAGTCCGGGGTGAAAATCGGAATCCATCCGGACGATCCGCCGGTCTCGCAGCTTTGCGGTTTTCCCCGGATTCTGACCAGTTCCGCGGCGTTTCGCCGGGCGCTTGCCATTGCGGACAGCCCGAATTGCGGAGTGACGTTCTGTCAGGCGAACTTTCGTGCCATGGGGGAGGACGTCGCGGCGCTTGCAGCGGAGTTCTGCCGGAAAAAACAGCTTTTTTTCTTCCATTTCCGGGATATTGACGGAACTGCGGAGCATTTCCGGGAGACATTTCATGACAATGGCCCGACCGATATGCCGGAGCTTCTCCGGGTGCTGAAGGCGAACGGTTTTGATGGTATCCTGCGACCAGACCATACTCCGACCATGGCGACGGAGGAAAATACGCAGCCCGGATATGCGATGCTCGGAAATCTTTTTGCCGCGGGCTACATCCGCGGCATTCTGGATTCCCAGTGAACGCGGAAACTCGTTGGCGGGCACCCCGTGTCCGGACTTGCACCGTGCTCATGTGCTCCGATTCCCGTGTGCTCTGACTGGCATGAACTGTATCCCTTTTCCATGCGGAAAAATGCCTGTGGCGCGTCTGCCTTGCATCGCGGGCGTTCACTGACGTCCGCCGGAGCAGTTTCTATCCGGCTTCATGATATTCCGCCTCGGTATTGATGTCCCAGAGCCGGGATTTGTCATCGGAGCCTGAGCCGATCAGGTTTGCAGCGCACATCGCGGAGAGCATGGAGTGATCCATGTTGTTGTAACGGTGCTGCCCGTTGCGCCCGATGCAGTATAGATTGCTGATAGTGTCCAGCCAGTTCCGGATGAGTCCGAAGTTTTCATAGCTTCCGAAATAGGCGGGATAGGCTTTTTTGACTTTGATGCGGATGGAGGATGTGATGGAATCCGCTTCAATGACTCCGATCTTTTCGAGTTCCTTCGCGGCAAAGTGAATGAATTCCCGGTCATCCATCCGCCAGAGTTCATCTCCTTCACTGCAGAAGTATTCGAGCCCGATCCAGACCTTGCGGAGCGGTTCTCTCACCATATAAGGCGACCAGTTGTTGAAGATCTGGAGGCGTCCGATCCTGACATCCGGTTCCTGAATGTAGATCCAGCAGTCCGGGATGATGTTGTTGACGGTCTTCTGTCCGGTTTGGTTTTTCAGTTTCAGGCGGTCCGTTTCCAGACCTACCGTAACGAAATCACGGTAGGGAAGCTCTGCCGCATTTTGATAGACATCCGGCGGAACGGCATCTTTTCCGATGCTTTCGATCAAGTCCTTGACCGGCATGGAGGACAGAAAATAATCCGCCTGAAATGTGATTTCCTCTCCGCCGGAAAGGGCAGTGACGGCAGTGATTTTTCCGTTTTCGAGTTCTGCCCTGACGACCTTCATGTTCCTGCGGATTTCCCCGCCGAGAGACTCTATTTCCTCCGCCAGAGACTCCCAGAACTGTCCCGGTCCCTTTTTCGGATAGAGAAATTCGTCTATCAGCGAGGTTTCCACCTTGCCGTTTTTCATGAATCTTTTCCGTAACACATTGCGGATCAGTTCACTGATTGAAACTCCCCTGATGCGCTGCGCCCCCCAGGAGGCTGAAATTGCATCCGGATTGCGTCCCCAGACTTTTTCCGTATATTTTTCAAAGAACATACGGTAGAGAGGGGCTCCGAATCTGTTGATCATGAAATCCTTCAGCGACTTTTCATCTTTTTTGAAGCACATGGAGTAAAGATAACCGAATGCCGCATACGCGGTGCGGAAAAAGCCCAGATTCAAAAAGGTGCGAAGCCGGATGGAGATGGGGTAATCAAAGAACTTTCTCAGATAGAGAATGCGGGAAAACCTGTTGCGGAGCAGCAGGACACGGTCCGCTGTTTCCGGGTCGGGGCCGCCGGGAACATATTTTTTCCCGGAATGCAGGAGCTTGTCATCCAGAGCGGGAAACCCTTGAATCGGCATGTGCTCCTTCCAGAAGTCCATGACCTCCTGGCTCTTGGAGAAAAAACGGTGTCCGCCGAGATCAATCCGGTTTCCTTCGTGGGACACCGTTCTGGAGATTCCCCCGACCTCGTTCAGCTCTTCCAGTATGACGGGATGAATATCAGAAAATTGTTTCAACAGACAATATGCCGCTGTTAACCCCGCGGGACCCGCTCCAATGATGACGGCTTTTTTTTTCATTTTCAGATTTTTCCGTGTAATCCAGTGTTTGACAATCAGATTCAATATATCCCCTTTTCCTGTGATTTCAATCCGTGTTTCGTGAAATGATTTTTCAAGTTCTGCGGAGGATGCGTTTCCGGTTTGAAAACTGGCGCGCATGATGCGGAAAGCGGAGGGAATGTTCTGCTGCATTTTCCGACGGTTCCGGCAGGTTCGCCTGAACTGCTTCAGCCTCTGCAATGAAGGAGACACCCCGATGAAATCTCCTGAAATTCAGGTGCGCGGAAGGATTTTTCCGGAGGATGCGCGTCTGAAGGAACATTTCCTGCCGCGGTTCATATTCGGCGTTAAGATAACGTTCCCAGTTCCGCGGCGTCTGGTCGTGATTGTCTTTCCGGTTCACTGATGCCTTTGCCGCTTTATCCCAGACTGCAGAGAGAGGCGAGCCCGTTCATGATGGCACGGCAGCTGAACAGTCCGCGTTCCGGAGGCATGTCTTCCGTGATTCCCATAATAATTCCGGACTTGTCATCAATGTTCTGAAACATTTCAAGCGTGGCTTTCTCCACCTCTTCATCCTTTTTCAGATGCAGCGATGAAGGAAAATTCAGCCATAATACCTTGTCTTTCCATATTCTGCGTGCTTCTTCCAGGCTCATGTCTGTATCTGGCGCCGGAGTAAATGCCTCGACATAGTCCAGCCCGGATCGGGCGATGCTCCCGGCGATCAGTTTGTTGTTCGCGTCGAAATGACATCCAAGAAGTTTCCCTTTTTTGTGAAGAATGTCCGCGACCTCGTCATAGCATGGCACATAATATTTGTCAAAGACTTCTTTTCCGATGATTTCCGGCGTGACATTCCCCCCGTAGTTTGCATGAAGAGCCGGGGAATCTGCAATGATCTGCGCCATTTCCAGACGTTTTTTGCGGATGACTGCGGCAATATCCAGAATTTCATCGCGTGAATCCATCCACTCGTAACAGAAATCCTGCATGTCCATAAGATTGGATGAGATAAAACTTTGCAACGGTTCAGAGCCGACAGCCGCGCGGAAAATAATATCTCCGCCCGCAGCCTCTTCCGCTTTGATCCAGGGTGTGAAATCCGGAATGTAATGCTCATTCTCCATGATGAACTTTATCACTTTGTAGTCGTCTTTGCTCTTGAACCATTTCTCATGGACCCAGCTGGTAAATCCGGCGGGCTCGATCAGGCTGCTGACTTCTCCGACGGGAGTTGACCACACACATTTTTCAAAATATTTCCCCGCGTCATCATAATAACCGTATTTTGTGATTTTCACATCATTGTATACCGTGCGGCAGACGGGAACCGTCCGGTTGACAATACATAATCCGCAGTTGCGCAGTTCCCGCTCAAGTGCGGAAGGTTTTATCTTATGTTCATATATAGTAAAGGGAATAATACCGGAATATCCATGCCGCAAGGCAATTTCAACTCGTTCTCTCGGTTTAAGGCTCATTTTTCCTCTCCGTTTCCTGCTGAATCAAACGACCATCGGCTCGGCGGATGGTTTGCAGATGAAAATCGTCTGAAGCGTGTTATGTCTCATGTTTTTTCTTGAAGTTCAGGTCTTTTCAGTTTTATTTCCGGATAAGCATGATTTGATTTCTGATTTGTCGGTCCTGTAAAAATCCTGCAAAAATATTCATCCTGCATCACACCTTGTCCTGACTGACTTTTGAAGGGGTGAAAAAACGGAGCCCGCTTGCCCGTGACAATATGTCGCGGATGTCAGAAAAACAAGAAAGTTCCGTCATGAAGAATACATCCGCAAGTCCGTTTCGTCAAGTGCCGGATTGGATTCCGAAGCTGGAATTTGAAGAATTTGTCATGAAATATGATGAAGAGAAACAAAAACTGCTGGGACTTTGTGTGTGCTTCCCCGTGGAATGCCTTTCATCTCGGGAGCAGGGGAGGCATTGACCTGAATGCCGTATGAAGCAGTCAGGCGATAATCGCGTCCCTGCGGTTTTCAAGTTGCCGGACGTTTCAACTGTTCAGGCATGGATCCGCAGGATGAACGATCTGCGGACTGACCGGCGGGATGAATCGCGGAAAAGACTGTTCCCGTTGAACTGAACTCAAAAAGAGTTGAATTTGCTGAACGGATTGTGCCGGCATTGCTGTTCGGAAGCATCGCCGCCGGGCTGGAACGGATGTCTTTCCGGTCTCTTTCTGGAATCGTGATGCTCTGCATTGACCGTTTTTTGTCCTTGCATTCCGCGGCGTCTGCATTCGGCGATGGCGGGTGAACGGGTGATGAAATCTGCAATCGGATCTTGTATTTCAGATTTTCCGGGGTATTATACGTAAAATGGACTGCTTGCAGCAAGCCGCTGTCCCGGAATGGGATAAAATGAACTTGTGAATGGAGGGCAGGGACAATGAAACAGATTTTTTTACTGACAGGAATGGTCGGCTGGGGGATTTCCATTCTCGGAGTCCTGCTGCCATGGAAATTGATGAACCGCATTCTGTTGAACATGGGTGCAGCGGCTCCTGTTGCTGATCCGCAGGTGCAATACTGGTTTCGCATGGCGACGGGCAGTTGGAGCATGATCGGATTTTTCTTCCTTGCCGTGTTTTTCAAGCCGGAAAAATATAAGAATCTCATTCCGCTTCTGGCTGGCGTGTCCATCTTTGAAGGCATCATACTGCTGTTTCACGGGCTGATGCTGAATTTACCGTTGTTTCCCTTTGCCGGAGATGTGGCGTTTTGTCTGATTGTCGGTGTCGGGTTGATTGCAGGCAGTAAAGAGCGCGCGGCGGATTAAAAAAATTGGTGGAGCCGAGGGGAGTCTCTCGCAGTCCAGTATTTTGCTCAAAAAGATACCGAATATTCTCTTCTTTAGACTCAAAATAATGCATCTTAGCAATCTTTTCCCCTCATTGCAGAATCCATCATAAATGGGGATTTTATGGAGAATTCAAATGCAAAACGGGGAAAAGTGGGGAAACTTTTTCTATGAAAATGAACCATCAACAGACCGTAGTATCCGCATGATCTACTGATAAGAATGTTGATAATTTAGATAGTGTCGCCAATAGTTAAAAGACCCAAGCCGCAATACACCTGATTTGTACTGCAGCAAGAAACGAAACGGTGTTTTTAGCATATCGGGTTACGACTCCGCGCCAACGTTTTAATATCATGAATGCATTCTCGACAAAATGCCGTAACTTGTACAACTCCTTATCGTATTCACGTTGCATTTTGCGATTCTTTCTTGGGGGAATAACTGCCTTCATCCCTGCTTTTTCCGCTTTCTCGACAATTGCGTCCGAATCATAACCATGGTCTGCCAGAAGAACCTTCGCTTTGATGTTATCAATCAAGGCATCAGCCTGCTTACAATCCGCTGTGGTACCTTCTGTAATAAGTATTCTGACCGACATACCATACGCATCCACTGCCAAATGTATCTTGGTGTTGAGCCCCCTTTTGTCTTTGCCATATCTTGATTTCCCCTACAGGCACCGCTTTACTGATACTGATTATCGAACAATTGCTCTTGACATGTTAAAGAAACTGAAAGCACTGAAAGACTTAAATGAAACTGACCCGATAACTATCCGGCAGGCAATTCTTGCGAATATTGATCAAGTGGTCTATACCTTTGAGAAAGACTTCAAAATATACCCGATTTCGTCTAACGAAAAAAATGGTGCCCCGGGCGGGGATCGAACCCACGACCCACTGCTTAGAAGGCAGTTGCTCTATCCTCTGAGCTACCAGGGCATCATGCTGAAGTCACATACTTTATCTCATAAGTTGGAAAAATCAATAATAAATTCAAAGTTTTTTAGAAGATAATTTGAATATTGTGGTTCCAATGTTATCTTGTTGTTTCAGTTAAGGAGCCGGCGAGGAAAATGAAGAGAGTGTTTACTAAAATGCATGGGGCGGGAAATGACTTCATTCTCGTCGATGATTCCGAGGGAACGTGGAGCCGGTCGCCTGATTTCATCGCCGGCATCTGCGACCGGCATCTTGGAGTCGGCGGAGACGGTGTCATCTATCTCTGCAGGGCCGGCGATGATGACGTGATCCGGATGGATTATTACAACAGCGACGGTTCCGGCGCCGTCTGCGGAAACGGACTGCGCTGCGCCGCCTCTTTCGCCTATGGAAAGGGGCTTTCCGGGGGAAAAAGGAAAATGACGTTTCTTGCCGGAGGGAATCTTCTCACCGCGGAAGTCAAGGATGACAAGGGAACTTCCATCCGGACGGAACTGCTTGTGACGGAACCTTTCCGGAAATATGAACTGGAGAATTCCGAAGTTGTCTACAAAGGCGGGGTGGGGGTGCCGCATTTGGTCAAGGCGGTGCCGGATGCGGAGAGGATTGATCTCTGCCGGGAAGGGCGGCGCCTGCGTTTTCATGAGCGTTTCCAGCCGGAAGGTGCCAATGTGGATTTTGTTTTTTTTGAGAAGAAAGACCGTCCTGCCGTTGTCAGGACTTATGAGCGGGGAGTGGAGGATGAGACACTTGCGTGCGGAACGGGATGTGCTTCCACTGCCGTGGTTCTGCATCAGTTTTTCGGTTTCCCGGAAAAACTCTCGATTCTTTCCCGCGGTGGAGACATTCTGGAGATTGAAATAATGAAAGAATGTAATATTTTAAAAGGAGTTTTTCTGACGGGACCGGCAGTCACGGTCTTTGAGGGGGAACTCAGTCAATGAATTTCATGATATGTTAACATAAATCTAAGGAAGTTGTTATGGAACTCAAGGGCGTTTATACCGCAATGGTCACACCTCTTTCAAAAGGAGCGGTGGATTATGGGAAACTGCGTGAGATTGTGGAGATGCAGATTGAAGGCGGAGTCGACGGAATCGTGCCGGTCGGAACGACGGGAGAATCCCCCACTCTCGATGCTGAAGAACACATGAAGGTGATTGAAGAGACGATCAACGCCGCCGCAGGACGCTGCAGAATTATGGCGGGAACCGGGGCGAACTCCACCGCTGAGGCGATCATTCTGACGAAACATGCCAAGAGCGTCGGGGCGGATTGCTCCCTTCAGGTGACTCCTTATTACAACAAGCCGACTCAGGAAGGGATCTACCGGCATTTTTCCACGATTGCGGATACCTGCGACATTCCGATTGTGCTCTACAATGTTCCCGGCAGAACCGGGGTCGGAATTGCCGCGGAAACGGTTGCGCGCCTTGTGAAGAACCAGAATGTCCTAGGGGTGAAGGAGGCCGCCGGCTCTGTGGAGCGTGTCTCTGAAATTCTCAGTCTGTGCGATACTTCCATCATGTGCGGCGATGACAGTCTGACGGTTCCCATGATGCTTCTCGGTGCGAAAGGTGTGATCAGCGTGGCGTCCAATATCATTCCTGCCGAGCTCAAGAAAATGACCAATGCCTGTGCTTCCGGCGATTTTACCGCGGCGGCAGCCATCCATAAGAAATACTGGAGACTGTTCAAGGATCTGTTTGTGGAATCCAATCCGATTCCGATCAAGGCGGCGATGGCGATGCTGGGCATGATTGAGGAGGAATACCGGCTTCCGCTTTGTCCGCTTTCCGATGCAAACCGGGAGAAGTTGCGCAAGACCGTTTCCGCCTGTATCAGAAGCGTATAAATCATAAGGAGTTTTTTCAGAAAATGTCCAAAACCATTCTTTTTCAGGGCGATTCCATTACGGATTGCGGTCGCGCCCGTATTGAAATTACGGATCCGGAATATCTGCGCAGCGGGCTCGGTCCCGGGTATCCCTACCTGATTGCGACCCGTCTGCTCTGTGACCGGGGAAGGGATTTCAATTTTTACAATTTCGGAATCAGCGGGAACCGGGTCGTGGATCTTTACGCGCGCTGGAAGGCGGACTGCATCAATCTGCATCCCGATATTCTGAGCATTCTTATCGGCGTCAACGACACATGGCATGAGAAATCCAGACGGAACGGAGTGGAAGTCCCCCGTTATAATCAGTTCTACCGCATGCTGCTTGACTGGACTCTGAAGGAACTGCCGGAAATTAAACTGGTTCTTCTGGAGCCTTTCGTGTTTCCGTTCGGCGCCGTCGGCGAAGACTGGCTGGATGAGATCGCCCAGCGCCGTGCAGTCGTGGCGGAAATCGCAAAAGATTACAATGCGGTTTTTGTTCCGCTTCAGAGCATTCTGGACAATGCCTTGAAAGTGGCTCCGCAGGAACACTGGCTGGTGGACGGCGTGCATCCCATGCCGGCGGGACATCAGCTGATTGCCGACGCATGGCTTAAAGCCGCGGCTCCTATCCTGAATTGAAGATGCGCGGGAAACTGCGCCGCCTGTGCTGATCCGGCACCGGGCGGGATCACATAAAAACACCCCTCGGAAGCTGCCTTGCTTTCGAGGGGTGTTTTTTACTTGCGGTGCGGAGTCGGGAGATCAGTCATTGTTTTTGAACATGTCGTCGCTGAATCCTCCGGTGCCTTTTGCCGCCGTTTTTGCACTGGCGGCTTTGACTGCCGCTTCTTCCTTTTTCTTGCGCGCCTCTTCATCGGCAAGATATTTTTTCATGCGCGCTTTTTTTTCTGCTTCACGCTTTTTTCTTGCCGCGGCGGCTTGTTTCGCCTGTTTTGCCTTGATGGCTTTCTGTTTTGCAGCTTCCCGCTTTTTGGCGGGAATTTCCTTTGCGTATTTTGCAATTTTATCCTTGTATTCGTCCGGGAATTCCTTTACCGGGATTACCGCTTTGCCGTTTTCGTGGAAAATCAGGATTCCATTGGGAGCCGCTCCCATGATGGCGAAGCTCTTGTAGACCTTGCCTGATTTTGTTGTGAGATCATCTGCCGGTGCCCCTGCCGCAAAGAACGCGACAGCCAAAATCAACAACAATTTTTTCATGACTGATTACTCCATAATTTTTGATGTGTCATACTATTAGACTTGAAACAATTCTTTTTCAAGCAGGCAAAGGAGACATTTTCAAAAAAGATTGCGGAATATGCGGTGCAGATGTCGGAAAACCGGAAATCCGGCGGCGGCAGCGGGGGAGGGGAACCGGATTGCCGGAGCCGGTCGCTTTTCAGCCGGCGCAATGTTTCCGGATCACTGCGCCGGGATGCGGGAATGTCAGAGCTCCAGAGTCAGCTCGTTGGCGCGCCCTTTCCGGAGCCTGATCTTTCTGCAGACCGTGCCGGATTCCGTTTTGATTGTCACGTCATAATCTCCGTAGAATCCGCGGAAATAGTTGTTCTTTTCGCCGGAGTAGACGATTTTCCCCTCGCTGTGCCATTCTTTTCTGATCAGACGTTCCAGCGCTTTGTATGCCGGTTTCGGCTGCAGATTCTCATCCAGAAGGCCGCCGAGGTAGACATTTTCGTTCCACTGAGGCTGTTTCGGATTGCGGTAGGCGGTGTTGTCGATCAGATTCCAGTAGATGATGCTCTGCGTTCCCGGATGGCTGAACCAGATCCGGTAAAGGCGGTCCGCCATCAGCGCCTGGAACTCAAGACGCTCTTCTCCCAGGGCTTCGTGCGCGGTCAAGGTGATTTCCGAGATGTTGAACGGGATTCCCAGCTTTGCATACTGATCCATGCAGTCGTAGAGAAGCGACGGATTCAGCTTTGTTCTGCTCCATGCCTCCACCATTTGTTCCGGCTTGCATCCGAACAGGTGATATTGAAGTCCGAGGCAGTCCACCTTTCTGCCGCTCATCAGCAGGTTTTTGACCAGCATGTAAATTCCCGTGTAATTGCCGTGCGGAAAATCGAAACACGCATAATCGTTGTAGTTGAGCGTGCAGGAGTGCGGCAGGTATTTCATTGCAATGTCGAAGGCGAACTCGACATGCTCCGGGGGAAGCTGCGGATTCTTCGGGTCGAAACAGACCGCCTCGTTGACCACATCCCAGTTGCGGATGCGGTCGCCGTAACGCTGTGCGATCTCTCTGACGCGCTGTTCCCAGCGCAGTTTCAGCGTCGCATCGTCCGCCGCGAGCCATTCCGGAATGAAGGCGTGCCACATGAGCGGATGTCCCTTCGGAGTGATTCCGTACCTGTCGCAGAATTCAAGGCATTCGTCGATGTTCGGACGGCGGTAGACATACGGAGAATCCTTGCCGAAACGCGGTCTGCCCTCCTCGACTTCCAGATCGGACCAGTAGAACGGGATGACGGCGAGATTGAAGAGACTGGAAAACATGGCGTCATGCGCCGCGTTTTTTTCCGCCTCCCTGAACTGGTTGATCATGAATCCGTTGCATCCGAATTCAAACTGGTGCCTTGTCTGCCTGAGTTCCAGCTCCGCATGTTTGAGCTCTTTACCGTCTCTGTCGCGAAGGATGAGTTTTGCGGTTCCCTTGCGGTGAAGTTCGATTCCGTGCCGGATTCTCGCCTCGATTTCCGGATTTTCCTCCAGCAGATACTTGCTCAGCCCTTTGACGATTTCATTCATTTTCTATCTCCCCTTTGGATTGAAAAACAGAATTGTTTACGTTAACAATTTCTAATATAAGTCCTGGAAGATGATTAGTCAACGGGGATTTCCGCAAAAATGCGAAATCTTTCCGGTTGCGGATCGGCTTCCCGTTGCGGAACGCTTTTCCGCGTCCTGCCGGAGGTGCCGCATCCGCCTTGCGGTGTGCCCGTCCGCCGTGCCCGCATCGGAAGTGTTCTCTCTTCCGGACTGTCTTTTTTGAAAAAATCTGACTATACTTTTGAGCTCAAAATGTCATTATCCCCTTTTTTTTGCCGTCTTCAGCTATTGTCATTTTTATGAAATGTCATATAATTAATAAGTGTGTGAACCGGATATGGACATGGAAATGAAGCGGGAAAAGTCAAAAAAGTACTCAGAACGGGACGTTGCGGCATCCATTGAAAAGAAGATTGTCGGAAATGAAATGGTTCCGGGAATCAGGCTTCCGTCTGCGTCGCAGATCGCAAAGCAGTATGCGGTTTCCCTGAAGACAGCGGATCGTGCGCTGTGCCGTCTCGCGGCAAAAGGACTGATTAACCGCGTGCGGGGCAGCGGCAGTTTCGTGCGTGCGAACCGGGCGGCGTCGGAACGGCTTCGCGTCGCGTTTGTTCACTGGCTCTGCCCCGACGGTATTCCCGAACTGAATTATGCCGCTTTCACGGTGTTCGTGGAACAGGTCTGCCGTCTGCTGGAAGAGCATGGTTTTTCCTATGAGCTCTTCGTGGAAAAGCGGCCGCCTCATGCCTTGAAGGTGCAGGCTTCGCTGCTGAAACATGATGTCATCATTGCGCCGGCGGGAATGCTTGAGATTGCCGAGGATTTTCTCCTGAATGTGAAGCAGCAGGTGATCCTGTATGCAGATGACGCCGTGAATCACGGACCGTGGAATCAGGTGGTGTATGATTACCGTCCGGCTTTTTTGACGGCGCTGAAATACTGCAGGGAGAGGGGATACCGCAAGTTTTTCCTCGCGGGGGATGACTGCGTGACGCATCACCGGCGTCTGGGCGCATTGCTTGAGGCGGGGAGAAAACTGGGACTTCCCGATTCCGCTTTCCATGTCCATTACTCTGAGCGCGGCATTATTTCCTCGGCGATGCTGGCGGGTGCGAAGTGCGCCCGTTACTATCTGGAACGGAAACTGACGGATCACGTAATCATTTCCCCCAGCGATTTCATCACATACGGCATGATTGATGTCTTTTCCTCCGCCGGACTGTCCTGCGGAAAAGCCTTTCAGCTGATCAGCTATGATAATCTGGAGGGGCGTCTTGAGAACGACCGTTTCAAGCTGAACCTGAACGCGATCACCCATCCGATGGCTGCTCATGCGGAGGCGATCATTGCGATGTTGGAGAATCTGACCCGGAATCACTCCCGTGACTATTATCAGACTTATTTCACCCCGGCAACGGAATTTATCATAAGAAATATCATCTAACAGGAGGGCCGTCATGAAAAAGACTCGACAGGAAGAGCGTCTGAACAGAGAACCGGAACGAGGGGAAACAATGCCGCCGCTTTCCATGCTGTCCCCGGTCAAGGGGCGGCATGATGCTGACCGCTTTGTCTGTCTGCCTGATTCTTCCGACGCCGGATTGTCCCGCAGCTTTCTTGCTCCTGTTCTCAGCTGTGGAGGGAGAATGAAGATTTTCACATTGATAGAATTGCTTGTTGTGATTGCGATCATCGCGATCCTTGCGGCGATGCTGCTGCCCGCGCTTGGGAAGGCAAAGGCAACGGGGAAACGAATTGCCTGTGTCAGCAACTTGAAACAGCTGTCGCTTTTTATTGCGAACTATCAGAATGATTTCAATGATTATTTCGTGCCTGTCCGATATTCCACCACATCAAGCTCCATATGGTTTAACAGCCTTGCCGAACTTTATAACATCAAGAATATCAGGACACGATTTCTGGTGTGTCCCTCGAATGGAAAAGCTGGGACAAGCTGGAATCAATCCGACTACGGTCCCATGTTGTATGGACCATGTTCCATGCCGAACGAACCAAAGTGGTCAGATCTGAATGATGGCTGCATCAATTTCTATCCGGCAAAACTGAGTTCTTTGAAGAAAATGCAACTGACGCGCGGTGTACTGCTGGCAGGTTCACAGATTATTTATTCAGGGACCCCGTTGAGGTACGGATATTATTATATCAAGAATTCCGCAAATTCATATTCTTTGAGCAGTGGCTGGCTTCCGGGGTTTGAATATACCCGGCATGATTTGAGAACCAATCTTTTGTTTGTGGACGGTTCTGCAAAGGCATTGAATTTCAAAAATGTATTTGCATGGCTTAATACCGGGTGGAACAAATGGTGCATGGATTCAAAAATAGATTTTAATTAACGTTGAAAGGAGGTTTCCCCTGTAAAATATAAAGAAAAGCTGTTGGATAAAAAAGAAAATAAGAACTGAATTGAAAGGAGTTGGTGTTCATGATTTTATCGTCATGGAAGAAAAAAGTTCTGGTGCCGGTTATTCTTCTCTGGACGGTGTGCATTTACGGAGGAGAGTTCATGCATGGGATTTATGCCGTTCCTGTAAATGAAACGGATATTGCGCGGGTAAAAGAACTTGGTTTTACCTATATGCATTGTTATTTGAATCCTTATACTGAAAAAGGTCATGATGCCGCGCAGAAGCAGTTGGATCTGGCTGAAAAATACGGTCTGAAAGTTGCTTTTGATGTTTATACGCGCGTTCTGGTAGGGAAAAAAGATGCTGTGGCAGAGTTGATACGAGTGGTCCGTGAGTTTAAAAAACATCCGGCTCTGGGAGCATGGTATCTGTATGATGAGCCTTCCACGGAACAGCAGAGACGTGATCTGCATTTGTTTTATTCAATTTTGAAGAGAGAGGCTCCTGACATTCCTGTATTGCTGTGTCTGGCGCAAAATGAACAATGGAAAAATTTCATAGAGCCATGTGATGTTTTGATGGGTGATCTTTATCCGATCAAGGATGAGCCCTTTCCGGAAGCTCCCGTGCATTATTTCACAAACTACTTACGGGAGATGAGCAAATACAATAAACCTTTCATTGCCATTCCCCAGCTTATGTGCTGGACTTCTTATCCGAATGTGGTGAAAGGTTTTGACAGCAGCAGACTGCGTTATCCCAATGAAGCGGAAATGCGGTGCTTCTTTTATGCGCCTCTGGCAATGGGGAATATGAACGGTGTGTTCTGGTATTCTTATTATGATCTTTTTTATAAGGAACGGAAGACTGGGGCAAAGAACAGTGATTTCATCAAGATGGCAATTCCCTTGCTCCGCGAGTTCAGGGAATTTACTTCTCTGCTGAAAGACCCTGCTCATCCTCAGGTATTCCGCTGGGCGGAGGGGAATCAGTTCCAGCTGGCTTTGTTTGACGGCATTGACGGTAAGCAGTATATTGTCCTGGTGAATCTTTGGCCCGTCAAAAGACGGTTTGATCGTTGGGCAGAACGGATCGTTTCTGAAAACGTGAATCTGAAACCCTGGAGATTTACGCGCAATGTTCCTGCAAAGGTGGAAAATGGAAAGTTCATATTGGCAGGTGACTGGATTTATCCATGGGAAACCATGATCTGGGAAGTGGAGAAGGCTGCAAAATGAAAAAAACATTTTTATTGCTGTTGAGTTTGTTTTGTCTGCCTGTCTTTACCGGTGAATTTCCAATTGGAATTTATGCTCTGGATCCTATAGGTGAGGGCACTTACCGCGCCGCTGCGAATTCAGGATTCAACTATGTTTTCTATTATGTCGACATCCTGACGGCGAAAGAAAGAGTGTCCAAACTTCTTGACACATCGGAAAAATGTGGTATGAAAGTTGCCTTGCAGGTGGTAAGAGGAAAACATACTCTGCGTGATCCGGAGCATCTGAAAAAACTTCGTACCGCTGTCCGGGAATGGAAAAATCATCCTGCTTTGGGAATGTGGTATCTTTTTGATGAACCTTCGCCGGAGTTGCACGAGACACTTTTGAATATCTATAAAATGCTGAAAACGGAAACTCCTGATATTCCGGTACTCTTGTGTCTTTCATGGATAAAGAATTATCAGGTTTTCAAAGATTGTGCCGATATTCTGATGCCTGATTTCTACCCGGTCAAGAATCAGAAATTTCCTGATGCGCCTTTGAATCAATTTTCGCATTTTGTCTGGGATGTGAAACGATTGAAAAAACCGGTCATGCCGATTGCGCAGATCATGTCTTTCGTCAACTATCCAAAAATGGTCAAGGTTGATCCGAAGAGCTGCCGGGAACCCAATGCACAGGAACTCAGGTATTTCAATTTCTCGGTGATGACGATGGATGTCTGCGGAATCGCTTATTACAGTTTTTGGGATATTTGGCGTCAGTATCGTTTTAAGTCTTATTTTTTGAAAGAGGCGAAACCGGTATTTCTGGAAGTAAGGGAATTTGCAAAGGCTGTTGAGGGGATGACATTCCAGTGTCACAGTAAAAAGATCGGAACTGGTTATCCACCGGCGTTTTTCTGTTCTTCCTGGAGCAGGGATGGCAGAAGCATGGTCGTATTTGTCAATAATACTTCAAAACCGGTGGAAGGAGAATTCCGCTTGGAACGTGCTTTGCCGTCAGGACGTTTGATCCCATGGGGAAAAACTCGTAACGTGAAGGCAAAGAATCTGAAGAACAGGCTTGTTCTGGAACAAATCGAACCGTGGGAAGTGCTGATTTGGACATGTGAAAAATAAACAGGCGGCTTCAGACTCAAAACCACCGGCTCTCAGCCGGTGGTTTTGACTTTCTATGCTATACCTTGTCGTTTCTTCATATCCCCAGATTGTCATTACAGCTTTTTCCGTTGCCGAGAGCGGTTTTCCCTGCCGCGCTTCTTGCCGCGGGATCGGCGCCGGACTCAAGAAGCAATTGAATGATTTCCGCATTGTCCCGGCGGACGGCAAGATGGAGCGGCGTTTCCTGAAGAGCGTCCGCCGCATCGACATCCGCATGATGTTTCAGAAGGATCGCGACAGCCTGAACATCATTGTGCAGAACTGCTTCATGCAGGGCAGTGCGCTTTCCCCGTCCCCTTCTGTCCGGATTTGCCTTCGCTTCAAGCAGGATATGCAGCGCCTCATGGTCTTTCCCCCTGATTGCGGTAAACAGCAGGGGATTGCCGGAGCGGTCGAAGGCGTTGACATCTGCCCCGTGTTTTGCCAGTGACGCCGCAAGATCGTTGTTTCCCGTTAAGATTGCATATTCCAGCAAGGTGAATCCGCTGCATCTGCCGATATTGGGCGAGGCTTTTTTTGACAGCAGGTAGTCCGCAATGTCCCAATGCCTGTTTTTGATTGCCAGGGCAAGGGGCGTTTCCCGCATGAGAGGCGTTCGCGGCTGATCGGGCGGAATGCGTTCCGCTTCCACCAGGCGCCTGACTTTCCCGAAATCTCCGTTTTCCGCCGCCCGGCAGAATTCCTCGCAGAGCTGAATCCTCTTCTTCAACAGGATTCCCGGATCCGTTTCCTGCCGCGGCTGATGCCGGCATGTGAAGAGAAACACTCCCGCCGTCACCCCCAGTATCAGGCAGAATGTCAGCAGGGCTTTCCCGCCTTCCGGCATTTTGCCGAAACGGAAGGATTCGAGATTGTCCGATGGTCGTTTGTGCATTGCGGCTCCTCATCCGGGGCCGCATGAAAAAAGCGTACCCCGGTCAAATTTATGCGAGCCTTCCGCCTACCACAGCGTTACACAACCCATAAAGGACCGGAATACGCTAAAAACATCAGCGCATCCGTTTTTCCGGTTGTGCAACGTCATTGATTTGAAGTGGTAGTTCAAGGCTCGACGTTTAACGGTCAATATTGTAATATGTAGAATGTCAGAAATCTTTTTCCGTTTCAGCAAATCTCCTTTTTCAGAATGAAACAATACCTGATAAAATACATGGCGGAACTGTAAAAGTCAATCATGGAATTGAATTTTCCGGCAGAGGATTTTCAGAACGCCAGAAAGAGCTGTTTTCATTGGGAATCAGATAAAAATAAAAAAGGACTTGCACTGTTGCATGCAAGTCCTGAATCATTCAATTGGTGGTGGGGGATGGATTCGAACCATCGAAGTCAGTGACAGCAGATTTACAGACTGCTGTATTACACTCATTTTTTAATTTTTTATCCGGGAAATATCCTTGAATTTTGATTTTGATGTGATATTTTAGGAAATAAGCTATCATAAGCTATCACACGATAACATGAGGTTTTTGCAATGGGGCGAACAACAGAGGGAAAACTATATCTGGCCGGAAGGAAGAGGCATTATTATCTCCGCTACACCGTAAACGGAAAAGATTGCCGAGTCCGACTATTGGGACTGGATGGAAAACCAATTACAACGGCTTCGGAAGCAAAGAAAGCCGCTGCCCGTCTTTTACATCCCTTGAAAGAGACGAACAGAGCAGAACAGATGCGGATGTTGCAGAGCGCGATTCGGGGCGCGGAGGAATCCGCAGAACAGGCACAAGCGCTTCTTGTTAACTCTAAGGCTTCTCTGCTGCATGGATGGGAGTTGTTTATGTCATGTCAGAGCCGCCCGGCAAGCTGTAAGCGTTTTCCTATGGATGAGATTCCCCGCCATTCCACGCCGGGGAATTATGCAGGGTATTACCGACAGTTTTCAGGATGGATGCACGATAAACACCCTGAAATTTTGTTGTTGAGCGGCGTTACTCCGGAAATCGCCGGGGAATATACCTGTTATCTGGAATCATTGAAAATATCGCCGGGAACCTTTAACAAAGTCATTCAGTTTTTCAAAATGTTTTATTCCGTCCTGCTCGATGATGAAAAGATCCACTGCCAGAATCCTTTCTTGAAAATCAACAGGAAAGAGCAGGAGAGCAATAGCCGCGTCCCGCTTTCCATGGAACAGATCGCCGCCCTGATTCAAAATGCGGAAGGGGAACTGCGGCTTTTAATTGCGCTGGGATATTTTACCGGCTTGCGTTTCGGGGATTGCTGCACTTTGCTTTGGCGTGAAGTTGATTTAGTGCGGGGCGTGATTGAGCGAATACCACGGAAAACAAAGCATACACGCAAGGACAAAAAAGAAGCCGTGGTAAAAGTCGGGATACCCGCTTTCCTCTACCGGGTGTTGGCAGAAATCCCCGATCATTGCCGCAAGGGGTATGTATTGCCGCGATTCGGCGCAGATTATGACCGGGGCGCGGATGCCAATCTGAATGGTATTGTCATAGAACATTTTCAGAAGTGCGGAATTCAGACCCATAGAGAGGGAACCGGGATAAAAACGGTGTTGGATGAAAACGGGAAGCCTGTCATAGATGAGAAGACTGGAAAACCGAAGAAAACCGGGAAACGCGCCATTGTGGAAATTGGTTTTCATTCCCTGCGATACTCCTATGTCAGCCATAATGCCGAAATGGGAACCCCTGCCGCCGTAATTCAGCGGAACGCCGGACACAGCAGCCCCGCCATGACGGAACACTATGTGAAAATCAGCGACCGCGCCGCCGTGAAATATGCCGCCGCTCTGCAACTACCAATGGCAGCCCCTGACGTAATCGAAGCGAAAAACGTGGAAACTGAGCCGGAGCGGGTAGAGCTGCGACGGCTGGTGGATACTTTATCTATTGACCAAATCAAAAAAATACTACAAGATTTGTGAGGCATAAATGGAGAGCATGGAAATAAAAAATCATACCACAAAAGAACTCATTAACCTTGTGAGAGCAATAAAAAATAATAAGATTTGCGTCTCTAGTGACAGATGTGCTGAAGACAATAACAAAAAATGGTTAGAGGATTATTTATTAGAAATAGAACAACATCCAGCAGATAGGATAGAGGAGGCAGACTTTAGGCTTTTTGTTGAATCTTTTTTATACTTTCTTATTGGGGATAAACATACAGCATTAAAATTAGCTTTTCAAGCGGGAATTGTAGGCAGTCTCTATGCATTCTTTAACTTGATCATAAATGATAGATTCGATTTGCTTTCGTCATTTATATCTAACCAGGGCACAGGAAGAAATAAAATTTTATTGCAGCAATTTACAAGGACAATGCAGAGTTTAGATCAGAAAAAAATAAACACGATTTTAAATAGGATTAGAGAAATAGAATCTGAACATCAAAAAACACGTGAACACATTACAGAAGAAGCGAACCGAATCATTAAAAATAATTCTGAAAAATATATTACATTGCCCGAAGCCGCACGAGTTATTTACGATGAATTAGAAGATCGTCGGAAGGTCTATTTTGGAACTCCAAAACTCAATAAAGATACCATCAGAAAAAAACTAGCCTATCAACTTACTTCTGAGCCCTATTTAAGAAGCGGAAATAGACATTATTTTCCTGTTTCTATTGTCGCGCAGAAAGCACATAATGTGTGCTCGGAGATTGCTATTGACAGCTATATTCCAATATTTGAAACTGCATCAAAACGAGAATCTGAACTTAAAAATCCTCAACACGTGATTCCAACTTGATTTTATAACGAAAAATAAAACTCATATTTCCCAAAAATCAGGACAAGATCAGGAATTTCGGGATTTTTTTGTCTTTTTTTTAGCCTCAAAAATTGCAAAAGACTGGATTTTTCCTGGTGAAAAATCAGCGAAAATCAGGATGCTGCATTTAAAATACTCCGAGCCAAATAAAACCAAAAAAAAGGAGTATTCACGATGCAAATCTCAAAACGAATCGCCCCGCAGGTTCTTACCGCCGCAACAGGAATGTTGCAACCATTCATTCCTGAGCTTTCACCCGAAAGCCTTGTAGCGGCACTTAAAAACCATGAAACACTGAAGCAAGACAAATTTCTTGCAGAAAAACCTCTGACCCGGCAGCAAGCCGCAGCTCTGCTTTCTGTCAGCCTGCCGACGTTGGACAGGTATCTTAAAACTGGGCTTTTAAAATTTATAAAGCTTGGACCGCGCAATGTCAGGATTGACCCGCAAAGTTTACGGGAGTTACTTGCAGGAGAGATTAACAATGGATGAATTTGTTGATGTTATCTTTCGTGCCGCTGTCGCTGCCGAGCGCGAGTCCGAACTTTATGAAATTGCCAACGAAAAAACGAGGTTTAACATGGATAAAAATGAGATGAAAATTGTCGATGTTATTTCGCAGGAGGAATTTTACAAACTGCAAGTTGCTATCTTGGAGGAATTAAGATCAATTAGGGAGCTGCTGAAAAAACAAAAATAAAAAAATGGGGTGGCGGCTTCAAAAAAACCGCCACTCGCAAAGGGGGAAAATATATGTGGACTTTTGCGAATATATCATAACAAGCGCATTTTTCAAGTGCTTATAGAAAAAAATTGACAATCCGAGGAAGATATATTCATAAATCAAAAATTCAAAAAAAACGCAAAATAAAAAACGAAGGATGTGGATTTTATGAAAATGACATCGCTACCACAATTGGCGCGTGAGTATGGTGTATCTCCTTGGACAATCCGGAGATGCGTCAGGATGGGTGTTATCAAAGCCGTAAAAAGTTCCGACGAGAGACAGGGCAGATACTTTGTTGATCGTGCAAGCTTCGAAAACTGGCTGTTGAGTAGGACGATAAAAGGACGGTGACGCATGGGAAAAGGCAGCTTCATAATGTATGACAGTATGCTCGACACTCTAGCAGAAATCGGGGAACACGAAGCATACGAGTTTATCATTGCAATTAAAAATTATCGTTCAGGGCTCGAGGTGAAATTTGACCAGCCTCTAAAACGGGCATTGTGGCTGGCTACATTCAAGGGTCAATTTGACAGAGATAATAAACGCTATGAGGAAACATGCAAATCCCGACAAGAAAATGGAAGACTTGGCGGAAGACCTAGAAAAGCTAATGGTTTTTCAGAAAACCTAGAAAAAGCTAATGGTTTTTCAGAAAACCTAGAAAAAGCAAAAAAAGCTGAATCTGATTCTGAATCTGATTCTGAATCTGAAGAAAAAGAAAACCCCCTAAAGGGGGCAAAAGAAAAATTTTCTTTGACTCGCTCTAGGGGGAAAAGCTCTTTTGTTCCTCCGACAATCGAAGAGGTAAAGGGCTTTTGTTTGGAAAGTGGTTATGATGTGGACTCTGAGCAGTTCGTAAATTTTTATCAATCGAAGGGTTGGAGGGTTGGCAAAAGTCCCATGAAAGATTGGCAAGCGGCAATCCGGACGTGGGTAAGACGAGACAACGCAAAAAACGAAACACCGGATGTGTTCCGGAGATTGGATGCGAAAGAGCAGGATTCCGGCGATGTTGATCCCGACGAGGCGATCCGGAAGATGCAGGGACTATGCGGGTGGCAGTGAACTAAAAGAAAGGAGGCTGTTATGAATGAATTTGAATTTATTTTCAGGACGGAACCTAGGGCAATACAGAGCGTCAGATTCTGCCGTATTGGGGAGCATGTGAAAGCTTACCAACCCCAAAACAATACGGTCTGGAAAAACTTTATCCGGCTTTCTGCTTCAGAACAGCTTCCGGAAAAATGGCAATCCCTGGACGGGCCGCTTGAGCTCAATGTCAGGTTTATATTTCCCCCGCTGCGAAGTTTTCCGAAAAAGACCTTGCAAGCCATTGCCGCCGGGAATCGTGTTTACAAGAGCACGAAACCGGACTTGTGCGACAACCTGCTTAAGGGCCTGTGCGACGCCCTGACGGGTATTTGCTGGCGCGATGACTCGCAGATTTGCAAGGTGAATTCCTGTAAATATTTCGGGCTTGACCCGATGATTAAACTCATGGTAAAGCAAATTGGGATTGAGGGAGAAAAGGAGGTGCCGGATTTGTTCAGTTGACAAATAAAGATAAGCGGAAAGCCTGAAAAAACGGCAGAATAGCGGGTAATGACGCAAAAAGAAGCGTTGACCCAATAGGGACGTCGTCTCGGACTGTTTCAGAAGCCAGAGGCGGCAAAGGATCAAACTATGAGGATTTTTATTATGAACGAAGACTTGCAGAAACTGAAATTGGAGCGCGACACTTACAAACGCCGCTATGAAGAACTGAAAATCGAGGCGGAACTTGCGGGAATCATTGAAACGCTGCCGTCCCGGTATGATAAAACCAAAGTTAAAGGGATGACAGATGACAGCATCGAAGTTTTCATACTCGACAAAAACGAGCGCGTTGTCACACGTTCCGGAAAATCGGCAAAAGACTGGATTCAGGCAAAAGCCGATCTGTATAACTTCACGGTGGTTCCTGCTTCTAAGAAACAACAAGACGAGAACCAGGATTACCGCTTTACTGGCGGCGTGAATCTGATAGACCCTGACCTCAGGGGAAAGTTAACGTAACCGACCCGTCAACTATCGGAGTTTTTCAAATGCCGGAGCGTGACAACAAAGGACGTTTTCAGAAGGGCAACCATGCCGGAAAGGGGAATCCTTATTTTCAGCGTGTAGCCAGCTTGCGTAAAGAGCTTTACAATTGCGTATCACCAAAGGATATGCGCGCCCTGATTGACGTTCTGAAAGAAAAGGCTCTTTCGGGGGATGTTAAGGCAATCACGCTTCTTCTTGACCGTGTTCTTGGGCCGTCGGTGGCACTGGATGTTTGGGAACGGCTGGAAAAACTCGAAAGGTTGGCAGAAAGGATTGAAGATGCAGAACAAGATAAGACGTCTTGAGCGCGTCTTTGCAAAAGCAAGGAAAACACCGCATAAGCCCCAAAAACTTATCCGGCGTGAGTTTTACCCGATGGACACTACAACCGGGAAATTTGATTTCAGCGCGGAACCTGAAATCGTTTATTCCGAAGATGTTTTAACATTCAAAATTGAAAATGATTGAAAGGAAAATCTAAAAATGAACAACGAACACACAACCGAAACACTGAACCTTGAAACACTTATGGAAAAATGCCTCGCTGTCCGAATGCCGCAGAAGAAGATTGAAATTCCGGAAATCGGAGTTTTTGAAGTCCGGGGGCTGGACGGGGAAGAATCGCTGGAAGTCGCAGGGGCGATAAACTTGAAAAGCAAAACGGCTCTTATTCTCCGAAAAGGTGTTGTTGCTCCTGCATTGGATGAGAAAAACGCCGCGATTCTTTACCGGAAAATGCCCGGCGTCGCTGAACGGCTTATCAGCGAGATCAATACGCTGACCGGAGAAGCCGCAAAAATCGGGGAAGCGTCGGAGGCTTTCACCGAAAAAAAATAACCACCCCGACGGGGCAGGCTCTTTTCCGGCTTGCCCTGAATCGGGGAATCTCTCTTGCGGATGCCGCACAAATACCGCTCCCGGAGCTTCACGCATGGATTGCATACGATAGAGCCTGTCAGGACGGGGAATTGCCGCCGGAGCGTTGGGAGCTCTACGCAATGGAAACGGTAAGGCTTTTAACAGCCATATCAGCCGGGCTTGGAATCAAGGCTGAACAAATCAACCTGAACGACTGCCGACTGATGACGCCGGATGCGCGGGAGAAACAAAAACATGCTTATTATCAATGGCTTGCAAGTGATGACGGGCGGAAATGGCTTTCGAGTCCAGACGGTGAAAAGTGGCTTTCCTCCGGGAGCGGCGGCGAATACCTGAACGCGCCGGCGGGCGGGGACTGGCTGCAATCTCCGGAAGGGATGAGGTTCAAGGCAAACCTTGCAAACAGGATTCTCAAGGATGCTGCAAGTTGACAGCTTCGGATATGAAAAACATGAAAGGTTTTCCATGGCAGAAACAGATATTGTAACATTGGCAATCGAGGTGAAGGCGGCAAACGCGAAGAAGCAGCTTGACGCATTCCATAAGCGTTTGAAGGGACTTACTGCGCTTAATCCGAAAATCACCATAGGCGAAGACGCGAAGAAGCAGCTTGACGCATTCGAAAAAAGACTTAAACGGCTTCAGGGTGCAACTGTTCCGGTAAGAGTCAAGGGAGCGGAAAGAGCGCAGCGCAGCTTGAACCAGATAAACGGAACACTTGGCGGTTTATCCCGATTCGCCAAAGGCGCAACGGCGGCGCTTGCGGGGGGCTTTACTGTTTCCGCCGTCACGAAGGGCGCATACAATGCAGTAAAAGCCTTTTCCGACATGCAGGAGGAGACGCAGAAATTCGGTATTGTCTTTTCCGATGTAAGCAAGGAAGCAGAAGCCGGTGTAGCGGATTTGGTAAACAATTTCGGACAGTCGGAACTTGCCGCAACGCGGATGATGGCGCAGACGGGGGACTTGCTGAAAGGGTTCGGAATGGCAAGCGGCGATGTAGTCGCATTATCCGCAGGGATTGCGAAGATGGGTTCCGATATTGCCAGCTTCACCAATTACAGCGGAGGAGCGGAGCAGGCAACGTTTGCATTGACTAAAGCCATGCTTGGGGAAACGGAACAGGCGAAATCGCTTGGCGTTGCAATCAAAACCGATACCCCGGAATTCAGAAATCTTGCAAAACAGGCGCAGGATACAGGCGTTTATATTGCGGGACTTGGAAGAACGTTCAAGGCTTCAACCGCGCAGGAAGCAAAAGCAATTGCGGCAGCCGCTACGATCTATCAGCAGAAAGCGCATGTGCTTGGGGATTTTGCCAGAAATCAGGATTCAATAGCCAATCAGTCCCGGTTGCTTGGAAACCGGCTGCTTGATCTGAAAATCAACATCGGCGCGTTTATTGACTCCGTGATACAGACAAGCCCCCTGATTAATCAGCTTGCCGGAGCTGTAAAACGTTTTTCCGACACCCTGAAAGCAAACGGGGCGCAATGGGGGAAGGACATTCAGATTCTAGGCTTGAATATCGCGGAAGTCGCTTCACAGACAGGCGTTTACCTTGAACCTGTCTTTTCATGGATCGGCGCGGGAATCAAAAACGTTGTTTCAATAGGGAAATGGGCGTTTAACAACATGGTGCCGCTGGTTGAGAACTTCGGAAGCGTTGCAACGGCGATCGGAACGGATATTCTCGACTTCTTTCTGTTTATCCCGCGTGCGGTTATGGATTCCGCAGAAACGCTTGTCAACGGCGGATTTGAAAATCTGCGTTTGATCGTTACCGGATTCGGAAACCTGATAACGACATCATGGCAATCGGCATTCACGGCGGCGGGAAATATCCTTGCTTCATTCGGGCGGAACTGGCGCGGAATTTTTTCCGATATGTTTGAAATCGGAAAAAGAACGCTGGCCAGCATTTGGGATTTATTCGCAGCCTCAATCAAAAACATCGGCACAATGGCGGCTTCTCTTGGCTCCAACTTCTGGAGCCTGATTACAGGGAAGAAATCTTTTACGGAAGCAATCGGCGGAGTGCTGAACGACTATACAACGGCGATAGCGGAAACCGCCGAAAAGGTCAAGGAAAACTGGGACGGGTTCGAGTTCAGCGCAAATGCAAAGGCATTCGGACAGGATATTGTTAACGAAATCGCAGCGCACAATCAGAGAGTTGCGGCAGCGGCGGCGGACGGCTTCAAGCCCGTTTGGGAAAATACAAAGAAAGTCGCGGGGGAGCTTGGGGACAATCTGGCGCGGAGATTCGGAGAAGTTGGAAAGAATCTGCCGAAGACGTTGAAAGAAATTGGAGCAACTCCCCTTCCGGAACTTGCTTCAGGAAACGGCAGAGCTTGGACGGATGCCGATTACAGGCGGCGCAGATTGAACGAGAACACCGCCTATTATGAAGACTTGCGGAACAAGGTCAGGAACAGGCAGCCGGGAAGCAATGCCGACGTGCAGAACAGCGGAAAAGAGCTTGCGGAATCAATCAGCAGAGTTGCAACCTCCGTTAAAGATGCCGGAAAAGGGTTTGTAACAGCGGCAGAAGCCGTGGAGTATGGAAGCATGGAAGCGGCGAAGCTGGAAAGCAGGGTATATTTTACCAGCCCGTCAACGGACGCGGAAAACGTCATTACAAGAAGCGGAAACGGTCTTGCGGATGCTATTAACGGCGTGGCAGCCGGCGTAAAGGAAGCGGGAAATAATCTGCTTTCTCCAGGGAGAAATCCTGGGGGAACAGGTGTAACGGGGAATCCGGTTACCGGCAACATCTCTACCGGTGTTTCCAACGTTAGAAGCTCCGGAGGGAATGTGAATATACAAGCTGTCATGATGCAGCTGAAAGATGCTGTAATTCAGCTGAAAAATGAAGTTGCCAATACAAAGCAAATCAGAAGCGATGTGAAGGCGATAAGGAAGGGAATTCCCGGAAACGACCTTGCTTTCGTATGATTTGCAGGGGCTCCCCTTTGATAGTTTTATCAAGGGTAAGAAATCCGGTAACAGAAAAACGCATTTTTCAAATAAAGCGTAAAATCTGTTACCGGTATCTAATTCAACACAACCCGCGAATCCCGTGGATTGTGGAATTGACCTTACCCCCTTTTTCGGGGGATTGGTTTCATACCCACCGTTTCGGTGGACGCAAATTTTAATTTGCATCTGCCATTTCCGCAGACGCTATTCCCCGACTTCCAAAACCTACGAATTGTCGGTTATGTAGAGGGGGTGCTACATTTTGTAGTATATTTAAATCATTCTGCAAAACTTGCAGGGTGGTTTTTTCATTGCCAGAGGGGGTATGCAAAAAACGCGTAACGTGCAGAATCAGGAACGGAAAAGCCGGTAACTGGAAATAAACATTTTTAAAAAACTCATTTTTCTGTTACCGGGTGCTTTTGCTGCATCTTGTTTTTTTTAGCCTCAATTATTCACCATGCCTAATAAAAGGTAGCGAGGTAAAATATGTATGTAACCGATTATTTGTAACTCTATGAAAATATGCAAGTTGTAAATATTTTTTGACTTTTATAACGTCGCATAATATACCTTATGTTAAGTGAGTTAGCCTCAAATTGAAATAGAGATGAGGACATATACTTTTATGTTAATATTATAAACTAAATGTAATTTGATTTATTAAATAGCCGTGATATATTCCATTCATAAAAATCTGAAAGGGCGGAACTATGACGGATGTAGAACTCTTAAAAATTACGCTTAACCGGTTAAATATGACTTACAAAGAAGCCGCTACGCTTTGTGGCATGGGAGAATCAACATTTTTTCAATATGGAATGGGACTTCACAAGGTGAATCCGATTGTATGGCGTGCGCTTCTGGAACACGAAGCAAAGGCATATCAGAGGCAGCAGGATATAACGGAAATGGCGCGGGGGCTTGGTTCGTCCATTCCTGACCCGCACGCCGGAAGGAAGCGGCGCGGAAGACCTCGCACTCTGTAAGAAGCTGTTTCGACAATTTGTCGGTTTAGGTGCAACTATCCCCGTAACGGTGATAGTTCCATGCGGGGAGGCCACGGAAACGGTGTCCCCTTTGCTGTCTCCTGCAAACATGGAAAAGACGGATTTTCTTTCTGATTCTATATTGAAAAATAATATCTTATAGGATATATTACATATGAAACAAGGGAATGCCGAATGAAACAGCCGATAGACAAGAAAAAGCATTTTCGCATGATGCAGGCAGTAAAAGACTTCATGCGCAACCAGTCGGGAGACGCAAAACAGGAGTTGAACGGGATTATATGCAAGCTGGAAATGACGGGCGTTTTAGAGATGCCATACGGGGAAAAGCTGGATGATAAAAATCTCTTTGCAATTCGCGTGATTCAGGCGGCAAACATTCGCATTTTTTACGTTTACGGGATAGATAACCTTATTTTCGGTATTCATGGCTATGTGAAGAAAACGCAATCCATACCGGAAAAAGAGAAAAAACAAGCCCGAAAGGTATTAAAACAGCTTATACAGGGAGGATTAGTAAAATGAGTAAAGACCACGCCGAATATTTGACGGATGAACAGATTGCCGCAGAAGTCGCACAAATTGCCGAAGATATAAAAGCGGGCAGAATCAGCGACGACGAAGCGGAACGGGACGCTTATTTCAACGATCCTGCAAACGCGGAGGAAGTTGCGGCGATGTTTGCAAGAATGGCAGCCGTTGAAGCGCTGTATAAAGCGCGTCATGAGGCAGGACTTACACAAAAGGAACTTGCCGAACGTCTCGGAACAAATCAAACCTATATTGCCGCTTTGGAGCGGGGGCGGAAGAACATCACTTTCAGAACATTATCAAGATATGCGGCGGCTTGCGGGAAGAAAGTCGCTGTTACCCTTTTGTAAGCCGGACTTATTCCCGGCAGATGCCCCGATAGCCTTTGTCTTCTTTATTTTTTTGTCAGATGATTTGTATCTGCTGAAATGGCAGATACAATACAGGAATGTTTTTTTTCTTGATTTTATAACGTGTTGCGTTATATTAAAACAGGGAGAAAAGCAGATGATTAAAAGTTTTAGCGATAAAGAAGCGGAAAAGATATTTAACCGGCAGCTTTCAAAAAAGCTGCCAGCAAATATTCAGGATAGCGCAAGAAGAAAGTTATTGACACTTGACGCCGCAATAGCGCCGGAGGAATTGAGAATACCGCCCGGAAATAAATTTGAAGCATTGAGCGGCAGACCTGGTTTTTTCAGTATCAGAATTAATATCCAATGGCGTATTACGTTTTCATGGAATGACGGAGCGGAAAACGTAAAAATAGAGGATTATCATTAAAACAAGAGGTGAAATCATGGCAAAAGAAGAAAAATTTTTGCAGCCGATTCATCCCGGCGAAATATTGAACACGGAATTTATACAACCGCTGAATCTTTCACAGAATGCACTTGCTAAGGCTTTGGGGGTGCCTCCACGCCGGATAAATGAAATTGTTCACGGAAAACGGGCAATCACGGCAGATACAGCCATGCGTTTAGGTTTATTTTTCGGAACATCTGCGCAATTCTGGCTGAATCTTCAATCACGTTATGAATTGGATTGTATCAAATACGATCAGGAAACAGGAAAGATAAAACGCTTTGACTTTATCAAGGCTTTCAAGTCAGCAGCCGCAGTCATATAATAAAAGTGGCGGCACTCAAGCCAAAAATGGCTTCAGGGGCAACTATGGGTGTTACCCCCATAGTTGCAGAAGGCGGGAAAAGCAGTTATGGTTCTAACACCCACAACTCATATCTGCCAAATTGGCAGGTATGGACGAAACGTCCACAGTTGAAAAAAATGCTTTTTATGGTTTTTCATCCCGGCTGCGTATCATCAGGCTATCAGTGCGTCCGCCGGGCATTCGAGCACAACGCGGAGTTTCTTGATCATGGCAAGGGTAAGATTGCGTTTGCCGCTTAACACCTCATAGGCGCGGCTGAGCGTCCCGAAGCACGGCGCAATGTCTTTCATCTTCAAGCCCTTTTGTTCCATCATGAATTTGATGAAGTCTATCGGGTTCACTTCCGGCAGTGGGTAGCGTTTATCCTCATACGCCTTGATTACAAGACACATAAGCTCCATTTCCTCTTCATCCTGCGGGCTCAAGTGCTCCAAGTCTTCCGCGTGTGCGTCAAGAAAAGCATTCAGGCGTTTCGTCATTGCCTTTAATTCTTGGTCATTCTTTATCATGCTGATTTCCATGTTTGCACCTCCTCAAAACTTCTTTTTGCTGTATTCCGCGTGGGTTCCAATCCAACGGACAATCATTTTCTCTTTTGTATATGCCACAACGACAAGCAACCTATGCTTATTGCCGCCAATATTGAATATGACGCGGTTCCCTGAAAGGAAATCCGCGCTTCTGATTGCGTTTTTAATATCCTGCGGAGCTTTCCATTGTGCCAAATGCACCAGCCGTTCCCAGTTGGCAAGCGGCTTTACGCTGTCGGAATGCTTTTTCTTGTAATCATCCAGAATGTTCTTATTGATCAAATCCATTTTATCTGCTCCGTTCCTTTAATATAGTCCCAAAGTGGGAAATGTCAAATCCGTTCGGATATTCAATTATTTCGAAAATTTGCTTCTTTTTTGGGATTTACCCTCTTGACTTTTTCAGACTTCAGCGTAAAATAAAGGCGTTGCGAGTCATAAGCGCAACCGCCGAATCGTTCAAGGGCTACCAACCCGCACGGCGTTAACCAGAACGTTTTTTTATGTCTTGATGACTTGCCGTTTTGCGTGAAGCAGGGTAACGGGTGGTGCTGTCCTGCAAGGTGTTATGACCACCGACCGCAGAGCGGCTTTTTTATTATCAAGGCAAAGGGGTAACACACCATGAGTAACACCAGCACGACCAAAACCGCCGGAAATAACGCCGGAGCCGCCGAAGAAATTGCCGTTGATGAAACTATCAATGGAGATACGCCGGAAAGATGTATAATACGGATGAGGCGCAATGCCAAAGCGTTTGGAGTTAGAGTAAGGAAGAACCGCGCTAACGGGCAATACATGGTTTTTGACGCTAACGGTGACCTTATGATCTCCGGGATGCTTAAGACTATTGATATTCTTCTTGGAAAATGGCCGGTTGAAAAACCGTTCTCCCTAAGAATGAAAACTGCCGTTAACGAAACTGTTAACGGTAAAACCGCCAAATGCAAAATTAAATCTGCTGATAAAGAGCGCAGGGAAAAACAGCTCCGGTGTATGGCGGCGAAAAAGGGGCTTGTCGTAAGAAAGAGCCGCCGGAAACATGCCACGGATGCAGATGAAGGGCTTTACAGGCTTTCCGATCGGTCCGGGCAGGTCATAGCCGGAGCGACTTATAATCTGTCATTGGATGAGCTTTCAAAGATAATCAGTGACAGGAGCGCGGCGGCAGATGGTAATGCCGAAGAAAACGCCGCAGAAGCCACGCAAACGGAAAAAGAAGCCATACCCCATACCATAAACAGGGGTAACACCGGAACAGCAGTCAGAAGCGGCAAAGGAAAAGGATATATTCTTTCATGTTTATTCAGAGCTCATCAACAGTAAATATTTTACTGAAAAAGACCAATCAAACATATTGGAATTTTTTCTTAAAGGTAAAAAAAAGACGCTCTGCAATCTCCGGGAGTTTATTCAGAATAAAGATTCCTTTTCCGAAGAAGACAAATGCCGTTATCTGCAATTCATCAATGATTCAGAACGGAAATACCTTGAGGAAGCAGAAAGAAACAAACTTGTTAATGATTACATCAACAGTAGGAAGATAAAGTATTACGGCGAATTCTTTAATATTCCCGATCCCATATATTCAGGCGTGGAAATGAAGCAGATTACAGAGGATGTAATCAATACCACTTTTAATTATGTTGTCAATGATCTGCTGAAGCTTCTCATAAATGATGCCTGTTTCGAGGATTCAGCAAGCACTATCTGCTGTATTTTTGCCGATTACATGAAGAAAAGCAAAACAGGAAAGGTGGCATAACATGAAAGAGTCGTTAAGCTATGATGACGTGAAGCAGATAGTTAATGATAAGATGGAGCTTCAGAGAGAGCGGATAACGCTTTCTCTTTGGATGTCCGGGGGTGCAATTGTTTTTTCTTTCATTGCTCTGCTCGTTTGCATTTGGTGTAAGTAAAATCGGGAGCCGGGGGTTTTTTCTCCGGCATTTTTCTGTATCGTTGAAAATGCCAGCCGGAGCCCTCCGGGGTTCCGGGATTCCGGCATTCACTGAAAAATGCCCGATAACGGAAGCCGATTTGTTGCGAGTCTTGCAAAAGTAAAATGCTGTTTCACGAACACGTAGAAAGCTCTGTTTTGTTTTTATATCCGGGAATTCTGATATTCTTTATTACCGCCATTTTCCCGGGATGCTGACATTTCAACTCAATAAAAGCCGTCAGCCTCAAGAATTTTATATCCGGGAATTATCCGGGAATTTTGATTGTCATAGGGTAAAACAAGGCAAAATAAGGAAATCAAAAAAAATCCTCAAATCTGCTTTTTTATGTCAGATTTGAGGCTAAATCTCAATTGGTGGTGGGGGATGGATTCGAACCATCGAAGTCAGCGACAGCAGATTTACAGTCTGCCCCCTTTGGCCGCTCGGGAACCCCACCAAAGTAGAATGCTGAAATGGAGCGGGTGAAGGGAATCGAACCCTCACGATCAGCTTGGAAGGCTGAGGTTCTACCATTGAACTACACCCGCAGCTCCGTTTGCATTATGGGGCTCTAATTTACTGGCATTATTATAAATTTCAAGCGTGAAATCTAAAAAAAATCAATATTTCTTCCCCGCGTGACAGGAACATGCCGGCGATATGGCGGATCATCAGGCTGTTACAGCAGATTTTCATGGCATGTGCAATATGGACGATGGATATTACAGATGGCTTCATCTCCATTGAGAAGGACGTTTCCCTGTGTTTTTCCTGATGAAGCGGCAGAAATAATTGCTGTCCCTGAAGCCGGACTGTTCCGCGATTTCCGAAAGCGAGAGACGGGGATTCTGCAACAGGGACAATGCGCGCTGCAAACGCAACATACTCAAGTATTCCGATGGCGAGATATTCATTTTTTTACGGAAAATGCGGAGCAGGGTGGTCCGGTCAAGATTCAGTTCGTCGGACAATGTCTTGATATTCAGGGACGGGTCTCCGAAACGGGCTCTGCAGATCATGAGGATTTCATGAAGTTTTTCATTTTCAAAAGTCGGGGCGTCCATCGTGCCGCCCGCGGCTGCCAGGATATTGCAGATTTCGCAGAACATGCGGCGCCAGCTGTAAGGGGAACGCACAAGGAGATGTTCCTCGAAGTTGATGAAGTTCTGGTGCGGGCAGGGGCCCGCGTGAAACGCTGTCCGCGGGTATCCGAAAGAGAGCATGAAGCCGGCGGCGTTTGGACCGTCGAAAACGATCCAGCGGTATTCGCATTCCTCCTGATGAGTCCGGATCACATAAGGCTCATTCGGCAGACAGTAAATCACATGTCCGGGGCGCAGGATATGACATTTCCCGTTCCGTTCAAATTCCGGATTGCCTCGGATTCCCCAGAATAACTGGACAAAATTTTTCTCGCCGGCTTTCACATCTTCCCTGTTGCCGGGCTGCCGGATGAAATGCCCGATGGATCTCGGATAGACTGGCAGGTCGATGTTCGGATACTGCTTCAACTCCGGCCGGAAATAACCGTGGCTTCTGTTTTGAGGGCTTTTTCTGTTCATGCATCCATAATCCAGTTTTTACAGCAAAAATCCTGTATTTTTGCTCTAATTTAGTGCTATAATTAGAAAAAGCAACCCCAAGGAGGATTTTAGAATGGCTAAAATTGCGATGATCGGTGCCGGCGGAGTCATCTTTGCGCAGAATTTCATCAAGGATATTCTGCTGGACGGACTTCTGCGGCAGAGTGAAGTCACATTGATGGACATTGATCGTGAAAGGCTTGAGAATCCGGAAAAATGGCGGAAATTATGTCTGCACAGTTCGGCGTGGCGTTCAAACCGGAACTGACGACTGATTTGAGAAAAGCCGTCCGCGGTGCGGATTACGTGATTACGATTTTCCGCGTCGGGACATTGGAACATCAGCGGCTTGAATATGAAATTCCCGCCCGGTACGGAGTGAAGCAGGTGGTCGGTGACACTCTCGGACCGGGAGGCGTGTTCCGTGGACTGCGGACTCTGAAAGCACTGTTCGAGGTTTTGGATGCAATGGAAGCGGAGTGTCCCGGCGCTGTCCTGCTGAATTATGTGAATCCCATGTCGATGAATACCATTGCACTGAGCCGGCACGCGAAGACTGTGAAAGTCATCGGTTTGTGCCACAGCGTGCAGGGGACGGGCATGGCGATTGCCGAATGGCTGAAGGTGCCGTTGGAAAAACTGCATTATTATGCGGCGGGCGTCAATCATCAGGCGTTCATGTTGAAACTGGAGACGGATGGACGCGATCTGTACCCGGAACTGCGGAAATGTCTTGACCGTCCGGAAATCTACAACCGGGACAAAGTCAGATTTGAACTGATGCGGCACTTCGGTTACTTCCCCACGGAAAGCAGTGGTCACGGCAGCGAATACAATCCCTACTTCCGCAAACGCGGGGATCTGCTGGAGAAATTCTGTTCCGTGACGGCGCCAGCTGATCCCGAAGATCATTGCTGCGGCTATCTGATGTCCGCCGGTGTGCCGGGGGCGTCTCTGACGATTTGCGCAAAGCTTCAGGCGCACAATGAAGACAAACTGCGGAGGCTTCTTGACGGTTCGGAGAAGATCGAGCCGAAACCGAGTCAGGAATATGGTATTCAGATCATCCGCGCCATTGAAAAGAATGCGCCGTTTTCCGCCAACCTGAATGTCATGAATCGCGGTTTGATTCCAACACTGCCTCCGGGCGCCAGTGTCGAAGTGCCGTGTCTGGTCAACGGCGGGGGAATTTTTCCCGCCCGAATTGAGGATTATCCGGAACAGCTTGCAGCATTGAACCGTGGAATGATCAATGTGCAGATTCTCGGAGCGCAGGGTGCGCTGAATCACAGCCGGAGCGATATTTTCCATGCCGTCGCCGCCGATCCTTTGACCGCGGCGGTTCTGGGGCTGGATGAGATTCAGGAAATGACGGACGAACTGTTCGAGGCATTGGCTTCGGAGATAGACCCCGCGTTTTTTGAATGACGGAAACTGCGTCCGGTGCAGGGAGGCACCGGACGGGGTTTATTCTGTGATGCCCGGATTATGAATGCCGGGCAATGTTTCAGAAGTTTACTTCATAAAGTCTTGCATGATCAACCCATGCGGTACCACTGCCTTTCGGGAACTGGAAACGGAGGTAAGGAACCGTTTTGCTTCCTGGGGTCGGATGTGTCTTGAACCGGAATTCCATTCGTTTCCATGGCATGGAGCCGGTGATTGCGGTGCGCGGGAAATACTGCACGTATCCGCTGCCTTCATCGAAGCGCACATTGAATCCGCGTGTCGGGTCAAGCGGCTTGAAGTTTTCCATTTTCAGGTAGAAACTCAGGACATATTCCGTTTCCGGTTTCAGCGTTTTCAAATACTGGGCAACGTAGGTTCCGCCCTCCAGCTTCAGAGACGCTGCGCCCCGGAGGAAGATTGTCGTGTCGAGCGGAAAAGGTTTCGAGGTGAACCACATTGCGTCGCCTTGCCCCAGGAACCTCCGGTAGGGCTTTCCTTCAAAATCGCCTTTCTGAATCAGGGAGACCCTGTTGTCCGGGATGAACGATATGCTGCCCCAGCGTTCGATGTCCGAATTTCTGTTTGCTCCCGGTGTCCAGTGGTATCCCGGTGTAACCTGAATGCCGTTGAGGGCGCGCCAGCGGAAGAAATTAACGGGGAATCCTGTCGGAGCGATGACCCCGAGTGATTTCCGGGGAACTGTGATTTCGGCAGTCCATCTTTTTCCCCTGACGATCCTGCATACGGCTTTTGCTCCGCTGTTCCACTGATAATCAGACACTCCGTTTTCATGTTTCAGATCGGTCAAGTTTCCATTGGCGTTCACTTCGATCTGATAATAAGTTTTCCGGTCGCCTGAAGGATTCAGGAAAAGTTCCACGCAGGAGTCCTGCCAGAGATTCGGATCGTCCGCCTTGCGCTGGGCGAGAGACATCCGGTCGGTCTGCGGTTCTTCGCAGTCGAACTTGAAGATCAGATTCGCGTCGTCGGCGGAGATGCTGACGGTTGTCCTGACTTCAGCGGGGCCCTTCATGGGGAAGAGGGTGACGGAGGATGGAACGTTTGCGATCCAATGTCTGCGGTTGTTCATGGAGTTCAGCCATTCCGCGCGCTTTTCAGCAACCGGGTCCAGGAATTCCTGTTTCATGAACTGGACACGTTTCAGGCTTTCCGGATCGTTTCCGACGGCGGAGACGGCTTTCCGGAACAGTCCATCCAGCCGTTTCATCTCTTTTTCGGAATAGATTTCATTCCAGATGACGGATGTCTGCGGGAGCATTGTCACGGGGCCCGCGGAGGTTTCCACGGAGTTGCTTACGATCCGCATCCAGTGTTTTTCCACCGTACGGTCAAACTCCTCCATTTCCGGGGCGGCGGCTCCGAACATCAGGCGGTAATACTCTTTCAGCAGACTTTCCACGTCCGTGCCGTTGTTCCAGGCGATTTTGGAGATGACGTAGAAGTTCAGATAGTTGTGGGCGGGGCGATCGCTTCCAGCCTCAAAAAATCCTCCGCCGGACTGTTTGGCGACCCGTTTGCAGAAGGATGCGCATGCCCGGGGAGCCGTATAAGGAATTCCCGGAAGGTCAATCGCGTATTTGCTCGGGTAGACCCACAGGCGGAGTTTGCGGCCGAGTTTCCGGTACCAGCCGTCAAGAATTTCCATGTCTTTGGCACGGACCGCCGGATTGTTTTCATTCCAAGGGCCCCGGAGAGCCAGTTTGACTTCAATGTTTTCCGGAATCTCCTGATCCGGCACCAGGCGGTAATCCTCGTATGCCATGGTGGAGACTCCGCCTTTTACTCCGGAAGTCTTGACCTGATTGGCGATGTCAATGAAAAAGCTCCAGATAAAATTGCTGGTTGCCTTCGGCCCCTGCGAAAAGTGTTTCCGGCATTCTGCGCACCGGCAGCGGTAGAAGGAGTCGTTCGGCATAATGTCGAAATACGGAACTCCCGCGGGATAGCGCGAAGGGGACCAGTAAGACTTTCCGTTCAGGAGTATGCCACGGCTGGCAGCCGGCTGTCCGGAAAGAAACGCGATGGCGTCTTTGGCGATCTCGTCTTTGATTCCGCTGGAAAAGCAGAGATGCCCGTAGCTGCTGGATTTTCCTTTGATTCCGTCGGTGAAACGGGTTCCGTCATCTTTCAGGGCAAAATATTCCGGATGCGTCTTGGCAAAACGGGCGGGGAAGCCGAGAAATGCCAGCCCGTGACAGGAGGGGATCAGCATGGTGCTTCTTCTCAAATACACCATTTCCTCCGGCGTGACCGATCTGCCGAGTCCGTTGTAGACGTCGTTGTAAAAGTCCCGGTGAACCCAGTCGGGGCGTTCGTAAATGTCGATTTGGGGCAGCGTCCATTCCGTCCGTTTCGGCGCAACCGTTCCGATGTCGCCGGGAAAATAAAAACGGATTCCCGCAAAACGTTCCAGAAACTCGAAAGCGGCGTTGACGGTTCCATGCTCAGGGGAGAGTCCGCTGCCGGAAGTTTCCGGTTTTCCCTTCGGATCGTCCCGTCCCGCGATGATTACATTCTGCCCCTCTGTCCGGATGATGAAGCCGTCTCTGTCCGGTATGTCGGGCTTCACCGTTCCGAACAGGAGGGCTGGAACTTTTCCGGTCGGCGCCTTCAGTATGGGAATCTGTTTTCCGAAGACCCTTCCGAGCTGTTTTGCGGCGATCCCGGCGGCATACCGTGCCGACGGCGTTTCTCCCGCCACGATTTCAAAACCGGTTTCTCCGTTTTTGACCAGTGTCATAACCGGTTCCGTCCCGATTTTTTCAACTCTGGCTTTTTGCGGTTCCAGCGGATTGCCGGCAAATAATGTTCCACATGCGAACACACATGCCGCCAGCAGTGCATTGAAAGTTTTTTGCATTGATTGCCTCCTTGTTTTCGGACTTTCAGTTTACAGGGGTCAGCGGTTCCCATGCCGCATCCATATAGTGCTGTATTACACCGGTGGCTGTTGCCGGGAAGTTTTCCCATCGGATGGCGGATACATGAAAATCCGCATGAAGAAAGTTCGCGGAACCGTTATGCCTGCCTGGAATGTTGTTCGTGTTGAAGCTGCTGGTTGTGCGGCACCGGTAATCCGTGCTTCCGCTTCCGCTGCTGTCCGCCATATAGATCAGTCTCGACGGTTTCCTGATCCGGGAAGCCTTCACGATGTAGATGTATTCGGCTCCGTCGATTTCTGTCTTATAGCCTTTCATTTTATTATTGTGGGCGAGGGAGAGATAGACGTAATCTTCGAGTTTCTTATTGACATCCCTTCCGAATTCAGTGACCCGGTTGAAATCGCTGTCAGTGACTTCCGGGCAGAGAAATGGACCCGTGCGCAGTTCTCTGGCGGAATTGTTGTTGTCGAGTCCGCCGATATAGCTTCCGCCGGTGTCTTTCCAGTTGATGTAATCCCTGATCGGCGAACTTGTGCATATATTCCAGAATGTGGCCGCCTGCAGGGTGATATACGGAAAGTAGTCATGATAGTCCGCCAGGTAAAGGGCGGTTATTTTTCCCAGCTGGGAAAAATTGCCGGCGCAGGAAACGCTTTTGGCGGATGCCCTTGCCTTGTTCAGCGCGGGCAGCAGCAGCGATGCCAGAATCGCGATGATCGCAATAACGATCAGAAGTTCGATCAGTGTAAAATATCGTCTTTCCCGCGAAAACATAAATCCCTCCCGTTTTTCCTTATTTTAAAAAGTTTCATTGAATTTTACTGCATAAGGCGCGGCAATGGAATTCTCCATACTGCCGCCGAGCGCCAGTTCCACGGCATTCCTGCCGATCGCCGCCTGATCCAGTGCCACGGTCGCGAGCTTCGGCGTATGAACCTCCGAAAGCTCAAAGCCTCCGAATCCCATCAGAATATAATCATGCGGCGCCGTCAGGCCGTGTTCTTTCATCAGATCATGGAAATATCCCGCCATACTGTCCGCTCCGCAGAACACGAATGCCTTTCCGCGTGCGGCGGCGATATGTCTTGCGGCGGTCTCCGCAACTTCCCTGTCCTTTTCCCTGCCGATGGTTGTGAACTCACGGATTGTGAAAATTCTGGAAGGATCGGCTGCAAGTGTTTCCAGAAAGGCATGTTCCAGCTGCCTCATGTCGGAAAACGTGGTCTCGCTGGCGGGAAACAGAAGGAAGACCGCTGCCGAGGAACGGCGTGCCAGCTTTGCAACATCCGCGCCGATTTCCTTCATCGGGAAGAAAGACGCCTTCACCGGGGCTCTTGCCGTACGGCCTGCGACGACCACGGGGATGCGCCCCGCGCGTGGCAGAATGTGCCGCCGGATGGATTCATCCGGAATCCGCATATCCAGTATGATCCCCGCAATGCCCTGAATCGAAAACACCTCATCCGCGAGAATCCTCACATCCTCATCGTCCGGAATATGGTTCCGCAGACGCATGCACGATTCCGGAAACACGACATGCTTGTGATTGGAGAGCGCGGATTCCATGATGCCGAAAATGATCCGGTTTCCGAAGTTGTCGGTCAGATTCACGTCCCGCAGCGGACGGAAGGCGCATACGATCTTGTCCGCGTGATTGTCGCCGTCCGCCGGCAGGACATAATACCCTTCGCCGTCCCTTTTTTCAATGAGCCCCTGATCGGAGAGTTCCCGGAATACGCGCAGCGCGACGATGGAACTGACGTTGTAAGTGTCACACATTTCACGGATTGAGGAGATGCGGTCGCCGGGAACCAGCTTTCCCGATGCGATCTTTGCCTTCAGATCCTCAATCACTCCGATGTACTTTGCCCGCGGCATTCGCAACAGCCTTTTTCTAATGGTATTCAATGTATTATTACATGTAATTATAACCTATAATAATAGAAGTGTCAAGGGGGGAGAAATGCAAAAAGACTTTTTTTTCTGAATTTTTTCCGCATGTCGGAAGATGCGGTCGCCAAACGTGTTATTCCGAATCGCATTCTTCATTCATGCGCCGGAAGAATTCGTGCATGAATGCGGCACGGTCTTTTGCGAGTTCCCGTCCGGTGACAGTCAACATGCGCTCCGGGACGGAACGCAGCTTGACCAGATATTCCCGGTAGGCGGAGTCTTCTTCACTGTAAGCCCTGGAATTCAGCGCCGCTTCCGCCGTATTGTGGAGCTTTGCCCCGATTCTGCCCGCGAAGTGAAAGGCGCGGCCGACTCCGACCGCTCCGATGGAATCCAGCTTGTCGGCGTCGTAGACAATCTTTTCTATGAGGTTCTGCGGGGCGTTTTTCCCCCGGTAGCGGTGTCTTGCGACCGCCCTGCCGACCGCTTCGATCAACGCTTCGTCCCCGCATCCGAGCTCCCGCAGCAGGGCAGGGGCTTTGACTCCGCCTTGCTGCGCGTGGCAGATCCTGCCGCCGGATTCCATCTCCTCCGGGCGTGCAATATCGTGGAGAAGTGCCGCCAGCCTGACTGCAAGTCCTTCAAAATCAGAGTGCGGCTCGCCGTCAAGAATCCGCTCCGCGTTTTTCAGAACCCGCAGAGTATGCGCGAAATCATGGCAGCCGGGAGCGTTTCCGAGAATTTCTTCGGCTCTGCTCCGGACGGCGTCGTAAAGTGCTTTTTCTTCTGAAAACTTCATAAGCCTGCTGAAAGAGAAAAGGCGGGAGTTTTCTGCAATCTCCCGCCTCTGCATGGGTTGCGCTGCCGGAGTCAGAGCTGGTGCGTCTCAAGGCTCTTGGGGAGTTCAAGCATCTGGTAATGCCTGTCCTTCGGGATGACGGTCAGCCATGCATCCGGTCCGTATTCGGGTCCGAGATCGACAACGGGATAGCGCTTTGCATCCTCCTCGCGGTCATAACCGATGATCGTTCCGCGCGGAATCACGTTGTGCTTGTCAATGATACAGTTGCGGATGCGGCAGTGTTCTCCGATGTCAACATCGTTCAGCAGGATGGAATTATGCACTGTGGCATAGCTGTGCACGAAAACCGAGTTGAACAGAATGGAGCTTGTGACCGTGCTTCCTGAAACGATGCATCCGTCGCAGACGATGGAATTGATCGCCTTTCCGATACGGGGGAGTCCGTGGACGTCGACTTCTTCATTGTGAACGAACTTCGCGGGCGGAAGACTGAAATGGTAGTTGTAGATCGGCCACTTCGGGTTGTAGAGATCCAGCTGCGGGCTGGTCGAACGCAGATCCATGTTGGCTTCAAAATAGGATTTCAGGGTTCCGACGTCGCGCCAGTATGGTTTCTCCTGAACGGACTGTCCGGGAATCTTGTTGGAATAGAAGTTGTAGGCGAAGAGCCGTCCCGTCGGAACCAGCGACGGAATGATGTCCTTTCCGAAATCATGCGAGCTGTTCGGCTGGATATGATCCTCGTGCAGCAGATGGAGAATGTCGGCGGCGCCGAAGATGTAGTTGCCCATGGAGGCGAGCGCCATGTTTTTGTCGTTCGGCAGCGGTGCCGGATTTTCCGGCTTCTCCTGGAATCCGACGATGCGCCATTCCTCATCGACCTGAATCACTCCGAATTGTCTAGCGTCTTCAATCGGCACCGGAATCGCGGCAACGGTCGCAATCGCATTGCGGTTTACATGAAAATCAACCATCTGGCTGATGTCCATTCTGTAGATATGGTCGCCGCCGAAGACTGCGACAAGATCCGGGCTGAAATCCTCGATCAGATGCGCATTCTGGAAAATCGCGTCCGCGGTTCCCATGTACCATGACTTGTCCTCGGTCTGCATCTGCGCTGGAACGGGGATGATGAAACGGCCCTGCACGTGGGTGCTGGCGATGTTCCAGCCGTTGATGATGTGCTCCATCAGGCTTTGCGACTTGAATTGTGTGAGAACGAAAATGCTGTCTATTCCGCTGTTGATGAAATTACTGAGTACAAAGTCGATGATCCGGTATTTTCCGCCGAAAGGAACCGAGGGTTTGGCTCTCTGGTCAGTGAGCGGTGCAAGCCTTCTTCCTTCTCCTCCGGCTAAGATCATGGCAAGAACTGAAGTTCTCATTGGGAAATCCCTCCTTAAATTTTTTCATTCACTATACGATAGCACAAAATTTCAAAACTCAAAATCAAAAATCCGAAATTAAACCCAGATATTACAAAAAATTATTGATTTTATTACGCCGTTATTGAAAAAAACTGATCTTATACTATGTTGATGTTTCCGCTGAATACAAGGAGTGATTGAAAAATGATTGTGAAAAATACCGAAGAGGCATTGCAGGCGTGTCTTGACGCTCTTGCATGCAGAGGAAGTGTTCTTCTGGTTCCGACTGAAACTGTGTATGGCCTGGTCTGTGACTGGAACGACGCAGAGGCGCGCGCACGGATTTACCGGCTGAAGCATCGCAGTGAAAAGAAACCGTTTGCGGCTTTTCTGCCGTCGCCCGATGCCGTGCTGTCCTGCGTGCCGGAACTGCCGGAGACGGCGCGTGTGTTTGCGGAAAAATTCTGTCCCGGACCCGTTACGCTGGTGGTTCCGGACGGCAGAGGCTCCACTTTCGGGTTCCGCATCCCGGATCATCCTTTCATTTTGAAACTGTTGAAGGCTTACGGCAAACCGCTTGCATCGACGAGCGCAAACCTTTCCGGCGTTCCCGCGGCTCTTTCCGTCGCCGAGGCGTTGAAGACGATTGACGGAACACCGGAAGTCGTTGTGGATGCCGGAGTTCTGCCTTCGGATTCCAAAGCGTCCACGGTCATTCTGGTGAATGCCGATTCCACGTGGAAGATTCTGCGTCCGGGGCCGGTGACGGAGGATGCCTTGAAAAAAGCGCTGGCTTGAAGCAGCGGAGACTATTCCTGTTATTCTTCTTGTTCCGCCGCTTCCCTGTTTCGCGGAACGAACTTCCTGTCAAATTTCATCAGAGAAGATATGCGGCTGCGATTACATAAACGGGGTAAAACAGGAGCGAAATATTCCACAGAACAGCATAAAGAATCCGGATCTTCTGCAAGATATTGCAGGAAGTGAATCACAGCGGCTGTCGCGGAATCCGCCGCCGCTGAAACTGCCATGATCCGGATGTCGGTTATGATATTTTCCGGGATCTTGTCTCCTCTTTGCCGGATGAAAATGATTTCAGCCGTTTTCCATCGGGAAAAAAGCGGCAAAATTCCCTGGATGAGACTTGCCGGAAGGCTTTTCCGGAAGTAATTTACCTGCCTGAATCACAACAATTTCAAATGGAGTTTATCATGATCAGAATCATTGTCACCGGCGCTGCCGGAAGAATGGGGCGCCGCCTTGTCGCCAACATCGCGGAATCCGCGGACCTGAAACTTGCCGGCGCGACGGAGCGTCCCGGATCGGAATTCCTGGGACTTGACGCAGGAGCCGTTGCCGGAGTCGCGCCGCAGGGCGTCAGGATTACGGATGACTTTGCCGGATTGCTCGATCAGGCGAATGCCGTCATTGATTTCAGTACCGGAACCGTTGTTGAGAATGCGCGTCTTGCCGCATCGAAAGGACTTTCCATTGTGATCGGCACGACCGCGTTGACGGCGGACGGCAAGGCGGAGCTCAAAAAGCTGGCGGAGAACGGGGCAAAGATTGTTTTCGCCTCCAACTTCAGCGTCGGCGTGAACCTGCTGTTCCATCTGACAAGGCTTGCCGCACAGACTCTGAGCGATGATTTTGACATTGAGATCATTGAAGCGCACCACAACCAGAAGAAAGATGCGCCGAGCGGGACGGCTGTTTCCCTTGCGGAAGTCGTTGCGGATGTCAAAGGCTGGGATTATGACCGGGATGTCCGGCATGGACGTGTCGGCAACGTGGGCGCAAGAACCGGGCATGAAATCGGGATGCACGCAGTCCGCGGCGGCGACATCGTCGGAGACCACACCGTAATGTTTGCTGCGAACGGAGAACGCATCGAACTTACGCACAGAGCGTCCAGCCGCGACACTTTTGCAAAAGGAGCACTCCGTGCCGTGCGTTTCCTTGCGGATGCCGCGCCGGGACTTTACGACATGCAGGACGTGCTGGGACTGAAGTAAATCATGATTGAACGGAAAACGTTTCCGGCACGTCGTTTTCAGATGAGCCGGAGACTTTTTTGTTCTCTGTTCCCGCGGCGGGATTTATGACTGTTCCCGGATTTTTCTGCAATCTTTCTTTTTTCGCGCCGGACGGATTGAAAAACAGGGGAAACGATACTATATTACTGTTTCAGTCGTTTTTTACTGTGCTCGGCATCTTTGGAAAAGTATGAAAATTCAACATAAGGAACAGATAAAATGTCAAAATTGATGCTCGGACTCCCGAAAGGCAGTTTGGAACAGTCCACCGTGGACATGTTTGCAAAAGCAGGTTACAAAATTGAAATCAGTTCACGCTCCTATTATCCGTCCATCGACGATCCGGATATTGAATGTATGCTGATTCGCGCCCAGGAAATGTCGCGTTATGTCGAAGAAGGCATTCTCGACTGCGGGCTGACCGGCTTCGACTGGATTCAGGAAAACGGTTCCGATGTGATCGAAGCCGCCGAGCTCGTTTACGGCAAAGTCGGACGCAATCCGCTCCGCTGGGTGCTCGCCGTGCCTGAAAGTTCAGACATCCATTCCGTGAAAGACCTTGAGGGCAAACGCATTTCCACGGAAGCTGTCGGCATGACAAAGCGCTATCTCGCAAAGAACAACGTCAATGCGACCGTTGAATTTTCCTGGGGCGCGACCGAGGTCAAGCCCCCGAAGCTCGCCGATGCGATTGTCGAGATCACGGAGACCGGCTCCTCTCTCCGCGCAAATCATCTCAAGATCATTGACACGCTCTGCATCAGCACAACCCGTTTCATCGCCAATAAAAAGGCGTATCTGGATCCGGTCAAGAAGGAAAAAATTGAGAACATCGCGCTTCTCCTGAAGGCGGTGCTTGCCGCGGAAGGCAAGGTCGGACTGCTTCTGAATGCCAGGAAGGCGGATCTGGACAAGATTCTCGGCAAGCTGCCGGCATTGGAGCGTCCCACCATTTCCCCGCTTTCCGATTCCGAATGGGTCGCCTTGAATACGATTGTCTCGGAGCATGTGGTTCGCGAGCTGATTCCTGAACTCAAGCATCTCGGTGCCAGCGGCATTGTCGAATATCCGCTGAACAAGATTGTGGAATAAGTTTTTGCTTTTCATGAAAAAGCCCCGGAGGAAAAACTAAACCTCCGGGGCTTTTTTCCGTTATGCGCGGTTTTTCCGGAAAAGGACGCCGCCTTATGAAATGAAGTTGGTTCCGATCCACGGTTCCTGCGCGGGACGCGGGACATTGGACTGCGCGGCAGTTTTCAGCAGATAAGCCATGTTGTTTCCGAGCGTGCGCATGGTCTGCAATCCTTCCAGATCACGGCGGACTTCGTCCGGGGTGTGCCCGTGCGTGGAGTTCCAATACTGGCTTGAAACAACCGGCATCTGGAGAATTGTAAAGTATTTATTCAGCCGGTCGAAGGTGGCGCTTGCTCCTCCGCGGCGGCAGTTGACCACACATGCCGCCGGCTTGAACTGAAAATATTCCGTCGCGGAGAAAAACACCCGGTCGAGAATCGCGCAGAGACTTCCCGGAGGGCCTGCGTAGTAGACCGGCGCCCCGATCACGATGCCGTCGCACTCTTTCATCTTTTCCACGAAATCCATGTAAAGCTGATCCTTGAACACGCAGCGCGCACCGTTTTCGCGGCACTTCCAGCAGGCAATGCAGCCTTGCACCGCCCGGTTGCCGATTCAGAAGATTTCCGAATCGACGCCGTTGTTCTTCAGAGCTCCCGCCACTTCCGAAAGCGATGTGAAAATACAGCCGTCTTTGTGCGGACTTCCGTTGACCAGTAAAACTTTCATGCTGTCACCTCCGTTTAATGTATTGATTTCCCGAGCTCAAACGCCTTCTGCAATGCTTCCTTTCCTTCAATATCCCCGGCTTTCAGGACGCCTCCGGCGATCAGAGAGCCCAAATCCTCCCAGCCGAGGAACCCGAGGAGCGACTTATAGTAATCGATAACCGGAGCCTCGTTCTCTTTGCCGGTTCCTTCGGCTGCCATCAGCAGAACCGTCTTCTTATGCGGCGTCGCCCAGTTCGGGTCGGATTCCGTGACGGCGAACAGACGGTCCAGCGCACATTTCAGCTGTCCGGAAAACCCCCAGTAATACATCGGCGAAGCAAACACCAGAACATCGGCCGTCCGGTATTCCGGATAAATTTTGCGCATGTCGTCCTTTTGAATACAGGGATCGTCCGGATTCTTTCCCCCTGCGAGACATCCCCTGCAGCCGTGAATTTCCATTTTGTCCAGATCGAACCGGACAACCGTATTGCCTCCGGTTTCCGCTCCTTTTGCAAACTCGCGAATCAGCGCCGCAGTATTGCCGTTGAGACGCGGACTCCCGTTGAGGATCAGAATTTTCCTGCCCATTTTCAACTCCTGTTTGTTTGTGGTGATTGTCTCTGTTTCTTTACTTGACGTTGCGGTTAATATAATTTACCGATTTTATTCTGTCAAGAATGCACTATTTTGTATCATAATATCCTGTATGTATTATACTATCCTTATGGTTAGCATATTTTTATACTCAAAACTTGCCTTTTCGCGCAGGACGGGATATATTAAAAAAAATAATTTTTTTCTATGACATGGAAGGATTTTCGGCAATGGACAGAAAGAAGGCATTGACTTTTCACTGTTCGGTGGAAGCGGCAATGGCGGTGCTGGGGGGAAAATACAAGGCTATCATCATTTGGCATCTGAACGTGTCCGGCGTGATGCGTTACAACGAGATACAGAAAGCGATACCGCAGGCGACGGCAAAAATGCTCAGCCAGCAGTTGAAGGAGCTGGAGAACGACGGCATCGTCAAGCGGAAACTCTATCCGGTCGTTCCGCCGAAGACGGAATACTCTTTGACCGCATTGGGAGAAACACTGGTTCCGATTGTGGATGCGATGAGCGGATGGGGACATGAATATTTCAAATATCTCGGAGTGCCGGACCCCTGTCTGGAAGACTGAAAAAGGAACGATGTCCGCACTGAGGAGAAGGCGGAGGACGGCGAAGCCTTCCGCCTGCTTTCCCGGATGCGTGAAAACTCAGAAGGTATCAGAGTTCCAGCCCCATTCGCAGCCGCGCTTTTCAGAAAAGTTGATGTAGACGCGCTGTCCGCTGACTCCGTATCTGCCAAGCAGCGCGCAGAGTGCCGCGGAGAGCCGTTTGCAGACTTCCGGGGGCAGCCCTCCGACGCTCATTACGACAAGGAATGCCGACGGAGCCAGAAAGTTGCCTCCGAATGACACAACCGCATCATCCGCGATAATCGCCTGCGTTACCGCTTCCGGTTTCCCGATTTCCTTTGCGACAAGAGCCGTCAGCTCAAGAGCCAGGTTTTCCTTTTCGTTCCGGTCGAATTTCTTTGAGACTGTGAGTTTGACTGTAGGCATGATACCCCCCTTTGTTTATGGTTTGCCTTGATTTGTCCCGGTCTGCCGGGACAGTGAAAAAATATGGTCCTGATCGACATACCAGCCGAAAAAGCCTTTTTTCAGTTTCAAATATCCCGTGGGTCCGTTGAACCGCGTGGGGATGTCGTCCGTGTGCGGCGTTTTTTCCGCCTTTTCCGCTTCGGGGGGGAATCTCGACAGGGTGAACGGGGGCATACATGCGATATTTGCCATGACATATGCCGTGGAATCATCCACAGGACGGATCGCCCCGGCGGAATAGTAGAATTCCCCGTTTCCGAATTCCGTGTAACGTCCCGCGTTTTCATTGAAGGGAACCGGAAGCTCCCAGTCACGCATAAACGGATTGCGGACGGGAATTCCGCCGCGCCATGAATATTTCGTCATGAAATCCGGCGATGCGGTTTCCGGCACAAGCAGGAAACGGACTCTCTCCGCAGGCACGGCGTTGCCGACTTTCAAGGAACTCTGCTCAAAAAGGTAATCGAAAACCGCCTTGTAAATTTCATCGTTGTCCTGCTGCGTGAAGGGGTAGAGAATCACGGAAAGTGTGTCTTCAAAGGCTTTTTCGCGTCCTTCGTAAGTCCGGAGCAGGGTGCCGTCCCGGCTCAGTACCGCGTTCAGAACTGCATAAGCCACAATCCGGCTTGTCGCCCGGACGGTTAAAGGTCTGACGCTGTAGGAAAGTACGATTTCATTTTCAGGCGAAACGGACACGCCGCAGAGTGACAGATCATTTTCCGCAAGGCGGAGATTTCCTTTTTGCGCCGTCAGACGGTCTTTCCACCATTCGCGTTCCGGATGGTAGGAAAGCGGCTGGGACTTCTTTTCCTTTTTTTCACTGGTGTTCCCCGGCAGTTCTGAAGCCGTTCCGCCGGGAATGTTCTGATCCCATGAAACGTCTCCCGCCTGAATCCGTCTTTGCATGGCTTCGCAGAGGACGGCCACTGCGGAAGGTTCCGGCAGAACCGGCGGGGGCGCATCCTTTTCTCCGGCGGTCTCCCCGACTCCGATGAGGGAAAGAGTTGAGTTCCTGTCTGTCCCCCCTGTGAAAAACAGAACGCGGTAACGGTTGTCTTCCGTCCTGGAATCCAGGACAAGCGCCAGACACCGGAAATCGTGTGTCCCCGGAAGGAAGGAGAGGTTCATCAGGCGGATATTTTTGTCGTTGAACCGGAAACTGTCGAACCCGAATACTTCGTCATACCCCTTTTCATCCTGTATGAAGACCTTGCCCGAACGGATCGCTTCCGCAATGTTTTCCATTGCCGCTGCGGGATTTACGTGTCTGAAAAAGTCCGGAGATGCGATTCTCTCCTCCTTTTCCGGCAAAGTGCACGATGTCAGCAGAAACACTGAAAAGACCAACAAACACAAACATATTCTGAGCAAAGGCATACAGTCCCCGTTTCTTTTGAAATTCATTTTTTTCATGGAAAATACCATGAAAGCGGCAAAAAAACAAGACGGGATTCAAAAAAAAACGGCAGGAACTCCATTTCCGCGGATGTTTTCCCGATTTTTCCTGAAAAAAAACTTTTTCCCGTCTTTTCGCCCCTTGACAAAATCAGGAATCTGTTTATAATTAATATTGAACTGCGAAAACGTTTGACTGAATGTTGAATGAGGGTGAGAACATGGCGGTTACGATCAAAGACATTGCAAAAGCGGCGCAAGTCGACAAGGCGGCGGTTTCCCTGACATTGAGGAATCACCCCGAGGCGAAGCGTCTGCGCCCGGAAACACGGGAACGCATCATGAAAACCGCCAGAGAGCTTGGTTATCAGCGCAATCTTCTTGCCTGGTCGACACGTACCGGCATTGTGAATACGATTGCCGTGGTCGGACGTTTCCGAAAGGATGACATTCTTTCCTACACCAACCAGATGCTCGCCGGAATTCTGACCACCTGCACACAGTTCGGATACAATATCAAGGTGTATCCCGACACGAATCTGGAGGCGGCGTTTGAAGAGATCAGCGGCAGCCGGATTTCCCATGTCATTTCCCTGAGCGTTGATCAGCCGGAACGCCGGAAAGCGGCGGAGTTCTGCCGCCGTTACCAGCTGAATCTGGTCTATGTGTTTGAAGACGCCTACGACGGTTTTCCTTCCGTCAATACAGACAATTTCGCATCCGCCCGTGAGATTGTGAAGTATCTGGTTTCGATCGGACACCGGCGCATCGGTCTGCTTTGTGTGCCGCACCGCTATCTGTATATCCGCGAACGGCACAACGGTTACCTGCAGGGGCTCGAGGACTCCGGAATGGAAGCTGACCCGCGCCTGATTGCCTGTTCGGACAGCCCTGAACAGGCTTTCGCGCAGATGATGCGCCTTCCGGAAACGGAGCGCCCGACCGCTCTTTTCGCTATTTCGGATTCCATCGCGATTGAGGTGGAGCGTCTGGCGATTCTGAACGGTTTCAAAGTGCCGGAGGAGCTGTCGATTTTCGGATTTGGAAACAGCGAGTGCTGCAAGTCGGCATTTGTTCCCGTGTCGAGCGTGGAGGAGTCCTCCTATGACCGGGGGGAGCTTGCAGTGAAGATCATTCTGAACAAGCCGCTGGAGATACCGCGGGGAGAGGACGGGCGTTATCTGATTCCTCCTCTTCTGGTTCATCGGGATTCGGCGGCGCCTTGCAGACATTGAACAACGTAAAGAGAAGAGAAAGGATTCTCCATGAAGAGGGAAGACTGGCTGATTTTCGGGTTTCCTGCCGGCGTATTTGCATTGATTGAATTTCTGATGATGAAAACGGGAAGGGGGAAGATTTCATTCCGCTGGCTTCTGAGGCGCGCCGTGCGGAAAACAGATTCGGGCTTGTATCCGGAAACTTGTCACAATGCGAATCGTCTTCAGTGCCTCGCGGGGCGGAAGGCTCCGCATGATGCTTCCACCGGTGCGGGAACCGGTCATGCTCTGCGGCGCGGAGCGGAACACCGCGGGGAATTCAGGCAGTCCAGGTGCCGTCCTGCCTCTTCTTTCTTCCGTTCGGCGGCTCAAATGCTCAAAGACCTCCCTGTCCGGAGGTGTCCCGGTTCCTCTGTTCCCGCTCTGATGATGAAAATCGGAATTTTCACCATTATTGAACTTCTCATCGTGATTGCCGTTGTTGCGATTCTGGCGGCGATGCTTCTTCCTGCGCTGGGGAAGGCGCGGGAGGCGGCGTACACGATCAAATGCACCGGTAATCAGAAGCAGCTGCTGAATATGCAGATGCTTTACGCCGACAGCTATCGGGACTGGGGAATCGGAAACTGTTATCCGTATTATGAGTCCAAAAGTTCCGGGAAGCGGGTTGAATATATGCGTTATTTCCGTACGGACGATCCCGATTTTGCCACGGGCATCGGACTGCCTGCGAAGAGTCTTGCCAAATTTCTTGAATGCAGTTCCGCGGACCGATGGATAAAATCCAGCGGGTACACTCCGGCTTCTTTTGAGCATTACACGGTCAACAGCTGCACATCGTCCACGCAGACGGGGCGCAACAGTTATGCGTGGGCTTCTGTGGAGGAAGGATATTTCAAGCCGTCGACCGTCAAGCTGCCGGGGCGCATGGGTTGGGTCACGGACGGGCGCGACTATCAGGACGACACATGGCGGTTCTGGCACAACGGAAACTGCGTGATCGGCTTTGTCGATCTGTCCGTCCGTTCGCTGAGAAAAAGCGACATTCCCTATCATCCCACCAGCGGTTATACACGTATCTGGAACCGTTACCCCGCCAGCGCCAGCCCGCTGCCGGTCGGGTATCCGTAATGAAAAACGGGAGATTTTTCTGATGGACAAGGAAAGAAAGTATGAGTTCAGGAAACGCATTGACGAGATTCATCGTCCCGGAGTGCGTTCCGCGGCGGCGGAGAGCCTCAAAGACGATGAAACCGCAATCGGCGAGGAGTGGATAATTGTCTCGCCGGAAACTCCGACTTCCGGTTCTGCGGCGCTTGATCTGCAGAATTACCTTCAGGTCGGCATGGGGCTTTCCCTGCCGATCCGGAGAGAAGGCGGCAGGAAGACGGTTGTCCTGGAGCCTCAGGAGGAAAAAGGTTTCTTCTGGAGTGTGGAGGCGGAGCGGATCCTGATCCGCGGCAATGTGCGGCGCGGCGTGCACTGGCTTGAGGACTTGATGAATCTCCGCGAGGCGCCGTATCTGAAGCGGGGAAGCGGGAAACGGAAACCGCTGTTTTCTCCGCGCATGGTTCATTCCGGATGGGGGCTCGACCAGTTCCCGGACCGTCATCTGGACGCCATTGCACACGCGGGTTTTGACACCGTCCTGCTTTTTGTCCGGGGCGTGGATCTGACGACGCACGGCGTCCTGGATTTCAACGACCTGATCCGGCGCGCGGGAAATTACGGGCTCGGCGTCTATTTTTACAGCTATCTCGACAGTTACAAGCATCCGGACGAACCGGACGCGGACGAATTCTTCGACCGGAACTACGGCAGGATTTTCCGCGAGTGTCCCGGCGCGAAAGGACTGATTCTCGTCGGAGAGTCCTGCGTTTTCCCGAGCAGGGACGCCCGTACCACCGGAAAGCGCGTGGACTATTCCAACACGCAGAACGAGGGGATTGCGGATCCGCGCCCCATGCCCGGTTTCTTCCCGTGCAGCGATTATCCGCAGTGGCTTGAGGCGGTCGGAAAAGCGGTGCATCGCTACGCTCCCGATGTCGACATCGTGTTCTGGACCTACAACTGGGGCAACAAGGAGGAAAAGGCGCGCCTCGACCTGATCCGCAGTCTGCCTGCCGGCATTTCACTTGAGGTCACGTTCGAGATGTTTGAAAAGCGCCGTTACCCGAACCATACGATGATTTCGCCGGATTACTCCATCACGTTCGCCGGTCCCGGCGCCTACTTCTCCAGCGAGGCGGAGGCGGCGCATGAACGGGGACTGTGTCTCTATTCCATGACCAATACCGGCGGCATGACGTGGGATTGCGGAGTGGTTCCCTATATTCCGGTGCCCCAGCAGTGGTTCCGGCGCTATGAGGGAATGCACGAGGCGCGCAGAAAATGGAATCTTTCGGGGATCATGGATTCCCATCACTACGGATGGTTTCCTTCGGTGGTCTGCGAGTGCGCGAAATGGAGTTTCTGGGAACCTGCGCCGGATATGAATGAGCTTCTCCGCCGGATTGCCGTGCGTGATTTTGGCGCGGACGCCGCGGAGAAAGCCGTAGCCGCATGGGAGAAGTGGAGCGAGGCGATCCGCTCCTACACGCCCGGGTTCGACGATCAGGCGGGGCCCCTCCGGATCGGTCCCGCGTATCCGTTCATCTTTCATCCGGTGCTCTATCCGCATACGGAACAGAAGATGAGTTTTCCGACGACTCCGCAGTCCTCCGCGGGCGCAAGATGGCTCCATGCGTTTTATCAGCCGGAGCATGTTTACGGGCATACGAACTGCGGGCGGCGGATTCATGAGGACGTGAAGATCATGTCCACCGCCGTGGAAGTCTGGGGGCAGGGGGTGAGGCTCATGGAGGAGGCGCTTGCCGTTGTGCCGGAGAGGAAGCGGCGCGGGGCGGAACTTCAGGCGGGAGTCGGCAGGTTTTTCTGGCACACCCTGCGGACGATGACGGGAATCAAGAAGTGGTGGCTCCTGAACAAGCGTCTGGAGCTGGAATCGGATTTCGGCAGGGCGAATGCGCTTCTTGACGAGATGGAGAGCCTGCTCCGCGAGGAGGCGGAAAATGTCCGGGAGACGCTTCCGCTGGTCGATGCCGATTCGCGTCTCGGCTGGGAGCCCAGCATGGATTACATGGCGGACCGGGAGCATCTGGAATGGAAGCTCCGCCAGCTGGAAAATCTTCTGAACAAGACGCTGCCGGCATATCGCAGGACGATTGCGCTTTGTCCGTAAATCAAACAGAAAATTTGGAAAGGGTATCTTATGAAGAAAGGAATTGCCGCGGTATGCCTCTCGCTGCTGACCGTTTTGTCCAGTCCGGGGGCAGTGGAGAATCTGATTCTTGTAAAAGACGGAAAGCCCGGATCGACGCGGATTCAGATGAGTTATGATCCGAGCGCACAGGAGTTTCAGGCGGCGAAGGAGCTGCATCATTACATCCGGAAGATTTCCGGGGCTTACGTGCCGTGGCAGGTTCAGGCTCCGGCGTTTCAGCGGGTTCTCGGCACGGAGCCTGATTTTACCGAGATCACTCTTGCGACGCTTGAAAACGGGAAATATCTTCTGCCGGAAGCCGTGAAGGAGAAACTGGCAAAGGCGGAAAGTCCGCAGGCGTTTTACATCAGGACGGACGGCAGCAGAATCCTGATTGCGGGCAGGTCGCCCATCGGTGTTTTGTACGGGGCATACACCTTTATCGAAAAATATCTCGGCGTCCGCTGGTTTCATGCCGGTCCCGAAGGGGAGCATTGCCCCGCCGCCGGAACTTTGAGCGTTCCCGCAATTGATGATTTTGAATCGCCGTCCATTGAGCGGCGCATGATCGGCGCGTGGCGCGGTTCGCTGACTCCGTGGAGTGTGGATGACCATAACCGCTGGAACCGCAGAAACAAGATGCAGTATGCTTCTCCGCTGCCTGCCGGGATGTCGCGCGAGGCGCTGGATCTGGCTTTGTGCGGCGATGAGAAGCCGACGGGAGGCGGGCATGTCACGTTTGAACAGGCGGTGCCGCGGAAGCTCTTTGCGGAGCATCCCGAATACTTCCCGCTTCAGGGCGGAAAGCGTGTCTGCAAGGCACGGTCCCAGCGCTGTCTCGGCAATCCCGATGTGCAGAAGATGGTGGTTGACTTCGGAGTGTCGCTTGCGGAATACAACACCTTGTTCGGCGTCGGCTTTCACGACTCCACGGACGGCTGGTGCGAGTGCGCAGAATGCAGGAAACTCGGCACTTACAACGGCGTTTACAAGCTGAATACCGCCGCCCACCGTTTTGCGGCGAAAATGACTTCGGAAATTCTGAAGCGGAATCCGGACGCGGGCGGACAGCGCATTCTGATCTATTCCGACTTCCGGGACCCGCTCGACGATCCTTCCATCCGCTATGACGGGAGAGTCAAGGCGCTTTACTGCTCGCACCAGCGGTGCTATGTGCATCCTCTGGACGATCAGAGCGGTTCCTGCAACAGAAAATACTACCGTGAACTGCTGGCGTGGCGGAAGCACTGTCCGAATCTCGGCATTTACGATTACTACGCCTACGCATCCTCCCCGTATGCGCCGATGGAATACACGCTGGCGCGGGATCTCAAACTTTACAGGAAACTGGGACTGAAGAGCTTTTACGACGACTGCACGAACAAGGATCTTCCGATGCCGTCGTCCAACTGGCAGTTCTATTATGTGCTTGCGAAAATGAGCTGGAATGCGGAGCTCGATGTGGAACGGCTGATGGATGAAGCCTATACGCTTTATTACGGAAAGGCGTCGGCGCCGATGAAACAGTATCATGCCCTCCGGCGCGAACTCTGGGAGAGCGCCCCCGGACATGCCTCCTACGGCGGCCCCTGCCGCATCGGTTACTGTCTGACCGTGGAAGGCGCGGAGCAGAGACTCCTGAACTTTCTTTCCGAGGCGGAAAAGCTCGCCGGAAACGACGGCGTCCTGAAAAAAAGGATTGCCATGGACCGGGACTTCCTGACCCGTTTCTGGATCGCGGAAGCCGCAAAAATCAAAAAACTCATGTCAGGGCAGAAGGATATTCCCGTCGTCAGGGCGGATTCCGGAATCACGATCGACGGGGAATTGAACGAGGATGTATGGCGCAGGGCGCCCCTTGTCACCGGTTTCCGGACATTGAACGGTTCCCAGCCTGTTGAGGCTACGCGCGTCAAAGTCGCGTATGATTCCGGGCACTGGTATTTTGCGGTCGAGGCAATGACGGAACATGCGTGGGGGCCGCTGAAAGCCGTGGCGCAGAAGCAGGATTCCGCCGTTTATTCCGATGATTCCGTTGAAATATTCCTGATGCCGCCGGACGGCGATTACCATCATATTGCCGTGAATTCGCTGGGAACGGTCTACGATGCAAAGATCAGGGATGTCGCCTACGAGTCCGGTGCGGAGGTCAGGGCGAAAGTTCTGAAAGACCGCTATGTGATTGAAATGAAAGTCCCCGCTGCTCCGATGGGGTGGAAAATCGAAGACGGGCAGGTCTGGCGGATGCACTTCTACCGGAACTGCCGCAATCTTCAGCCTCCGAAGACCTCGGAAGGCAGTTCGCCGGACGGCACGCCGCCGCATGAGCAGACCCGCTTCCGGCGCGCGGTGATCGGCAGGAGCGCGATCCGCAACGGGGAATTCACACGCCTGCGCGATGTCCCGCCGTCTCAGCAGAAGAATCTTGAGGGCGGACAGTTTCCTTTCGGCTGGAACGGCGTGGGCGCGCGCATGATTACGGAGAACGGAAAAAATTCTGTTCTCGTTCGCAATGTCATCTATTCCCTGATGACGGTTCCGCGCGAGGGAAACGGCTATGTGATTCGCGGTGAAGTGACGGCGTCCGGCAGGGGACGGATGAAAATCACGGTCAGTTCCTGCGTAAGAAAACCTGACGACAAACGGGGATTCGGACATGAAAACAAACGGGTGGTTCTGGATGCGGAGCTGAAAGGGGAACCGGCTGCCCATCCGTTCCGGTTTGAGTTCGCACCTTATGAAAACGGGTATCTCTACATCAATGCCCAGGATGCGAAGATTGATTCCGTTTCCGCAAGCATGACGGCAAAATGAGGCGGGAGTTTTCCCGATTTTCCAAACAGAAACTTTAATTGAAGAAAGGAATCTGCAATGAAAAGAAAAACAGTCATGATGTTCGCGCTCTCCATGCTGGCGTCCGCTGTCTTTGCGGCAGAGAACGGCGAAGCAGTGAGGAATGGTGAATTCACCGAAATCGGACCCCCGCCGGGAAATGCAAAAGGAATTGCCGGGACGCAATGGGCGAAAAACTGGAATTGTGCCGGAGCCGCGGAGTTGAAAGATGGGAAAATTCATCTTTCCTCCGGCGTGATCTATCAGCTGCTCCGTCTGCCGGGAGACGGCAGGCGGTATCTCCTCAAAGCGGAGATCAAGGCGTCCGCAATGCCGGGAAAACAGGGGATGCTGAATGCCCGCATGAGTTCCTGCATCCGTCAGAACCCCAATACTCCTTTCAGCCATGCGATGCAGAAGAAGTTCGGACCATTCAAACTTGATGAGACTGTCCGGAGCTATCGGTTTGAGTTCAGTACCGAGCCGTATGAACAGGGATATCTCTATATCGGGGAATCCAGTGCCGTCATTGAATCCGTATCCGTCATGCTGGAACCGGCGGCGGCAAAATGAGGCGGGAAAAGGAACTGAACCCGGCGGAACTTCAAATTGTTTTCAGTTCCTCCGCCGGGAGCGTGGAGCATTTCGCGGCGGAGGAACTGCGGAGCGGCATTGCCCGGATGACGGGAGCTGTTGTTCCGGTTGTGACGGAAAAAGCGGACTGCGGAGTTTCCATCGAACTGGAAACGCTGAACGGAAAAGACACGGAGCTCCGCTTCGACGGATTCCGCATCACCGTGTCGGAGAACCGGATTCATATTGCGGCGAATCTGCCGCGCGGAGTGCTGAACGGGGTGTATGAACTGCTGGAATTCTGGGGATGCCGCTGGTTTTTCTATCAGGAACAGCCTGTTTTTCCGCACCGGGAACGTCTGCCCCTGCCGGAATCGCGAACCGTCAATCCCGATCTGGAACTGCGCGGAGTCTGCATTTTTCCGGTCAATGCGGAACATTGCGGGGATTTGCGCAGGATCATCGGCTGGCTCGCGTGGAACCGTTTCAATCTGCTGATGACTTCGGTCTGCCGCACAAAAAAACGCGATAACGGCTGGGAGGTCGAATGGCGGCAGGTGGAGGGGGAACTTCTGCCGGAGCTCCGGAAACGCGGCATGATTCTGAATGTCAGCGAGCATTCCGGGCGTTACTTTTTCCCGGTTTCCCATTTCAGGGAACATCCCGAATGGTTTGCCATGAACGACGAGGGAAAACGTTTTGCCACCGGTCAGATCTGTTATTCCAGCGAGGGAGCGGTTCAGGAGCTGATCCGGAACCTCACGGAATATGCGGAGAAGCACCCCGAGGCGGAGATTCTCGGCACATGGCCTGAAGACGGTTACGGATTCTGCAAATGTGAACGGTGCAGGCGGCCGGGGACGGTGCTGAAAGCTGTCAACAGAATCGCGGATGCGCTCAAGGCGGTGCGTCCCCGCCTGACGGTGGAATATCTTTCCTATACGAGCGAGACCAGCGATGTTCCGCCGGATCTTCTTCCGCGCGACAACATGTCGATTCTGGTTGCGAACATGCGCGTGGCGGAGGAGTGGAAGAAGAAATCGGATGCCGTCGGCGGGCGCGGCGTATACCGTCTGCATTATCACATTGCCGACAATACCGCGGAACGCGCCAACCTCGCCCTGCATTTCCATGAAATCCTCAACGACTGCCGCGAAACGAAAGTAGCAGGTCTGCGCGGAATCATTCCGTTTTTCATCGGGATTGACACCTGGTGGCGTTCCTCGCTGAATCTCCGTTTCCTGAGCCGCTTTTCCTGGGACGTGTCGAAGACGGTTGACGAAGAACTTTCGGATTTCTGCCGGAACCGGTATCCGTCCGTAGCGGAGCGGATGAAGGAACTGTTTCTGCGGCTGGAGAAAATCCCGATGGTCAGCCAGAACCGGCCGCCGCGCTGGCCTCTGTGGCAGGAGTGGGAGAGCATGAGAACGGAGTTTTCCGGTCCGGCGTGGGAGAAGACGAAGCATACGTTCGACAGTCTGCGGCAGGATCTCGGCGAACTAATGGAAGCCGCCTCGGAACCGGCGGAACACTTCCGTCCGGTCATGGAGTTCATCGAGTTCCAGCGGCGGATGTTCGAGGCGTGGCACTGGCGCGCGCTGGCGGTTCAGGCTTTCGGGAGAAACGACCGGGATGCCGTGCGGAACTGTCTGGAGAAAACGGCGGAGCATGAACAGGCTCTTGCGGATCAGGTGCGGAATTCCGCCGGCGGCTCCGGCGTTGCGGGCGCCTGGATTGATTATGAGTTCTTCCTGAACTGGCGTCTTCAGCTGGACAAACAGCTTCTGGAGATGCGCACGCCGGAAAACATGATTCCCGTGACCGACGAAAACCCGGATGTGGAGCTTTTTCTTCCGGGGCTTCTGGAGAAGCGGAACCGCTTATTTTTCAATGATTTCAAAATATTCTGAAAGCGTGTCGAAACAGGAACGCTCCATTTTCTGCTTCTGCTCCGCAGAAAGGGAGATCATCTGCATTCTGTCCCGGATGCGGAATGCCTTGTAATACGCTTTCAGAATATCTGCCGTTTCATCTTTGGAAAGGGACTTCCTGTCCACCTTTTTCTGATATTCCTCCTTGAGCGCGATCTCCTTTCCGAGAATGGACATCCGGACTTTCTTTCCGGCATTGTTGCGGCGCAGGAACCAGAGCAGACTGTATCCGCGGCTGATTTCGGAATAAAGTTTCTGCGCGTCTCTCTGGCTGAGTTCGCCTTCTTCCTCAATCTGATCCAGATATTTTTCGATATTTCTGCGAATGGAATTGATCTGACGTGCTTCCGAACCGGTCAGCTGTTCCTGCTTCAAGGCGTAGTTGACTGCCCGCCCCAGATTTTCCAGATGGTCCCGGACGTTTCTTGCGACTCTGGTTCCGCGCGCCATGTCGTTCAGTTCCCGTGCGGCTTTGGAAACGTTTTTCCGGCTTCTTGCCCGCTCCTGCCACGATGTCTTGTCTGCAGACGCCGTGGCGGCGAGAGCGGCTGCAAATGAAATGCTCAGGATTTTCAGTAGATGCTTCATGACCTGCCCGTTTGTTTTACCGTTCCATTGACGCATAACATATATTCGCGACGCTCAAAAGTCAAAAATCCTTTGCCGCGGAACGGATTTTTTTTCTGAAAAGTCCTGTCCGTCTTTGCCGAAAAACTGAATTATCTTCTGCTTTTTCAGCCATGTTTCATGGAAAAAATAAATTTTCAGTATATATTACTAAAATTTATTGAAAAACAAAATAATTTTGAAGATAAAAGCAAGTGGCAAGTATGGAGAAATATTATTTGGGGATTGATGTCGGGTCAACGACATTTAAAGCGGTATTGATGACTTCGGACGGAAAAGTCACGCATACCGTTTACCGGAGGACCCGTCCCGTGGAATCCGGCAAACTCACCTGTTCCGGGCGGTGCAGCAATTGCGGGCACTGCAATCTCGGCGCCTTGAAGAAGACCGTGGAGGAGTTTCTTGCGGAAGCGGGGCTGACGATGAAGAATGTCTGCTGCACCGTTGTAACCGGCAGCCAGATTGTGGAAGACACCCGGAAGTTCCTGAACTTTGACTTTCAGGTCAGTGAAGTTTCCGCGCATGTGGCCGGCGCGCTTCATTACTACCCGAACTGCCGCGCGATTCTGGATGTCGGCGGGCAGGACAGCAAGGCGATGATTTACAACGACGGAATGCAGATGTGGACCTCGAAGATGAGCGGCATCTGCGCCGCCGGAACCGGAGCGTTTCTCGACAGCGTCGCGCTCAAGCTGAACATTCCCGTCGAAGAGATGGCCGATAAAGTCAACTATGATTCCGACCTTGAGTTTTCCAGCGTCTGCGCCGTTTTGAGCGCGACCTCCATCAACAAGTTCAAGAACCGCTATCCGCTCGGTCAGATTGTCGCCGGGGCGTGCCGTGCACAGGCGAGAACCATTATTTCCGGGGTAGGGGAGCTCCTGTTCCACTATGACGGGGATGTGGTGTTCCAGGGCGGCGTCGCCTCCAATCGCGCGGTCGCCTATTATCTGCGCGAAATCACCGGGAACAATATTATTATCCCGGAATTTCACCGCGTCATGGGTGCGCTCGGCACCGCCTGCCTTGCAAGAAAATATGCGGCTCTGAAGGACAAGCTGATCCGGCGGAAACTGGAATATGCCCCCGTGCCGCTGAAGTCGATTCAGATGCGCGCAAACTCCACAAGAAGGGAGTTCTTCTCCAAAAACAGCAAAATGCCGACGGTATGGCGGAATCTCTTCTTCCCGACGGAGATTCTGAACGCGCTCGGCGTCCGCATGCTGACGCTTGAGACGTATGCCGCTTTGTTTGCGCGCAATTCAAAACGCACCAAAAAAGCGCTTGACGTTGCCGCCTACAAGGGGTTCGCCGCGGAAACCTGTTCCTTCCTGCGCGTGCTGGAGGGAAGCGATCTGCCGAAACCGGATTTCGGCGTTTCCACCTCGCAGCCCTGCCAGCAGGGGGAACGCATTTTTCAGGATCTTGCGCGGCAGTATGACTTTACCGACCGTTTCTATTCGCTTCATACGCCGGTCAGCATGAACGACGACAATGCGGTGGAGACGATTGCCGAGGGACTTGAAACCGCAGTCCGCAAAATGGAGAAGGCGCTCGGACTCAAGATGGACCCCGGCAGGCTGTCCGAGGCCTGCGATCTTTCCAATCAGGCGGCGGCGATCTCCAAAAAATGCAATGACCTGCGCTGGTCCAGCCCGCCGCTGATCCGCGGGGCGGAAGGCGTCTACAATGCGATTCTCTTTTCCCAGCTGTGGGGTAAAAAAGATCTGATTGACATTCAGCAGCAGTTCTACAACGAGCTGCTGGAGCGCAGGGAATGGGCGGAACAGCGTTATTCGATTGAGGATACGCACCGCATTCTCTGGCTGCATCTGCCGCCCTTCTACGATACGAAGATTCTGGACTATATTGAGGATACCTGCAACGCGCCGATTGTCTTCGAGGAAGTGAACTTTGTCGACTGGATTGACCTGGATCCCGATGAGCCCTACCGTTCGCTTGCGAGAAAACTTCTGACCGTCGGTTATCTGGATCCGAAACTCCGGGTCAACTATATCAGCCAGAATGCCGCCGCGGCAAAGCTCAACGGCTGCATCCTCTACAATCACGGATTCGGGCGCTGTTCGCTTTCGGACAGCTGTTTTGCCAAACACCTGCGCGAAGAGCTCCGCAAGGTCAATCTGCCTCTGCTGACTCTTGACGGCGACTGCATGGACCCGACGACCGACCCGTGCAGCACTTTCACGAAGATCAGTTCTTTCATAGAGTCCCTGAACAGCAAGAAATACGGGAATATCTTCGGCCCGGTGGCAAAGTGAGTCTTGCATGTGCCGGAAATTGTGTTAGAGTAACAGGGAGGACGCGCGATGCGTCTTTCCCTGAATTGCAAATGGGAGAAATATGCCATGTTCAAAAGTAAAAATGACTGTACCCTTGAAGTCCGCAACTGTGTGCGGGGCGGAGTCGGTGACGCAAATTTCAATCACATCTGGAAGAAAGACGGAGAATTGAACCGGAATATGCGTCTCTATGCCAGAATCGTATTGAAACCGGGCGATTCCATCGGCTATCATGTGCATGAGGGGGAGGATGAATTGTACTATATTCTCAGCGGACGTGCCGAAACCAATGACAACGGCACGGTCAGGGAGCTGGCGCCCGGCGACAGCACTTTGACACGGAGCGGGGAGGGACATTCAATCAAGGCGGTCGGAACGGAAAATCTGGAACTTCTTGCGACAATCGTTGCACATTCTTGATTTTTTTGTTGTTCCCGGGGTGTTTTTTTTGCAAAACGAACCTATATTACATGATACAGGTCTGTTTGTTATTTTGAAAGAAATGGAGAACTACAAGTATGAAAATCTTAATGAGTGCAGTATGTGCGTTGAGTCTTGCCGCCGCAGTCTGCGGCTGTGCAGGCAATGAGGAAAACTTTGTCATCCAGAAGGGCATCACCGATGAACGGGTCGAGCTGAAAGGCAATTCGGATTTCGGCATGAGGAATCTGGAAGTCCTTTCCAAGACGGATGACAACGGATTGCTTACCGTGGACGTCACGATTGAAATCAGCCGCACTTCCTTCTGGTACTGGATTTTTAACGGCGATCCGCTGCTGACACTTGCCTACCGCTTCGACTGGATTGACGAACAGGGGCGTGCGGCATGTCTGCCCTGGCAGTTCTCTTCGGCTCTTCCCGGAAACATCTTCCGTTTCCACGGAATTGCCCCGGCGGAAAAATATACATCGTTCAAGCTCTTCGTCCAGTTCTACAAGAAAGGCGAGAAACTGCCTGTTCCGGATGTGAAGGCATACGAGGTTCCGACCGTAAAGAAGGAAACGCCTGCGAAGGTGAATGAAATGGAGCAGAAGCTCGTGCCTGCGGAAAAGGCGGCTCCGGCTGAAAACGCAAAGGCGGACGTGAAGGCTCCTGTGAAAAAGGCTGAACCGGAAAAAGCGGCAGTCAAGGCGGATGCCGGAAAGGTTGCGGCGGAAGTCAAGGATGAGGTGAAGAAGGCGGAGGCTGATGTAAGGAAGGATGTCAAGGCCGTTGAGAAAAAGGTCAAGGCTGATGTAAGGAAGGATGTCAAGGCCGTTGAGAAAAAGGTCAAGGCGGATGCAGCCAAGGCGGATGCCGATGCGGGAAAAGTGAAAAAAGAGCTGAAAGCCGATGCAAAGAAGGCGGAAAAGGAGCTCAAGAAGGAAGAGGGCAAATTGACCGAGTCTTTCTATTGAGCAGGAATGTGCCGAACACGAGATAATCAATACGAAACATCAGGAGAAGAATCCAATGCTGAATCTGGATTTCAAGAAGAGCGGGGGGTTGATTCCCGCTATCGCGCAGGACTATAAGACGGGCGATGTGCTCATGCTCGCATATATCAATGAAGAGTCCTGGAATGAAACGCTCAGGAGCGGTGTTGCCACTTACTGGTCCCGTTCCAGAAACAAACTCTGGAAAAAAGGCGAGGAGTCCGGCAATACCCAGGTCATCAAGGAAATCCTTGTAGACTGCGACGAGGACACGGTGATTTTCAAGGTTGACCAGATCGGCGGTGCCGCGTGTCATGAAGGATACCGTTCCTGTTTCTTCCGCAGACTGGAAAAGAACGGCGAGCTTGCCGTAATCGGCGAGCGTGTCTTTGATCCTGCCAAGGTCTATAAAAAGAAATAAAACGGTAGAGCCTGTCCATGTCGTCATCTGAGCTGCTGGAGATCCCCGGGGAATTTCTGAACGGAATATCCGGCGGTTCCGCGGTTCATTTTGCTTCATGGGCCCGTTATACCACTTTAGGGGCGGGTTCCGCCCCTTTTTTACTGGTTGAGCCTGTCAATATGCGGGACGCTCTGAATGCCGTCCGGATTGCATATTCTTCAGGAAAAACAGTCTTTCCTCTGGGGAAGGGGACGAACATTGTCGGTTCGGACGTCCCTGTTCCCGGTCTTGTCTTTCTGAAACTTCCCTCCGCGTCGGAATTCGGCAGGCTGGAGCTCCTGCCCGGCGGCATGATCCGCGCCGGCGCCGCGTGTTCTCTGCTTGAGGTCATCCGCTTTGCCGCGGGACATGCTCTCGGCGGAGCCACCGCACTCTGCGGCATTCCGGGAGCTCTCGGCGGGGCTCTTGCCATGAACGCCGGGGCGATGGGCAGTTCCTTCTCCGATTTTCTGGTTTCCGCGAAAGGTATCACGCTGGAGGCGGTGCCTCAATTGAAAGAATATTCTGTCGGGGAGCTCGGACTTGCCTATCGCAGTTCTCCGGTGATTCGCGGAAAAGTGCTTGTCACGGAGCTTGTTCTGCGTTTCTCCCCGGTGGATCCGGCTGAGGAGAAGGAGCGCATCGCCGCGGAACTTGCGCGTCGCGGCAAAGCGCCGAAGGGCAGAAGCGCAGGGAGCGTATTCCGCAATCCGGCGCCTGACCGTCCTGCGGGGATGCTGCTGGAAGGCGCCGGATGCAAGGGGCTCCGCCGCGGCAGTTACATGGTGAGCGAAGCACATGCGAACTGGATCGTGAAAGCCGGAGATGATGTTCCCGGCACTGAATCTGATTTTACCAGGCTCGTTGCGGAGATGATCCGGCGGGTTCAATTGAAATACAATATGGCATTGCAGCCTGAAGTGAGGTTTGTGAATATGGTTTCCACGGAAAAAAAAGCGCCTTCAAAGATTCTTGTCCTGAAAGGCGGCGTCAGCAGTGAGCGCGAGGTGTCTCTTGAGTCGGGAAAAGCTGTGGCGGATGCGCTTCGCGAAGCCGGATATGAGGTGCGCGAGTATGACATCCAAGAGCTTGCCGTCACGCCGGAAATGAAAGAATGGGCGGATGTAGTCTGGCCGGTTCTGCATGGCGGATACGGAGAGGACGGACGTATTCAGAAAATGCTGGAGGACGCCGGCATCCGTTTTGTCGGCTCCGGTTCTGCCGCCTGTGCCCTCATTATGGACAAGGTGGCGAGCAAGAAGCTGATGGACTTGCACGGCATTCCGAATGCCGGATATGCGGTGCTGACTGAACCGTCGGAGACGATTCCCGAAGGAATGAAGCTGCCTTTGATCGTCAAGCCTTCCAATGAGGGTTCCACCTTCGGCATTACTCTTGTGGAGACGCCGGAAGATTGGAAAAAAGCGATGGAGCTTGTATTCCGTTACGGGAACAGGGCTCTGGTGGAAGAGTTTTTCAAAGGGGTGGAGACGACAGTCGGGATCATTGACGGAAAGGCGCTTCCGGTGATCGAAATCCGCTATGAAGGCAAAATCTATGACTACGACGCGAAATACACCCACGCTTCGGGCGATACGGAATATCTCTGTCCTCCGCGAAATCTGCCGGAGGAACTTCAGAAGAAAATCCAGGCTGCGGCGTTGAAGTTCTACGAAGTTTCCGGAGCGGAGGAGATTCTGCGCGTGGATGTGATGGCGTCTGTCGAGGACAACTCCATCTGCGTTCTGGAAGGCAACAGCATTCCGGGATGCACGGCAAACAGTCTGGTTCCGAAAGCCGGGCGCGCCGCGGGAATTTCCTTCCCGGAACTCTGCTCCATGCTGGTGAACGCCGCTTACCGGCGCGGTTCTCACTGACTTCATGAGCTGTGCGGAATTTTTTCCGCCCGCTGTGAAACCGTTCCGGGAGGCATCTGACGCGGCGGAAATATCTGCCCCGGCAGTTTCCGTATGTTCCGCGTCAGAATCACTGAATTACCGGCAGTGACGGTCGCGTCTGCATCCATGCCCGTGGTGCCCGCGACTGGAAATGTCATTGTCCGCCGGTTCATAACAGCGAAGCCGGATACAGTGTCCGGCTGTTCCGCAAAGACGGGAATACACCTGTTCGCTTTTTTCCGTCCCGGAGACTTTCATCACATTGCCCTCCGCCGTGACGATCACGGTTCTGCATTGTCCTGCCGTATGGTTCCGGCAGTTTTCTCCGCACACCCCGCCTGCATTGCGGCAGTCCATTTTCCGTCCGGCTCTGCAGTTGGCGCAGTCCCCGCAGGGAATGAAACTGTTTCTGAATCCGACGCAGTCCCCGACCCGGAGATGTTTGACTTTTTCGCCGGCGAAAACGACTCTTCCCACGGCTTCCTGAACATAACATCCTTCCGCATGGCGGCGTACATCCGGACAGACACGGGAATGCAGTACCTGAATCTGGACGCAATCCCTGTCCACGGCATCAACTGCGGCTTTCCCCGAAGAGAAAACCATGCCCTCCGCCGTATCTCCGGAATTTGCCTGAACCGTCAGAACGATGATTCCAGCTGCAGCGGCGAGGATACATAAGAAATGTTTTTTCATTGTTTTGCCCTCCTGTCATTTTTTCTCGGATTCCGGTACAATACATCGCAAAGCACGGAAGTTCAAGGGCAATCTTCCTGCATGGCTTTCATCCGGGCATCCCGGGACCGCTTTTGCGACGGAAGAATGCGCGGACATTCTTCCGTGCCGGGCACCCGGTTTTTGTCAGACACCGAATACTTTTGCGGCTTCTTTCATTTTCTGCCGGACCGGGACGCCGAACGGACAGCGTTTTTCACACGCTCCGCATTGAATACATTCCGAGGCATGATGTTTCAGCAGCCGGTAATGATCGCGGACCGTATCGGGAACCTCCTTCTGCGCAAGGGCGAGATTCAAGTATTTGTTGACGCTCGCGATGTCGATTTCCTTCGGGCAGGGGGCGCAGTGACCACAGTAAAGGCAGTAGCCGGTCCAGGTATTTCTGCTTGCTCCGGCAAGCACTTTTGAGTAGTCGCGCTCGGCGGCGGAAGCGGTGCACCACGCAAGAGCGGAATCAATCTCGGCGGGGGTCCGGCAGCCGGCCATCACCGCCGCGACTCCCGGACGGGTCAGGGCGTAGTGCAGGCACTGAACCGGCGTGAACGCCATTCCGAACGGAGAATTGTCGGTCAGCAGATTGCCTCCCGCATATGCCTTCATCACATCAAGCCCGATGCCCCTGCGTTCGCAGAGCTCATAAAGCTGTTGACGTTCCTTGTTGAAGGTCAGCGCATTTCCGGCGAGATCGGCGTCGTAGCTCAAATTGACGGAGAACATCAGCACGTCCACCAGACCGCCGGCAATCGCCCGTCTGGCAATTTCCGGATTGTGCGTGCTCAAGCCGATATGACGGACAGTTTTTTCCGCCTTCAGCTTTTTGACATAGCGAATGGTTTCCCCATTGAAAATCCGGTCATAATCCCCGGAGTCGTCGACATAGTGGATCATGCCGACGTCGATGTAGTCGGTGCCGAGATTCTTCAACATGCTTTCAAACGCCCGCTTTGTCGCGGCGAGGTCGCGGGTGCGGCGATATTGACCGTGTTCCCAGATCGAACCGATATGCCCCTGGATCACGAACCTGTCGCGTTTTTTCCGGATGACGTCTCCGAATCCCGCAACAATTTCGGGATCAACCACGCAGATGTCCAGGAAATTCACGCCGCGATCCGCCGCATACTGGAACAGAGTCCTGACTTCGGAGCGGGAACGCCGCTGAAATCCTTCAACGCCAAGCGCAATGGCGCTGACCCTGAGTCCGGTGCGTCCCAATGTCCGGTAGATCATGCCGTTTTTTTCTGACGGATTGCCGTCTGTCCCGCTTTCGCCGCCCGCACCCAAGCCGGTGCGTGCCAGCAGGGTCGAGACGGAACCCAGCGCGGCGATCGTGAAAGCTCCCTTCAAAAATTCACGTCTGTTCATGAAAACACCTCTTTTGTTTTATGATTGCATGCGAGTTTACCGGACAACGTAAACGTTAGAGTAACTGGAAGTCAAGCGCCTGTTTCGGAAAAAACGTTTTTTTCTGAAAGTCCGGTATAGCAAATAAGTATATCGCGGTATAGCAAATAAGTATTTGCCATTTTGAAGTACGGTTTTATATTGAATTCTGAAAAGGGGGCGCAGGAAATCGGAAAATGAGGAATTGCATGAGTTCCAATTGAAACCATAATTGAAAACAGGAGGATCACAATGGAGATGAACGGAAAAGTAGCATTGGTTGCCGGTGCCACCAGCGGGATCGGGAAAGCGACGGCGGTCATGTTTGCAGAGAAGGGCGCTTCCGTCGTTCTGACGGGCAGGAGAGAAAATTTGCTTCGGGAAATTACGGACAGCCTGACTGCCAGGGGACTTCGTGCGGCATATATGGTGTGCGATGTGACGGAGGAGGAACAGGTCGAAGCCATGGTGAAGTTTACCGCGGAAACGTTCGGGCGGCTTGATTATGCTTACAATAATGCGGGAATCATGAGTGATGACGTGGAGACAGCCGAACTGGAATCCTCTGAATTCGACCGGGTAATCAACATCAATCTCCGCAGTATGTTTCTCTGCATGAAGTACGAGCTGCGGCAGATGCTTCGCCAGGGCGGCAGCGGTTATGCCATTGTCAACTGCTCTTCCATCGGAGGGCTGATCGGTCTGCCGGGGCGTGTCGCTTATCATGCTTCCAAACATGCGGTGCTTGGCATGACAAAATGCGCGGCGCTGGAATATGCGGCACGGGGAATCCGCATCAATGCGGTTTGCCCGGCAACGATTGAAACGCCGATGGTGGAGAAAATGCTGAAGACCGGTGCAATCAAAGAGGTTGCCGAACCGATCGGGCGTTTCGGGCATCCCGGGGAGGTCGCCTCCACAGTGCTCTGGCTCTGCAGCCCGGATGCAAGTTTTATTGTCGGTCAGGGAATTGCCGTCGATGGAGGATACACCGTCAGATAAGAGAGACGCATCTCTGCGTTGCGTTCTTTCAGAACGGCGCTTCCGCATTTTGCAGTGACAGGTGCGGAGCTGTTCCGCCCCCTGTCATGCGGCAGCGGATGATCGCTCTACCAGTCTTCGCGGTGAATGCGCTCCGCAGCGGAAATCTCTGTCTGCCGGATGATTTTCGCTGTCGGCGAGGCATACCCGATCGCAAGATAACACGGCATCCGATACCCCTCCGGCGCATGAATTGTCTTCAGCACATGGAGTTCCTCCCCGCGGATCGGAATCCGCAGCGCGCACGCCAGTCCTTCCGCCGTGACTGCCAGGAGCATATTCTGAATGAGACACCAGATCGAAGCAAAGGAATTCAAAGAGCTGATGTCGCGGGGAGTCGTCAGTTCAGCTCCCGCGCGAAACAGCGGCAGTACCAGGCACTGACTCTGCGAAAGCATTTTCACCTGTTTGGGGATTGCGTCGCTGTACATGGACTTCTGACATTCCGTGGCTTCAATCCAATGGTTGATGATGTCCATCTGCACATCCGCACCGTCGGCGACATGCCGGAGAATTTCCGCAATCCGTTCCGGTTTCCGGACAACGACGAAATGCCAGTCGCGGGCATGATCGTGCGACGGCGCCTTCAGACCTGCTTCCAGAATGCGGTTCAGGATTTCATCCGGGACATGCTGCTGCGTGAAATCGCGGATCGTGCGACGTTTTTCAATAGCTTCATAAAGCTCCATGGCGGTGCTCCCTGTTTTTGACGACTGATGTTTTGATATAGAAAATTATTGCAATGAAATATACTATATGGTAATATTTTGTCAAGCTGCCCGAATTACGTTTTCCGGAAAATCATGAATTTTAAAAAAATGATCTTGCCTTACAGTAACTCTAATGGTTATATTTAGTCCGGAAGTCCGATGGATTCTTTTCAACCACAGAAAGGAGTAGTAAAGTATGAGAGAGGACCTGATGAAAGCCGCGGTTCTGACCGGTCCGCGGCAGATTGAGATCAAACAAATTCCGGTAACTCCGGTTGGTCCGGGTATGATGGAAATCAAAGTTTCCGCTTGCGGTGTCTGCGGCAGCGACGTTCACATGTGGACGGCCGGCAGAGGCTGGGGCAAACAGGAAAACTGCGGTTTTGTGATGGGGCATGAATTCTGCGGAGTCGTCACCAATCCCGGAGACAGCAGTTTCAAGCCTGGTGATCGCGTCACCTTCTGGGCGAATCTTTACTGCGGCAAGTGCGATCAGTGCATGGCGGGCCGGGAACACCTCTGCCGTGAAGTCAATGGAACCAACTACATCGGCTTCGTCTGCAACGGCGCCTATGCGGAACGTTTTGTCGGCAAAGCCTCGAACGCCTACTTGCTGCCCGATTCCGTTTCGGATGTTGCGGCAGGCTTGATTGATCCTCTGATGGTGGCATATCATGCAATCCATCGCTCGAAAATCCGGCTTCATGACAAAGTTCTGGTTGTCGGCAGCGGAATCATCGGGCAGATGTTGGGAGAACTCGCCAGGAAGGCGGGAGCTTCCTGTGTCGCGATGAGCAGTATCAGCGAAGTCAAGACCAGGAAAGCCCGTGAAATCGGAATATTCGATGAATATTTCGACGGCAGTGATCCCGGAATCGCCGAGCGTTTGAAGGCGGCTTCCCAGGGAGGTTTTGACATCGCATTTGAAGCGGCGGGTGCGGCATCCGCATTGAATACATGCGTAAACGCTGTATGCCCCGGAGGCAAAGTGGTGATGATCGGCAATTCCATCACACCGGAAGTCTCATTCGCCATGAACCGCGCGGTGCTGCAGGAGGTTTCTCTGCTGGGCAGCGTTTCCTGTTCACGTGTGGAATTTGAGGAGACAATCGACCTGATTGCCAAAGGAATGATCCATCCGGAAAAATATGTGACCGACATTCTGCCGCTGGAAGAGCTTCAACATGCTTTCGAGCGTCAGATTGATCCCCGTGATCCCATGCTGAAGACCGTGATCAAACCGTAGGGGCGGAAAGATTTTCTCCCCGCCGCCTCAAGAGTTGATTCCTGATTTCTCCGCCGATGGTCTCACCTGCATTGTATTGCGGGATCGTAAAAAAAATCATTTTTTTCTCTGCAGGGATTGACAAAAGCGGATTTGTCATTATAATTAACAGTGTAACAGACAATAACAGTTAAAACAGGATATAACAGATGAACAGCGCGGAACTGCTGCTGCGAAAAGATGAAGCCTTGCCGCTGCCGGATCAGATCAGCGGTATTCTCCGGGAACGGATTGCTGCCGGAGAATATACGCCGGGGAAACGTCTGGGCAGCGTCCGGCAGTTTGCCGGTGATTTTGATGTCAGCCCGGTTACGGTGATCAAGGCGCTGGATATTCTGGAGGCTGAGGCATTGATCCGGCGGATTCCAATGAAGGGCATTTATGTGTCGGAGCATCTGAGCCGGGAAAAGCGCCGGCTCAATATCTGTTTTGCTTTTCCGGAAAAGGAGATGTCGCCGAAGGTTCTGCAGAAAGAGAACTGGGCATTGAGTTCGGAGCTTCAGCGGGGGCTTATGAGCGCGGCGGCAGGAAAAAATGCAGTGTTGCAGTTTGTCTATTTCGAGGACTGCCCGGAGCCGGGACTTTTGAAGCGGCAGACCGCCGAACTGAAAAAATACGACATGGCGATTTTCGTCGGCCACCAGCTGGAACAGCTTCAGCGGGAAATCGCCGGTGTCATTCCGGCATTCCGCATGGTCGGTGACAAGAACGAGACGATCCCCGCGCCAATGATTCCGGTGGATTATGACAGAGATGCTGTCTTCCGGCGTATGGCGCGGCATATTCGCGCCTGTGGATGCCGGACAGCCGGCATGATCGGGATGGATTCCGGTGAAACGGCAAAGTCCGCGATGTTTCAGAGCGCCTGCGAAGCGTGCGGGATTGCTGTGGAAGACCGTTTTTTCTGGCGCTTCGATGCGGTTGACCACGAGATTCTCGCGGAAAAGCTGATGGGGGAACGCCCGGATTTCATTTACTGCATGCACTCCGATCTTGTTGCGGACCTGTATGAAGCCGCTTTCCAGTGCGGTCTGAAGATCGGGCGCGACTTTCAGACCGCGGGCATTGCGACCGGTGTGACTTTCAGCGGGCTGCTGCCGCAATATACCTATTTCCGTATTCCGCGTTTTGAAATGGGATACCGGATTATGAGCGAAGGGATCGAAGCGGTCCGCTCCGGAAAAGAGCTTTCCCGGCTGCCGCTTTTTCATGCAGAGCTGATTCAGGGAAAATCAACCTGTCCAATCTATGAGGAGGAATAGGACGATATGAAGAGAAAAACTGCCGCATTGATCCCGCTGTTTGCGGGGAAAACCTGCAGGGAGGGGTGTCACGGCTCCATTTCAAGACTGGCATTGCACCGTTTCCCGCCTTGCTTCTTCCTTCAAATGTTTAAATGTTCCAATGTTCCATTGTTCGATTGTTTCCCCGTTCCTTCTGTTCTTGCTTCCAGGGGGAAAACGAGAATTTTCACACTGATCGAGCTTCTGATCGTGATAGCGATCATTGTGATTCTTGCGGGAATGCTTCTGCCTGCCTTGTCGAAAGCGCGTGACAAGGCGAAGTCGATTTCATGCGTGAACAACATGAAGCAGCTGTATTTCGCCGTGTCGATGTATTGCGACGACTACAAGACACGCCGGATTCCAAGTCACTTGAAAGCCTGCGGCTACGCTCCGGACGGTTATGCCGCAAGTGATTACTGGCATGTGCTTCTCATCATGACAGGCTATGTGCCACCCGCGCCGGGATGCAGGGCGGGCGAGACGGCACCGAACATAACTCCGAAACTTCTGACGTGTCCTGCCTGGAAAGGGGTATTGAACAACGGGCAGTATAAACGCGGATGGGGCTACAATCAGTCGACCGATTACGGAATCAACGGCTATCTTAAAGCCTATTATCCGGACAGACCGAATCAGAATCATCTGCCGAACGAGGAACTGAAATTTCCTGAAAAAACCGTATATTTCGGAGACCGCCAGATGGATATTTTCTCTGTGTACGACTGGGACGCCCTCCGGCTGGAACGGCATATCGGAACGGCGAATTTCGTTTATCTTTCCGGTTCGGTGCGCAGTCTTACCCGGAACCAGATTCCGTTCTGGATCAGCGGAGAGAGCCGCGGAACCTATTCTCAGGCGGCATACACTTACTTCTGGCGCAACGGGGACTCCGGCAGTTACAGACCGTGGGACAGATAACACATCATTGACATCACAGCTCTGATTTGAAAGGACAATACCGATGAGAAACACGATTTCCAAACTTGCCTCAATGGGCGCCTCCCTTTTATGTTCGTTTGCCATCCATGCCGCAGAACCGATTTTTTATGCCGACTTTGACGGTTCTCTTGAGCCGACATCGGCTCGCGGGAGCAGAACATTCAAAACGGAAACTCCTGTCAGCTTTCAGGAAGGAATCCGGGGAAAGGCGCTTGTCATCGGAACCGATCCGCAGGGGGTGCGGCACGGAGTCGCCTATCCGCATGAGAAGAACCTCAACTGGACCGAGGGGGCGATCTCGTTCTGGCTCAAGCCTGACAACTGGAAAGGAAGCGACACCGGATTTTTTGTGCCTGTCTTTGATGCGAGAGCCGGGAAAAACCATTTCATGATCTATAAATACTGTGTCGGCGAGACATTCTATTTCATGCGCGGCGAGCTTGGATTCTGGCTTTTCACCCAGTTCAAGCCGGGAGAGTGGAAGCCGGGGGAATGGCACCATGTCGTCTGCAACTGGAATCCAGTTCAGTTGTCCATGTATATCGACGGGCGCTTAGTCACGGAACAGCGGATTCATTTTCCGCTCAGGAATCTGGAGCCGAAAAGCGACTTCCTGCTCGGAGAATTCAAGCACAGTTTCAAATATCAGCAGCCGGGGCGCCTGAGTCTGCTGGATGAGTTCAAAATTTTTGACCGGATGCTGACTCTTGATGAGGTGAAGGAACTGTATCGGAAAGATAATCCGAATCCTCCGCTCAATCTGATTACGGTCGGATATGGCAGGGAGGCGTTCGGAAGCACCGGATTCAGCAACCGGAAAACAGGGGAGCTGTCGGTCCGCCAGAGCCATTACACGCTCGGCTATGATGACACGGCTCTTTATGCGGGAGTGAAGACACATGCTCCGTCCGTTCTGCTTAAGCTGAATTCTCCGGAGGGGAAAAAATATGAATATCCGCTTGCTTCATCCGCCGCCGGCGAATTCAAAGTCGCGGTTCCGCTGAAAGAGACCGGGCTGAAGGAAGGGGCAAACGGCTGGACGATCAATCTTGTTGCCGGGGAGGACGATCTCGGCGGGGGCGCAAGACTCATGCTGCGCCGCGACATGCCACCCGTGACGATCGGTTCCATTTATGATCTGGAGCGGAACAGAACCATGCTTCGGATTGCCGCGGCGGACGGACTTTCCGTAACTTTCGACACCGATACGACAAAGAACTACGGGCATAAACGTCTTTCGCGTCCGCTTGCCGCGCCGCTGTCATATCAGACGAACTCCATCCCGGACTGGAATCTGACTTCCCTGCGCCTGAATTCCGGAAACGGGCTTGTCTACCGCACGGATCTTTCGGTTCGCAGGAACCTGCCGCTGGTCGTGAAGTTCCTCTACACCCTGCTTGACAGCCGTGAACTGCTGGTTGCGTTTCAGGGGGCGGCGGACGGCAAGGTCAAAGTCAGTTTCATCAATGAAGCCGGCAAGGTCCGGTCAACGCAGGAACAGAGCATTCCGGTTCCGGCTTTGACATTCTTCAATATGAAATTTCCCATCAAGGCGGCTCCGGGCAGCTACCGGCTCCAGTTGGAGTTGACGGACCCGGCGGGAAAGACTTTGAAAATCCACGAACAGGCGATCCGCATTCCTCCCGCCGACGATCCTCTGACCCGTCCTTACGTCGATCCCGACCGCGATCAACTGCCTCCGGGCGGCTGGACTCCTGTGGTCGCGGAGTCCGCGTCTGCGAGTGTCTGGGGACGCAAATTCAATTTGGAAGACGGCGTGTTGTTTTCTTCGCTTTCATCGCAGGGCGGGGAGCTGTACGCCGCGCCGGATGCTCTGGTGCTGAACGGAAAGCGCCTCGTCCCCCTGAATGCGCCGTCCGTCAGGAAGATTGCTTCGACTTCTCTGTATGCCGAATATGAAAAACGGACGGAATATCGGGAACTGACGGCGGAAAGCCGTATCAGAATCCATTTCGACGGCTATGCGCAGATTACGCTGAAACTGACTCCGAAACGGAAAATCAGCGTGGCGAAACTTGCGCTGGAACTGCCTCTGCGCAATGAGCAGGTGAAACTTGTGCGCGACAACAGGGCGATCGGCGGCGTGTCGGGAAAAGCCGGCGATTCCTTTGCCGTTTCGCTTCTGCCGCAGCCCGCCCTCTGGATCGGGAATTTCCGGACCGGATTGAATTTCACGGCGGAAAATCTCTGCGGCTGGCAGTTCCGTCAGGGCGGAAAACATGTTATGATGAAACGGGACGCCGAAGCGGCGCGCCTTTCTCTGCTTCTGGCATCGAGTCCGCTTACATTCAGTTCCCCCCGTGAATACCGTTTCGGGCTGACTCCCACGCCGACCAAACCGCTGAACCGTTCTCTGCTCCGCCGGCGAATCGGCAAAGAGTGGCAGATGTGGTTTACACCGTGGGCGGATTTCAATTTCCTTGACCCTGACCGCATCCGCATGGAACCTCCCTACAACGGAATGGACTACTACAACCGGACCCGCAGGCAGTTCAGGGAACTGTTTCATTATTCCGCTTTCAACTTTGCCGGTCCGTTTTCTCCTGAGTGGATCTGGTATGAGGAGCTCTGGCGGCAGATCAAGCACAACCGCACTTACGGAATATGGACGGGGGAGGGGCAGGATGCCTATGCGGAGGGCTGCATCAACGGAGAGAGCTACCGTAACTTCCGCCTGAACAACTGGAACAGCTTCCTTACCCGCCCGGACAATCCGCTTCTTCGTCCCGGCACCCGGAATTTCTATTTCGATGCGCCGTGGGAGGAGAGCTGCTACAACGAAAAACACGGTTGCAGGCTCTGGCGCGATGCCGCCGGTCAGGAGCGGACGCATCTGCTGATCGACCGTTTCCGCGAAATGGCGATTGCTGTTTACCGGATGATCAAGCGCCAGGGACCGGATGCCAAGATCGCCTATCATGCGGAGTGGTGGCGCCTGATGCCGTTCCAGAGTTTTGCCGATGTGCTTGCCGGAGGCGAGGGAATGGAACACGACGTGGCTTCCCGCGACGGGTATTACAATCTGCTGACTCCGCACAGCTTCTGCGCTACGTTCTCGCCTTATCTCTGGTCTGCGAAAACCGCCCTGATTCCGCAGGTGAGGCGCGGACTGCAAATCGGGAGTCCGCAGAAATACCGGACTTACAGCATGGACAATCCCGTCTGGCGGCGGGCGACTCTGCACTACATCGGTCTTGCGGCAGTCAATGACGTTGATCTCTGGGACCGGAATGAACTGATTGCACGCTGGCATGACGCACAGGATGCGCTGGGCTGGAATGACGAGACAAAGTTCTTTCCCTGGTATGATTCGGACGCGGTCAGAGTCATGGCGCCGGTTTCGGACCGGATTGTCGCGTCCGCCTACGTCAATTCGGGGCGTCTGATGCTGGCAGTGCTCAACGACACGCCGGAAACGGTGACGGTCGATGTGAAGCTCGACTGCGGAAAACTCGGAGTCGCGGAAGGGCTGACGGGCAGGGATGTATGGGAACCGGAGCGCTCCTATGCGCTGAAGTCCGACTGGAGGGATGAGATTCCCCCGTGGGGCTTCCGGCTGATTGTGTTCCGGTAAGAACTGCCGGATGCGCTGAGGGCGGGTTGCGATGGGATTCCCCGCATTCCGTTCCGTTTTACAATTTGCGAAACTTTTATGTTCCGAAGGTTGAAATTTTTTGTTTGGCGTATAAAGTAGAGGACAGATTTTTCACCTTTAAAGAAAGGATTTCAAAATGGCAGTATGCTACAAAGATCTCGGTCTCGTGAATTCTCGCGAGATGTTCAAAAAGGCGATGGCGGGCAACTACGCGATCCCCGCTTTCAACTTCAACAACATGGAACAGCTCCAGGCAATCATTCAGGCATGCACTGAAAATGAGTCTCCGGTGATCCTTCAGGTCTCCAAAGGAGCCCGCAATTACGCGAATCAGACGCTTCTCCGCTACATGGCGCAGGGCGCGGTGGAATACTCCAGAGAGATCAGCAACGGCAAGGGACCGGTTCCGATTGTTCTGCACCTTGACCACGGCGACAGCTTCGAGCTCTGCAAGTCCTGCATCGACTTCGGTTTCTCCTCTGTCATGATCGACGGTTCCGCTCTTCCCTATGAGGAAAACGTCGCTCTCACGAAGAAGGTTGTCGAATATGCGCATCCCCGCGATGTCACGGTGGAAGGCGAGCTCGGCGTCCTTGCCGGCGTCGAAGATGAAGTTTCCTCCGCCGAGTCCCACTACACGAAGCCGGAACAGGTCGTCGATTTCGTGACCAAGACCGGTGTTGACTCTCTCGCGATTTCCATCGGGACATCCCATGGCGCATACAAGTTCACTCCGGAACAGTGCACCGTCGATCCCAAGACTGGCAAACTGGTTCCGCCGCCGCTGGCATTCGATATCCTCAAGGCGATCGAAAAAGAACTGCCGGGCTTCCCGATCGTTCTTCACGGCGCATCTTCCGTTCCGCAGGAAGAAGTTGACATCATCAACAAATTCGGCGGAGCTCTCAAGGCAGCCGTCGGCATTCCGGAGGAACAGCTCCGCGAAGCCGCGAAGTCCGCTGTCTGCAAGATCAACATCGACTCCGATTCCCGTCTTGCCATGACCGCGGGAATCCGCAAGGTCTTTGCAGAGAAACCTGCCGAATTCGATCCGAGAAAGTATCTCGGTCCGGCTCGCGACAGAATGAAGGCGATGTATACCCACAAGGTAATCAATGTGCTCGGCTCCGCCGGACATGCTTATGACAAATAAGTTTCCGCTCTGAGCGAGTATGAAAACGCAGTCTTCCGGGACTGCGTTTTTTTATGCCCGGATTCCGGGACGGGCAGGATTTTTCCCGATGCCCGCATACGTTTGACTGCCGGGTAAAATTGTTTCCCGCCGCTTTGTTTCCGACTCATATTCATTTTTGTTGTCTGTGTTCAAAAGTAAAAGTGTGTAAAGTCAACATTTCTGACTTTTTGCAGACAACATGATCTACATATTCTGTTTTACATGCCTGTTTTATTGGATTTGTATTCAGGTTTTGGAAAGATTGACAATTTTTTATGGAAAAGATAAAAAGATTCCTTGCATCTTGAAGAATTGCAGATTATTATATTCTTTCATCGGACAAAGAACACGTATCATACAACAACATGAGATGAAAACATGAAAATAACTCCTGAAATTCTGGACGCGATCGACAGGGCAAGCGACTATTACGGCAATGTCACGCTGCTGGCGCAGAATCTTGGCGTGGCACACAGCACAATCCTCTTCTGGCGCAGCGGAAAGACGACAAACATCAGCGGAAAGCTCTGGGTGGAAAAAATTCAGCCGGGACTGAAACCGTTCACGCCGGGGGGCGTCCATTACAAAGAGATGGAAAGCCTGAATCCCGGAAAATATATGCTGAGGGAGGAGCGTGCACAGTACGGGGCGGCTTCCGAGCCTCCGCCCGTTTCAAGCGTTGCGGTCACGACGTTTGAGCAGTTTGCCGATTTCGATCCTCTCGTGGAGTCCCCGGTTTCCTTTGTCCGGAAATGTCCGTCGGGCGCTGGGTGCACCGGTTTTGCATGCAAGCTGAAGGAGGAATATTTCGCTCTGGCGCTGGATGAATCGGTCAACGCCGTTTATCCGGCGGGGACGACTTTCCTGATTGCCTGGGGGGAATATCCGCAGGACGGCGGCATCGTTGTGGCGAAACTGCGGGAATCCGGGAAAATCGTGATTGCGCATTTCCGGAAGCAGGATGCCCGGATCAGGCTTTGCGAGCTTGGAACGGAGGAGGTTTATGAGTGGCCGGCAAAGGAAAACTCCATGAATCTCGTCTGGATGTATCCCGTTTATGAGATCCGTGTCAATCTTTCTGAAAACAAATGGATTGACAACCGGCTTGTTCCGGTGGCGGATGAAAAATAAGCGGATGTTTTTCCGCAGTGACAAAAGGCGCCGGAGTCGAATCCCGCGCCTTTTTTTATGGCGGAATGAACTGCCTGCGCTGATGGATTCAGGTGTTTTTCACGGACAGCAGTTCCGTCACGATCTCTTTGAAGCGGCTGCCGCGTTCGGCGTAGTTCCTGAACATGTCCATGCTGGCGGTCGCGGGGGAGAGCATAACGCAGTCCCCGGGTTTTGCGATCGAGCAGGCGTCCTTGACTGCCGACTCCAGGCTGCTGGACATTTTGCATTTGACTTCATGGGAGATGGCATCGTAAATCTTCTCTTTGCACTGCCCGATCAGAAACGCCTGCCGGATATGGGGCAGACTCTTTTCCAGTTCAGTGAAGTCCATGTTTTTGTCCAGACCGCCCAGAATCAGGAGTATGTTTCTGCCGTTGGCGAATGTTGCGACCGCCGCATTGACCGCGTGGGGATTGGTTGCCTTGGAATCGTTGATGTATTTTACGCCGTTCTTTTCGAGAAAGACTTCCATGCGGTGCGCATCGGGCTGGAACGCGCGGATTGCCTCCTTGACGCATGATGCGAAGATGGCGTCTTCTCCCAGAAACGCGCGGACCAGTGCCAGCGCCGCCATGATGTTCTCCGCGTTGTGAGCGCCTTTCAGTCGGGATTCTGCAAACGGCAGAATTTCCTTTCCGTGAAACTTGATGATGCCGTTTTCAAGAGTGAAATCCGCCCGTGGATCGGTTGCGGAAAACGTGGTTGCGGGAAGTCCCGGCGGAAGAAAGCGGTTTTTGTAATCCGTCAGATTGCTGTTGATGATCCTGGTCTCCGGCGGAGCGTCCGGAGAACCTGCGAAAATACGGAATTTTGTTGCGGCATAAGCGTCGATACTGCCGTGACGGTCGATATGATCGCCGGCAATATTGAGAATGGCGGCCGGGTGTTTCGGAAATTTTGAGATCGTGTCAATCTGAAAGGAACTGACTTCGACCACAAGATATTTGACGCGCTGCTCCTGCACTTCAATCGCGCAGTCGCTGAGGGCATGTCCGATGTTGCCCGCCGATTCCGCGCGGATGGCGGATGCTTTGAGAATGGCTGTGGTCAACTCCGTTGTGGTTGTCTTGCCGTTGGTTCCGGTGATCGCGGCGATTGGACAGGCAATATGGCGGAACGCGAACTCCAGCTCGCTGATGACCTGACCAGCCGCCTGTTCCGCAGCGAGGAAAAGCGGACTGCCGCGGCGGATGCCGGGACTCATGACCGCGGTATCGCAGCGGGGCAGGGTGATTTCCGGCGTCCAGGAGAAGTAGGGCTCCATTTCGCAGGAATACTGTTTTTTGATTTCCGCCGCCTGATCGCGCATTTCACGCGAGTTGTTTTCATCGACAAGGACAATATGTTTTCCGAGGTATCCGGCGAGTCGCGCGGCGGCTTTTCCGCTGACCCCGAAACCGCAGATCATAACGCTGTTATTCTGATTCATAGTGCATTCCAAACTGATCGAGGAGAGTTCTTTTTCTATTTTTGCATTTTAATATACTTCACGGATTGAAAAAAGCACGATGTGCAAGTATTTTTAAGAGTCTTTTTTTTGAATTTCAGTTTCAGGCGGCGACGCCGGAGGCATAACGTTTTTTTCAGAAAGTGGAGTGAACATACTATGGGTTTCGCATGTGGTTTCGTCGGACTCCCGAACGTAGGGAAATCGACTCTTTTCAATGCACTGTGCAAAGGCGGCGCGGCGTCGGCAAACTTTCCGTTCTGCACGATTGATCCGAATACGGGGATTGTTCCCGTCCCGGACAAGCGGCTGGACGAGCTTGCAAAGATGGAACATTCCGCGAAAATTGTTCCGACGACCTTGAAATTCATTGATATTGCCGGACTTGTCGAAGGCGCGAGTCAGGGCGAGGGACTTGGAAATCAGTTTCTCGGGCACATTCGCGGAGTCGATGCGATTGCACATGTCGTGCGTCTTTTCGACGATCCGGACATCGTCCATGTCGCCGGGCGCGTCGATCCCGCCCATGACCTCGAACTGATCCTGACCGAACTCATGCTTGCCGATCTGGATCACCTCAACAACAAGCTGGAACGTGCGCGCAAGCAGATGCGGAATGCGGACGCCGAAGCGAAATTCGAGTTCGAGCTGGCGTCCTCTTTTGTCGAAGAGCTCGGCAACGGCAGGCTCCCCAGACCGGATATGAGCGATCCGAAAGTGAAAAAGGCGGTTGCCGATCTTCAGCTTCTGACCCTGATGCCCGCGTTTGTATGCGCGAACACGGATGAAGACTCCTTCCGCAGCTTCGGCAAGGACGAGAGATCCCGGAAATTGATTGAGGACGCCGCCCGGCACGGTCTGGAAGTGGTGCCGGTCTGCGCAAAACTGGAAGAGGATCTCAGCACGATGACCCCGGAAGAGGCGCAGGTGTTTCTGGAGGACATCGGCGTGACGGAAAGCGGTCTGGAGCGCGTGATCCATACCGGCTACCGTCTCCTGGATTATATCACGTTCTTTACCGCCGGTCCCACGGAATCGCGCGCCTGGACGATTACCCGCGGCATGACGGCGCCCGAAGCCGCCGGAAAAATTCATACCGATATGCAGAAAGGCTTCATCCGCATGGAGGTCGTTTCCTATGACGACCTGATGAAATACGGTTCATGGAACGGCGCGAAAGAGGCGGGGCGTCTCCGCATTGAGGGCAAGGAATATGTCGTTCAGGACGGCGATTCCGTTTTCGTCAGATTTTCGGTTTGAGTGCGGTGTCTGCACGGAGGGTGATGATTGGCATCGGTATTGAACAGTATTTTGAGGCGGGTCGGCGGTCTGGCGGGTGCGACTTTTGCCAGCCGCCTTCTCGGTTTTTTCCGCGAGATGCTGACCGCGTCGATTCTCGGCGGCGGGACGGTTGCCTCCGCATGGACTCTGGCGTTCATGATTCCGAATCTCTGCCGCCGCGTTTTCGGGGAGGGGCTGCTGGCAACGGTGCTGATTCCCATGGTGACGCACACGATGGAGCGGAGCGGGCATGAGACTGCACGGAGGCGTTTTTCCACGATTTTCATCTGGCTCAGCATGATTCTCTGTGTGCTGACCGTCGTGGTCTCCCTGATTTCCCTGATGCTTGTGCCGTTTGCCACGGCGGAGCGCGTGATCCTGACGCTGAAACTGATTCCGCTTGTCATGCCTTACAGTATTTTCATCTGCCTGATCGGGGTGATGACTTCGCTGATGAACAGCATCAAAGTGTTTTTTCTGCCCGCTCTGGTGAGTCTCGGGCTGAATATCTGCATGATTCTCTGTCTCTGGCTGGTCTGTCCGATGTTTCTGGACGATCCGCCGAAGATGCTTGACGCGCTTGCCGTTTCCGTTTTGATTTCCGGTGTGCTGGAACTGATCCTGATGCTGGCGCTTCTCAAGAAACACCGTCTGATTCCCGTGTTTTCCCGAAAGACATTCTGGGATCTGCGGGCGATTACGGAAACCAGGCGTTTGACTCTGCCCGGACTTTTCGGGGCGATTGCATATCAGGTCAGTGTGATTGTTGATCGCGGCATCGCGTGCTGGATCGGTCCTTATGCCGTGCCCGCTCTCACCTACAGCGACCGCCTGATTTACCTGCCGATTGGAGTGTTTGCCGTGGCGTTCGGAACGGTGTCCCTTACCGAAATGTCGCAGATGGCGGTCAGGCATAATTACAAGGACATGATCGCGACGATGTTTTCCTCAATGCGCTTTCTCCTTTTTCTTACTGTCCCGCTGGCGGCGTTCATGTGCCTGTTCAATACCGCCCTGATCCGCCTTCTCTATTACCGCGGGCAGTTTGGAGAGACTGCGCTTGCCGAGACGTCATGGGCTTTTCTGTTTTACGCTTTCGGCGTGCCTGCCTTCGCCGCGATGAAGATTACGCTTGCCGCTTTCTATTCCCGCAAGGAGATGAAGACGCCGATGTATGTTTCGGTGATCTGCATCGGGATCAATATCGTCCTGAACCTGATTCTGATGCACCCGCTGAAACAGGGCGGAATCGCGCTTGCGACCGTAATCAGTTCCTACCTGAACAATCTGGTGCTGCTGGTGATTCTGGAACGGACGATCGGCGGGCTTCCCGTCAGGGAGATGCTGAAGTTCATCGCAGTGCTTCTGCTGATTTCCCTGCTTCCGCTTTATCCCGCGTGGGTTGTCTATGCCGAAGTCCTGCCGCTCTCCGCGGGGCTTCCGCTTCCGCTGGATTTTCTTCCGTTGTGCGCGGGGGGCTCTGTTTTTGTTGCAATCTTCCTGATCCTTGCTATATTATTCCGTTTGAACGAAGTGAAACTGCTGTGCAACCGTTTTTTCAGAAACAGAAAGAAAGAGGTGTGAACATGGATTTTTATGAGGTCGTCAACAAGCGCAGAAGCATTCGCGGATACAAGCCGGACGCCGTTCCGGAGGATGCGCTCCGGAGAATCGGGGAAGCCGTGAGAACCGCGCCGACCGCGTGCAACCGCCAGCCTTATCAGATACTGCTTGTCCGAAACCCTGAGAAACGGGCGGCGCTGGCGAAAGTCTATCCGCAGAAATGGCTTGCGCAGGCACCGGTCATTGCCGTGGTCGTCGGATGCGAGTCCGAAGCATGGAAGCGTCTGGAGGGCAATACGATTATTGACGTGGATGCCGCGATTGCGATGGAGCATTTCATGCTTGCCGCGACGGCGGAAGGGCTCGGCACCTGCTGGATCTGTGCGTTCCGGCGTGAGGAGGCCGACAAGGCGCTCGGGCTTGACCCGAAGTATAAGACGGTCGCCATGTCTCCGCTCGGATATGCCGCCGCGGAGCCCGGCCCGTTCGACAGAAAGCCGCTGGATGAACTTTTCAAAGTGGTGGACTGACCATGTGGAAGACCGAGTATTCCGATGACGGTTCCGTTTCCTGCAGAACGGCATCTCTGAGCGTGACGACCGATACGCCGTCCGTGGATGCGTTTACGCTGAAAACCGGAAAGGATTTCACTTTGTCCACGCTTCCCGTCCGCCTCGGAGAGCTTTCGGAATCCATGGCGCTGAAGGCGAAGCGCCGCCCGCATGTCTCCGAAGCCGGAGACGAAATCCTGATCGAACAGGAAAACGCGATTCCATTCGGAAGCGAACCCGTCATCAGGCGCAAAATCCGCCTCTCGGAGCATCTGCTGAATGTGACGATGGACATTGAAATGCGTGCGTCGAATGAGATGAAGGACATCTCCGCGGGCGGAGTCGTGATTTCCGGTACCGTCGAGACGGTCCGTCTGACCGGTATGCCGCCGAAAGGGGAATTCACACCGGTTTTTTCGCCGGAGAAGGACTTTGCCGCCGCCGCTGACGGTACGGTGTTTTATGAGGAGGCGTTCCCTCCGTTCGGACTCGTGATTGCGTCGGAGCAGTCGGTGTTTGAGCTGATTGTCGGAGATGATTTCTGGCGCTGGACGAATGCGGAGCGCATCGGCGGAACTTCCCGCTTCACCGTTGTGAAGAAGGACGGCGCATTGCAGTTTGCATGGCAGATTTTTACGCTCAAGCCGGATACGGAAATGCCCGCCGGGCGCAACTGGCGGCTGACATGGGCGGCTTCCTGGCACGACAGGGCTTCTTCCGGGAAGACGGAAAAGAGAGTGTTCAAATCCGTTTTCAGTCTGGATTCCGCCGACTGGCAGGAGGCTTCCCGTGCGGTTCTTTCCGCCAGGAAGACGGCGAAGAGGAAAAAGAGCGGGAAGACGGAAAATCCGGTCTGCCTCTGTTCCTCGGGCGCGTTGAACACCCTGAAAAAATGGCTCCGAACCAATCTCGCGGCGGCTGAGGAGGGGGATGTTTTCGCCGTGACGGATATTCTGCCGCACTACTGTGTTTCCGCCGGGCACATGGAACGTGCGAAACTGCATTCGCTGCCGCATTGGGATCTTGCCTCCCTGCTGGAGTTCAAACGCTGGGCGAACCGCCAGCTTGCCCCGAGGGGGGCGCGTCTGGAGCTGATTGCGGCGGAAGGCTCGGAGTTCAAAGGTTTTATGACTCTGCAGTGATCCGTCATGAACGATTTTGTGGAAATCGACTTGAGAAGCTGGAAAAGGCGTCCGAAATTTGAATATTACCGGACGTTTCAGAACCAGCTTGTCAACCTGACGGTTGAGCTGGATGCTTCGGCGCTGCATCATTGCGCAAAGAGCCGGGGCGTCTCGTTTTTCCTGTTGACTCTTTACGCCGTCCTGCGCGCGGTGGACAGCGTTCCGCAGCTGCGGCAGAGAATCCTGTCGGACGGGCGTGTGATTGAGTTCCGTCATACGGCTGTCCTGACGCCTGTCATGGCTGACGATGAGGAGTTTGTCATGGCGCTGGCGGAGTATGCCGGCACGTTTGATGAATTCCGGAAACAGGCGGAACCGGCTGTCGCGGCGGCGAAACGAGGGGTGTTCGACCCTGAAGTCAGGAAACGGAACGACTTCTTTTGCGCAAGCTGTGTCCCGTGGTTCAGTTTTCAGTCGTTGTCACAGGCGGCGCTGACAACCGATCAGAGCATTGTGATTCTTGCTTGGGGGCGTCTGAAGGAGGATAAGAAACTGCCCGTGGCGATTCAGGCGAATCATTCACTGGTGGACGGGATTCATTTCAGTCATTTTTACCAGACTCTCGGAGACTTTTTCAAAGCGCCCGGAAGCCTGTTCGCCTGATTCCGGAAATGCGGATCAGCGTTTCGCCAGCCGTTCCCGCAAGCTGTCCAGTTTTACACGTCCGGCATCCAGTGCGGACATGGCATCGCCGGATGCCGCTTCGGATACGAGCTGTTTCAATACCCTGCTCATTTTCCCGTCAGGGCGTTCCGCCAGTTTCCGGCGGCAGAAATCCATGAGCCTGTAATCCTCCCGTCCGAGATTGTGGGCTTCCAGTCTCCGGGATGTCAGAACGGCTCCGTGTGTAATGTCCGCATAGACCGCCCCGTAGTTGGAACGGATTCCGTTTGCCCACCCCGTGAAGAATTCGAAACCGTCCCCGCCCGCATGTTCCTCCATGTGCCAGAACGGACAGAGTCCATTCATCCCGTCCCGGAAGTTCAGCCAGAACATGCGCCGGTAGATATAAGGCTGTGTATTGCTGCTGAGCACCAGATAGCTCCACAGCTCTTTTCCGCGCCAGATGTCCTGCGTCTCCCGTGACAGATTCCGGCGCAGGGAGCAGAAGATGTCGAAACATTCGGCTTGCGCGCGCATGTTTTTCAGCACTGTTTTTTGTGTGTTTTATAAAGCATGAGACTGTTCTGCATGAGCCGGAACGACGGATCAATTCCTTTCAGCCTCCGTGCCAGCTGAAGCGATTGCGCAATCGACGATTCGGGGACATCCGTATCACCGTCCGCTTCATCAACTGGCTGGATGAGGATGCGGTCTGCGGTGATGCCGTATTTTCCCTTCCAGTGTTTGAACCAGACGTGCAACGTATTTGCGACTGCCTTGGCGAAAGCGTCCGAACCTTCGGGGACGGCAGTCTTGTTGCTCCTGAACCGTATATATTTCAGGCAGACGAAGTCGAGCATGAGCTTCAGGCGTTCACGCGGGAAACCCGCCGCAAGCGCCTGGTCGATGATCGAGTCAAACGGCTACATGTCAATGGTTTCAGGTTTGTTGATCAGTTTACGCTTCGGATTGTTCAGTTCACGAAGCAGTGCCTGTTCCTCTTCCCGTGTAAAAGCCAGACGACGAACCACAGTTCCTTGTTCCTCACGCTCACTCCTCAGAAGAGACTTTGCATGAAACGGATTCCCATGAGCATAATAATCTTTCAATACATCGAAAACTTTCCGGACTCTTTTTATTTTTCGATTATGTGTGTCAACCGCAAGAGATTTCGTTTTCAGAAAAGCTGAATATGCTTCTGCAATTTGAGGTGTCACTTCATGGACTGTCTGGACCGGAAGATATTTAGGGAGGAAAGTCTTTGGGTTACTCTGTTGTATTTCAGCCGGTTGCAGTGAATTGGATACAAAGCCTACTTCCAGGCAAAAATGGGGACAAATGGGGAATTTTTCAATATTTTTGAGTGTAAAATTGGTGGAGCATTTTTTTATTTTCCAGAAAAATTCTCTCCACCTCAAAATGGCGAATTTTTCGAGTCTCAAAAGGAGGAGCATTTTCACTTCTCGAAAAATTCTCCGGGAGAAACTGGAACTTCATTCTGCCTCAAAAAGAGTTTGAACATCGCGAAAATGATAGAAAAGAGATTCGAACTTCCGACCTCTACTCATGACCTGTCATACGAAAAAATCAGACTGGCAGACTGTCATAAAATCCCTATTTTTTCTGACAAGAGCGAAAATCCTCACGTGCTCGTAACGGGGGTGCATAAATTCCTCACGTTCACGCCGCCATCGGTTC
>CASDPB010000026.1 GCA_949282305.1 uncultured Lentisphaeria bacterium | reverse complement strand
GAGCCTTTCTCTTTAGTGTGGTTTCTGTTGCGAGTCGTGATCCTTTCACGTCGTCGCCTTATTCTCAGTAGCACACTTTTTTAGGTTCAGCCATCTTTTTTTACAATTTACACCTGCTTTCTTTTACCATAGCAACTTTCAGTTTATATTTCTGACATGTAAGGAGATGCTGTAATGAAGTTGACCGGGATTTCTGCGGCTTTTGCCGTTCTGCTGATGACATTCCTGCTCTGTTCCTGCGGGCCGGACCAGTCCGATAAAATCGTCATGGTTACGGAGGCGACGTTTCCGCCGTATGAGTTCCGCGAAGGCGGCAGGATTGTCGGGATTGATGTGGATCTTATGCAGGCGGTTGCGCAGGAGATCGGAAAAGAGCTGGTCGTCGAGGATATGAGTTTCGATTCCGTGATTTCCGCCGTCGTGACAGGCAAGGCAGATGTCGCGGCATCCGGGATTACGGTTACGGAGGACCGGAAACGGCAGGTCAATTTCTCCATTCCCTATGTTGAGGCGAGACAGGTGATTATTGTCCCGAAGGACTCCGGGATAAAAGATGCGGAAGGTCTGAAAGGCAGGCGGATCGGCGTCCAGCATGGAACGACCGGTGACACCTATGTGACGAAGCATATCCAGGAGCCGGAGCGTTTCCCGAACGGCGCGCTTGCCGTCGCGGCGCTGGATGCCGGAAAGCTGGACGCGGTTGTGCTGGACGGAGAGCCTTCCAGGATTCATGTTTCCATGCGCCGGAATCTGAAGATACTGGACGCGCCGCTGACGACCGAAGAATATGCCGTTGCCGTCGGCAGGAAAAATACGAAACTGCTGGAACAGGTCAATGCCGCCATCAAAAAGATGAAAGAGAACGGCAAACTTGCGGAAATCAAGGCAAAATACATCAAGTGATTCCTATTGAGGCGTAGTTATGCAGAGTGTCATCAGCTGGATTCAGGCGTCATGGGCGGATTTCAGTGACTCCTTTTATATTAATTTCGTCAAGGATGACCGCTGGAAATATCTCAGCGACGGTTTTCTTGTGACGCTTGAAATCGCATTTTTTGCGGTTCTGCTCGGTATTTTGCTCGGATTTGCGGTGGCGGTGATCCGTTCTACCCATGACAAGACCGGGAGACTGCGTTTTCTGAATCTGCTCTGCAAGATTTACCTGACCGTGATCCGCGGGACTCCGGTCGTCGTTCAGCTTCTGATTATTTATTTTGTGATCTTCGGCTCGGTCAACGTCAGCAAGGTGCTGGTCGCGATCGTTGCCTTCGGCGTCAATTCCGGCGCTTATGTGGCGGAGATCATCCGCAGCGGCATCATGTCCATCGACAAAGGCCAGTTTGAAGCGGGGCGCAGTCTCGGGCTGAGCTATTTGCAGACCATGGTCTACATTATACTGCCGCAGGCATTTAAAAATGTGCTTCCGGCTCTCGGCAACGAGTTTATCGTGCTCCTGAAGGAAACCAGCGTATCCGGCTACATTGCGCTTCAGGATCTGACCAAGGCGGGAGATATTATCCGGAGCCAGACTTATACGGCGTTTATGCCGCTGATCGCCGTTGCTGTGATTTATCTTGCGGTTGTCATGCTGTTCAGTTTTCTGCTGGGCAAGCTGGAACGGAGGTTGAAAAACAATGAATGACGTCGACTCGTCCCAAGCCGTATTCCGTGTCAGGAATCTTGTCAAACGCTTTCACTCGCTCCATGCGGTGCACGATGTCTCCACGGAGATTCACCGCGGCGAAGTGGTTTTCATTGTCGGGCCTTCCGGGTCCGGGAAAAGCACATTCCTGCGCTGTCTGAACCTGTTGGAAGAGCCTACCTCCGGTGAAATCTGGTTCAAGGGAAAGCAGATCAACAGGCCTCATGCCGACATCAACCGGTTCCGGCAGCAGGTCGGTATGGTTTTCCAGCATTTCAACCTGTTTCCGCATCTGACCATTCTCGAAAACATTACGATCGCACCGGTGAAGACGGGGCGTTTTTCCAAAGCGGAGTCCGTCGCGAAGGCCGACGCGCTGCTGAAACGGATCGGACTTTACGAAAAACGCAACGCTTATCCCCAGCAGCTTTCCGGCGGACAGAAACAGCGTATTGCGATTGTGCGTTCCCTGGCGATGAATCCCGATGTGATCCTGTTCGATGAACCGACTTCTGCTCTTGATCCGGAAATGGTCGGAGAAGTGCTCTCCCTGATGAAAGATCTTGCCGTGGAAGGAATGACGATGGTGGTTGTCACGCATGAAATCGGATTCGCGCGTGAAATTGCCACCCGTGTCATGTTCATGGATCAGGGCAGGGTTGTGGAAGAGGGGACGCCGGACCGCTTTTTCGACAATCCGGAGAATCCGCGTCTGCGCGATTTCTTTTCCAAAGTCCTGTAACAGCTCACGACAGACCGGCTGCCGCCCCGATTGCGCCGATGGCGGCGGAACCGAAAATGACCGCCATGATTGAAATTTTGCCTTTGTAGAGCAGCCAGGTCGCCGCGCAGAAGACTGCAACGGCAAGCGGGCGCACAAAGAATGCCGTTTCCGGTGCGTTTTGCATAATGCCGAGCCAGTATTTCCACGGAATTTCCGTGCTGAAAACAGACATCTGCATGAAAATCAGAAGCGCCGCCAGGATCATGCCTGTCGTCGCCGGATGGATTCCCGCCATGATTCCCCGGACAAGAAAACTCTTTTCCCATCGTTTCAGGGAGCGCAGAGCAAGAATCACCAGAAAATACGACGGCACCAGAAGCCCGATTGTCGCCATGAGCGCCCCCGGGACGCCGCCCCGCCGGAATCCGAAAAAGGTGGCGGCGTTCACACCGATCGGGCCCGGAGTCATCTGGGAAATCGCGGTCAGGTCGCCGAATTCCTGCAGCGTCATCCAGTGCTGTTCATTGACCAGATGGTCGATATAGAGCGGAGTCAGGGCGTTTCCTCCGCCGAAGCAGAGGCATCCGAAGTAGCAGAAGAGAAGAAAAATATGGAGAATGTTCATCATGCCTGCTTGTTCCCTTCCGCAAGATCTGCTTCCGTGATCTTCCTGCATGTGAATTTGAGATAAACGATTCCCGCCGCCATCGCTCCCAGAAGGAGCCATGCCGGATTCAGATTGCCGAAAATGACTCCGCCGAAACAGCCGAATGCGATGAGATAGGCGAACCAGTCCGTCATCATTTTCTTCCAGGTTCGGAGCAGTGCCGCGAACACCAGTCCCCCGAGTGCGCTCCGGACGCCGATAAAGGCGCCCTGGACATAGATGTTGTCCATCGGCAGATGGGAGAAGCCCATTGCCACGGCGGTAATGACCAGAAAGGAAGGCATTGCCACGCCGGTCAGGGCGACCAGTGCGCCGAGTGCTCCGCACGCGCGGTATCCGACATAGATTGCGGCATTTCCCGCCATTAATCCCGGGATGGTCTGGATGATCGCAAGCATGTCCATGAGCTCCCCGTCACGGAGCCAGTGCAGTTTGCGGATGAAAATGTCTTCCGCCGCCAGGATGATGGCATAACCGCCTCCGACGACGAACAACGCGATTTTGAAGAAGTTGAAAAACAGCAGCCACAGGACACGTCCCCGCGGCAATTTCGACAAATCATTTTCCATCTTTGCGGCACCTCGCTTCCGTAAAAAGATCAATATAGCATATTTTCAATATATTACGAACGGAAATATGAAAAATCCGAGGAGAAAAACAGGGAAATGACAGCAGGTGTTTTCCGGAATCGGATTTCCGGGACGACGATGGCTTCCCGCATTATCTCCGTTGGCAGAGCCGTTTCACGGAAAATCCGGTGTTTCCGCTTTCCGAGACGAAGAGCCCGAGCAGTGTAAGAACAATGCCTGTCAGCGCCATTGGCGTCATTGTTTCATGCAGAATCAGCATCGCCGCGGCGACAGCTATGACGGGAACAAGGTAAATGTAAATGCTGACGCGGACTGCTCCCAGGATTTTCAGTGTCCAGTTCCATGTGGCGAAGCAGAGCGCGGAGGCGCCGAGTCCGAGATAGGCGAGATTGAACAGATTGACTGGCAGGAGCATCTGCCGGAGCGCCGGATGGAAGTCCATGAAGAAGAGCGCGGGAATCATCAGCAGGAGCCCGTAAAGAAAGACCCTGCGTGTGGCGGGGAGCATAGGATGCCCCAGTTCTCCGATTCGTTTCATGAAGATCGAATAGACCGCCCATGCCAGTGCCGCGAGAATGGCAAGAATGTCGCCGGCGGGGTTCAGCTCTAGGATCACGTTGCCGTTGAAGGAGATCAGGGCGATTCCCGCCAGCGCGAGCAGGAAGCCGATGAAAAAGTTCGGATGGAGCGGTTCCTTTCTGCCGAAAAAACGTGAAAGGATCGCCGTGAAGAACGGGGCTGCCGTGACAAGTATCCCCACGTTGGAGACCAGCGTATGCTGCAGTGCGATGTTTTCAAAAAGAAAGTAAAGCGTGACTCCTGAGAACCCGGCTCCGGCGAAGAACAGTTCATTGCGGAATGTCGTGAAATGAATTCTTCCGGGAAGGCAGGAGAGCGCAAGAAATCCCAGAGTGAACCGCGAAAAGAGAATTTCGACGGGCGTGAAATCCCGCAAAAGCACTTTTGTGGCAATGAACGTGGTGCCCCAGATCAGGACCGTCAGGAGCGCCGTGAGGTGCGCCACGGTATTCTTCGTCATCTTTGCCGTGTCCCTGTCCTATGCTTTTTCCGCGATGGCGGACAGCAGAGCGTAGCAGGTCTGCATGTGGGGCACGGAGATCCGGTGTTTTTCCGCCAGACGGCAGACATTTCCGAGGATGGCTTCCACTTCCATCGGTCGTCCCGCCTCGTAATCAACCAGCATGCTGGTCTTGTAGGGGGGGAAATTGCGTGTGAACTCCACATTCTGATCCACCAGGTCTTCGGGAAGATCGACGCCCTCCGCCGCGGCGACGAGGCGCACCTCTTCCATCAGGGCGCGAGTCAGCGCCTCAATATGGCTCCGGTCGGTCATCCGGCGTGTGTCAAGCCCGCCGCCAAGCACGGAAACCGGATTGTAAGGCAGGTTCCACAGCAGCTTGCTCCAGCGGAACCAGTTGATGTTTTCCACGAAAGCGGCTTTTACTCCGTCGGCTGCGGCGAAGAGCTTTTCCAAACGGCGCCCCGCTTCGGATTCTCCTCCGCCGAAACGGCCGAATTTCAGTTCAAAGGCTCCTTTCTGCCGGACGACTCCCGGTTTGATCCGTGTTGCCCCGATGTATGCAATCGAACTCAGAATTTCATTTTCCGGGAAATTTTCCGCAAGCCGGTCTTCGATTCCGATCCCGTTTTGAATCAGGACGAGCACGGTTCGGGGATGTTTCAGGGCATCGCGGAGCAGGGCGGTTTCATCCGTTTCCGGGAAGAATTTGGATGTCAGGAACACATAATCCGCCGTATCGGGATACTCTCCGGCGGAACGGTATACGCCATGGGGCTGAAAATGAAAATCCCCCCGCTCGCTGAGAATCTCGAATCCATTTGCCTTGACTGCGTCATAATCCGAACGCACCACCACCGAGACTTCGGCGCCCGCCTGAGCCAGGCGTCCTGTAAAATAGGCGCCGACCGCTCCGGCTCCCACTGTCAGAATTTTCACTGTTTCCATAACTTGCAATCCGATCTTCCCTGCTTTTTTACTTAAAATACCATGACATGCCGCTTTTTACAATCCTCCGGCGGAAAGAAGTTGAGGTTTTCCATACGTTTTTCGGGGACGGTCTGCTTCCGTATGCGGACCGGAATGTCAAAAAAGGATGATTTTCCTGTTCCGCATTTGAATAATTGCCGGAAATGCTGTATCTTTATAAACGTTTTTATTGTTTTAATTTATGTGCGGGTGCGGATGATGCTGGAATTTTTTGAGAATTATGCGGGTTTGTTCATTTACCCGATGCTGGCAATTTTTCTTTCTCTTATTTTCACCTACTTGTGTATCCGTATTCTGCCCCGTCTGGGATATGTCGACAAACCGGGTGGACGGCATATTCACAAGACCCCGGTGCCGCGCGGCGGCGGGATTGCCGTGATTTTCGCTTTTTTCATCACGCTGGCGCTGTACGGGATCGGCGGCAGAAGTTCCCAGACTGTTCTGCCGCTGTTCTGGCGTCTTTTCTGGCCCGCGGTGGTGCTCTGCGGGCTCGGTCTGATTGATGACCGCCGCGAGATGAAGTCATGGCAGAAACTTCTTGTGCAGTTCTTTGTGGTTCTTATCATCTGGTATACCGACGATCAGAAGTATTCCATTTTCGGCTGGGAAATTTCCGGCTATCTCTCTCTGCTGTTCCAGTTTATCTGGGTGATTGTGATTATCAACGCATTCAACCTGATTGACGGTCTGGACGGTCTGGCGTCGGGGCTGGCGATTGTTTCTTCGGGGTGCATGGCGATCTGGTTCATTCTGGTCGGTGGGCCGAATGCCGAAGCGGTCTGCATGTTGATTCTCGCCGGAGCCTGTCTGGGGTTCCTGCGCTACAATTTTTATCCCGCCCGGATTTTTCTCGGGGATACCGGCAGCACATTTCTCGGATTGATTTTTGCCATTATCGGGCTTTCGACGATTGACAAAGTTGTAACCGTCACCTCGCTTCTGCTGCCGACTCTGGCGGTCGGGGTGCCGCTGTTCGACGTGGTTCTGGCAATCTGGCGGCGGAGCACGCGCAAACTTCTGAATCCCGAAGCCGGGGGGATCATGGACGGCGATCAGGATCATCTGCATCACCGTTTGCTCCGGCAGACGAAAAAGCAGACGACGACAGCGTTCATGATGTATCTGATGGCATGTGTGTTTGCCGGAATCGCCCTTCTGTTTCTGACACTGCGCGACTCCATGCCCGCCGTTGCCTATGTGACGCTCGTGATTGCCATTCTCATCATGATCCGCCAGCTTGCCATTGTGGAGATTTATGACTCGGCACTCCTGATCCAGAAAGGGCTTGCCAAGCCGAAGCAGGGAATTCTGGTCAATATGATTCACCCGTTCATCGACTTTTTCCTGATCGGGCTTTCCTTTCTGATTACATTCATCATTCTGATCGGGCAGTTCCAGCATTTCTCCTTTTTCCTCTATGCGTTTGTCCCCCCGGTGCTGGTGCTCTGTTTTTCGCGGGTATACCGGATTTACTGGCTGCGCGCCGGGTTGAACAACTACTGGCATCTTGCCTTGTCGATTCTGATCGGCTCTGCCATATCCTGCACGTTGCTTTATCATTTCTGCTACGAGGAAATGATGGCTGTGGAACATGTCAGCCTGCGCCGTTTCTTCGGTGGCTGTCTTCTTTTCACCCTGCTGAACCTGACGCTGATCAGCTTTGAACGTTTTCTGGTCCATTACGGAGAAGGTTTTCTTTTCCGCAAGCTGTATCTGCAGTATCAGGAACCGTCGAAACTGCAGCGGATTGTGATCTACGGCGGCGGTTTGAACTGCCGGGTTTACATCAGCTATCTTTTTTGTGCGAACCGCAGTGCATTTTCAGAGTCCGTGATCGGCATCATGGACGATGATCCCGGTCTGTATGGATTGACGGTCTACGGATTCAAGGTTTTCGGCGGAGTCGATCAGGTGGAGCAGATTTATGAGGAGCACCCGTTTGAAAAGATTGTGATCGCCACGGATTCCGCATCCGACGAAAATCTGGAGCATCTGCACCGTTTCTGCGAGGAGAAGAAAATACAGCTGGTGAAACTTACGATTGCGGAAACATCGTTTGCCGATTATCTTGCCGTGCGTCCTCCGAAACCGGAAGGTTTTGGAAAAACGGCGTCCGGAGAGGAGACCGCATATTTGTATGAGGACAGATAAGGCAGGATTTGTCTTCTTCCGCATCAAATCTCTTTATTTTCATGAAATACAGGTTGCAAAGATTCAGTGTTGAAGTATAGTATCGCTTTCAGTCTGTCGATGCAACTAAAAAACAGGAGTGATTATGGAACAGCAGCAGGATGAATTTTCTTTTCAGATATTGATGGCATTTTTGAAAAAACGCAGGAGCACCATTCTCCTGTGCGGTATTGTCAGCCTGATTCTGGCTGTTCTGCTGTTCGGCATCGGATATACTCTGCTGCCTTCCAACAAGATTTTCACGCAGGATATCCGCATTATGCTCGGTGAAGCGGATGTGGAGACTGTAATGCAGCAAATGAAGAATCTGCCTCCCGCTGTGGAAAAAAGCGGGAAGATGATTGTGATTTACCCCAGCGGCAAGCCTTTTGTTCCCGCCGATATCATCAATCCGGTTGTTCTGAAGCAGGTCTACAAGAACAACAAACTTCAGGACATGATTGATTTTGACGACTTCCAGAATCTTTTCTCCATAACGAACTATTCTGAGAAGCTGGCTTTGATCCGCGCCGAATTCAGTGCAAAACTGGGGCGCAGGAACCTCAGCGCCGTTGACCTGAGAAGGTTTGAGGACGATTACAACGCGGCGATTGCCAAGATCGACAACAATTTCAATTATGTGCTTTCCATGCGTGACATCGGCATTCCGGAAAATCTGGCGGCGAAGATTCTCAATGAGATTCCCGCAACCTGGGCGACGATGTACCGCAAACTGGAAGCGGCGAAAATTCCGCTGAACAATTTTGACCGGGATCTTGAACGGAAGGTGAAGACCGGTCTGGATTCCAGCTATTTCATTGCGATTGACCAGGCAATGTATTACAACGCGCAGATGCTGGAACTTTGCGACCACCTGAAGGCGCTTGCCATGAACCGTGCCATTGCACTGCCCAGCGGTGAATATCTGGATGACATTATTGATTCCTTCCGTCACATTCAGGACTATCAGCTGAATCTTCTGCGGCAGATGCTGCTTCAGGAGCCGAAACTGCATTCCCCGCTGGATGCGGCATATCTCACAAGCCGCCTGCAGGACATTGAACAGAAGCTGAGCGAGAAGAAAGCGGTTCTTGAGAATATTACGGACTCCATTCAGATGATCGGCGAAAAATATGCGGGAAGCTCCGCCAGGACGGAAATGGACAAAGGCACTCAGGTCAATTTTGATTCCTCTTTCTTTTCCGAGCTGTCGAAACTGATCCGCAGCGATGCGAATCGCGCCATGAATCAGAAACTGGTGAACGCCGCTCTGGAGTGCGGCAACGAGGTCGCTTTGCTGGAAGCGCAGAGACAGTATTATCAGCAGATGCTGGCTGCCATGAGCGGGAAAAGCGAAAATGTGAAAAACGGACCGGTTGACACCCAGACGTTCGCAAAACTCTTTGACGCGACGATTGAAAATATGATCTCTGTCGCCCGCAAGACGACCGAGATGAAAGATCTTCTGATGAAGGACTATCTTTCCAACCTTGAATTTTACGCGCCGATCAAAATGCCCGCTCTTGTGGTGGAGCGCCTGATTCCGGTCAAATACATGCTGGTGGGAATCGTCGGCTGCTGGGTGTTTTTCAATCTTCTGGTGTTCCTGATTCTGTATCTGAAAGACGCTCCGAAGCTGAAAGAGTGATTGTCCGACGGGATGAAGTCGCAAGCCGGTCTGTCGACCGGCTTTTTTGTTGTCGGGGAATGAGAGATGAAATGGAAGACGGGTTCAGCGCAGATGGTCAAAATACCAGCGCGATGTCCGCCGCAGTCCTTCTTTGACATTGACCTTCGGATCATAGCCGAGCAGACGGCGTGCCTTGCCTATGTCTGCAAGAGAGTGCGGAATATCTCCGGTTCTTTCCGGTCCGTGGACAGGTGCTATGCCGGAAATTTCTCTGTCGAACAGAGAGAGATCATCGCGCAGATAATGAAACAGCTCCGTCAGGGTTGTCCGTCTGCCGAATGCGACGTTGTATACCGTGTTGACGGCGTTTCCGTCCTGCGTCAGCAGCGCCAGGATGTTTGCCTGCACAACATTGTCGATATAGGTGAAGTCGCGGGAGAAACTGCCGTCCCCGTTGATCAGCGGGCTTTCATGGCGGATCAGACTCGCGGCGAATTTCGGGATGACCGCCGCATACGCTCCCGATGGATCCTGGCGTTTGCCGAACACGTTGAAATAGCGCAGCCCGACGGTTTCGATGCCGTAAATGCGGCTGAAATTTTCTGCGAAAAGTTCGTTGGCGTATTTTGTAATTGCGTAGGGTGACAAAGGTTTTCCGATTCTGTCCTCCACTTTCGGCAGTTCCCGGCTGTCTCCGTAGGTGGAGGAACTTGCCGCATAAACGAAACGTCTGACATTTGCCTGAACTGCGGCGAAAAGCATGTTGACAAATCCCGTGACATTGATCTCCGTGCTGGTGACAGGATCGGCAATGGAACGGGGAACGGAGCCGAGCGCCGCCTCATGCAGAACATAATCCATGTTTTCGACCGCTTTACGGCAGGTGCTGAAATCGCGGATGTCGCCTTCGATCAGACGGAATGCGGAATTGCCCCGGAAAGATGCCAGGTTCTCCCGTTTTCCCGTGATGAAATTGTCAAGGCATACGACTTCATTTCCCATTTGAAGCAGGGCTTCGATCAGGTTGGAGCCGATGAACCCGGCGCCGCCCGTAACGAGAATTTTAGCCTGTCTGATGATCTGTTCCATGGTTACAGCCTGCCGTCCGCAAGGTTTCCGGGAAGAAATCCCTTGATGTCGAATATGACCGCCTTTTCCTTCGTGCAGCGTTTTATGTCGAAATTCCTGAATTTGTCATGTGCTACCGCCAATACTGCGGCGTCATACTCCTTTTCGGGAATTTCCGCGGCATTCCGGATTGATTCCTGACCGTATTCGCGCATAACCTCCTCCGGTTCCGCCCAGGGGTCATAGATGGTGACGCGGCATCCGAAATCCTGCAGTCCCTTCACCACGTCGATCGCGTGGGAATTGCGGATGTCCGGGCAGTTTTCCTTGAACGTGATTCCCATGACCAGCACTTTTGCCCTGGCGATCCGCTGTTCTTTTTTTATCATCAGCTTGACGACTTCGGCGGCAATATACTGCCCCATGCCGTCATTGATCCTGCGGCCGGCGAGAATGACTTCCGGCTGATACCCGAGCGCCTGCGCCTTGTGCGTAAGATAATAGGGATCGACACCTATGCAGTGTCCGCCGACGAGCCCCGGCTTGAACGGAAGAAAATTCCATTTCGTGCCCGCCGCCGCCAGGACTTCATTCGTGTCGATTCCGATCAGACGGAAGATTTTCGCAAGCTCGTTGACGAACGCGATATTCAGATCCCGCTGGGAGTTTTCAATGACTTTTGCGGCTTCCGCGACCTTGATGCTGCCTGCGCGGTAAGTGCCCCGGGTCAGGATGGAGTTGTAGAGCGCGTCCACGATGTCCGCCGTCTCCTGCGTGGAACCCGAGGTGATTTTCAGGATTTTGGTCAGCGTGTGTTCTTTGTCGCCGGGATTGATCCGTTCGGGGCTGTATCCGCAGAAGAAATCCCGGTTGAACTTCATTCCGCTGAATTTTTCCAGCACGGGAACGCACTCCTCTTCCGTGCAGCCGGGAAAGACGGTGCTTTCATAAATGACGATCGCGCCCGGGCGCATTACCCTGCCGACGGTCTCGCTTGCCCTGTAAAGGGGAATCAGGTCGGGCTGCCTGTATTTGTCCACGGGAGTCGGAACCGTGACAATGAAGATGTCACGATCTTTCAGGTCATCCGGATTCGAGGTATACTTCAGATGACGCGCCGCGGCAAGGTCCTCCCGGTCGGTCTCCAAAGTCGTGTCCACTCCCCGCCTGAGCATGTCGAGGCGCTCCTCCTTGATGTCGAATCCGACGGTGTCGAACTTTTTTCCGAATTCAACGGCGAGCGGCAGTCCCACATATCCCAGCCCGATCAGGGCAAGTTTTATTTTACCATCCTGAATTTTCTTTAGCATCATCTTGTCCGGTCAGTTCCTTTCGTGTGTTTCAGACACTTGTTTAGTGTACATCCTGTTTGCTTTTTTGCAAGGTTGGATTTCCTGATATGCAGCCATATTTTGAATCGGAAGCGTCAGATGGCGATATTTTTTCCGGTTTTTGTGTTTTCTGCTTGTGCCTGGGAGATTTTGCTGATATATTCCGGTATGTTCAGTAAATTTCCAAATCAGGGAGGTAAAACATGAAATGTGGATGCAGATTGTTTTCGATGCTGGTTCTGGCTGTCCTCTTCTGCGGGGCGTCCGCTGCGGAAATACCCGCGGGAAAAGTTTACACAAAAGCGGAATACGACCTTGCCTACCAGGTGCTGGAGGCGATGGATTCCGAGAAACATTTTGAGATTATGAAGGGAGAGATGCTGGAGATGCACCTGAAGGCGGCGCCTCAGCTTGCTCCCTACAAAGAGATTTTCATGAAGTTTTTTGACAAGTATCTCGTCTTTGAATCCATGAAAAAGGAACTGGCGGACATTTACCTGGATCTGTTCACCCCGGAGGAGATCAGGGAGCTGATCGCGTTTTACCGAACGCCGCTCGGCAGGAAGATGACGGAGAAAACTCCGGAACTGACTCTGCGTTTCGCTCAGATCAGACAGAATATCGTCACGAAACATATTTCTGAACTGCAAAGTGAGTTGAAAAAAGCGATTGAAGCGGAACAGAAGAATGCCGCCCCAGCGGTTCCGCCCGTTCCGCAGAAATGACCGCAGCCGGTCTTGAACCCCTGTAGCCGGCAGACTGCGCCGCGGAAACTCCTGCGGCTTTGCGGAAACAGGGGGCTTGTCCGGGATTCCGTTCCGGATCAGAATCCGAGTCCGGAAAAGAGATCCTCTTCTTTCTCCGCCTTCGGAGTGCCGGAAAGCGATGCCAGCCAGTCTTTGAGCTGCATGACTTTGACGCCCAGCCTGGCGGCTTTCTGCGCCTTGGAGGAATTGGAATCGCCTTCCGCCGTCACCAGCAACGATAAGGAAGAGGTGACGGAATCTGCCAGTTCGTAGCCGTTTTCCATTGCCAGCTTTTCATAATAGGAACGTTTTTCCGGCATTTTGCCTGTGAAGCAGACCGTCGGCTTTTTCTCATCCGTGTTGTTTTTGGTGATCCGGACACTGACGCAGGAGAGCAGACCGTCGATGAACTCCTTCTGTATTTTAAGCTCCTGCTCGATTGCCGAGGCGCGTTCCGGTCCGATTCCGTCAATCTTCGCAAGAGCCTCCGCATTCATGGACTCCAGTTCGGAGAGGGTATGGTTCTTCAGGATGCTTTTGGCGATGTTGGGACCGATTCCCTTGATGTTCAGCGACGCCAGCACCTGCCAGTCGGGAACGTTGCGCGCCGCCTGGATTTCATTGTAAAGATTGGTGGCGGACAGTGCCTGAAATCCCTCAAGTTTCATGATGTCGGTTATTTTGAGCTTGAAAATGTCATTCAGATCCTTGACGCCGAGCATGCTCATCATCTTGCGGATGTTGGGTTCTCCCAGCCGTTCGATTCCGATGTTTTTCACTGCCGCAAGCAGACGCATGACGCGCGTTTCCGGGCATTCCGGGTTGACGCAGCGGAGTTCCGGCAGATCCTGAACCAGTCTGTGATGGCAGGAAGGACATTCCGTAATGATGCAGGGTTTTCTTTCGCCTTCCGCCCCGGGTTCGGAAGAAACGATGTAGGGAATGACGTCTCCCGCCCGTTCGACCGTGACGGTGTCGCCGATCATGATGTCCTTGTCGATCACATTCTGGAGATTGTGGAGCGTGACATGGCGGATCGTCGTGCCGCTGATCTCGACCGGATCAATTTCCGCCACAGGGGTGAGGCAGTTCTTGCCGAAGCTCCATTCCACGTTCCGCAGCTTGGATTCTCTGCGGACGCCGCTGAATTTGAACGCAATCTGTCCGCGCGGATGGTGTGCCGTATTTCCGAGGGAGCGTGAATAGGTTTCATCGGCAAGTTTGATTACAATGCCGTCCATGGGGTAGGGCATTGCCTCGATCTTCTGAACCAGATCGTCCCATGCGCCGCGGAGCGCCCCGAAGGTGACGGTCCACGAATGAAGCGAGTAGTCCACCAGCGTCAGCTTCGCATGTTGATGCAGCATCATTGCAATGTCTTTGAGTCCCATGATTCCGGCGGCCGCGTTGCGCGAATTCTTATAGGTGCCGCCGCTCCGGTTGTGGATTTTCGGGTAGAGATTCTTGAAATCGTCGTCGCGGATCACGATTTCGCCGCGCGCCTGTTCCCTGAACTCTGCGAGCGGCATGATTCCTTTGGGATGTTCCAGCTCAATCAGCGGAACCTTGTCGCTGATGTTTTCGCCGGTTTCGCCGTCGCCGCGTGTCGCGAGGATGCCGCCCGACCAGATCGCGGAAATACCGTCGTATTTCGGCTGAACGAGCAGCCGCTCATCCGGCGTGCGCGCATACTTCGCCGCCCATTCCATGACTTCATCCAGCGAGTAGGCCTTGTCTAGCGAGAGCATGGGATCGCGGTGAATGACCTTGCCGGAACTTGCCACGACTGGCGCATTGACTGCGGAAAGCAGCGGATGTGCCGGGTTCAGTTCCGCCAGACGGCGCATCAGAAAATCGTATTGATCGTCCGTGATTTCCGGTTCGGCTTCCGCCCAGTATTTTCTGTTGTGGTATTCGATCAGCTCGGCGAGCTGGTTCTCATTCAGTTTCCGTATTTCATTTTCGTCAAACATTGGTTCTGATCCCCTCTTGAGTAGGGTGAAAATATAATCAAATTCCCCGCATTATGCAAGAGGAATATTGATAAAACTCGCAGGAAGCCGGAGCCGCGCCCCGCATGGCGCCGAAGTTCTTAAATGTGAAGGATTTCATCAAAGAAGGTGATGAACACCAGAAAATTGTAGAAGCCGTGGAGCCCGATTGCCGCGGCGAAATACCAGAGCGCGTCTCTCAGATTGAAGGGCCTGAAGTGTCCCATGTGGCGTTTCCATGCGTGGCAGAGCCCCGCGGATGCGATCAGGGAACAGGAGAGATGGAGCAGGGTGCAGACAATCCAGCGGAACCCCATGATGCAGGAGAGTTCTTCGCCTTCCGTTCCCGCGAGGTGGTGATATTGGTAGATCAGGTTTTCAAGAACTGCGAAGGTCAGCCCGCTGAGCGCGCCAGCAAGCGGAAACTGCCACGGGAAACGCAGGAGCCATGTCCGTTTTTCCAGAAGGTAGATGAGACCGGTCTGTTTGAAGAGTTCCTCCATGAACGGCGAGAAAAAGAAGATGTTCAGGATTACAAGCCAGGGACCTTCCGGACGGAAAAACGCTCCGATCACTGCAAGGATGCCGCTGAAAAGTCCTGCCAGAATGGTTGCGGGGATGATCTTGAAGATCGGATGATGGGCGACAAGATCCTTGAACCAGAGTTCATAATAAGAATCTCCGGAGTCCTCGCAGGGGATTCTGCGTGAGGACAATGACTGTTCCTGCCTACTGGTTGCATTGGAAAGGTTGTCTTTCTTCATGTTTCACTTTTCCGCCCATCTGGAAATATGGAAATTTACAGCCCGGTTCTGCTGGACAATATCATGATAAACGGCAAATTGCAAATCACTCTTTTCAATAATTCCGGAAAACTGCTGTGAAATTCCGCTGAATGAATTGCGGGAAGAGCGGCAAAGGCAGTGCATCGCGGAACGCTGTTTTCTGCTCCGCACGGAGAAAAATCATATTCTTTTGAAGAGAATTCTGTAGCGTTTTATGGGATGGATCCCGGACCGGCGAAAGGTGGCTTCCGTCATTTTTCCGGCTTCCGGTAGTTGCCATTCTGAAAAACGGTGAGATGAGAAACAACTGGTGCCGGTCGGCAAATTCCTGGAAGCGGTAAGTTTGCATTGTCTTTGCCGTCTGCCGGTTCTGCCGCCGGATAAGATCATGATTTGTGAATTGTTGTGAATTTTTACGGGAACATGACAGAGAAATTCCGATTTTCTGTTGGGAGGCGCATTTGCCGGATTATGATTTTTCCTTTTCTGCTTCTGCATTTAGTGCGGGAATGCAGACAGAATCAGCGGGAAAAAGAGTTTCGACCTTTTGAACATGCTTTTTCATCTCCCCCCGGATTTGCCTGATTGCTTGCATAAATGCGGGAAACGGTAAAAGTAAGCCGGCTGCGTTTTTTTCTGAAATTTTATGAAGATTGATGGAACTTTGTAAACAAATATTTTTTAATGAAATCTTGAAAAGAGAACTTGACGTTTTTCATGTTTTGACATATAGTGGAAACAGACAATAAATTACCGTGTCTGAAATTCCGGAAAATCAGGGTGGGCATCCCCATAGTACATATACTCCTGGCGGTAGTGGCAGTATGCCGGAATAATCTGTGGAAAAATGACCAAAATAAGCAACATTCAGAAGCCATCGGTATTTTCCGTCCCAATGCCGAGCGGAAAGAGAATAAATGAACTGAAATTGTTGATTTTGCGAATGGTCGATTCATGTCCGCATCAGTTCGGTTCGACAATATCAGACTTCGGATGAACTCTATTGGGTGACTTGCAATCGGCAGACCGCAGGATATAGTAACTCAAGGGACGTTACAATCAATTTTGCAATAAAAAGTTGTTCCCCCCCCGGGGGCGCAATCTTTCCGGAGAGGGGGCTGGAGACACCATCCTCTGAAAATGCGATGTTCCCTGAAGCACAAAAAAAATTATAAGTTGGATCAGACGGAATTTCGCATTTCGGACGAATGAAAGGTGATTGCTGATGACATATATTTTTCTCTTTTTTATCATTGCACAACAGATGATGAATGTGCCTGTCCTGCAGAAAGATAACGGGAAAATTTTGATAACTGATTATCTGGTGCCTGCGACTATAGAGTATAAGCCGGCGCATTTACAATATGGTTTATTCATATTTTTCTTTAAACAAGAGAAATATGACGAGGCCTTGAAGTTTCTGCAATATGCGGCGGCAAAAGGTCATTCTGATGCACAATATGCGTTATCCAATCTTTTAGAGCAAGGGAAATATATACGGAAAAATCACTTGAAAGCGTTGGTTTTGTTACACTTGGCAGCAGCCAATAATCACTCGAGAGCAATTGTTGCATTGGCATCGCTCCATATTAATGGAGATAAAGCATTCGATTATTTGAGGAAACCTCAAAGACAAAAAGGATTTGACATCTTAAGAGAACAGACTTTAAAAGGTAACTTTGATGCTACTTTTTTGTTAGGACAACATTTTCTTCTCGGACGTCATCTGAAACAGGATTTTCGGAAAGGGTTTATACTAATCGAACTGGCAGCAGACAACGGTTTGCCGGATGCAATTTATTTGAGAGGAATGTGTCTGCTGATCGGGGTGGGTTGCAAAAAAGATCGGCAAAGAGGAATGAAAGATATTCATTTGGCGGCTTCATTGAATAGCCCGTATGCATTATCATATCTAAAATCAAAAACAGAGACTGGAACTAGATAAAGAGTCTTCTGGCATTTTTTTCAAATGAATCGAGGAAGTTAACTAGGGAATATTTTTTCTGAGATACATAATCCATGTCCGCATCGGTTCAGATTCAGTGTCCGCATGATGTGGACTTTGACAACTTCAGCTGTGGATTCATTCGGTTCGACAATATCAGATTTCTGATGAAATCTGTCTGGTGACTTGCAATCGGCGGACCGCGGGATATAGTAACTCAAGAGACGTTACACTGAGCTTGCAGTAAAAGTTGTCCAACCCGATGGAGGAGCGCAGTTTAATGATGAAGAGAAAATTTTTGTCTGCCCTTTGGTTTGTCAGCGGAGTTGTATTTGGTTGTCTTTTTCAGCAATTTCTGCTCTTGATAGATTTTATCCCTGAAAATGGACTTTTATGCTTACGCTTACTGGGGATTTCTTGTATCCTTTTACTCGGCATTTGGCCATTTACTGTTGTTTTTCTACTTGCCAGAGGAGAAAAAAATGTGGACTAAGGACTGTGCTTTTTTCACCGCTGGTGTAGTTTTAGGACTTTCCTTTTGTTTTACATTTAGCTCTTCTTCTGCCATTGGGATAGTCATAAGATACTTCATTCAAAATGGTAATACGGCAGGGCTTAAAATTATGAAAGAGGGAATGCCTGTGGATATTGATGTTTTTGCTATTGCAGGTTCCAGTCTTATTATTTTGAATACGATTCTTATCTTCATGATGTTGTTTTTGTGGTTTTTTGCTTTATCGAGGAGAAAGTCTGTAAAAAGCAAGATGAAATAGCATGTTATCTGAACAACATGGATAGGGATGCTTGTTTGAAGAGTTATCTATTGAAATAGCATTTTCATGTATCCGCTTTTTCAAAATAGAGGAACGAACTTATTCTGTGAATGAAGTTATATTGAAAAATCAAAATTCAATGACAATTAGGGAATTGTAACTTCAATGAAGGAGTAATGTAAATGTATGAATTTCGAGGGGGAATCAGAATCGGCGATTCATACCGCGACGCGGTTAATTACTCTTATCCATTTGCAAAAGCGGTTTTTACAGAGAATTCATTACAACTTTCCATAGGTTGCTTTTTTCTTAGGAAAAGGTATTTTCTCCCATATTATGATATAACTGGCGTTTCTTTGAAGAAGGGGATTTTCTGTCGTGGAATATTGATAACACATCAGTTAAATCATCTACCGGAGTTTATTGTTTTCTGGACAGGAAGCTATAAGTGCTTTTTGGAGGAATGTAAGAAGTATTCAATTCCGATACGTTAGCAGGTTGTCCAATGAGGGAAGATATTTGAAAGAGCATTGTTGTGTCAATTACTTTTATTCATGAAAATATGGATCACATATTCATAAAATATCAGAAAAAATCAAATACCCCCTTGACGTTGTCAAAAAATCATTTATAATCTAAATATAGCAGTTGAAAACCAAAAATATTAAGTTAATAACATTATAAAGAAAGGAGTCTGTAATGAAACAGGGATTCAACTATATACTACTGGAGGAATGACCATGAAAGACTATTACTTTCATAGTATTCTTATGTTGTGTTGTGTGTTGTCTTTTTGTACTTTTGGGGATGTTGTGCGAACAAAAGAAATAACAGAGATTGAAATACCACCTAATTTTTCTTTTAGTTTTCCTTGTGAAACAAAAATAGAAGATAGAAAAATAAAATCAAAAGGGGAGATTGGGATTAGTCTAATTGGAGTAAGAAGCGAATATAATTATTTTGTAGGATTTTTTGGGACATGCTTCATGGAAGACGTATCGACACTTAATCTATATGGAACTTCTATTTGACTCAATGGTGGCTGGAAAAATTTATATGGTTGTTCATTTTCTTTTATAAATAAAAACAATGCATTTTATGGATGGCAGACTGGTTTCTTAGGTAATGTGTCCAATCATCAGTCTATAGGATTACAGGTGTCCTGTATTTATAATTTTGCTTCTTCTATTAATGGGATCCAGGTTGCTTTATTTAACGAGATCTCGAAAGTTCATGAAGATAAATCATCCGAGACTTATTTTAGTTCTCAAATAGGAATTCTCAATGAATGCAATACTGATTTTGTGTTTCAGGTTGGAATATTTAATAAACAGGCAGGAAAAGGATTACAACTAGGTCTGATAAATTATATGCCAGATGCGTTCATCCCCTATACTTTAATTATGAACTTTTCTTTTTAAGATATTATTGAATCCGTAACGAAAGGCGGGCAAAAATTGAGTTCCTTTTCATACCATATTGGCGGTCAGCCTGCGGAAGCCGTTACTCCGGAAAAGAGGGAGACCTTCCAATGGGACGGTCTTGCGTTGATCCAGCGCAACAGTACAAACTACGTCAACGAACCCGCCGTGACCGGCGGCAATCCGATTCTTGCGGATGACAAAGTCCTGTTCAACGACATTATGATTTTTCCGGTTTGTTTTGTACTCATATCTGTTACCTCAGAAAAGATTTATAAAATGAGCGGTGCCCCTGTACTTACTCTTAATGAAAGTTTCTGTTAAATAAACTGGATATAGATGGTTTGCCCATCTGTCATCTTTTCCATAGCAGACAGGATTTCGTTCATTCATGAGCCATGCACTGATGTTATCGACTTCAGAAGTTTCCAGTCCGTATGCCAATTCCCGGTCAGAAACAAGAATTTTTTCAACCTTGACAATTCCATCAAAAGGTCCGCGACTCTTTCGCGCAGAGCGAAGGCGTACATACCAAACAGCAAATTTACCATCGACACGATCAGTTTGATACATTGCAGCCGGGGTACGTTCAAACGGTTGTAATTGAGCTATCATTCCTGCCGCACTGCGACCATTTTTGAGCTTTGCGAGTTCCGGATTGAAAGACTTGGAAACTCCGACAACACGCTTATAGTTGCTGCGAATTCTGTTGAAGGCAAAGCGGTCATCCTTATCAGATAACCTGTTGTATTCAAGCGAGCCGTCTTTTATGAGCCAGGATCTGTCATTGATCAAATGAGCATGAACCAATGACTGAACCATCTCTTTTTCCTGCTCAATCATATATTCTTGAATGCGGGCAATACCCTTATCTTCAAAATTTTCGTTGGCTCTGGTGGGATATAACAGTACAGCATCAAGCTTTACACGATCCTGATTGATGTTCAGTTTTTGAACAAGATTAGCCAAAAATGCCCTATGCTGTTTTTCATTTTTGCCTTCCGTATCCAGTTTATCCGGCACAGCAAGTACTACATGAAGCGTAAATCGGCAGGGGGATAAAACTTGATCTTCTCTTTTGCAGACAGCGATACCAACTTGTCCGGCAATAACCGGGAAAACTTGTGATGCGATAGGCATATCCGCGATTTTATAAGTTCTGCGAGAGCCATCCATAAAAAGACGAAAGGCAGGTTGACGTTCCTGCCAATCTAACGCAATTTGTTGAATGTTGCGAGCCCCGCTGAAACGTTGTGACTCGCCTTGTTCTTTCATGAATTCATGCGAAAACTCATCATATTCGATCAGAGAAGCACGTTCGAGATCAAGACATCGGCGATATGTGTCAAAACACGTTCTTCCTGTCTCCTGCTCCAATGTTTCTATTATGCTCCCCATGAAATGATCCGTTATTTTCTAAAACACATAAAGTATACAACTACTATAATATAGCATGAAAGATCTTTTTTTCAAGCAACCTCAAATCTTAGCTCAAAACAATATGTTTCCTATAATGACAAAAAATAATGGATGTGAAATTTACAAGTTGCTTGCAATCAATATTATTAACAAAAAATCCCGGCTATGAGGTGTGTTTCATAGCCGGGAAATGGGGCGGTTCAGGCGGCCGCCGGAGTCGGATCGTCCGGATGGAGATACGGTCCGGCGAAAGTTCCGGCTTCCTTGTTCTTTATGCCTTTGTAGATCATGCGCTTGATCTGCTCATTGCGGAGATTCCTGAAGGTCTCGCGCTTGACTCCGCGCAGGAATCCTTCCCGGACCAGTTCCAGAAAACGCTTTTTCTGTCCCCAGGAGGCGAGCGGATCGCCCTCTTTGGCGCGAATCTGGTCGATAATCTCCGAGGCACGGCCTTTGGTAAGAATCTTCCAGTCTTCCGCAGAGAAGCGTTTCCAGGAACCGTTCCTGATTGCATGACCAATCGCGCGGCGCTGGCTGTCGGTTGCCGGTGAGTCTGGATCGGTGATCGTGAACTTTCTGGCGGAATTGCTGTTGCCGGCATTGCGGATGTTGTTTTTGTTCTGTGTGTTGTTCATCTTTTTGATTCCTTCTTTTTGCTGGTTTATTGGGGAATTCAGTTCTTTCGCAAAGGAGCCGCGCGGCGGGCGGGAATCCGTCCGCCGGAAAAGCGGCGCAAAGAACAGAGGGACTGCCTATGCGTCAGTCTGGAAAGTTTTTTGAATAGAGAAAGTGCCAGTCAATGGCAGGAGAATGAGGAAGCTGGAGATATTTGAATAAGACTTGTCTGGCTTGTCTTATACATTGAATTTTTTGCAGACTTCCCGATAATGGTCCTGTGCGGAAAGACAGGTGTCATCCAGATATTCCGGGATATCGGTATATTGTCGAAGACCGCGATAATAGAATAATTTGTGTTCGGAATCAATGATGAACGGAATCAGATCATGCACGAGACATTCTCTGAACATAATCAGGCGGCCGACTCTACCGTTTCCATCCTGAAACGGATGAATCCGTTCAAATTCGAAATGGAATTTTACAATGTCTTTTACGGTATAACTCTGCAAAGAGTGATAGGCACTCAACAAGGCTCGCACTTCTTTTCCGACTCTCTTCGGTTCCGTCGTCTCCATTTCCCCGATTGTGTTGGGAAGTTTTTTGTATTGCCCGACCCGGAACCAGTCAAGTCGACTTTGTGAAGTTCCCTGTTTCAGCAGAAAATGATATTTCTTGATGATCTTTTCCGACAGCTTTTCTTCTGCGGTATCCAGCATGTAGTCAAACGCGGCGAAATGATTGAGGGTTTCGATGATATCGTCCGTTCGCACAGCGGAGTCTTTTTCACAGAGAACGGAATGAGTTTCATAAATATACCGGGTCTGATCATGAGTCAGCTGATTGCCTTCAATCCGGTTGGAGTTGTAGGCAATCGCAATTTGCGTATAATGATACAGCCCGCCTTTGAGTTTCGCGTTCTTTTCCTGGCGCAGACGTTCCAAAATTTTACTCATGATTCGTCTTCCTTGTTCACCTTGGAAATATACTTCCGGATCATGGTTTTTCAAATCTATCTTACGAGGGAATTTTCCTTCCGGAATCGGAGTAAAAATGGAAGGCGCGGTGTTTTCGCAAAGAACAGAGGGACTGGTCAGGCGCTCTTCTCAAGAGCTTCCTCCTCGGCATCTTCTTCATCGGGTTCATCCGTGATTTCGACTTTTTCGGCAATCACTTCGACACCGAGGTCGAGGTAATCCGAGAGACGCGGCATGACTTCAATACGGCGTTCTTCATGGAGCAGATCCAGCTCGTTCAGCTCGAAAAGGAGTTTGTCGAGTTCCTTCTGAAGTTCGATGCGCTCGTCGGCGTATTTGAATACG
>CASDPB010000025.1 GCA_949282305.1 uncultured Lentisphaeria bacterium | reverse complement strand
TCAATGAGCTCGGGCTTATTATTATGAAGAGGAGAATGCCGTCGGGCGGTCATCATAGCCCGACGGCATTCATCTTTTTGGTAAATTCCCACTCAAAAAAATCCCTCTTCCTCCTCACCATGGGGCTCGCTGGGCGCATACGTCGGAACACGGCGCAGGGACACATTCTGCAACGGTTTATTTTCCGATATTTTCCGGAGCTGCGCACAGATTGTCGTTACCGTGCCGGCGAATCCGCCGAAGTGAGGCATTTTCCGGATTGAAGGAAATCAGGGATGGGCAGGAGCTTCAATCATCAATACGGCATTCAGCCCGCCGAATCCGGAATTCATGGACAGAAGGCGTGGAATCTTCACGGTCTGCATTCCGCCTGAAACCATTTCAGCCGCGGCAGGTTCCGGTTCCAGCAGGTTTGTCTGCGGAAACAGTATGCCGCTGTCAAGGATATGAAGCGCCATACACGCCTGGATGATTCCCGCGGCGCCCAGAGTGTGCCCGCAGCCGCCTTTTGCCGAGACGAGAGGCGGCGGAGAGGGGAACACCGCGTTCAAGGCATTGATTTCCGCTTCATCGTTGTAACTGGTTCCGGTTCCGTGCCCGATTACGCATCCGATTTCTTCCGGTGAAGTTTCCCCGAGCGCCTGCCGGACTGCACGGACAAGCATCCTCCCGTCGTGAACCGGCGCCGTGATATGAAGCGCATCCGTGCTCATGCCCCAGCCGCTCAGACGGGCTTTCGGTTCCAGATGGCAGATTTTCGCAGTCTGTGCCGAGGCAAGGACAATGACGCCCGCCGCCTCACCCATGATGAGGCCGTCGCGATGTCTGTCGTAAGGACGCGCCAGCGTCGGAGACATTGCCTCAAGCGAGGAGAACCCGGAGCAGACGAATTCACTGACAAGATCCGCTCCGACAATTACGGCAGTGTCCAGCCTGCCGCTTCGTATGAGTGCTCCCGCCCGTGCCAGTGCAACATTGGATGAGGCGCAGGCGGCGGAAACGAGCCGCCCGTTTCCGAGCCGGAACACCGTCTGCGCTTTCTGAAGCAGAGAATGAAGTGTGTCCTGTTCCGCAGTCTCAAGCAGATCAATTTCTCCGACTGTGCTTGCAAGAAAAAGTGCTGTTCTGCCGTATGTCTTCGGGACATGCGGACGCAGAAAGTCAAACATCGGTTCCAGCAGGGAATGCCCGTGTTCCGCGGATAATCCGGGAACCGTCGCCGCAAGTTTTGAACGCATTTTCGATGCGTCGAAACGTTCGATTTCACGGAAGGCGTGTCTGCCGGAAAGCAATCCCTCCCAGCAGAGTTTTTCCCCGAAACCGTATCCGGTTACGAGCTCGGAGGCAACGATGACCGGGTCATGTTCCGACATGGAATTCTCCTCTGCGCCAGCGTTCGCGGCACTCCTCCCAGACCGGCGGGTTCAGCCAGAGCGCCTCTCCTGTCTCAAGGCGGATGAACATCTGAACCGTATAACCGGTGCAGATGAGTCTGCCGCCCGAAGCCGTGATTTCATATTCCGTGTTCAGCCGCGCGCCCTCGTTCCAGAAAAGCGATGCTTTGACTGTAAAAATATCGTCCAGGCGCAGCGGCTCGAAATAGTCGATGTGCATTTGCGCGATGGGTGCGCCGATTCCGGATTGCTGATAAGCCGCATAAGTCAGCCCGCATTTGTGCCCGAGTTCCGTCTGCGCCTCTTCAAAGAACAGCGGATAGCGGCCGTGCCATGCGATCCTGAGCGGGTCCGTGTCGCTGAAACGCAGTCTCCTCTGAATTTCCGCCGTAATCGGCGGCGGACTATCCGGCGGGGATTCAAAATAATGTTTTTTACGCCTCATTGTGTTTCTCCCATGAGAGTTTCAGGGTGCAGATTTTCTTTTCTCCGGACATGATTCTGCAGGATGCGGTATTTTGACTGATCGTGCAGGAAAGTTCCAGAACCTCATCCGCTCCGGCGGGTGCGAAGAACTTCGCGTTCCTGATTTCCGCATGATCCGCATGGATTCCGGCGCCCTGCCGGAGCAGTTCTTTCAGGATCATGATTTCACAGACTCCGGGCAGAATCGGATTCTGCGGAAAATGCCCCCGGAATCCGGAAAAAGAGACGGGCAGGGTGATTGTGCCCGTAATTTCCCGTGTTTCCGCATGGGAGTTTACATTCAGATGATGAAGTATTTCAGACCGGATGCTCATTGTGTCTCCATGATTTTTCGTGTCCTTATGATCAGCCGGTAGGAATACCGTTCATTCTCCAGAACGATGTCCGCCGGATACCATTTGCCGTTCTGCAATATATACCGGTAATAGGAAATTTGCCAGAGCGGTGTTCCGCCGAGGAAGCGTTTTCCGAACCATGTGAGGGCAGGTTTGCGGCATTTCTTCCTGACCGGCAGCGGCGGACTGCCTGCAAAAAGATATTCTGTCCGCGTGCTGACGTCTTTTCTGAATTCATCGAAGAAGATTTCCCATTTCCCGTTCTTTTCCGTGACGGGGCACTGCTCCGGAGGAAGGAGATCGGTATAAATATGAAACAGATCCCGGATCGCCTGCTGCGACGCCTCTTTCTCATACGCGGACCAGGGCTGATCCGGAAGCCACCAGAACGATTCCGCGATTCCGTTTTTTCCATGAAGTTCGAAAAGTTTCGCTCCTGCGGGAGTCAGCCCCGCAACGGAAATTTCGTTCTTCTCCAAATCAATTTTTGCGAGGGTGAGCAGGGAAAAGGTCTTGAAATAATATTCTATGACGACTCCCGCCTCCACCAGATAGCTCTGCGGCATTTCTCCGCGCAGACGGTTGATCCTTTCCTCCGCTTCGGATGCAGGCGGAACAGCCTGGAATTCAGGGTATTGAAACGGTTCTGTCCGGCATCCCGCAAGCAGGGAAAGGAGAAGAAGCGGAAGAAATTTCCCGACATGTTTCAGATGATACAGAGCCGGAAGCAGAATCACGCTTGCCGCCCATGCCGCGGAAATTCCGACGATCAGCGTGAATCCGGCATCCCGGAGCATGGGGTGCGTCGTGAAAATGACCGTGGCGCCGCCCGCCGCCGAAGTCGCGGCGGAAAGGGTCAGCGCATGAAATACATTGCCGTCTCTGCGTCCGCATTCCGAGTGCACCATGAAGATGCCGTAGTCAATGCTCAGTCCGGCAAGAATAATTCCGGCGATCAGCGTGGAGAGGCTTGCCGGAATGTTCGTCAGCGCGAAGAACGCTCCCGTAAGAAGCAGCGCGGCGCAGACCGGCAGAAGGGCAAGAACCGCTTTTACGATGGAACGGAAAAAGAGAAGCGCCACGGCAACCACCATGAGAAGGGTCATCAGGGCAAGAGAAAGAATACCGGACGAAACCTCGCGGGACATCAGTTCGGGGAGGGAGTCCTGAGAAACCGCAGGCGCGTCCGGGAACAGTTCGGAAACGGCCGCGACATTCCGCGGCGTATCCGGGAACAGAATGGCGCAGGTGTGAAGACCGTCCTTATCCTTGGAAATCAGCCTTTCCACGACAGGGCGGAACAGGTTCGGAACATTTGCCGGAGTATTGATGCCGAGGCGCAGACTGTTGAAAAACGGGGCGAAGAAGTCATTTTTCATTCCGTATCCTGAGCCTGTTTCGCGCATTTCGTTTTCCAGCCGCCCGAGTGTCCCGTTTTTCAAGGCGGAATGCCAGAGCGCCAGATTTTTTTCCCTTTCAGCGAGGGGCGGCAGAAGATCGGAAGGCGAGAAGACAGGGATTTTTTCCGAACGCAGAATTTTCGATGCTTCCAATGCCTTTTCCAGTGCAAGTTCACGGGCGGGAGCGCTCAGGAGAAGCATTGCGGGGCGCGGACCGCTCTGAAACAGCGAATCATACTGTTTTTCCATCTGCGTTATTTCCCGCGGAGTGGCGTCAAACCGGCGGATGTCCATTTGAAAGTCCAGTTTTGCAAGAATGAAAAGGGAAAAGATCAAAACAAAAATCCATGCGACCGTGCAGATGACAGGATGACGGACGGGGAAGCGAAACGGTTCCATGATCTTTGTTTTCTGTCTGCGCTTTCCCAGAAGTGCGGGAAGCAGCAACAGCATCAGGAAAAAACTGAGAAGCAGACTTGTCCCGGCGAAGAAACCGAGCTGGCGGCAGGCGTTGATCTTCGAAAAGAGAAAGAGACCGAATGCCAGCGCCGAGGTGACGGCTCCGGCAAAGATTGCGGGAGCAAGGCGCGCCAGTTTCCTGCGGGGGGAGCGGGGACTCCTGACTGCGGCGTAGGTGTGGATGCCGTAATCCACCGCGAGACTGATTACGACTCCGCCCATGCCGACGATGAAGAAAAGGCATTCCCGGAAAATCAGTGTCATTGCGCCGAGAACGATCAATGAGGCAAGCATGGGGAGAACAGGGATCGCCAGACTGCGGAAATCGCAGCGGTAGAACAGCACAAAAAGCAGAGAGAAAAGGATCACGGACATGATTCCGACAGTGCCGATGTCTTTTTTCAGAATCGCCTCATTGCTGACCGCGTGAAGATGCCCCGATATGATTTCTGCTTCCATTTCCGGGGGAAGTTTTTGAAAAACCTGATCCAGAGACTCCAGCAGTTTCCGGCTTCCCGCCGCGTCGGAAACGGGAACCGTCGTTTCCAGAAGCATCATTGCGTGTTTTTCATCCTTTGCGACAAGATACGGATAATCCGGCAGAAACGATGCGCCGGAAATGGAGCGGAATTCCTCAAGTTTCCGGTAAAGAGGAAGATTCAGGCTGAAAGGGTCCGCACGCAGAAAGCCGGTCTGCCCGGCGGAGGACGGCAGATAGAGGCGGCGGCTGATTTTCCGAACGGTTTCCTGCACGTTCTGCGCAGTGAACAAAGAGTCCGGCGGCGCGGAAATTTGAGGCAGGAAAGCCGTAATGCCAGCCAGTTCCCCGCTCAGCGATTCCGGAAAGAAGCGGTAATCCGCACGTGTAATATAAGGATTGTCTTTAAGCCGTTCCGCTGTTTTTTCAATTTCCTGCGGCAGTCCGGAACCGGAAAAGAGCCCGTGTTTCAACCGGAAAACAACAACGACTTTGTTGAACATCGGACTGTTGGCGATCCGCTGAAACGCAAGCGCGGAGCGGGAATTGTCCGGCAGCATTTCCACAAGATCGTTGGTGAAGTCCGTGCGGACGATCAGAAGAATGGAAAAAACAAGCAGGACAAGAAAGAAAAGACGCAAAAAGAGACGGTGCCTTGCCGCCATCACAAGAACCGCGAAGATGCGTTTTGTCAACGTGGTTTCGCCTGCCATTTCGATTCCGGTAATACCTGGTTCAACTTGACATTCTGGAATGTGATTTCCGTAGTGTCGGAATTGGATTCGACAAAACGGACCTGCCGGATATGGGAAAAGTCCTCTGCCGGAACAAACGTGATGCTCCGTATGAATTGTCCGGCGATGCTTTCCCGGCGCGGCGTCAGAAACAGTGTCCTGTTTTCGCCCCTGTGTATGTCGAATTCTTTTTTCATCGCCTCGAAATTGCCGGAGAAATAACCGTGCATGGACGTTGCCAGCATCTTGAGCGCAGGATTCCTGTCTGTATGCAGAGTTATGACCTGGTCCGAATCCTCGTCCCATTGTTCAAGTCTGTTTCCTGTGATGATGCAGGTATAGCGGACCGGTGAAAGCACGCGCCACGCCATGCGCCCCTTTTTGTCGAGGGCGACTTCCCCTTTGATGACAAGATCATGCTTCATGACGTTCAGATGCTTGATCTGGATGAAATCCGCGGAAAGCGTGTTCGTCTCATTCATTCTGCTCTGAATTGCGGCGACCAGCTCTTCCGCGGAATCCTGCGGGTGGAGCGGAGATGCCGCGACGGCAAGTATGAGGATCAGGATTCGAGAATACATAACTTCATGACTCCCTGCGCAAGTTTTTCCTTGTTCCTGTCGAGTGCCTCGAAACGGATGATGTGCCACGGGCTGAACTCCGCCTCTTTCTCAAAACGGATTGTGACGTCGTCGCCTTTGCGCACGGGGCGCACCGGAACGAAGTCCGTTACGCCGGCAAGCATTCCCGGACTCACTTTTTTTTCGTGCATGAAACTGTCCAGTGCCGCCGCGGACTGTGCCGCGAGTTCGATCAGTGCGGCAGGGTCAAGCACGCCGTTTTCATCCAGAAAAGGATTGTCGTCATGAATCCGTGAAACGGTTTCGCCGCCGTGATCGGTAATCCTGACAAGCGTTTCCGCCATTGCCATCGACGGACGGTGCGGAATCAGCGTCCGGGCGTCAAACGGAAGCCTGTCGATCCGGTCCAGTTGATCGAGGTTGCGCCAGCAGGTCGGATCGGCGGCGAGATAATCTCCCGTGAGCTGCCATGCGGTGCCGCGGCAGCCGTAGCATTCCTCCGCCTTGTCGCACTCCCTGCAAGGCGATTTGATGTTCGCACGGTGATCCTTGAGTTTGCGGATGATGAGACTGCCCGTCAGGATTTCTTTCAGCGGCGTTTTCCGGATATTGCCGATGACTTCCGTCAAGCCCACACATGGTGTGACGTCGCCGAAACTGCTGACCACGCAGGAGTATTTATGCCGCAGACATTTCTGACCGACCAGCGGCGGCTGGCTTTCCCATTGAAAACCGTATTCCGCATCAATCCGCCGGATTTTCTCGAAGACCTCTCTGACCTTCATGATCTCCGGCAGAAGCGAACGGTACTCCAGCAGTCTGCCCTGCGGTGTGAGACACTCGAAATAAGGAGCGGTTTTCCGTTCGCGCAGATAACGCCAGAGTTCCGGCGCGGCGTCAAGATTGGCGGAGGAAAGCACCGTTGTCGCGCAAAGCATTCCGGGACGCGAATCATATCCGGCGCCGCGCAGCAGCCGAAGCGCATTCTGCGACAGTTCAAGCGAGTTGCGGTGCCCGGTAAGCCTGTCATGCAGGGTCTTGTCCAAGGTATTGAGCTTGACGACGAGGCGGCAGTTTTCGGCAAAGAAGAATTCCGCCAGCTCCCGCGTCATCAGCGAACCGTTGGTGAAGATTTCCACCCCCATGTCCAGCGAACGGATGAAACGGATCATCTCCCGCAGATGCGGATAAAGCAGAGGCTCGCCGCCGAGAATGACGATTTTGCGTGCGCCCAGTTCCGCCGCCTGTTTTAGCGCCGAACGGATTTCCTCCTGCGTGAGTTCGCCGGAATAATCGTAATCGCCTGCCGCGTAACAGTAGGGACAGCGGTAGTTGCATCTGCGCGAAAACTCAATTTCCATGGAGAGCAGGTGTCCCTCGGGAAGTGTGCGGATTTCCTCATCCGTAAAATCGAACTGCGCACTGCACATTGCCGTTTTCCTTAAAGGTTGAGTTTTGATTTTTCGCGGCGGTCGATAAAACGGACCGGTTTGCGGGAGACGGAGAAAATCCGGCTCCGCGCCTCGTCGATCGGCACTTCCGTGACGGGAACCGTCAGGCGGCATCGCGCCTTGAGACGCTCGGATATGGCTTCCAGACTTGAATGCGGTTCCTTGAGCGCGACGAATGCTTCGATCCGGTCGGAAAGTTCATGCCCCGTCGCAACGATATAATATTCCAGGACTTCCGGTGAGGAGTCAAGCACGGAAAACAGAGTCTGCGGGTAAAGTGTCGTGCCGCGTATCTTGAGCATCTGCGCCTTGCGCCCGAGGATCGGTCCGAGACGCGGCAGAAAACGCCCGCACCGGCAGGGTTCATTCGTCATGAAACTGATGTCGCCCGTCCGGAAACGCACCAGCGGCATTCCCGTGACCTGCATCGGCGTGATGACCACCTCGCCGGTTTCACCGGGAGGAAGGACATTGCCGTTTTCATCCACGATTTCAAGGATGGCAAGGTCGGCGCGGAGGTGTCCGCCGCAACATTCGATGCAGTCGCAGAAACTTGATACGATTTCCGAGGATGCGTAGGTGGAATGAATTCTCGCATTCCAGAGTTCCCGAAGCTGTCCTCCGAGTTCGGAAAAACCGAATTTTTCATCATGAACCGGTTCCCCGATGCAGATCAGCGCGCGGACACTGTCGACGGAGACGCCGCGTTCCCCGAGATGTTTTCCGAGATGGCGCAGGAAGGAGGGAACGCCGACGATCATGCTCGGACGGAGCGTCCTGATGACTTCCGCGTGGCTTTCCAGCGTATTGAGACCGTTCCGGATTGCGGAGGCTCCCAGGCGGCAGACGCCCTGATAATACGCCATGCCCGCGACAAAACAGCGGTCCAGAGTACAGGTCAGGAGCACTTTGTCGTCCGGCGTCATCCCCGCAGCGGCGAAACAGCACTGTTCATTGTAGGCGAGCCGCTCCATGTCCCCTGCCGTATAGACAATCCGGCAGGGGGTTCCGGTGGTGCCGGATGAAAAGACCACGTCCATGACGTTGCGCCACGGCGACGCCTGAAAATCCTCCGGATCTTTTGCAATGTCGCATTTTTCGGTGAACGGAAGTTCAGGCAGCCGGTCAAGTGTGAACCTGCTCCAGTCGCGGTTCCCGAAAAGACGCCTGTAATAAGGGGAATGCACCGTGCAGAACTGAAGATGTTCCCGCAGGATCAGGGTCTGCATGACGCGCAGTTCCTCCGGTGGCAGGAAATCCAGCGAGGGGTCGAATTTGAAACGGTAAGTCTTCATAAGTTGTTCTCCGCGTCCATTTTTGCTGTTTCATCCATGAGAAGTCTGCGGACATGATTCTTCAGCTGAAATGGCGGCATTGCCGCAATGAGTTCCATTGGAACGGGGGGCAGTTTTCTGATGTGGATTCTGCCGCATGTGATGCGGTAGTCCCGCGCCGGAATTCGTTCATTGCCCGTGATCGCCACCGGAATCAGCGGGCAGGAGAGTTCCTTTGCGATCCGGAAGAATGTCCCGTGAAACTGGTTGATCTCCCGATTGCCGGAACGTGTTCCTTCGGGAAAGACGAACAGCGGAACCTGCTGTCCCAGCAGATATGCGGCGCGCTCTTTCGCCTGTTCATAGTTCATTGAGGTGATGTCGAGATATTCCCCGAGTCTTGCAAAAAAACCGAAAAACGGAAGGCGCATGGGCCAGCGGTTGACCGCTTGCGCCGGAGGACGCCGCATGGCGACCGAAGATACGAGAAACGGATCGGATGCCGAACGATGATTGCAGATGAAGATGCCGCTGTTCTGTTCCGGCGAACGGTCCTCGAATTCCACTCCGGCAAAGGGGCGCAGCGCAATGCGGACGATGGCCCTGCCATACCAGAGAATGAAAAAGCGCATGATGTTCCCGATGCGTCTCCGGTTGAGACCGCAGCACAGGATGGCGACTGCCAGGGGAAAAACCGCCAGAAGGCAATAAACCACTGTGACCAGACTCATCAGCAGGTAACATGCAATTGTAATCACCACCGTGCTTCGTCCTCCGGACAGCTCAGGTATTATGTTGTTTCTGTTCAGGAGGTTTCTGCCCGCTGTGTTCCTGTTCCATTTTGACAAAGAAATCGTAAATGTCTCCGAGCGTGACGATTTTCCGGATTTCCTCATTCTGGCGCAGAGAGATTCTGAACCGGCGCTGCAGCCCTGTCATAAGATCCACCATGTCGAGGCTGTCGAGTCCCAGATCTTTGAAAACGGCTTTTTCCGGAGAGAGATCCTCCGCCGGAACTTCCAATATCTCAGTAAACGTCTTGTTGACGGCTTCTATAATTTCTTCCCTAGTCATTCCTGTTCCCGGTTTTTTAGTTGCATTTTCGAGCAAATCAAATTAGCATTGATTCCGCCAAAAGCAAAGTGTTTTTCCAGAAAAACACCGATTTTACGCCGACGGGGACGGAAGACCGGGAAATCAGTTCTTTTTCAGAGTGCCCGGGAAGGGATGCAAAAAGGAAAACAGTTCCTCTGCCGAAGTCCCCGCTTTTCAGGATGTGCATGATGCAGAGTTTGCATCATACCTGTTCTGCGGATAAGGCAAGGAACAGATACATGAAAGTTTTCTGTTATCCGGGACTTGACCTGCGTGAGAAGCCTGACTCGTTTCATACTGATCTCCATTATCTGTCCAAATAAAGTCTGTGTATGGCATCCATGGTGATTCTCTGCGCTTCGTCCGGTGCTTCGTTGTTATGCGCATAATAATAACACGCCAGATGATCCGGCTGTGCCGATTTCAGGAAGGATTCCAGATTTCCTGCGAAAGTCTCATGCTGCGACACGGGAAGAAGCATATTTTCAATCAGGGCAAATGTCCCGCAATGATATTCGGCACACTCTTTCCGTGTCCTGGACCAGGTTTCCATAAGATAGGGCTTATGTTTGGTTGGATTTTCATGAAAGTAACTTTGCAGAGACAAACCGCCGTCAAAGCCGGCATAGTCGATTCCGGGGAGCCCGGCGCATAGACCGGTGAACAGGGGACTGGTATGGGGCATATTGAAGATTGAAACAATCAGTTCCGGACGGATTTCCCGCGCGGCGGATGTCCACTCTCCGATCAGTTCTGCAAAACTCCGGCAGATGTGTTCCACACCATACCCCTCGCCAAGTGCGGCAGCCGCGGCAGGATGCCGCGTCACGAAATCCGCTGCTTTCGGTTCGTCCCAGATAATGCCGTCCACCTCGTAATCACGGACCAGCGTCCGGATGAATTCCAGACTCCATGCCCGGAATTCCGGTGATTCGACGCACGCGATGCCCGGATTTTCCGGAAGACATGCCGATGGATTCTCATGCAGCCATAAACTGCCCATGAGAGGAGCCCCGGCAAGACGCCCTCCGATCCTGCTCGGAATCACGAAAACTTTGATTCCCGCCCGATGTGCAGCCGCAACCTGCATTTCAAATGTGCGCCTGGCATACCGCATTTCACTTTCACTGAAGGACAGTGCCACAGCATCAAATCCAAGATCGCTCATTTCGCCGAAGCTTTCCGCCCACTGACGGGGAATGACAGTCCAATTGCCGTAACTCAGACAGTATGCTGTCAACAATTTCTTCCGGATCATAGAGTTTTTCCCTGTCTTTTGATTTTCGTCTTTTATGAATTATATTTTATATTATATGCGATTTCTGGAACCTTGTCAACGGGGGAAGCATGGAAAAATCAGTCACCACTATACAAAAATCGGTCAATCATCTTGAATATCTCCCGCGGATGTTCCGCAATCCGTTTCATGTGGAGCGAATCGGCTGTATTCAGGGGAAAACCGAAGTGATAGACCGTCATTTCATATTGCCCAGCGTGCTGTTCATTTTTGACGGACACGGTTTTCTGGAGGAGAACGGCAGCCGTGTGGAGCTGTGCGCCCCTTTCCTGATGTGGAACTGGCCGGGACAGCGAAAGAAATACTGGCCGTCGCCCGTCTGGGATGAGTTGTACATCGGATTCAGGGAAGGCGCTGAGAAAGACCTGAAAGATTTTTTTGCTCCTGAGTTTTTCCGGTGGGACATCCGCATGATTCCGCGTCCTTCCGAGTGCATGCGTTATCTGACGGAGCTGCAGAAGGCGATGAATTCTCCGGCTCTTCCCGGGGCGGCCGACCGGATGGATCAGCTGGCGACTCTGCTTCTGCTTGAAGTGGTTTATCCGCAACAGGAGGAGCACCTGAACCGGAATGAGAAGACCGTTTTGAGCATCACGGAATATATGCGGACTCATTTCAGGCAGGACATCGACCTGAATCAGCTTGCGGAAGATCATGGCTGGTCTTATTCCACTTTCCAGCGGCAGTGGCGGCGCAAATATTGCTGTTCTCCGCTTCAATATCTGCGCCGTCTCCGCAATTCGGAAGCGCTTTATCTGCTGCGGGAAAGCACTTTGACGATCGGCGACATCGCAAAGGAACTGGGATTCCGCAATCAGTTTTACTTTGCAAAGTTTTTCCGGAATATGAACGGCATGCCTCCCTCTCAATTCAGGGATTGCCTGGGAACGGCGTCAAAATGATCTTTCGCCGGCGGGTGCATGGATTATCTGCCGGAAACTTTTTTCGCCGCCTGATCTTTCCTGTATTTCGCTATTTTGGCTTTCATTGAGAAGAAACGCTTGTTCGGAACCCGCGCATAGGACGGATAACGTTTACGGATCTCCGGTGAAACGTCCTCCGGAATGTATTGGAACCGCTTGTAAAGCCAAAGGTATTGGTCCGGGGCCATGCGGATGAACTCTTCCGTGATGTCCGTCAATGCCTGAATCAGCTCCTCGTCGCTTTTATATTCGGCGGAGGTTTTCGGGAGTTCACGAAGAATCGCATTGAATTTACCCTCCGTCCGCAGGACAGTCCCAATGGCGACGAAACGGTTTCTGGATCTTGACAGGCTTGCCGGGGCACGGCTTACCGGAACCGGAATTCCGAAAAGATTTACAAATATTCCGCCGTTGCGTATGCGCGTATTCTGGTCAATCAGTATCCCGATGGTGCAGCCCTCATCCAACGCTTTCTTCATGCTGCGCGCGGCGCCTTTGGAATGAATGATGCGGACATCGCCGGAGATGCGGCCGGAGCTTATCAGGCGGTCCAGGTACGGATTGCGTGCCGTCTTGACCACCGTTGCCATTTTGTAATGAAACAACTGGGCGAGAACGCGGCCGGCAAATTCCCAGTTGCCCAGATGAGGCGTGACGAGAATTGCCCCGGTGCCGTTTTCCATCATGCGGAGTCCTTTTTCTGCACATTCCCGGCAGTTCGTCAGATCCACAATTTCGGCAAAATCCTGCGGATGCGCGGTTGCCCAGAAAAATTCACAAAGAGTCCGCACCAGATTTTCCAGGCTTCTGCGGGCGATTTCCCTGACTTCTCTTTCACTTTTTTCGGGGAACGCCACGCGAATGTTGGTCCGGCACAATGAGCCGAATCCGGGAATGAGGTAAAGCAGTCCGCCGAAAATGCGTCCCAGAGAGGCAAAGGAACGATAAGGCAGAATGCCCATCAGTTTGAATGCCCCGAAAGCCAAAAGGTATTCAATGTAAGCCTTGATTTTCCGGAAGATGTTCATGCTGCCCCTCTCTGCCGCATCAGCGGTTGAGGCGGCGTCTGCGCGGCACGGGACCGAGACACGGCACCGAACCGTTTTTATCTGTGTAGATGCCGTTGGCGAACAGGACGTCGCGCAGGGCGGACGCGGCGATATTCTGTGCCAGGTGATTCATGTTTTCCTCGGGGCAGTTCCATGTTTCCGGTTCCTTGACAAGACGGTAGGTGAGATCCGGCATAACATAAATCAATCCCCAGGAATCGGCGATTTCATTTGGTTTCACAGTATTTTCCGGAACTGCCAGATAAAGCTGGGATGCCGTTTTGGCTGTCCGCATTTTGTCCAGGCGGCTCCCATGATAGAGGGCATATTCCAGCTCATCAATGCGTTTCAGGCAATGTCTGTATGCCTTATTGGCACTTCTTTTGTAATCCCAGGAATCGAAATCCGCAAACAAGGTGTCCATTTCCTTCAGATGCGGCTCAGTCCGGCGGATCTCCGCCTCCAGATTGCAGCGCTCCAGCTTTGCGGCGGAAAGAAGCGCCGTCAGCTCGCGCCGGTTGGAACAATCCATGGAAATGATATTCTCAAAACTGGTTTCGACAATTGCTGTTTTCGTAACCCGGAGTATGCCGCGCTTACTGACCGGCTCGGACCAGAAGGCAGCGGCGTCTGCCTGGAACTTCTTCAGACGGGTGGGGACGGACATTGCAAGTCCGGTAGGATTCAGTGCGGCAAGAAACGCAAGCGCCGCACGTTTCAGCGTCTGCGGCGTCAGCTCCTGCTTTTTCGCGGGAGCACACTGTATGACTTCCACAACTTCCTCCGTTTTCTGAACGGAAGGAGTTTCCTTTTCCTGCACAGGAACAGGAGACGGGGAGACAGGCTGAGCTGAAATTTCCACGGGAAGCGGCTGCGGTTTTTCCGCCGCCGTTTCTTCTGCGGAAACATCCGCCCAGTCTTCCTCGTAATCTTCAAGCTCGACAATTTCAAGTTCCCCGGGGTTTTCTTCCTCAAACCCCGTGAGCAGATCGTCGTTCAGGGAGGCGTCCTCCCGGGTGTCTTCCTCACCCAACCCGAAATCGAAAAACATTTGAGTATTTTTTTTCACTTCAGACATCAGAGCACGCCTTCCTTGCTTTGCAGATTACCTTCGGTCAGTTGTTCTCGCTGACGTCAAGATCGTCGAGAGCATTGCCGATGACTTTACCCATATCGACGAGAGCCGCGCCCGGCTTGAGAGCTGCGGAAACTTCCTCGCCCGCCGCCTTCAGGTCGTCCTCGGTATAGCCTTCTTCAAGAGCCTTGATGCTGAGTCCGATCCGGCGTTCTTCCTTGTCGATCTTGATGACTCTCGCCTCAATCTCCTGACCGAGAGCGAGTTTGTCCTTGACCTTTTCAACACGGTCCTTGCTGATCTGGGAGATGTGGACAAGTCCGTCGATCTTATGAGAGAGCTCAATGAAAGCGCCGAAGGCTGTGATCTTGGTGACTTTGCCTTTGACGACGTCGCCGATCTTGTAGAGTGACTCAATATTTGCCCACGGATCGTCTTCGGTCTGCTTGAGTCCGAGAGAAATTCTCTGCTGCTGCGGATCAATGTCGAGAATGACGGCATCCACTTCATCGCCGACTTTGAGAACTTCGTTCGGATTGTTGATCTTGCGTGTCCAGGACATGTCGGAGACATGGATCATTCCGTCGATGTCGTTTTCAATTTCGACGAACGCGCCATAGCTGGTCATGTTGCGGACTTTGCCTTTGATGCGGCTGCCGGCAGGATATTTCTCCGCAAGAACTTCCCACGGATTGCGTGTCTTCTGACGGAGTCCGAGAGAGATTTTCTTGCCTTCCTTGTCGATGTCGAGAACAACTGCTTCGACTTCTTCGCCGACGCTGACCACATCACCGGCTTTGGTGACGCGCTTGGTCCAGGACATTTCGGAAACGTGGATGAGACCTTCGACGCCCTGTTCGATTTCAACGAATGCGCCATAAGGCATGATATTGACAATGCGTCCCTTGACGATGTTGCCGACGGCATATTTGGATTCGACTTCATCCCACGGATTCTTGGTTTTCTGCTTGAGACCGAGAGAAACGCGCTCTTTCTCGAAGTCGATGTCGAGAATCATAACTTCGATCTCCTGTCCGAGTTCGAGCATTTCAGACGGATGGGAGATTCTGCCCCAGGACATGTCGGTAATATGGAGAAGCCCGTCTACGCCGCCGAGGTCAATGAAAGCACCGAAATCGGTGATGTTCTTGACGATGCCCTTGCGGATCTGACCGACTTCCATCTCCTTGAGGAGTGCGGATCTGCGGTCTTTGCGGGACTCTTCAAGGAGTTCGCGCCTGGAAACGACGATGTTCTTGCGGTCCTGATTGATCTTGAGAATCTTGAGGTCATATTCCTTGCCGATGAACTCATCCATGTTTTTGACGGGGCCGATGTCAATCTGGGAGCCGGGCAGGAACGCCTCGACGCCGTTGAGGTCGATGATGATGCCGCCTTTGACGCGGTGTTTCATGAGACCCTTGATGATGCTGCCTTCGCCGTATTCGGATGTGATCTTTTCCCAGGACTTGATGAAGTTTGCCTTGGAGAGACTGATCTCGGGCATATTATTTTCATTCTCGATCGCTTCGAGGAAAACGTCCACATTGTCGCCGACCTGAGCCTCATCCCAGTTTCTGAATTCCGTACTGGGGATAAAGCCTTCCGCTTTGTAACCGATGTCTACAAGAGCACCGTCCTGTCTTTTTTCGACGATTTTGCCGGGAACAATGGAGCCCTCGGCGAAGTTGTTGCTTTTTGCGGTGCCGTTCAGCAGTTCGTCCATGGAGACATTACTGCTCAGATCAACATAGCTTTTTGTGTTTTCTGTTGTCATTTTGTTGTTTTCTTTGTTTGGTTCCGTTACCTGGTAAGGAAACTCCCTGTGTACAGACACCATGTCCGCACACACCTATAATTGATGGATAACATATCCTCCTGCAGGTGATTTGTCAAGTTCCTGTCCGAGTTTTCAGGCATTTATATGGGCGGAATACCCGCCCTTCAGTTTTGCAGACTATGGCCTGTACGTTACCAGCACTGTCCCGAGCATGTTGCTGTGACTGTCGGATTTGACGGAATATTGCGGCTGCGCCCGGGCGGAATCGGCATTTTTCCCCACTGTGATGCTTGCCGTATAAAGCACACGGCTCTTCCAGCGCAAGGTGCCTTCAACGAAGATCTTGTATTTCCCCGGAGCGACATTTCCGCCGTCTTTCCCCTTGCAGTCCCATATATATGTCAATGTGCCCGATGCCGGAGTGGCTCCGGAAACGGCGTCCAGTTCCGTTCTGGGCGTATGCACGGCTTTGGAACGTTTGACCCATGTGGGAACACAGTCCTTCCTTACGGCATATCCGCCTTTTCCCGTATAACTTGTGACATAGAGCGTTTTGATGAACTGTCCGTTTGCATTTTCCACCCAGACAGCGAATTGATTGCTTGCGATTCCGTCCTGCCTGACATACGGAAAGGAGATTTCCACAGAGGGGGAAATTTTCTTTCCCATGTCATCTGCGGAAACCGCTGCTGATACGGCAAGAAATCCGGCGGCGAGAATGAATCTGAGTTTGCGAATACGGTGCATAAAGAACCTCCTTGATGTAAGTGAGATACTTTACAGTGAGGTATCTGTTCTGTCAACCCTTTTCCCGTGAAGATACCGGCGGAAATGAAAAATGCTTGATTTTTTCAGATTTTGATTTGACAAAAAACAAAAGCTGAGTAAATTAAATGCATTATAAGATTTTGCCCGATGGTGTAATGGTAGCACAACTGATTCTGGTTCAGTTTGTCTTGGTTCGAGTCCAGGTCGGGCAGCCATTTTGCCTCTTCCCCGTTTTGAGCCATAAGTTGCGCCTCGTTCAGATTTGAAAATCCGGGAATAGCAGTTATTGTGAATCATAACCTGAAAATTCAGGAAGAAACAACATGAATAATGGCTGTAGAAAAATTATCTTAAACCATGAGATCGGATGTTATTATGAATTCGGGAATGAAATGTTTTTATTGAATCATGGTTTAAACTATTACAGATGGACTGCCTCCGCAGAAAAAAAACGTTTTTATCTCTTGCCTGACCCTAAGTTGTATCAAATCGTATTCTTGAAAACATTCATAATTTTTTTATTCAGTATCTACATTCTGTCTTTTTTCTTTTTATTATGGGTCAATATCATTCTGTCTTTATCCATCAGTTCTGTTTTTTATGTTTTATCAAAGAACAGATTAAAAAAGATTCTGAGGGGTTTGCCCAGACACCCTCTTGCAATCATCGACTTAGAAAAATCTGCTATTTCATTTTTTCGTCGAAATAACTTTCCCGGAGTTCAGATTCCACAAAACAAACTCACAATCAGCTCTCAGCAAATTGAAAATCTTGAATTGGTTGCTGATACGTCCGTATTGTCATGGAAATATGAAATATGGCAGGTAATCGGTCATGCTCCCTATTTTGCCTTGTTTTTGAATTATTCAGACAACAATGTAAAAAAAAGAATTTTAGTTTTTGTCGCAGTGAGATTGAAACGTAAAGTCTACATGCCGATGACGGAGCTCCTGCGACTCCGGCTCGAACATCACATAGGGTTGAATATTCCATCATAAATAATAGAAATTACTTTTTCCCGTATTTGATTTTTCATTTCAATCCTGTGGGCGGCGTTCTGGCGGTTCTTCACGCTTTCATGGTTGCATGCAAAGCGAACGACATCTGTTTCGCAAATGTCGTGAAGACGCTTTACCGCATGAATACAAGAGACAGTTTCAGGCGTATGCGGCATAAAGGAAGAACGGGCGGCGCAAAGAACTGTCGAAACAGTGAAATCTGCATTTTTACCGTTTCGACGTAACGCCACCCTTGAAAATGGGGCATTGCAGCAACTTATCCCGGCAGCCGGATTTCCTTTTGTTCGTCCTGCGCCAGACTTACGGGGATACGCGACCCCTTGCAGTTCAGAAGAAAGGAAACAGGCCGTGAAGAAGAAAGAATGACTTTTGCCTCATTGTCTTTCCATTGAATGCCGACAGTGATTCCGCCACGGGCACGGAGACCGGAAACGGTACCCTCTTTCCAGAATGTCGGGAGCGCCGGGAGGACTTGAAGAATCATCACACCGTCGTCCGTTGTCAAGTGACTTTGCAGAAGCATTTCCCCGATTGCGGCGGCAACCCCGAAATTGCCGTCGATCTGGAACGGCGGATGTGCGTCAAAAAGATTGATGTAAACGCCGCCGCTCCTGTTTTCGCGGGGATCGACGACCGTCAGCAGATTTCTGATGACACGGCATGCGCGGTCGCCGTCAAGGAAACGCGCCCACAATGCGACACGCCAGCCCATTGCCCAGCCGGTGCTGAGATCCCCGCGGCGTTCCAGAGAGACTTTTGCCGCATCGTAGAATTTTCTGTTTTGTTCCGCTGTGAACTCCGCTCCCGGATAGACGCCGTAAAGATGGGAGAGATGGCGATGATGAATTTCCGCTTCCTCGAAATCCTCCCCGAATTCAAGAAGCTGTCCCGCCCTGCCGATGCACGGTTTCTTCAGGCGCGGGAGGGCATTGCGCAGCCGTTTTTCAATCGGGTCGTCCAAACCGAGTTCCGTGATGCAGAAAAGCACCTCCTTGAAATTTTCAGCAATCAATGTCATATCCATGAGAGTTCCGGATGCCACGGAGACGGATTTCCCCGTTACGGGATCAACGAAGCTGTTTTCCGGCGAGGTGGACGGGACGGTCAGCAGAGTGCCGTCCGGCTCCTCCACGAGAAAATCAAGCAGGAATTCCGCAGAACCGCGCAGGAGGGGATAGTATTCCCTCAGGAAAGCGGTGTCGCCGGAATAGAGATAATGGTCGAAGACATGGCGGCAGAGCCATGCGCCGCAGACCGGCCAGAATCCCCACTGCGCCTTGCCGGTCGCGAGCGATGCGAAACGCCAGATGTCCGCATTGTGATGCAGACACCAGCCTTTGCATTGGTAGAGTTTCTCCGCCGCTTCTTTTCCCTGTTCGGCATATTCGCGGATCAGACGGAACAGCGGTTCCGCGCACTCCGCGAGATTGGCATTCTCCGCAGGCCAGTAGTTCATTTCCGTATTGATGTTCGTCGTATAGTTGGAACCCCACGGCGGCATGAGCAGATGGTTCCAGATCCCCTGAAGGTTGGCTGCCTGCGTTCCCGGGCGCGAGGAGGCAATCATGAGATAACGTCCGAAATGATACAGCAGTGCCGCCATGTTCGGCGGAACGTTTTCAGAGCTTTCACAGACTTTGAGGCGCTGATCCGTCGGAAGGGAATCTCCGGCATTTTCCGGAAAGCTCAGAATGGAGCGGAAGAAGAGCGGCTGATAGTCTTTGAGATGTCTGCGGAACAACTGTTCAAAATCCATGCCGGAAACGGCGGCGAAATCATGCAGGCATTTTTCTTCCGGAGCTGCGCCGGAGGAGCCGGGAACAGTTTTCCAGTCGATGAAGTCGCTGCGGATGGCAAGCAGGAGCGTGACGCTGTCCGCTTCCGCAACATGAAGTTTTCCGTCTTTTCCGGCGGAAACGGTTCCGCCCCGATGCAGCGCTTTCAGGCGCATTTGGTAACGGATGCCCGGGCGGTTCTCCTCATTTCTCCATACAATTCTGTCATAGCGGCTGAATACCGGGCATTCTCCGTTGAAGCAGATGGAGTCCCCGGAACCTGATGCGGCACCCCGGATTTCCGATTCAAAGAAGGCATCGAATGTAACGGCATTGGGGCGGTCCGCTGAAAAGCGGATTACGATCAGCTGATCCGGACAGCTTGCGAAGAATTCTCTGCGGAAGGTGACTCCGTCCGCCTGGAATGTCGTGACCGCCAGCGCGCTTTCCAGATCAAGCGACCGTGTATAGTCCGAGACGTTTTTCCCCGGTGCGAAACGGAATCGCAGCTTTCCCGCCGGCAGGTAGCTTTGCGAATCGTGGTCCAGCATTTCCCGGGAGATGAATTCGTCGGCTTCCGTAAAACGCCTTTCACGGATCATCTTCCGCGCCGCAGGAAGATTTTCCGACACTTTTTTACTGTAGGCATGTTCCGGAAGTCCCGACCAGAGCGTATCCTCGTTCAGTGCGAGCTCCTCATGTTCCATTCCTCCGTAAACCATTGCGCCGAGTCTGCCGTTGCCGAGCGGCAGCGCGCCCTCCCAGCAGTCCGCGGGTTTTGTATAATATAGGAAAGCGGAATTTTTATTCATAAAACCACCTGTTGCTGTTGCCTGAATTTTCATTTCCGGAAAGTTACATCGGGGCGCGGAATACGCAATATTGAATACGGAAAATCTTCCATGTTTTTTATGAATATTACTGTTGCGAAAAGAAGAGAACGGAATATTTTATTCATAAAAAAGGCGGAAAGGCAAACATTGGAATGCCTTTCCGTCTTTCTTGCAATTCGCCTTTCCGGTCAGAAGAAGTTTTCGGAAAGGTAGTCATAACTCATTTTGAGCGAATCAAAGGGACATCCGGGGCAGACGTCCTGCTCAACGATGTACCAGAGGCATCCGGCTTCATCGGCGGCTTCGAGGATCGGTTTCCATTCCAGATTTCCGCTTCCGATTTCGGTCATGATCTGCTTGCCGTCGCGGAATCCGCTGTCCTTCAGATGGAGAAGCGGGAGACGCCCGGAAAGTTTTCTGATCCATGTGACCGGATTTGCACCGCCCTGCTGAACCCAGTAAGTATCCGGTTCGCCTTTGAGATTTTCCGCGGTTGAGGCGGAATAGAGGATGTCCAGCACAGTTCTGCCGTTGAATTTTTCAAATTCCAGCGCGTGATTGTGATAGCAAAGCGTGATTCCCGCGGCTTTCAGTCTGGCGCCGACTTCATTGAGTCCCGCCGCCAGCTTGAGGCAGTCTTCCTCGTTGTTCCACTTGATGTGCGGGTAGGGATATGCCGTGTAGGGACATTTTACCGCGTGGAGACGTTCAATGACTTCATCGGTCTTGTCGAACAGCAGAGCGCCGGAATCATGCGACGCACAGCAGACAAGTCCCTCTCCGTCGAGAATGTTTGCGAGCTCCTTGTTGTCAATGGGGCCGAGCCCGGAAATCTGGACTGCATCGTAGCCGATCGCCTTGATTTTCTTCATGGATTCGGCGATGTCTTTCGGGGTTTTTGTGTATTCGCGGATTGTGTAGAGCTGTGCCGCAAGGTTCTTTTTGCAAAGTTTCATAATTGAAATCCTCCTTTGAGATATAATATAAACCCGTTTTCCGTTTCTTCCAGTCCGTTTTGTGATACTTTGCCGGCTGCGGCAGGAATAGGCTGCGGCAAACTATTTTTTTGAAAATGGTTATTATTTTTTGACAAAAGCCGGAATTTCATGTATATTCTGCTCCATAAATTTTAAAATACATGAGGAGTTGACGAAAACATGGCTTATGACAAGATAAAGGTTCCCGCCGGAGAAAAGATCACACTGAAGTCGGAAGGCGTTCTTGAGGTTCCCGACCAGCCGGTCATTACCTATATCGAAGGTGACGGCATCGGACCGGATATTACCAAGGCAAGCATGCACATCTGGAACTCCGCCGTGGAAAAGGCTTATGGCGGAAAACGCAGAATCGCATGGATGGAGGTCTTTGCCGGAGAAAAGGCAAACCGGGTTTACGGAGAGGGCACGTGGCTTCCCGATGAAACGGTCGAGGCGATTCGCGACTATCGCGTTTCCATCAAGGGACCGCTGACGACGCCGGTCGGCAAGGGAATCCGTTCACTGAACGTGGCTCTCCGGCAGACTCTTGATCTTTATGTCTGCCTGCGTCCCGTGCGTCACTTTGCCGGAGTTCCGTCTCCCGTCAGGAATCCCGAATTGACCGATATGGTCGTTTTCCGTGAAAATACAGAGGACATTTATGCGGGAATCGAATGGCAGTCCGGCACTCCCGAAGTGAAGAAGGTCATTGACTTCCTTCAGAACGAGATGGGAGTGAAGAAGATCCGTTTTCCCGAAACCAGTGCGATCGGCATCAAGCCGGTCTCCAAGGAGGGGAGCGAGCGCCTGATCCGTGCCGCGATCCGGTATGCCCTCGACAACAACCGCAAAAGCGTGACGCTGGTTCACAAGGGCAACATCATGAAATTCACCGAGGGCGGATTCAAGGACTGGGGATATGAGCTTGCCAGACGCGAGTTCGCGGATAAAGTCGCAATCGCTTCCGAGTGCGACTGGAAAGCGCCGGAAGGCAAAATCCTGATTAAAGACTGCATCTGCGACGCATTCCTTCAGCAGATTCTGACCCGTCCCGCGGAATATGACGTGATCGCCACGATGAATCTTAACGGCGATTATGTTTCCGATGCGCTTGCCGCCTGCGTCGGAGGCATCGGAATCGCTCCCGGCGCCAACATCAACTACATGACCGGCATGGCGATTTTCGAGGCGACGCACGGAACTGCGCCCAAATATGCGGGCATGGACAAGGTGAATCCTTCATCGCTTGCGCTTTCCGGCGAAATGCTCCTGCGCCATATCGGCTGGAACGAAGCGGCGGATCTAGTGATCAAGGGGATCGAGAAGGCGATTTCCTCCAAGCAGGTGACTTACGATTTCGCAAGACTCATGGAGGGGGCGACGGAACTTTCCTGCTCCGGTTTTGCGGAAGCCGTGGTTGAAAACATGTGAGCTGTTCCATGAATGCGCCGCAGCTGGAAGATTTTGAATTCAGAATGGAGCGTGAACTCAATTTGGACGAGGTCGCGGCGCTCTATCTGGAAGCCGGATGGATCGCGGAGCCCGTTGACAAGGCGGCGCTCGGCGCGATGCTGAAAGGCTCCTTCGCTGTTTCTGCGGCGTTCCTGAACGGCAGACTCGTCGGAATGATGCGTGCATTTTCCGACGGAGTCAGCGATGCGTATATGCTGGATCTCGTGGTTTTGAAAGAGCATCGCAAGCACGGAATCGGAAGGGAGATACTGGAGCGCCTGGCTGCATACCTGAAAGGGAAGGGATGCGACTGGGTGCTTTGTGTGGGGGCTCCCGGAACCGAGGCGTTTTATGCAAGAACCTCCGGTAAAAAAATGGATTCGTTTACCCCGATGAGGTTCTAACTCCAACAAAAGGATTTTTATGAATACAGACTTATGCTTCGATTACGGCAGAATGAAAGCCATTGCGATTGAAGACATGGATGAGATAAAGCGCTGTCTGGCGCTTTCGGATTTCCCCAGCTGTGAATATACGTTTCCGAACCTGTATATCTGGGCGGATGTCTACGGCACCGTATGGCAGATTTTCAACGGGCATTTTTATGTGCACATGCCGTCGGTCGATGAGCTGCTTTTCCCGTGTTCCGGCGACCCGGTCTCCGTTGAGGAGCTTGCTGCCGTTTCCAGGGGAATGCGCGCAAAGTCATTTTCCGGCACGATCGCTCATGTTCCCCCCGCCTATATCGCGACACATCCGGAACTTCGGGAGTATTTTACCGTTGTTCCGATGGGGGACGAAAACGATGAATACATCTACCTGACCAAATCCCTTGCCGAGCTTCATGGCGGGAAACTTTCCAAAAAGCGCAATCTGATTTCCCAGTTCGAGCGCAATTATGATACTTTCGAACTGAAGAAAATTGAGAAGGACGATTTCCGCACGGTGATTTCACTGACGGAACACTGGCGTCTGGAGCATCTTGACGATACCCGGGTGGAAAATGAGCGCAAGGCGATCAACCGCGCTTTAGAGCATTATTGTGAGCTCGGCTTTGAAGGGCTGATGCTGATGGCGGGAGGCGAACTCAAAGCGTATGCCGTATTCAGCCGGATCAACAGCAATTCCTATACGGTTCAGTTTGAAAAAGCCGATCTGGAGTGCAAGGGCGCGTCTCAGGTCATTACGAATCAGACTGCAAAATATCTTCTGGACAAGTGCGAGTTTATCAACCGGGAGCAGGATCTGGGGATTGAAGGGTTGCGCCATGCCAAACAGTCTTACATGCCGATTCTGATGCTCAAGGACTACTATCTGATTCCCAAAGCGCAATGAAGGCGGATTGTGATCCGGAATGCCTGAATACTGCAGCCCGGCGTCTCCGGAAAAACGGAATCACTCCGGAATGTCTTCGCCTGAGGTTGTCCTGCGGGAGAGAACGACAACGCATTCGCCTTTCCATGAACGGGCTGCACATTTTTCCGCAAGTTCGGAAAGCGTGCCGCGAAGCACTTCCTCATGAAGTTTTGTCGCCTCTCTGATGATGGCGGCATGAGCATCCGGCCCGACTGCGCCGCAGAGTTCCTGCATGAGCTTTGCCAGGCGGTAGGGGGATTCAAAAATGACAACGCTTTTGTCTTCCGCGGCGATTTCAGCGATTTTTGCGGAGCGACGGCCGCTCTTGACCGGGAGAAAACCGTAGAATGCGAATTTATCAGAAGGAAGTCCGCTGGCGGCAATGGAAAAAGTCAGGGCGGAAACTCCCGGTATGATCTGCGGCTCAATGCCCGCTTTGACCGCCTCCCGAACCAGAAGAAAACCGGGATCCGCGACACATGGAGTCCCCGCATCCGTCACAAGACCGACTTTTTCCCCCGCTTTAACCCTGGCAAGCAATTCCGGCGTTTTGCCGTGCTCATTAAAGGAATGATAGGATTCCAGACGTTTGGAGATTTCATATCTGGCAAGCAGAACTTTCGTCCTGCGTGTGTCTTCCGCAAAAATGACGTCACATTCTTTCAGGATGTTCACGGCGCGGAAAGTCATATCTTCCAGATTGCCGATCGGCGTGGAAATAAGGTAAAGCGCACCGGAAGAGGACATAACATCAGCCACGGTTGATACTCCGTTCCATAAAACACGCTGAATGCCTGCTCAGCGTTTGTTTTCCCAGTATTCCGACTTCGCTTTTTCCAAAAGAAGCCCGACCTGATCCAAGTCGATTGGAGTGTATCCCTTTTCTTCAAGAGAAGCGCAAAATACAAGCCAATCCTGATGATTCCATTCACCTCCATGGAGCTTCACGAAATCCATGGGCAGACTGGTTTTCGCCAGTCTTGTTAGATTTACTTCTGCATTTGACGGCATAAGGCTCCTCTCATTCTTTTTATCCGATCATTCGGAACATTTCCATCATACTGTAATTTACAGCAGAATTTGAAAATGTCAAGGAAAATCATTTGATTAATGAAATAAGATTCCGTTAGAAAGGAACATGAGTTGTAACTTTCTGCAAATAAAAGTATTGTAGAAGTCACTATGCCCTTTTTGAGGTCAAGGGGAGAAGAATATGGCAGCAGGAGGCTTCTGTTGGTGCAACTTGTTCGCAAATAATATGTTACGACTTGAAATTCCGTTGTATGGAAGGCGCGCTTCCGGACAGTGTTTTTAATGAAATATAAGGAAAGTTCAACCTGAAATCATCAGGGGGATGTCTTGCGGAAAATGCCGGAGGAGACACGAACTGCCGCGTGGCGGCGGCATGGAAAATAAAAACCCCGCACGAACGGGGTTTTCAGTAAAATCAATGAAAATCGAAAATCAAGCCTTGCCGGCTTTGCATTTCAGTTTTTCATAGTCTTCCTTGGCGACGAACTTGGTCAGATTTGTTCCGTCATCATCTTTTGCTCTGACTGCATAACGTTTCTGAATGCCTTTGCTTGTCTTTCTTTCATAGACAACCTTGGTGCATTTTGCTTCCGGGACATCGACTTTACTTCTCTTTTTGACGTTGTAGAACTGCATGTTGCTGCTCCCTTCTGTGTTGGTGTTTAGATACTCACTGTATCTTGCGCTATAAAAAATTATCATACAAGAAAACAAATGCAAATCAAACTATCAAAAAATCCATGTTTTTTTTGAGTTTATTTTGTATCTGGCGCCATTTTTTCCGGGAAAATGATTCTTTCCCGGGAAAAATGGCGCAGCAAGGCGCATTATGAGGGAGGAAGGACTTTTTCAATCTCCTCTCAAAGCCTCCGCATAGGAAAGCAGTTTGCTGTCTATGGCTTCTCCATGTTTGTCCGCCTCAAGAAGAAAGTCTTCAAGTGCGTGTTTTTCGACGAGAAGGGTTTCAATGTCCTCCGATTCGTCAAATTGAGTCTGGAGAGTGCCCTGTTCCGCTTCGTCCGCCTCCATGACTGCGATGCTGGTGGCTTCGGACGTCAGCCCCGCGGAACTGTATGAGGGGGGGAGGACGCGCAGCACCCTGCCTTTGTAACCGGTTTCCTCGCGGAGCTCGCGGACAGCAGTCTCTTCCGGAGATTCTCCGTGATTGATGAGTCCGGCGGGGAATTCAATCGTGAATTTATCGACCGGCGGGCGGTACTGGCGCACAAGGATCAGACGGTTGGATGGTTTCAACGTGCAGATGACGGCAACGGCTCCGGCGCAGTTCTGCCGCGCGGCGGCTTCCCATGTGCGTATTTTCCCTTTGCGGTCTTCATAGGTGAGCTCGTTCAGCAGGAGCCATTTTCCTGCCGCGATTTGTTCACATGCGATTCTTTTCATAGGATTCAGCCTCGTTTTTGATAAAAAAATAAAAAGTTGCTTGAATATAACACAAATTATGCTAAAGTATAGTATCGATTGAGAGATTATAATCCCTTATCTGTCCTTTTCACTGTGTTTCAACAGTGTTGTCCCCCTGCTGTGTTCACGAAAAAGTATTTTTTATGATTTTCAGGGAAGGTCAGGAATAAGAAGTCCTTTATGTGTTAAAGTGATTCAGGAGAGTTGTTTTTGAAATTAATCGGTTTGACGGGCGGTCCCGGCTGCGGGAAATCCGCCGTATTGAAAATTTTTGAGACGTTTGCTTCATGGAAAGTTTTTGACGCTGACAAAATATGCCATGAAATCTATGCGGAGAAGAACAGCGCCGTTGCCGGAATGATTGCCGCGAAGTGGGGCAGGGATTTTATCGGAACGGACGGAACCCCGGACCGTCGGAAGATCGCACGGAAAGTGTTCAGCCATGAAGAGGAGAGGGCATGGCTGAATTCCCTGATGCACCCGGAGATCATGCGGCGGATCAGGCTCGGCGTCGAGCTTTGTGACTGTTCCTCTTTTGTGATGATAGATGCGCCGCTTCTGTTTGAGTCCGGATGGGACAAAAGTGTGGAGCTGACCATCGCCGTATGGTCCGCTCCGGAAATTCAGATGGAGCGTCTGCTTGCACGCGGCTGGACCGGAGAACATGCTCTGGCGCGAATCGCATCCCAGCTGCCCGCGCATAAAAAGCTGGAACTTGCCGACTATGGCATTATCAACAACGCATCGCTTTCCGCTTTGGAAGAGCAATGCATCGAACTTGGAAACAAAATAGGTTAAATTATTTCAAATATTCAACCCATGCAGGAGCTTCCCTATGGAGAAAAGCACACCTAAAGAGAGAAAAACACGCGCAAAGGCAGCCGCTCCGGTTCAGCCGGAAAACAGTGAGAAGCAGACGGAAAACGCAGCGGAACAGATCCCTGCGGGAAATCCGTCTTCCGCCGATGCCGCGGGAAAAGGCACCCCCGCGGAGCAGTCCGCACCGGCTTCTTCCGGAAAGACTCAGGACACCGCGAAGAAAAGCGAGGCGACGCCGTCGCGTTCCCGTGCGAAAACCTATTCCGAGTCCCGGCGCAGACAGCAGCCCAGGGAACCTGAGCAGGATACCTTTTTTGAAAACGCGCAGCCCGATTTGCTGGTCGTGCCCGCGGAACCTGTCGGCGCAGTATCCTTCGGACCGCCGGAAGACGACGCCGACGACTCCTATACTCCGGTTCCGGAGCCGATTGCCGCCACTTACGTCGATCCGGCTCCTCCCGTGGCGGATCCCGATGCGGTTGAGGATGCCTATGCCGCCGCGGAACAGGAAAATTCCTCCGGAGACTACCGCCGGGATTATTACAATGCCCAGAATCAGAACAGCAATCAGCGGGGCGGAAATAATTATCAGCAGCGCCGCCAGATGAATAACGACCGGCAGCAGCGTTACCAGGACAACAATAACAATTACAACAACCGCCGGAACAACCAGAACAACAATCAGAACAACAGTCAGCGCCGCCGTTACCAGCCGGGGCAGGACAACAACCGCCGGAACAGTTATGACGACGATTACCAGGACAACCGTCGTTATTACCATAACGGCGGCAACGGTCAGCGTCCGCAGACCTACAGCGAGTATCAGCAACAGCAGAACCAGAACAGTTATCAGGGGCAGAACAGCGCCCCCGCTGAGTCTGCGGATACGGCAAATGCCACTGCCGAGCCTAAGCCCAATGCACCGAGCCTGAACATCACCGAGCTCCAGGAAATGTCCATGCTCGACCTGAGCAATATGGCGCGCGAGATGGGCATCGAAGGCGTCGGAGCTCTCGAAAAATCCAAACTGGTGTTTGAAATCCTGCGCAACAATGCGGAACGCAACGGCATTATGTACGGCAGCGGCTTCCTGGAAGTCCTCCCGGACGGTTTCGGTTTCCTGCGTTCGCCCGCCTACAGTTACCTGCCTTCTTCGGAAGACATCTACCTGAGCCCTTCGCAGATCCGCCGTTTTTCGGTCAAGACCGGCGACTTCATTGCCGGGCAGATCCGCCCGCCGCGCGAAAAAGAACGTTTCTTCGCCATGCTCAAGGTCGAATCCATCAATCATGAATCGCCCGAACGCAAGAAGAACATTATTCCGTTCAGCAATCTGACGCCTTATTTCCCGACCAAACGCCTGATTCTTGAAAATGATCCGGACGAGGTCTCGATGCGTGTCGTCGATCTGGTTTCCCCGATCGGCATGGGGCAGCGCGGACTGATTGTGGCGCCGCCGAGAACCGGAAAGACGGTTCTCATGCAGAAGATGGCGAATGCGATTGTGAAGAACAATCCCGAAGTGACGCTGATCATCCTGCTGATTGATGAACGTCCGGAGGAGGTTACGGACATGAAGCGTTCGGTGAAGGCGGAAGTCGTAAGCTCGACTTTCGACGAGCCGCCGGAACGTCATGTCCAGGTCGCGGAAATGGTGATTGAAAAGGCGAAACGCCTTGTGGAATACGGAAAGGATGTCGTGATTCTCCTGGATTCGATTACACGCCTGGCGCGCGCCTACAACACCCTCCAGCCGCACAGCGGAAAGATTCTCTCCGGCGGTGTGGATGCGAACGCGCTGCACAAGCCGAAACGCTTCTTCGGCGCCGCGCGCAATATCGACGGCAACGGAAGTCTTACGATCATTGCCACCGCACTGATTGACACTGGAAGCCGCATGGATGAGGTGATCTTTGAAGAGTTCAAGGGCACAGGTAACATGGAGCTGCATCTTGACCGTCATCTGGTCGATCGCCGTGTGTATCCCGCGATCAACATTGAACGCAGCGGCACCCGCAAGGAAGAGCTTCTGCTTCATCCGGAGGAACTCCAGAGGGTCTGGACGCTCCGCAAGGCGATGAACGGCGTTCCGCCCGTCGAAGCGATGGAGCTCATCATCGGAAAGCTCAAGAAGATGAAGACCAACGCGGAATTCCTGATGACGCTTCAGATGTGAGGCGTGGTCCGTTCTGCTCCAATACGGCCTGTTCCGCGGCAAGACGGCGGAACAGGTCATCCGAAAAAACTGATTTGACGCCGCGATGCGCTGCATTGCAGCAAGATCGTCGTGCACGCTGCCGCAATTCTGCGCAGGACAGAGATGCCGTCGCAGACCGAAGTCTTCCGAACCCTCCGGCGACCTGCTGTGGAGGGTTTATTGTTTTAATATAAAATAATTTAATTTTTTAATTATTTAAAACAATAAATATTATTTCTTCTCCGTTTCATGGACATAAGTTGAGAGAAATGAGTCCACCCCAAACAAAAAACAGAGGAGGAATGCAACATGAAAAAGATCATTCTCACAGCATTTCTGGCGGGGAGCGCGGTGTTTGCGTTCGCAGGCAATGTTTCGGTGAATCTTGGCGGAATCGGTGTTTCCGTCGGAAATGGACGGCACGGAACCAATGTGGGAGTTTCCATTGGTTCTCCGCTTTACTACTGCTGTCCTCCGCCTGCGGTGACGGTGCTGCCACTGCCGCCGGTTGTTTGTCCGCCGCCGGTTTGGTATTACCCGGAGCCGCCCGCGTTCCGACCTGCTCCGCCTCGTCGGGAAAGGGGCGGGCATCACAGGACGCCGCGTCCTGAAAATCCCGGCAGACCGGACAGATTCCATCGCGGTGAGCCGGGGAGGCGATGACGGAAAGATACGCGGAAAGACATTGGGGGGAAGCCGCCGGACGGAAACAGAAACAGCCGGATGCTTTCCCGATTCTGCCGGGAATCTACTTTTGAGGGTTCAAAGAGCCCGTTTCCCCGGCAGGACAGGGGAGCATACCGGTTTTCCGTTCAGTTGGATTTCTCGAGTTTTTCCTTGATCTGCTCAAATTCTGCGGCAGCTTCCTTGGATTTCCTTGCGGCACGCTCCGCGTCCTCGGCAGCTTCTTTCGCTTTTTCTGCCGCGGCTTTCACTGCGGCGGTTTCGGCAGAGGCTTCATAGCCGGGGGCACGCGGGATTTCCACAATTTTCTTCCTGATATGCGAGAAATCGGCGAAGCAGGCATAGATTGCAAAGACGATCAGGAGCAGGACGATTCCGGCATGTTTCGCATATTTCCAGGGTGTCATGTCCGTTGCCCTGGCATCAATCGGCACGTATGGCGTCTTGCGCGGTCTTACCTTGCCGATAATCAGCATCATGGCAATGATCGCGAGGAAAACGAGCGCCACGAAATGATATTCGTTCATATAGTTCAGGATTCCGTTGAACGGCGGGACGAAGTAGCCCATTGCGATCAGAACGATGCCGACGATCAGCGCCGATTTCGCCGCAACGGACGGCACCCATCTGGACGCCATGCCGACCAGGACGACGGCAAGGATCGGGATGAAGTAAATGGCGTTCATTTTCTGGAGATAGCCGAAGATGCCTCCGGTACTGGCAAGCAGAGGCGCGACGATCACGGAAACGACCGTAATGACAACGCCGAAGTAACGCCCCATTGCAACGACCCGTTTGTCGGGGGCGTCGGGATTGATCAGGCGTTTGTAGATGCCGAGGCTGAACAACGTGCATGTGCTGTTCAGGGCGGAATTGAAACTGGAGAGAATCGCGCCGAGGAGAGCGGCGGCAAAGAATCCGGTCAGCCAGTTCGGAAGCACGAAGCTGACCAGGGAACCGTAGGCTTTGTCGGATGCGATGGTGCCGTCCGGATTGATGTTTCCGAGGTGGAAGCCTTTTGTCAGCATGACTGCGGCAATGATTCCGGGAATTACCAGATACAGAGGGCCGATCAGCTTGAGGACTCCGGTCAGAAGCACGCCCTTCTGTCCTTCCCCGAGGGATTTTGCGCCGAAGGTCCGCTGAATGATCTGCTGGTTTGTGCACCAGTAGAATACGTTGATGAAGAGAATGCCGGTGAACAGTGAAAAGAATGGAGCCTTTGCATCGTTTGACCCGATGGAGTTCAGGCGTCCCGTGCGTCCCGCCTCATCAAGGAAAGTGGCGAGTCCGTGGGAGAAACTGCCGGTTCCGGCGGCGATGTTCCCGGCTGCATCGGGAGTGCCTCCAAGAGTGTAGAGGGCAAAATAGGTAATGAGAAAACCGCCCGTCAGAAGTCCGATTCCATTCAAGGTATCGGAGACGGCGCAGGAACTCAACCCGCCCCAGATTGCATAAATCGACCCGATGACGGCAACCATGATTACGACGCACCAGAGTGCCTGCGTGTCCGATGTGAAGCCGAACAGCGTATGAAGGTTCAGTACGTCGAGCATGCCGCGGGCGCCGGTATAAAGAATGATCGGCAGGAGAATGACCGCGTATGCGGCAAGGAAAATGATGTTGCAGATCAGCTCCGTCTGCCTGTCGAACCGCTGTTCGAGATATTCCGGAACGGTTGTGATTCCTGCGCGCAGAAATTTCGGCAGAAAGAAAAGAGCCATCAGAACCAGAGCGATGACCGCCACCACTTCCCATGCCATTACGGAAAGTCCGTCGGTAAACGCATCGCCGTTAAGCCCGACCATCTGCTCCGTGGAAAGGTTGGTCAGAAGGAGCGATCCCGCAATGAAAGGAAACGTCAGGGATCTTCCCGCAAGGAAGAAACCGTCATTGTTGTCCAGTTTGTTTTTCCGTGTCATGAGCCATGTGATCACGGCGACCAGTCCTGTGAAAAACAGGAACGACAGAATTGTTCCGACAAACATTTTCTTTCTCTCCCATATTTTTGACTTTTATTTAATATAGATTCCTTTTGTCCGTTTGGCAATCGGCATCAAAAGAAAAATCCGTTTTGGCGGCGTATTTCCGGGAACGGCGGAGACAGTGAAAATCCGCCGGATATTTTTTTGAACGGGACGTTATTTGTAAATAAGAATCTGTTCGCCTTCCCGGCAGAAATTATATTTTTCCCGGGCGACTTTTTCGGCTGCCGCCGCGCTGTGTTCGAGATCGTGAACCTCACGTGTCAGGGTAAGGCACTCATTCTGGGCGTTTTGCAGTTCGGCGTTCAGATCGGAGATATTCTGCTGCATATCGGTATAACGCTTGTAGACAGGGAGCACCAGAATCACGGAAAAGGCAAAAATAATGCCCAGCAGCACATAAAGCGAAAAAGAAAGCATCTTTTGAACTTTTGTATCCATTGCATCCTCCGTTTCTGGAACAGGCTCCGAACAATAATATAGCACAGACTGTGTCTTTCTGCAATCCGGAGATTCCCTTATCTCCATGAAATTGTCGGAGGAATGCGGTATGACCGCAGTTCCGGAACCATTGAAATTGCGGAAACAGGTGGAAATTCAGGATTTTTCAGCAGACGATGCAGTGTCATTTCTCCAAATACAATTTTCCGAAACAATTCCGGTCATGGAAACTGCCGTATACCGGAAGCCAGCAGGATTGTTCCCAGTGCCATTGTCCATTCTCCTCCCGGTAATAATGGTTCCGGTAGAAATTGACTTTCAATGCGCCGTCCGGTGCTGTCCTGTCAAACTTCAGTTCCGACAACGGTATGGAGAGTTCGCCGGTCCAGATATTTGATCCATCATGCCGGGCGGAAAAACGGATGCCGGATGAGTTCCATTGCAGTTTTCCGTCCGGATAACGGAAATCCGCCAGTTTGCCGTCGGGGGAGAGAATGAACTGATAGTATGTTTCTCCCTCTCCGGCAAGGAACACTTCCACTCCTTCGTAATTCCAGAGAAGCGCATCCCGCTCTCCGCACTGATCCGCCCGGAGAATCTGTTTCCGTTCGGGCGGGAATTCCGACTGGAACCTGAGATAGAGGTTTTCCCGGTCATGGCGCAGAAACACCTTCGTCTTTGCCGTGATGTCGCGGATGTTGTAGCTGTCACAGAAATTGCCGATTTTTGCAGCGCGGTTCCAGTCTGCCGTATCGGGGACCCTGATGACCGGCGGATTTTGTTTCCTCTTCGGTTTTCTGTAAAGGAAACTGGCTTTCTCGAACGGCAGAAATCCTTTCAGCGTTTTCTGCGCGCGGGCATGGTACGGTTCTGCGCCCCTGGTCTGGAGCACGGCTTTCCGGAGCAGTGCCATCATCCTGTCGACGAATTCCGGCGAATAGGTCTGGTACCAGCATGTTTCGTAATTCCAGTTTGCGGGATGCTGCAGCCAGCGTTCCTCCATTGCGTCATAAAATTCCCGGATGGTATCCGCGGCGGGACCATAAAGGTCTTTGCAGTAGTTTTCCAGGACAGCGTCGACATTGCAGGAGGGATCCCACAGCAGCCGGGATGCGACATACAGATTCTGAATGTCGTACATCCAGTTTGCCCAGCCGTTCTGATTTTTGCCGTCCGCGGAAATCTCGCAGAGTTCGATGGCGCGTCCTTTGACAATGCCCGCACTCATCAGATAGGTCTCCTGAAGCTGGCGGGCGAAGAAGGACGGCGCACCGCGGGTTCCGCGATGACGGCGCGCCGTATCCCAGTAATCCCATGCGTACAGCTGCGCACCGGTTCTTTTCCATGCGTTCAGATATGCCAGGAATGAATTCTTGTAATCCAGCGAGGCGGAGGGGGGAGAGTCGCAGCAGAGGGTTACGGCAATGTTCGGCAGGAGGGGAAAAGAGGGAGGGCTGCTGTAATTGGCGTAGGCGCAGCAGGTGATGAATTTGTCCGGCGCTTTTTCATAGACTTTTCCGGCAACCTTGCTGACAAATCTCCATACGGCATCCGAATGGGATTGCTTTTCGCCCAGTTCAGGGCGGAGTTCCTGCCGGCATCGTTCACAGCGGCAGTAGTAAAGCCCGAGGCTGTCACCCGGCATGACCGGGGAATAACGGGAAAAAGGATTTTCCCGGAACAGCTTCAGCTTTTCCCGGACAACTTCCCGAACTACATCCGGATTGGTCATGCACAGATGTCCGCCGCCGGCGTGTTCATAATTTCTTCGTGTCCCGTCCGGCTGCATCGCAAAATAATCCGGGTGTGCCTTGCCGTACATTGCCGGCCAGTGATTGAAGGCGTGCATTCCGATCGGGTCGCCGTAAACACCGCCGAAACGGTTCCTGCGATACCACCGTTCCATATCCGCGGCACTGATGGACGGGTCGTCTTTTATCAGTGAATAAAATGTTTTCCGTGTGTGAAACACCGGTGCGGAAGTTTCCAGCAGACGACCGACCGAGAGGTTCTGTGTCTTTGGGATATGCGTGCCGAGCTTTCCCGGCCAGTACCAGCGGCAGCCGAGCGTTTTTTCCAGAAAATCATAGGCGGCATATAATGTCCCCACCGGGAGCGGAGAGCGTCCGTACACCAGATTCCCGGGGATATTCGGGCAGTCTCCGCCGCTGAGAATGATGTTTTCGCCGACCCGTGCCGCGACGATCCGGTTGTCCGGCAGCCGTGCCGGTTCGATTCCGAAGCTGCGTGCAAGTTCCGTGCCGCCGATGAAGACTCCCCGTTTGCCGCAGTTTTTTTCGCTGACGATCTCGGGCGTCCTGCCGCAGGCCAGCCGGAAATGTTCTGCGATCTCCTGAGCCGCGCAGCGGGCAATTGCATCCGGTTTTTCCGGCAGCACGATCTGAAAGAGAATCCTGCCGTCCCGGATCAGGGGGAGCGGAGAGCGGCAGCGGTCAGCCGCCAGCCCGAGACTGTGCGCCGCGGCTGTTTTCCCGATTTTTTCATACGTTTCCGCCGCATTCCGCAGAAGAAGCACTGGTTCATCAATGATCCACACATTGCGGATGTTTCCCTGCTGTTGAAAGGAGAACTGCACGTTGAAGTGTTCCATATCCATATCCGGGAGTTTGAACTTCGCCAGAAATTCTCCGAATTTTCCGTTTTGCGGCGGTTCAACCGGAAAAAACTGGTGAATTCTTTCCCCGTTCCCGAGCTTGCAGCGGAATGTCGCTTTCAGGGGGGCTGTTCCTGAAAGTCTCCGCACGAGGCAGCGGAACTCCATGTCTTTGCCTTGATACTTCCCTGTTTCCGAAGCAAACAGGTAAAAGGCGTATGAAGCGAACGTTCCGCTCTTCAGATTCAACGCATTGCTGTCGAGTTTCAGTGCCGACGGACGGCTGGCAAAAACATCGCTGCTGCGAAGTTCCGGTTTCAGGCGGGAGAGTTCCGCTTTATAATTTTTTACTGTGACTTCCGTGTCAGCGGCTGCATTGACTGCAAGAGACAATCCAAGACTGAACATGAACAGGAATATTTTCAGGATATACATGGAGACTCCTTGTTCCGGCGGATTATTTCTGTTTTTCCGGTTCCGCCTCATGAAGCTGGATTTCATCAATGATCCAGGTTGTCGGAGCGCGTGTTTCCAGCAGGACTTTCAGAAAATTCAGTTCCCCGGCGGGCATTTCAAAAGGAACTGCGATTTCTTCAAAAGTGTTTTCCTTTTTCGGCAGACAGCTGATTTGTGCCAGGACTGTTCTCCGGTTTTCCTTGTCGGCTGCCTGCACTGTGAGTATGAGCGGATTGCCGCCGCCTGCCCGGAGGATCTTCGCATTCAGAATCAGCTTCTTCCCGGTCTGCGGGGAAAACAGGAAGAAGTCCTGCCAGGCAATGCCTTTGCCTTCAGCCTGGAACAGTTTCAGCGCCGGAGCGACTTTTACGAACTTGTCCGTGGAACGTTTTGTTTCCGGCAGTTTTGCAAACTGCTGCTTGAAATCCATGATAAGTCTGTCTGCTCCGGAGAGTCCGATGCAGAAGACAAGAGAAAATACCGGAATAAGAGAATGTTTCATGATCCGCTTCGTTTGTTTTTTCTGTTGACTGTGGATGGAGATACCGTATTGAGTTGTAATTTGCTGTTTCTGTTTCCTCCTCTGATTTGGTTGATGCCGGCGTTGTGTCCTTTCCCGACAGTGGATTGCGGGAAGTCAGTTGAAATCAAAATACTTCGGATAGTAAATCACGCCGTCGTCGCCTGTGATTCTGTAGGCAATCCAGAAGACGTGCCGGTAATATTCCGGGAAGCGTTCCGCATAGGGGATTCTGCCGTATTGCAGCATGCCGGCATGACCGTCTGCCCACCCGATTGCCGCATTGTTTCCGGAGTGCGGGGCCGCCAGGTTGAAGTATTGCGTGCTTCCAGTGTCGCCGCTGAGCCTGGGTCCGAAGTAGGCCTCCCTGGATTCCGCATACTTGCAGGTTCTGCCCGGCGCCTGAAAGCGTGTCCGTTTGGGATAGGACATGCTCATCATCTGATAACCGTAACTCATCGCATGACCCCGCCCGCTGTCGTCTGGCTGATAACGGCGGCTCGGGCAGGAGATTGCCGATCTTCCCCCGTTTTTGGATATTTCTCCAAGGCGGAACGTTGAAAATGAAATGCCGAAATAGGTTGCGAGAGGATTTGTGCCGTCCATAATGGTCCAGGTCGTGCCTGTCGCACTGCCGTCCGGACGATAGCCCGGAAAGACGTCATTGTAATCATCGGCATACATGTTGACTGCCGTCATGATTGTCTTCATGTTGGAAATACATTGAATGCCGCGGGCCTTCTCTTTGGCTGTGTTCAGCGCGGGAAGCAGAAGTCCCGCGAGAATGGCAATGATCGCAATAACGATCAGAAGCTCTATCAGAGTGAAAACATTCATTTTCATTCTGCGGAATAAGAACGCCGCTCTGTCTTTCTACTGAAACGGAATATCTTTTCCGCAGGAGCCCGTCCCCGGAAGCTCCGTCAATGCAAAAGGGGGATTTTTCATGGAATCTGTCTCCTTTTCCCGATTTTTATGGAATGAGTCCCAAGGTTTGTGCTTTGGCGCTCAATAATATGATGCGGACAGAAAATCAGGGGCATTTCCCGGCAGGTCTTTCGGCTGCAGACAATTTCCATAATCGTTCTGACAGCCAGCTGCCCGATTCCCAGCAGGTCGAAGTCAATGGCGGAGAGGGTCGGACTCAGATAATTGCAGCCGATATGCCCGCCGATGGACAGAACGGACAGCTGTTCCGGAATCCGGATGTTTCTGCTTTTGAGATACTGGTAGATGCGGATGGCGAAGAAGTCCGAATAACAGAAAACCGCGGTTGGAGGATGCGGCAGTGCCAGTAGCTGTTCCATGGCGTCGGGGATAGCGTCGAAAGAGGCTGCGGTATGGTAATAGACGGGATTGGAATCCACGCCGATTTCCTGCTGCCAGCGCAGATACTCCTCCCGCGTGATTCCCCGTCCGGATTCCGCCCAGGAGAGCGTGGCGATCTTTTGGTGTCCCTGTCCCTTCAGATATTCCAGACCGTCCTTCATGATCCGGGGAAAGTCCATGCACAGCACCGCGAAACCGGTGACAGCGTGGTCTGATATTGCCGCATGGGGGAGCAATACGGGAATCCCGGTTTTCTGAAGGATTTTCAGCAAAGCCTCATCGCCGCGGAAATTGTTCCGCAGACAAATGATGCCGTCCGGCTTGTTCATGCGGATGTTCCGCACCATGTCCCGGGCGGAAAGAGTGCCGAGTGATTCCTCCGTGCAGGACTCCACTTGAATGTTCATGGCTTCCGCCGCCGTCTGAATTCCCGGCATGATATAGGGGTAGGGATTGTAGATTTCCCGTTCTTCGTTCAGGATCAGCAGGATTTTGTATTTCGCCTTGTGGTCGGTTCTGACAAAAGTCCCCTTTCTCTTGATCCGTTCGATCAGGTTCTGGCGCGCCAGCTGGTCCAGAGCGAGGCGCAGGGTTTTCCGGGATACCCTGAGCTCTTCTGCCAGTTCAATTTCTTTCGGCAGACGGGAACCCCCCGGATAGAAACTCTCTTCGATCCGGTTTTTCAGGACATGATAAATCTGCTGGCTTTTCGACTGCAAATCAGGTCTCCTTCAGGAATCTTGAATATGTATCCTTTAAGTCTCTTCATTAATTATACAATATTTTTCCTGTTTGTCAATCCCCATTTCAGATATTTTGCGTTCATTTTTCATCAATGGACCGGATTTGCCGGGACTTCAAGGCAGGGTTGTGAATCATTTCCGCACCGCGAACCGGAAGGACATGTAAAATTTGTCAAAAAAACGGAGAAAACATTTGTATGCGGAATATTTTCGGTTACATTACAATTTCAGGACAATGGAGTATCCATGGATTCGGCGTCACTTGTTTTAGTTTTTGAAATACTGTTGTTGATTTTATTAGTGGGAATATCGGCATTCTGTTCCAGTTCGGAGATGTCACTGTTCTCGCTGAGCCGTGCGAAAATTCTTTCCTACAAGGACAGTTCATCCGCCATCGAACGGCGCATCTACATGCTGATGACGGGGTATCACAGAACGCTGATTACCATCATCTTCTGCAACATGTTCGTTAACAGCTGCGTTTCGATGCTCAACGATACGATTCTCAGCCGTTTTCATCTGAATCCGACATTGACCCTGATTGTCTCCGGCGTGACGGGTATCGTGATCCTGCTTCTGTTCGGGGAGGTCAGCCCGATGACTCTTGCCTATGCCTATTGCGAACCCTGGTCCCGCTGCGTCGCGACTCCGGTTGCCGTAATGCGGAAACTGCTTTATCCTCTGACTTTTACGGTGGAGAAGATCTGCGGGAAAATCCTGGACGTTCTCGGACGCAGGACGGAGGCGGGGCTGACGCCGACGGAATATCTCTCGTATATTGATCTTTCCTGCGAGCGGGGGCTCTTCACACCCGATGAAGCCAAGCTGATGAAGGAGACGTTTGCACTCCGCAGCAAGAGCGTGGAAAGTGTCATGCGCGGGCGTGCCAGTCTGCACTTCATTTCCAGAAACGCTTCGCCGCAGGAGGTCTGCCGGGTGATCCGGGAAAGCTGTCAGGCATACCTGCCGGTTACGGATACCGATTCGCTTGACACCGCGGACGCAATTCTTTCCGCACGCGCTTTTTTCTGTCTGCCGCGGGAGGAACGAAGGTCGTGGAGCACTTCATCGTGCATGTTGAAAAAAACAATTTTCATTCCGGAGCAGGCGACTCTGGAGAAGGCTTTGCGCACGTTGAAGGAAGCATCCGCGGGAGCGGCGCTGGCGGCGGACGAATACGGCGCGGTTTCCGGAATGATTATGCGGGAAGACATCTATTCCGAGCTGACCGGGCGTTCCGTGGAACTGGACAATCAGGCGGAATGGGAGCTCCTGAAGATCGGAAGAAATCAGTGGCTGTTTGACGGAATGTCTTCCTTTGAATTCATGAAAATGGCGCTTTCCCTGAAAGTATCGCCCGGTCGTTTCAGCGCAAAAACCATCAACGGCGTGTTTTGCGAACTTCTGGGCGCAATTCCGCAGCAGGGGGACTCCGTGGCTTTTGACAATGTGACACTGTTTGCAAAAACCGTCTCGCGCAACCGTGTCACGCGGGTTCTTGTCACGGTCAACGACGTGCCGGAGGAGCAGCCGGAGGGGGGACAGGCATGATCTTTTATTTTGTCATGGCACTTTTTTTCATCTGCATGCAGGGCTTCTTTGCCGGTATGGAAACGGGAATGGTTTCCGTCATGAGGCCGCGAGCCGAACATGCCGCCAAGACGGGTCGGAAATCCGCCAGGATCATGGTGTTTTTCCTTCAGAATCCGGGGATCATGATTGCCACGGCGCTGATCGGAGTCAATATCAGCGTTGTCATGGCGTCTCTGATGACGAAAAAGTTCATTGAATGCTTTCATCTCAGCGGGAGCCTGACGCTGTTTCTGACCAGCTCCGTTTTAAGCGTGATTCTGCTTGCCTGCGAAATCGTGCCGAAGAACTGGTTCCGGGAGGCGCCGTTTGACCGGTGTTCCATTTTCATACGGGTCTTTTACGCAGCATATCTTCTGCTGTTCATCCCGGTGCGCATTTTTTCAAAAATTACGGATTCCCTGAATTCGCTGGCTGCAAAACTTCAGAAACACGGCGAGGAAAAGCCGCCCGGCGTTGTCGTTCGCGAAAATTTCCGGCTTTATCTGCGGGAAAGCCAGTCTTCGGGAGCGCTGGACGACGCCACCGCGTCGATTATCGACAAGGCGATCGACATTCCCGGTATGCTGATCCAGAACATCATGTCGCCGAAAAATATGGTGCATGACATTCCTTCAGACATGACGATCCGCGAGGCGTTTGACTACTGCAACGGATGCAAAGAGACAAAAATCCCGATATATCCTGCAAAATATTCCGGAAAAAAGGATGAATTCCGCGAATGGTGTGGTATATTCAACCTCTATGATGCGATTTATTCAATTGATGAAGCGCTGTGGGATACCACTCCGGTTTCCGCATGTGCGCGTCCGCTGGATTTTATCAGCGACAATCTGAAGCTCGGGGAGCTGATCGAAAAAATGCGGTTCCGCCGGATTCTGTTTTTTGTCGTGCTGGACGGCAACAGGAGGCAGTGCGGAATTGTAAAGCCGGAGGATCTGGCTTCGCTTCTTTTTGAATGATTATGATGCTCAAACAAACCAATGAAAGGAAATAGAAAATGTCAGCAGAAATTGCACGGGCGTTTTGCGTCAGAATGATGACGGATGAGGATTTCAGGGCGGCTCTTGCCGATGTCAAGGAGACAGCCGCGATCGACAAAATCATGGCGGATGAAAAGTACAGCTTCACAAAGGACGATCTGAACAAGGTGGTCGGCGAAGTTGTCGGGCATAAACTGGCGGACGGCGAGCTTGAGAAACTGGTCTGCGGCTTCTACGAAGAGCAGATGGCGTCCGGCAATCCGGACGCCTGCAAGGTTGTCGTGGAATGGATCCGCAATCTCAAGTAAATCCGATTGAACCGGCGCACTTTTGAAAAGGGTGCGCCTTTTTTCTGTGGAGGGCTCTTGCCATGTATCTGCGCAGCACCGCTTTTTTATCCGCTCTTTTCCTGATTCCGCTCCTGCTTTGTTCCTGCGGCAGGAAGCAGCCGCCCCGCGGGGAGACGCCGGAACAGGATGTGCAGATTCGGCAGACGGAAGAAAAAGAGCCGGGGAAAGCCGCTGCCGTGAAAAAAAACGTGGAGGAGGATTATCAGGAAGGTACTCTGAAGGTGCGTATTTCCGCAAAGGAGCAGCAGGAATACAATCGGGAGGAAGAGACGGCGGTCGACAACTCCAATGTCGTGATTCTTGACAGGCAACAGGAAACGCCGGAAGCCGATGAAACGGGACGGAAGAAGCAGCATGTCAAAAAATCCGAGCTGCATCGCAGAAAGCTCTGGACGAAACATGCGGATGGCACTCTTGCGGCGCGCCTTGCATCGAAGAATCCGGATAAGATCATCCGCTGGAGCCCGAAACTGGTCACTGCCGGGATCAGCGGAGTCCGGCTGCCCGATGCGGCGATCAGCCCGGATAAAACCTTGATTGTCTTTATTGAAACAACCGGGGATGCCGATGGCCCTTACGGTTCCAGAATCATTGCATTTGATACGAATACGTGGACGGTTCCCGTTTTGTACCAGCTTCCGAAAGTGCAGATCAGCAGGATCGCGCTCATCGGCGACACCGGGCGGATTGCCGCGCTTTGCAAAGGGCAGGGGGAACCGGAAAACAAGGACAGACTGCTGGTTTTCGATCTTCAGACCGGTGAAACAGCCGGATCATGCGAGCTTGACTATCACCCTGCGCGGATCGTGGCGGAAAAGGTTTCCGGAATGCTTTATGTGACGGAAAACAACACTCCGAATGTCAGGATTTACGACTCCGGAGATCTGGGCAGGGCACCGAAACGGATCAGGAGCCGGGGCAATGAGCCGGCGATTACATTTGCCGAAAAGGGGTCGATGATTGTCATGGCTTCCGGCGGGATGCTGGAATTCTGCAAGACTTCCGATTTCCGTCCGCTCTCCAATTTCCCCATTCCGGAGGATTTCATTCCGCAGGAAATTTTATGTCTGCGGGAAAATGTGTACCTGCTTGTGCCGCCGGAAACCGAAATGCGGGAGGGCATTTGTGTTCTGAACCGCAATGTCCGGCGTTTCGGCGGGAACAGTGCGGGAGTTCTGGCGGATTCCTTTGAACCGGATTCGTTCTTTGCGCTGATGAGCCGGAAGGGGGAAATCGCTCAGATTGCAGTGCCGTCACTGGAAAAGAAAAGTTCAATTTTTCCGGAGGAGCTTGCCCCCAGAAAGTCCGGTGATCCGGTGAAAGTCTATTCCATTCCTCATGCGCGCTGCCTTGCCGTTCTTGATTCCGGCGGGAACTTCTATCTGCTTTACCGTGACGCGGATGGCAGAAAATGGAAGAAGGAGCTGCTTTTTTCCGCAGTGAAAGAATAAGAAAAGTCTTTGTCCCGCGAACCGGCGCATTGTTTTCTCAGGACTCCCGTCAATGGGGAGTCCTTTTTTTACCGTTTTCCAAAAATATTTTACACTCAAAGTTTCATTTTCCCTGCATGTCTGCGGGATTTTTTTTCTCTTTTTGTTTGACGCTCCGGGCAGAGTAACGGAACCCTTAACAAACTGAAAGGAAAAAAAGAATGGAAACACAGACCGAATCCGAAGTGCTGGATGCACTCAGAAACAAACTCATGAACGTTAAAAAGGATAGAACGGGGGAACGGCTTTTCCCGCTTGTCCGGATTCTGGATGAGACGGGGGATTATGAATGCCTGATGGAACTTCTTCCGGAGCTCAGCGCGTTTCCCGCGGTGTTTCTTTCCGCGGGAAGAACGAAGATCAGGCGCGGAGGGCGCGTCAGTGAAACTCCGGTCGAACTCTTTGTCATCGACCGGTTCTCCGACGAGCCCGAATGTGAACAGGAGAACTTCAGAACACTGAAGTCGGCGAAGGAAAGCATCTGTGTCGATCCCGGGGATTACCGGCTGTCGCTGGGCAGGGTAAGCTATCAGCTCCAGGATATGGAAAACATGTCTCTGGACGATGAACATATCGCCTGGTGCCTGAAAATCAACGCCGCAGTTCCCTGCTGATCCCGATGGAAAACATGGGAAGCCGGGGCAGGAGGACGAACCCGCTCCGGCTTCCGCCTTGTCATTTCCCGGCAGTCAGGCGGAGGAAATTATCGGAAAGGATATTTTTCAGTTCCGGCCCGGAGAGGTGTTCGGCAAGGACTCCGGCAAGGTTCATGCCGGGGCTGCATATCGGAAAATCACTGCCGAAAAGGAGCTTTTCCGATCCGCAGAGATTCACGGCGTAACGCAGGATGTTCCAGCGGAAGAGTCCGGTTCCTGAAATGTCCAGAAATGCGTTCGGATACCGGCTGACCAGCTCAAAACGTTTTTTTGCATAAGCGACATCTTCCGGATGCGCAATGACAAGGTTCAGCGTCGGGAAATTCTTCAGGATGCGTTCGATCACCTCAAGATCGCTGCAATGAATGTTGACCGGCATTCCGAGATCGCGTGCGGTTTCATAAATTCTGAACATTCCCTCGCTGTCATATTCTCCAGTCTGCATCATATAATCGACGAGTTCGCCGATCCAGCGCACGCCGTATTCTTTATACATGAGTTCCAGTTCCCGGCAGGATTCTTCCGGGTAGCCGCCGTGAATATGGATGCCGGGGATGTAGAAATCCGGATATGCGTCACGGATTTTCAGCGCCTCCCGGTTCAGTTTCCGCACGTCTTCAAAAGATGCCGTCCGGCGTGTGATGACGGAACCGCAGGCTCTGCTGATGCCCGCCCGGCGCATTTCTCCGATGAAACCGTCCAGCGAGACCGGATCGCCGAATGCCGCGATATTGTTTTCCGGTTCGATAAAAGGGTGAATGTGTGCGTCAATGACAGGAAAATCCATTTTTCTCCATTATTTTTTGATGATGTTTTGAACTCTGAAAGACTCGAAGATCCATTTACCGTCCACTTTGCGCAGACCGGCTTCCAGTTCCCGGATCTCCCTTATCGGCTCGTTGTTTTTGGGTTTCCCGTTAAAAACCGCCGTGAAAAATGCTTTGGCGGTATCTCCGTTGATTTCAAGTTCAATATCGTTGAAATCCAGCGACAGCGTATTGAACATCTGGCGTGCGCGAAAGGCGTTTGCGGTAATCAGCTCCGGCGAATAATCGCCGTTCAGCCATGAAAGCCCGTCCACATCCACAGAAGTGTGTTCCGCAAAGAAACTGCCGAGACTCTGGGAGGTCGCCACAGCTTTGATGCCCCCCTCTTTTCCTTTTTTCTCCACTGTTTCGGAGAATTCGCGGAAGCGTCCCCGGATTATATTTTCTTCTGTCTGACGGAAAAAGAAGAACCAGATTCCCGCTGCGGCGATTATCAGCAGGACGGCAACGGTAATCATCTTTTTTGCTTTTACCATAGTGGAACCCCCTGGAGGTATTTTTTGTGCATCTGTCCGAAAATATGCCTTTCCATCGGAACCGAACGGTTGTCTCCGACCAGATAATAATGGTCTTTCTCCACCGTCCGCGGCGGAAGATTCCAGTCGCTTGGGCCTTTGATGTAAGGTTCTTCCTGCTCTTTGCCGTTGAGAATCAGCTTTCCGTTTCGGAATTCCACGGTGTCTCCCTCTTTTGCGATCAGCCGTTTGAGGATCATCACTTTGTTGGAACCGTATTTCATGACGACAATATCCCCGCGTTCCGGTTCTGAAAACCAGTAGGCGGGGCGCCAGCAGAAATTGAATCCCCGTTCCGCATAGGTCGGCAGCATGCTTCCTCCCGCGACAATCAGCGGCAGGCAGATGAATTTGAAAAACAGCCACGCGACAGCTGCCACGACCAGAAAACGAATAAAAAAGGAACGAACCATCTTCGGAAAGAAGAATGCGCGCATCAGCAGCCAAAAACTGCCGGTTCCGAGCGCTTCCTTCACCTCTCTTTTATGTGCTTCCGTGTCAATCAGTTTCATTGGGATTCTCCTTGTCTGCCGCATGAATGAACCTCCTGTCAAGCAAATATTCTTCCTGCACATTAGACAGCGAACGGAGCAGATTGCTTCGGAGATCCGGAATTTTTTCAGAAATTTTTTCCAGTATGGAACGGAAATAAGCGCGGTCGCCGCTGTTTTCCAGCTGTTCGCGGTAGATACATTCCCCCCGTTTCGGGAGTTTCATTTCGGAGGCCATCTGAACGATCAGCGCTTCCGGGGTATAGGCGAGGGGGCGAATCACGCGGAGCGCGTGCTCTTCGGCGGGGACATTGGGACCCATGGTGCTGAGTCCGCTGCCGCGGCAGATGCTCATCAGGAAGGAGATTTCGATATCGTCGAGATGCTGTCCCAGCGCAATTTTATTGCAGTTCAGTTTTTCCGCAAGAGAATACAGGCTGCCTCGGCGCAGACGTGAGCAGAGCATACAGGGTTTGTCCGTCAGCCCTTTTTCTTCGAGGAGCTTCGGAATGTTCAGGTTGATGACATGGTGCGGCACTCCCGATTCTTCACAGAAGGAGGCGGTGCCGTCTGTGGAAAAACCGGGAAATCCGGGATCGAACGTTGCCGCGGACAAGGTGAAATGAACCGGCGCGGCGTGGGAAAGGTGTTTCAGGACTTTCAGCAGAATCATGCTGTCCTTGCCTCCGCTGATGCCGATGAGAATCCTGTCTCCGTCTTCAATCATATTGTAATCCACGATTGCATTTCCTGCAAGGCGGCATATTTTTTTGAATGTCGTGCTCATCGAGTCTGTTTCTCCGAATGCTTATAAGATAAATCCGCAGCAGGAAATTTCAATTTCAGGATTGGAATTTTACTTTTTTTTTGATTCATGCGTCAATCGGCGGATTTCCCTTTTTATCCTGCCGTCCCTTGTCTTCCGACTCTTGAAAAAACGGTCTCATGCTGTATCTTATGTTTTTCCAAAGAATTCGGGACGGGAATCCAATGAAAATCATTTTCTATCTGCTGCCCTGCGTGATGAACATCATCATGGGGCTTTTCTTCTTTATTACTATGCGGCGTCTTGCCATCAGCGGAGCGGACTCCTTCGCAATTTCGGGAACGATGGCGGTGTGGGCATTTATTTATGCGGTTGTCTCGGCTCTGCTCGGAGTCGTCCAGCACAGAGGGAATGCAACGAAATTCATTCTTGCCGGAGAAGGGATTCTGATTTTTTCCATGCTTGGATTTCTGGTGTTCCCGAGTATGCGCATGCAGTATGTCTGGCTGTTTGGCTCCGGGATCGGAACAGCGATGTTCTTTGCTCCGTTTCAGGTGATTGTGAAGATGCTGGACAGCCATGAGAATGCGCGGGGGACTCTGGCGAAGACGGCGGCGGTCTATACTTTTTCGTGGAGTTTCGGTTTTGCCTCGGGGCCCTTTATCGCGGCGATGATATGGGGGCTGCTTTCTCCCGAAGACGGTTGGAAAACCTGTTACAAGATCAATATTCTTCTGGTTCTGGCGGTGACATGTTTTGTGTGGTTCCTCCACTGCTTCATCCGCGGAAAGAACAGGGAGGACATGCCGGCGGGGCAGACTCCGGAACCGGAAACCGCCCCGGTAAAGCAGGAGGAGACGGAAAAACTGCCCGATCTTGCGGTGCTTGGATGGATTGTCGCGGGGACGGGATTCATTACGATCGCGATGCTGCGTACACAGATCCCCTACCGCTGCAATCTTCTGGGAATGTCTACGGCGCAGCAGGGAATCATTCTGGCGGCGGTGAGCTACATGCAGGCATTTCTGGCTTTGGGGCTGTGGAAAAGCCGCCGCTGGATGTATCACCCTTTTCCCGTGGCGTTCGCGGGACTTTGCGGAGTGTCGGCGCTGCTGCTCTTTGTCTTTGCTGACTCGTATCCCGTTTACGTTTTCGCCGGGTTGCTTTACGGCTGTTACTCCGGTGTGTTCTGCTTCTTTTTCGTCTACCATGCGCTTGCCAATCCGGAAAAGAGTCATCGCTATGTCGCTGTGAATGAAGTGATTGTCGGGAGCACTTCCGTATTCGCCCCGCTTGCGTCCGGTGCGCTGGCTGACGCTGCTGGAAACAGCGCCGTTCCTTTTTTCACCGGTGCGGTGCTGATTGTCATGGCGATTGTCTATCAGGTTGCCGCAACTTGGCGCTGGCGCAGACTTTGACCGGTTTCCGGGATAAAAAAACGGCTTCGCGGGAGGAGACCGCGGAACCGTCGAATGAGAGAACAGTAAGGAAATCAACCGATATTGTGTGCCTTGAGGAAATCGACCGCCATGGTAATATCGGCTTTGGGATTGTCTCCGACTTCGCGCTCAATGGTCAGGAATCCGTCATAACCGATTGACTTCAAGGCGGAAATGTATTCATCCCATTTCACCTGTCCCTGTCCGAGAGCGACTTCTTTGAAAACGGGTCCGTCGCCTTTGCTCTGCTGTTCCGGAGGCGTCAGGTCATAGGTGTCCATGGAACCGTAAACATCGGAGGGATTGCAGTCGCGCAGATGCAGACCGTCCTTTGCATGGGTGTGGACAATGTATTTTGCCAGCACCGGGACCGCTTCCGCCGGGTTGATGTTCAGAACCATTGCGAGGTTCGCGGGGTCGAAGTTCACGCCAATGCCTTTTCCGCCCGCGTTTTCGATGAATTTTTTAAGTCTGTCGGCAGGTTCCGGACCGGTTTCAATCGCCAGCGTGACGCCGTGCGCGGCGGCATACTCCGCGACCTCTTTTGCCGCTGCGAGCATCGTCTGATAGACCGGAGACTCTTCCCGGGTTGGCACAACGCCGATGTGGGTGGTCATGACGTGGGTGTCGAAGTCCGCGCAGATGTCAATGATCTGCTTGCTGAGCCGGATGCGTTCCGGATTGCCTGCCGCATCCTGAAAACCGTGTCCGCCCAGGTCGCCGCAAATTGCGGAAACTTGAAGCCCAAGCTCGTCAAGGCGCTTTTTCAGGGCGGCGCGTTCTTCTTTGGACATTGTAATCAGATTATGGTCTTTGCAGACGGCATACATCTGAACTCCCTGTGCTCCGATTTTCGCAGCGGATTCAAATGCTGTATACAACGGCTCGCGAAATGATTCAACGATGACACCGATTTTCATGTGAGAAAACTCCTTCCATTAATTTCAAGATAATTTACTTTAGTATTACTAAACCGCTTTTGCAAGTTGATTTGCAATAAATTATGAAAAAAAAGAGACCGTCCGGACATTTTGCTCTTTTTTCTTGCCGGCACATGTCGACTTTTCCTGCAGTTTGCAGCGTTTGAAAACTGCAGGATATATGAAAATCAGACTTTTTGTTTGACGCTTCGATATGATGTAAAAAGGAATTTTATCATGGGACTTAAGTTCAATCCGAGACAGAGGGAGGGATGGAAACTGCTGGCATCCCCGAAAAAAACACGAATTTTGTTTGACGGCGGTTCGCGCTCCGGAAAAACCGCATTGATTGCGGAGTATCTGGTTCGTCGCGCATTGCAGTATCCGGGATCAAGACAGCTTGCCGCACGGAAACACCGGGCCCATGCGAAGACATCGCTGTGGAACGACACCCTCAAATCTTACATTGTCCGCAATCTCCCTTCCGGTGTCTGCCGCTTTTGGGAAAGTGAACTTTCGATTGTCTTCTGCAATGGTTCCTCCATCGTGATCGGCGGTTTGGATGATGCCGAACGTACGGAGAAAATCCTTGGCAATGAGTATATTACGGTATTTATCAACGAGGCGACGCAGATCTCGTATGCCGCAATGCAGATGGCTGTGACACGGCTTGCCCAGCGCATACAGGATCGCAGGGGACGGACAGCGGTTCCGAAGTTGATTCTGGACTGCAATCCCAGAGGTCCCCGCCATTGGCTTCATTACGTCGGTGTGCGGCATGTCGACCCGGAGACGGAACTGTCTCTTGCGGATGCTCCGCGCTGGGCCCGCCTGAACTGGTCTGCCTATGACAACAGAGAAAACCTCCCGGAAGAGTATCTGTATGCGCTGGAATCACTCCCGGAGGTGATGAAGGAAAGGATGCTGAACGGTGTCTGGAGAGATAATGAGGGCGCTGTCTATTCCGAATTTGATGAGGATGTACATGTTGTGGATCCCTTTGTGATCCCTGCTGACTGGAGGCGCATCCGCGCGATTGATTTCGGGTATACCAATCCTTTTGTGTGTCTGTGGGGCGCGCTGGATCCTGATGGACGCCTCTATGTTTACCGTGAACATTATAAAGCGGGAGTTCGGACTTCGGAACATGCGCGGATCATTCTGGATTTGTCCGGTTCGGAACGTTGTTCCATTACGGTTGCGGATCATGATGCCGGGGAACGTGCGGAATTGGAATCTCTGGGAATTCATACGGTGCCGGCGTTTAAAAATGTGGTCAGCGGCATTCAGAGCGTGAAAAACCGCCTGGCTGCTTGTCGTGACCATCGTCCGCGCCTTTACTTTTTCAGGGATTTGCGTCATCTTCTTGCGGAGATTTACGATTATCGCTGGGCGCCGTCGAGTGATTCTGCGAATGCGAAAGAGGAACCGTTGAAATTGAACGATCATGCGATGGATGCTCTGCGCTATATGATTGCCTCGGTGGATCAGATTGATAAAAACAAATTCAGAAGTGCAAGTGCTCCTGTTTGTCCTCAGGAGCGTTGGTGAACCTGTTTCTGAAAATGGTGATAAATTTCAGGATTGTGCTTGAAAAAGATAAGAAATGAATCATATTATAGAGAATTTTCTATCATGACCGGAGAGATGGTCGAGTGGTTTAAGGCGGCGGTCTTGAAAACCGCAGAGGTGCAAGCCTCCGGGGGTTCGAATCCCTCTCTCTCCGCCATTTATTTTTCCCCTTCCAATTTCTGGTAAAAAGAGAATCTTTTATTCAATGGCGCTAAAAGTCGTTGGTGTAAAGGGATTTGCGCAAATTGCTGAGGTGTGTTTGAAACACACTCAGAATCTGAAAAAAGGTCTTTTTCAGAGGAAAATCACGACTCCGGCGTCTGAATTCTGAGTTTTGCTGAAAAGGTCAAAAATTCAGTTAAAGTAGCAAGTCGTTGATTATGAACAATCTTTAATTTTTGTAGTGTAACTGGCATGGGTGGGGGGTATCGCACTTGGTCGAAATAAAAAAACACCCTCTTTTTTCTGACCCGGATTTGAGTTCAAAAATTATAACTGACACCCTGTTTTAACGGGGGGCCAGAAAACATTTCTCTATCAAGATTTTTTTCGCACCCTCAGTCTGATTTGAAAAACGTTGCCTTTTCCGCCTCAAAAATCGTTCTATTTTAACTGGCAAAAAGGGTGCAGTTGAACACATGGCTGCCATTTTTCATTCAGACCCCCGTTTTCTGTGAAATTTTCTTTAAAAACATTTCACTTTCTCGTCTTTGGGGGCTTTTGTGTAATTTTTCTTCTTGCTGAACATACTCAAATGATTGTAAGGAGGTGTTGCCATTACAGCTCTTCTCGCGTCTTGCAATCACAAGGGCTCCGGCAGGTTTGGTCACTATAACTAATCAGAAAACAGGCCCTTTTTCAAGAGTCTTCTCTCAAAATGTGCGCAATTTTCCGGACGTTATCTTCTGTCGACGGCGTTGATGAAAATTGCTCTCATAAAAAACTCTCCGATTTCCGACCGAAGCCCCATGCTCCGTTCGTGTGGCATACAATGCCATGGATTGCCGTTATAGCCAGTCGTAACCACTTAAT
>CASDPB010000024.1 GCA_949282305.1 uncultured Lentisphaeria bacterium | reverse complement strand
TTTTTCAAATCAGACTGAGGGTGCGGAAAAAATCTTGATAGAGAAATGTTTTCTGGCCCCCCGTTAAAACAGGGTGTCAGTTATAATTTTTGAACTCAAATCCGGGTCAGAAAAAAGAGGGTGTTTTTTCATTTCGACCGAGTGCGATACCCCCCACCCATGCCAGTTACACTACAAAAATTAAAGATTGTTCATAATCAACAACTTGCTACTTTAACTGAATTTTTGACCTTTTCAGCAAAACTCAGAATTCAGACGCCGGAGTCGTGATTTTCCTCTGAAAAAGACCTTTTTTCAGATTCTGAGTGTGTTTCAAACACACCTCAACAATTTACGCAAATCCCTTTACGCCAACGACTTTTAGAGATTTTGAATAAAAGATTCTCTTTTTACCAGAAATTGGAAGGGGAAAAATAAATGGCGGAGAGAGTTACTTTCGACCCCCCTGTGTCTGAAACCCCGTTTTAACCTCACAAAACTCAGAATTTGGCGAGTGAAATGAGTTTAAAAAACGCTTCACTCGGCAGGATTCTGACTCAGAATGGTTCTCCACCCGTTGACAGTAATATATCCCCCTTTTATTCATATTTCAAACTGAAATCCAGAAATCGCGGCAATATCCTCAAAACCGATGACCGTCCCGTCCTCCATGACCAGCGTCTTCTCCGGAACGGAAATATGCCGCACCCGCCCCGTGACGGTAACATACGCACCGCCAGATTTCCGGTCATCGGGAACGAAATATTCGATGGTCGCCTCCGGGCGATCCGGCAGATTGGCGATGAGCGCGGCAAGACGGCGGTTCAGTTCTTCGGCCTCCTGCGCGTCCAGTTCGCGCCTTTCGGCGGTCAGCCGGGCGGTTTCCCCTACCGCCGCTTCGTAGCCCGTCAGCGCGGCAAACGGCGCGAACTGTGCGGCCCTGTCGAGCATCGGCATCTGCGGATGGTTCTGCGAGACGTGGTGCGGCAAGTGGATGATGTCGGCATAAGGACTGTTCATTTCCGATGTCCTCCTATCTGTTCGTTCCGCACCTTGCCTGTCGCGCCTTTCTCCAGATTCATGCCCTTGAGGATGGCATTCGCTCCCATACGTTTTTTGATGTTGAGAACTGCCTGCTGAAGACGCTTCTCCTTGTCCAGCTCCGCCTGTTCCGCCGCTTTCTTTTTTTTCAGCGCCTCGTAATCCGCGAAAAGATCGGGCTGCTCCTCCGGGGCAGCCGGGATGTCCTTCTCGTTAAGGACGTGCGCCGCCACAACGGTGATGCGCCGAACCAGCAGATTCGGATCGACGTGGCGGTCGAACAGTTTCATCATGGCATCCGTAATAATTCTGCCGGATGAGGTGAAGCGATCAAGGTTAACCGAGCCGTGTGCCTCCTTGGGAATCTCTCTGCCGTAATGGTCGATTCGAACCGGCCCGGCATATCTCATGCGGCGGTCCGAATCGGTCAGATTGGAGGCGTCATATCCCACGGTCAGGACCAGCTGATCGGTTACGAGATGTTTTTCCACGAGATCGAGCACCAGCTGGTCGGTCATCTCGCGGGCGACCAGTTTTCCTTTGACAAATTCATACGGCTCCTGCAGAACCTGACCGGAACTGATGCTGTTGCTCTCCGGTTTGTATGCCTTGATCTCCGCGATGGTGACCGGCTCCCAGCCCCAGGCATGGTCGATCAGCAGTTCCGCATTGACGCCGAAAGTCCGGTAAAGGACGTCCTCGCACTTTACCGACATCCGGGCGACGTCGCCCATTGTCCGCAGCCCCAGGGATTCCAGCCGGGCTGCGTAGCCGTGTCCCACGCGCCAGAAATCCGTCAGCGGCCGGTGCGACCAGAGCTTCTCCCGGTAGGACTGCTCGTCCAGTTCGGCGATCCGGACGCCGTCCTTGTCGGCGGGAATGTGTTTCGCCACGATATCCATTGCGATTTTGGCGAGATACAGATTCGTGCCGATTCCCGCCGTGGCGGTGATTCCGGTATTGGCGAGCACCTCCCGGATCAGCTTCATCGTGAAATCATGGGCGGAGAGTTTGTAA
>CASDPB010000023.1 GCA_949282305.1 uncultured Lentisphaeria bacterium | reverse complement strand
CTGTCCCAATATTCTGACAGTTGCGCCTCCCAATAATCTCGTCCTTCGCGTCCCATGCCGTTCTCCCATTATTACGGTTTGTGGAAGAACATACCACACTGTCTGACTCAAATCCAGATGGGGCTGGCTGGGCGCTTACTTGCATCATTCGTTTTCGAGCCGATAGTACATGACCGCATCCGGCGGACGGATATTCGTCAGGTCGCCGCGATAATGGCGAAGATTTGTACGGATGTACGGATGTTTCGCCAGCTCCTTTTCGTTCAGCTCGATGCCGAGCCCCGGACGCTCCGGGATAAACATTTCTCCGTTTTTCAGTGTCAGTTCCTCGTCGCAGATGTCGGCGCGCCACGGCACATCCGTCGTCATCATTTCAAGCATGATGAAATTCGGGACGCACGCCGCAAGCTGAAGCGTCGCCGCATTCGCCACGGGACCGGACGGGTTATGCGGGCAGAACCCGATATGGCGGCACTCCGCCTCCGCGCCGAGCATCCGCATTTCCATGATTCCGCCCGCGTGTGAAATATCCGGCTGGATATAGTCGGAACAGTTCAAGTCGAAGAAACGGCGGTATTCGTAACGGTTGTAGAGCCGTTCGCCCGCTGCAATGGAGACGCGCACCCGCTCCTTGACCTCTCGCATTCCCTCTTTGTCATCCGGCGGAATCGGTTCTTCAAACCAGAAGATGTCGAACTCCTCCAGCCGTTTGCCGATCTTGACCGCAGTCGGGATATCGAATCTGCCGTGTCCTTCGATCAGGAGCCGGACATCGTCGCCGACAGCCTCGGAAACTTTTGCGATGCACTCCATTGCCTGATTCAGTTCCTGTCTGCCGATCTGCTGCCACGCCTTTCCGAACGGGTCCCACTTGCAGCCGGGAAAGCGGTTGCGGCGGACTTCCCGCGCCTTTTCCGCAAATTCATCGGGAGTTTTCGCCGGAGAAAACCAGCCGTTGACATAGACCGGAACCGCATCGCGCACCTTGCCGCCGAGGAGCTGGTACACAGGAACATTCAGATCCTTCCCCTTGATGTCCCAGAGCGCCATTTCCACACCGGCAAGCGCGCTCATGAGCACGGGACCGCCCCGCCAGTATGCGTCGCGGTAGCAGTCATGCCGGAACGCCTCGATATTGTGCGGGTCTTTCCCGATCAGCCAGTTCTCCAGATCATGGATCGCCGCCTGAACCGTCAGTTCCCTGTATTCCAGCGTGGCCTCGCCCCAGCCGTGAATTCCCTTGTCCGTCTCCACCTTCACGAATACGAAGTTGGTGCGGAAGGCATTGCAGATAAAAGTCTTCAAGCCCGTGATTTTCATAAGCTGAACTCCTCTCCGGCGGTCATCGCAAAGGATTTCACGCCAAGTTTCCGGCACTCTTCGACAAACGGCGCAGAGTCGGCGGTGTTCTCCGCAAACAGTCCGATGTGCATCGGCAGAGCCGTTTCCGGCATCTGCGAGCGGACACACTTCAACGCCTCGCCGCAGTTCATGTTGTTGAGTTTGCCGTTGATGCAGATCAGCATCAGGTTCACGCCCTTTGTGGCGGGAGTCAGCAGACGTTCATCGAAATTCGTGTCGCCGCTCAGATAGATTTTCTTCCCCTCCGCTTCCATGACGTAACCGCATGCCGTCGGATCGCTGTGCGCGGCAAAAACCGAGGTCACGCGGAAGGCGCCGAACGTGTGAACACTGTTCATCGGCACCAGTGTAACAAACGTTTCCGGAATTCCGAGCCGGAGAAAATGCTCATAGGAACGCTGCGGTCCCGCATAACGGCATTCCGGATATGCTTTGCGGATCAGCGGTATGCCCTCCGGGTCAAGATGATCCATGTGGTCATGCGTGACCAGCACCAGATCCGGTTTCAGTTCCTGCATGGGAACGGGAAAAGGATGCAGGCGCGCAAGCCCTTCCTTCTGAAATACGCAATCGCTGATATAGGGGTCAACGACAAGGCGGCCCCCCTGGGATTCCAGTAAAAAACCACCCTGTCCGAGCCATGTGATTTTCATTTTACAGCCTTTCAGTCTTTGACTTCATCGAAAACGCGGACATAGTCCACGATAAAATAATCCGGCAGAACCGCCTCTTTCCGTGCCGGGCGCGGTTCGTCGCCGTCCCGGCAGTTTGCGGCAGAAACCCTCCCCTGGACATTCCAGATCATTGGAACCGGTCTGAAGATGCGGCGAATCATATTGCCCGTTCCTCTCCTGAGCCGCAAACAGAAGATTGCTTCTGCCGTCCGGCACAGCTCCTGTACGGTGCCGTTTCCGGAGCGGAAAGCAGACGTTTCACATCTTCCATTGCCAGAATCCTTTCCTTGTCTCAAGGCGCATAGTACATGCCGCCGTTGATGTTGATCGTTTCCCCCGTCACGTAACCGTTTCCGACCGCGAACAGAACTGCATCCGCGATTTCACCGCAGGTTGCGCCGCGTCCCAGCGGAATCGCCGCGGACTCCTCGCGGTATTTTTCAGGCGTCAGACGCTTGTTGATATTTTCCGTGACCACCATTCCCGGGCACACCGTATTGGCGGTGATTCCGAAAGGGGCTCCGTTCTCCGCGAAGGCGCGGGTCAGCCCGTGCATTCCGAGTTTGGAAACTCCATAGGCGATCATATTCATCTCCGCGGGACGGAACGAACGCACCGAGGCAATGTTGACGATGCGTCCCCAGCCGTATTCCTTCGCCCGGTTGAAAAACGCCATGGAGCAGAGAAACGCCCCTTTGAGGTTGACATCCATCACCAACGACCACCATTCCCCCTCCGTCATCTCCTTTGTCCGCCGCCACGGGTCAAGCCGCGCATTGTTGATCAGAATATCAACCCTGCCCAGTTTTTCAAACATGGCTCCGACCGCAGTTTCGTCGGAAACGCTGCAAACGCAAATCTCCGCATCTCCGCCCGACGCGATGATCTCATCCGCCACTTTCCGCGCATTTTCCGGATGATGCGCGCAGTTGACAATCACCTCGCACCCTTTTCTCGCGAGTTCGAGCGCAATTGCCCGCCCGAGTCCCTGAGAGGCGCCCGTCACAAGCGCTCTTTTTCCTTTCAAGTCCATATCATGATTTTCCTTTCCCGGAACACCGCGCCGCCTTGCACCGCGGCACATCACACGCATTGTTCATTTTTTTCAATTCAAGTTTTCCCCCTGCCGGGACACGGCGGCAAAGCGCCGCCTGCGTCCGTGCAGTTTATTCCTTCTCCGATATTCCGGCAAAATCTCCAAAGGTCAGAAGCAGAGGATAATCCCGCAGCGGCAGATGATGGAATTTGAGGCACCCTCCGCTCTGTTCCATCATGCCGTCCGGCAGTTTGCAGACGGTTCCGTCCAGCAGGTCAATCAGACGGCATTCCCCGGAAACCAGCGCCAGCTCCAGCGAAACGGTGGACTCGTAGCTCGTCGTGAGAAGTTCCGACGGCTTCCAGTAGACAAATGCCGAACTTCCGTTCGGCTTGCGGAAGCCTTTGAAGAGCAGTCCGTCGCCTTTGTCGTCCTCGCGCAAAATCAAAGGGGAATAAGACGGTATGAAATCCAGCGGCAGATCCTGCATGGAAAACTCTTCGCGGAAAATCGCCGCAAGCACCTGAAGCGTGCGGTAGGACGGTTTCGGTTCATAGTCACCCGTCGAGACTCCGTTCTCATCGAAATCGGCGCCGAGAACACCGAAATAGCCATAATCCAGATAGCTTGCCTTGTCGCCGACCGTTCCGTTCAGCGCCTCAATCATATCCATGCAGGAGAAATAAGAGGTGAACTCGACCCCCTGGAAAAGATGCGCCAGCATGTGACGGGCAAGAAACTTCGCCTGACGTTCCGGTGTCCACGCCGCACCCTTGAGCGCACCGGCGCCGTCCGGGCGGGACTGCGTTCCGGTCTCTCCCTGAATCAGCCTGATTTTCGGATTGTATGCGCGGCAGAATGCGCGGATCGTCTGAATCCGTGTTCCGGCGCCTATCAGTTCATCCGGCGTATATCCATGATAGGTGAATGCGTCCATTTCCATCCCGGCGCCGGTTTCAAACACATCATGAAGCCATTCCCATTTACTGGAGCAGAAAGAGCCGCCGATTACTTTGGCATCCGGATTGCCCTCGCGGATTGCTTTTGCGGTCGCCTTGACGAACTCCCCGTATTCCGTACCGCTGACGCCATGCTTCCAGCACCAGTCCGGCTCATTCCAGACCTCGAACCATGTGACCCGCCCTTTGTAGCGGCGCACCGTTTCGATGACATACCTGCGCCATACCTGTTTCTGTTCTTCGCTCCTGACCGGCGGGTATCCCACCGCGCCGAACGCCTTCGCCGCGTCCTCATCGTAAATGCCGTTTCCGTAGCAGAGGCAGATCCAGGGAGTGAGTCCGCGCCGGAGAAGGTTGTCCACCACACTGTCCAGCCATGCAAAATCATAGACGCCCTTCTTCTGTTCCGTGCGCGCCCAGCCGGACTGGATACGAATCCATTTGACGCCAAGCGCCGCTACTTTGTCGTAGGCTTTTTCCGGATCGAAGACCGCGCGATCCAGTTTTTCAAACCCAAGCCCGAAAGGCGAGGTTCCGACTTCTGACGAATGCACTGCTGTTACAGCGCCCACCTTCTGAAGACGATCCATCGTGATCTGTTCTCCTGTTAAGTTTACCCTATGGAATCAATCGTGGTAAGCGAAGCGGAAATCTCCTCCGCCGCGCCGCCGACGATCCGTTTGATCTCTTCGATGTGCTCCGGTGTATATCTGCTGAAAGGAATGGAACAGCCAAGGGAGGCGATGAAGCGCCGGTTGGAAAAAACCGGAAACGCGAAGATGCCCTGATCGCCTTTCGGTGAACAGTACATGCCCTGTCTGCGGATTTTCTCCAGTTCGCTGTTTACATGTTCACGCTCCCGGAATTCCGGCAGAACCGCATTCTTCCGGGGAACGGCGTCGTAATGCGCCAGCTGTTCCGCAGGAGTGCGGTATGCCATCTCCATGACACCGGTCGCGGTTTCATAGATGTCGTTGTAGGAGGGGGCTCCGAGGTGAATCGTCCGCTCCGGGTTGCAGTTCTTCAGATAAAGGACATAGCGTTCCCCCGCGTAAATCTGCGAGATCAGGACGGAATCCTGCACGGCTTCCGCTGCGCGGTCGATCACGGGCAGCGCCTTCTTCAGAAGTTTTGACTGAAACATCGCCATGTTGCTCAACGTCAGGATACGCGGTCCCGCGACATATCCCGCCTGGCGCGACACCTGTATGATGTAGCCGGAATCCAGAAGCATTTTCAAAATCCGCGAACAGGTTGCGCGGTTCATTCCAAGAATCTCCGCAAGCGCCATCGGTCCCATCGGCTGGGGAGTGGCTTTGACAATCTCTTCCAGAATACCGAATGTTTTATCCAGGACTTTTATCATAATCATACCCTGAAGTTCATAATATGAATTTTATGTATCACATTATATATTATAATCTTAAATTGTGAATTTTAAAGAGGTAAAAATAAAAAAGGCGGGGATTTTTCATGAAATGAGCCGCTGCAATGCTCCTGTGACATGGAATCAGCGCCTCGACCGCGGCAGTCCATCTGCGCTGACATGGTACAGCAGATCAGAAAAGTCCTGCGGAATCGGAAAAGAATCCGCAGCACAGATTCCGGGGGGACATCATCATTTTCAAAAGGAAAAATTACGGTTCGGCAAGCTGTTTTTCCGCCCATTCATGATAGGCGGAACCGGGCAGTGCCTTGCGCTGAATCTCTTCCGCAAGCGCTCTCCGCCGTCCGGAATCCGCCTCGCGCCATTCCGTGTAAAGCTGATCACATTGCGCATTGCTGTCCGCCTCCAGCTCTGCACCGATGGCGTCCAGCCGGGTACGGGATACCTGATCCAGAGACATGGTTCGCTCCGCCGCAAGCAGACGTCCGCGCTCTTCCAGGGGACGTTTTTTATCTTCAATCGCCTGCAGCATCTGTTCCGAAAACATCTTACCTTTCTCACGCACATATTTATTTCTGGAGAAAAGCGGCGACAAGGTCAGCTGCCAGAAAGTCTGTCTGGCGGCCAGCAGAGTGCTGCTGTTCTTTTCCGCCAGAAACGCCTCCTCCGCCTTCCGGGCGGAAGTCAGACCGGATATGAATTTTTCCAGCATGAGAATACGCCGGCGGACCTCCTGCTCCCTGAACGAACTTCCCCAGTTTTTCTTTCCCCTGAGACGCCCCCGCAGGGATTCCAGCGACTCCGCAAGTTTCCGCAAACCGGCAGGCTTGAATCCGGGATCGTCCGCCACCGCTTCCAGACGATGAAGATCACGTCCGAACCTCGTTTCTTCCATAAATCTCCCGCAGTCGGGATAAAGCCGCAGACGCTCCTGAAATTTCGGCTCCTCCGCCAACTCCAGAGCCCGGGAAAAATCCCCTTTCGCATACGCATCCGCAATCTCCCGGTTCTTCCGGTAGAAAGCAAGAATCCCGTCGATCTGCCCATGCAGGGAAACACACTCCCTGAGAAACGGGGAATGCTCGGGAGCTCCCGCTTTTATCCGCCGGTTCATCGCATCCTTCAAATGCGAATGCGCCGCATTCCAGTAGGCAAGATTGTTTTCCACCCCCCTGTTCCAGCGCGGACTCTGGATTTCAATGTCCTGATAATGGCGCGCCATCGCCCGGGGAGAATAAATTTCCAGTTTGGAACGGTAGTAGCGGGCAAGACGCACACCATGCCGTTCGGCGTCCAGTCTCTGATTCATTGCGGTGAAATGTTCCCGGAGCGTTTTCGACAGTTTCGGGTTTTCCAGCAGCAGTTCCAGATCCGCCTGAACCGCCTTGTATTTGCCCTGCTCCAGCAGAGGAATCCAGATTGCGTTCAATTCCTTCAGATACGCGCCATCGTCCCCGCCCTTGAACCGGGGCAGAGTATTGACGCTCCGGTAGGCTTTTCCGGGCGTCTCCGTCTCTCCGAACGAGGTATAGCAGAATGCCGCGCCGATGAACAGCAGCATCGCCCCCAGCACAACAAGCTGCCACGTGACAAGCTCCGGGTAAAAGGGATTCGGACTTTTCAAAGCCCGTTCAAGACGGCTCTTTCCAAGCACTGCCGCCTGAACGCCCCGCGCAAGCTCAACGACCTCCCCCTCCTCCAAAGAAACCGCTTCTGCCGTTTTGCGTCCCCGCAGACGGATGTCGCATCCCGCCGCCATCGGTTCCAGCGAAATGGAATCCTGACCGATCCAGCAGCGGGCAAGCAGAGCGGGAATTTCCGGCGCGTCAATCACACAGCGGCATTCACTGCCGGAACCGATCAGATTTGCTCCGTAGCCAAGCGAAGCATACTGTGCCTTCCCATGCCCGACACGCCAAAGCAGCAACTTGCCGCTGTCCACCAGATCACCGGAAAAAACCAGGGAAAAATCACCGCACTTCAGGATGGTGCCCGGAACGACACGGACGGAGGAGACGGTTTTCCCGTCCGCCACCAGCGGCATTTCTCCCCCGGGCACCGCCACGGCCTCGGAATCAATCCGGGTCAGGGAAAGCAGTACGGGGGGAGCCTTCCGGCTGCCGGTCAGACGCACTTCGCAGCGCTCGTCTCCGCCGATATTGATCGAATCCAGTCCGGGAAAATCCTCCAGACAAAATACAGCGACCTGCTCATCACGATAATGTATCACACAGTTCAACATGATATTGCTTCCTTATTTCTGTTCCGCCTGCATCTGCAGCTGTATCTGCAGCTGCCGTTTTGCCCATTCGCGCCATTCCAGCTCGCTCTCCAGAGTCGCCTCCGAAATCATCTGCCGGATCAGTTCCAGCACACGCTCATGATTGTTCAGATTGAACTGCTTCTGAATTTCGCTGCGCAGACTGGTGAACACCTGTTTCCGTTCGGCAAGACAGTCGAAAAACAGCTTGCTGTCCTCCGGCTTAATCAGGTTGACCTCGTCCGTTTCCGCCAGAAGACGGAACGCCTTCTGGAAAGAAAGGATGGCGCGCAGGAGATTTTCCGGTGCATAACCGCGCTGGGCATGGAAACGCCGGGCGGCGGCAAGCTCTTCATGCGCTTCCTGGATTTCGTCGGCGGAATATGCAATCTTTCCGGAATCGATCACAGGACGCTTCAGGAGCGCATTGCGGTAATCCCCCAGCAGCTGCAGATTGTTCAGTTTATGAAGAGCCGGCGGGGCGAAACCGCCCAGTTCCTCTTTCCAGAAAATCGCGCTGGTAAACGAATAATCACGGGCAAAGAACAGATAGCCGATGCCGGTGTAGCCTTTGAAGGAAAAATCGAACTCCACTCCCGGAAGCATGGAAAATTCAAACTCCCCCACTCTGCCGATTTCCAGATTCTCGGGGGCGATGTCGGCAATCCCCAGAGTTTCCTGAAGCATGGATTTGAGTTCGGCACGGTTGCTGTCAATCGGCAGGAACTCTCCGGACGGCTCCTGCTCCGGATCAACGATCATCATGACATCGGGCGCAGTATAACTGCCGGAAAACAGAATGGCATTTCCCCGAAACAGCAGAGAGTTCATTTTTCCCGGCACCGTAATCCGGTAAAGTCCCGCCATATCGTGAACGCGGTCCGGCACATGCTCCGGTTCGCGTTCCAATGCGGCCAGCAGCAAGGCTACGGCGGCGGTCAGAAGCACACCGGCAAAAATCTGCATTCGGCAGACCGGCGAAAAACGATCAAAAAAACTTTCCTGTTCCTTCATACAAAGACTCCAAATTCATTTACATTCCACTGAACACACTGTGAATCAGCTTGAGCAGAACGGGGCCCAGCAGCACAATGAAAATGCCGGGAATAATCAGCAGCAGCATCGGAAATGCAATTTTCACGGTTGCGGTCTGCGCCTCCTCTTTCGCGCCAAGCAGCCTCTTCCTGCGCAGATCGGCAGTAAAAACAGACAACGTATCACTGATGCTTGTCCCGGTTTCCAGAGACTGCGTTAACGCCACGGCAAGCGATGTCAGCTCAGTCACCTCAAGCCTTTCCGCCATTCTCATCAGGGCATCCGAAAGAGAAGACCCGAACAGCAGCTCCCTGCGGACCCGCTGCAGCTCCTCCGAAACCGCTCCGGGGATATAATGATCCGCCAGGTAGAGAATCGCGTTGCGCAGATCCATTCCGGCACGCCCCGCAATCAGCAGCATGTCGAGCGCTCCCGGAAGCTGTTTCATAAAATTCTTCCGCCGGTGTTCCGCCTGCCGTTTCAAGGAATCCAGGGGAAGCATCCACAGAATCAGTGCCGCAGCCAGACCGAGCGCCAGCATAACCAGTCCGCCCAGCTCCAGTGCTCCGCCGATCACTGCACCCCACAGAACCCCCAGGGGAAGCATCAGATAACGGACGGCAAGTACTTCAGCGGCGCTCATTCCGCCCCAGAAAGGCCCCGCGGCCTCAAGAAGCCGGCGGCATTCGGCAAGATCCTTCGCATGTCCGCCGTTCTTTTCGATCCATTTCGCGATCGGACGCAGAATCTGGAACAGCAGGGAATCTTTCCGCGAATCCTCCGGCGTCTCCGCATCTCCACTCCATGCGGAGATCATCTTCGCGGCGACCCCGTAGACCACCGCGCCGACGGTCAGCCCAAGGAGAACGGAAGCAAGCAGCAGATATTGGTTTTCCAACCGGAACCTCCTTCTTCTTTACAAATCAAATGAAACCAGTTTGCGAATCCAGAAAAACGCCGCGACCTGCATTCCGACCATGGCAAGAAGCAGTCCCTTGCCGACGGGATTCTCGAAAAACTCCATCATGGTCGCGTGATTGACCAAAGTCATAATCACCATGATCACGAACGGAAGCGCCGTCATCAGAAGCGCCTGGAAACGCCCTTCGGCAGTCAGCGCCTTGACCTCCTTGTTGAAGTCCGCACGCTGCCGGATGATCTCGTCCAGCGTCTGAAAGGAATCAGCCAGACTGCCGCCGCAGCGGAGAGACAGAACGGCGGCGCTGGCGACCAGCCGCACATCCTGCAGACCAATCCGTCTGCTCCAGTGAAGCAGGGAATCCGCCAGCGACGTCCCGAGCCGGAACTCATGCAGGACAACGCTCAGTTCCTCCCGGAGATCCGGAGGCATCCGCTCCAGATTGCGTTCCAGGGCAACCCCGAGCGTCAAGCCCGCGCGCATCGAATTGACCAGCAGTTCCAATCCGATCGGCAGTTGTTCATTAATCCTCGCAAGACGCCGCGCCAGCAGGATTGAAAAGACGATACGGGGCATCAGAAGCCCGGGAATCACCAGAATCCCGCCGAGAAACATGCCGACGAAAAGATTCCCCGCACCGAGCAGAACGCCGAACAGGAACAGCCCGCTGCACAGCAGAATCGAGAGATGCTGCAGTTTCTGGGGGTCAATCACCAGGGCAAGCCCCCCTCCGCGTTCACCGAAGGAACGCAACATCCGCTCCTGATAGTCCGCATAGCGAGTCAGGAAAAACATCTGGATCACGCCGTAAGCGAACGCCGCGGCGGCAAGCCCGGTATAAAGATAGATCATCCAGCGCAGTATTTCGCTCATTCTGCCTCCTTGCTCCGGAACCAGGAATCCTCGACGGGGATTCCCGCCAGTTTCAGCTGCGGCAGGAAAGACGGGACGGCGACAGGCTCAAATACGCCGAGAACCCTGCGCGTCTCCGGTTCCAGCCCGGTCATGCGGAAACGGAAAATCTCGCGCAGGTCGGGACTGCCGTTCTCGTCAAGTCCGAGCACTTCGGTGATGCTGATGATCTTGCGTGAACCGTCGCTCTGCCGCGCCGTCTGAATTATCACATCCACGGCGGAAGCGATCTGACTGCGGATTGCCAGCAGCGGCAGCTCCATCCCGGACATCAGCACCAGTGTTTCAAGACGGGAGACCGCATCCGCCGCCGAATTCGCATGGACTGTCGTCAAGCTGCCGTCGTGACCGGTATTCATCGCCTGAAGCATATCCAGCGCTTCGCCTCCGCGGCACTCTCCGACCACGATCCGGTCGGGACGCATTCGCAGACAGTTTATCACAAGCTGGCGTATCGGCACAGCCCCCTGCCCTTCGGCATTGGGCGGACGGGCTTCCAGACGAATCACATGCGGCTGCTGGAGTTTCAATTCCAGAGAATCCTCCACCGTGATGATCCGCTCGGAATGCCCGATGAATGCGGACACGGCATTCAGAAGAGAGGTTTTCCCGCTTCCGGTTCCGCCGGAAACGACAATATTCTTGCGCGCCATGACGCAGGCGCGGATGAATCCCGCCATTTCAGGAGTCAGACTGCCGTATTTCAACAGCATGTCACAATTGAAGACCTTTTTCCCGAACTTGCGGATCGTCAGGCAGGGACCGTCCGCCGCCAGCGGAGGAATAATCGCATTGACGCGGCTTCCGTCCGCAAGCCGGGCGTCCACCATCGGGCTTGAAGTGTCAATGCGGCGTCCCAGCGGCGTAACGATCCGCTCAATAATCCGCATCAGATGATCGACGCTCTTGAACTGATAGCCGCTCAGGGAAATCCGTCCGTTCTTTTCCACATAAATCCGGTTTTCGTCGACCACCATGATTTCCGTAATTGAATCATCGGAAAGCAGCGGCTCCAGAGGCCCCAGCTTGAGCAGGTCGTGAACCAGCGTCTCCTTGAACTCGCGCAGGACTTCGGGATCCCATTCCGCAAGCTCATTGCTCAGGGAACCGCAAATATCGTCCAGAACTCTGACCGTGTACTCCTCAAGCTGTCTGGCGGAAAGCTGCTGCTGTTGGAGCTCACGCTTGTTGAGCTGTTCCAGAAGACGGCGGCTGATCTGCTGCTGAATCTGCTGTTCCCGCGCCCCGACAAAAGAACCCGCGGCGCTGATGCGGAACGGATGGCCGCAGAGCTCCATGTCCAGCGAAGTCAGCACCGGATGGCGGAAGAAAGGCGAACCTCCGATCAGGGAACTGCCGTTGCCGGACGCATCCTCCACATGCCAGTTTCCCCCGGTGAAAATGAACCGGAGCTGGAAGGGAGCCAGCCGGGAGTCCAGGCAACTTGCCTCTTTGGAGGAACCGAACGTGTAGACACGATCCGGTTCCGGCGTAAACTGCGCCAGCAGGTTGTTCTTCTCATACAGCTTCAACACATTGAGCATGGCTTACTCCTTTGCGTTCCGCAATGTCTCGGCAGTGTCCCGGCTGCGCACCTTGATCTTCTCAACTTCGTCTCCGCTGCGTTTCAATGTCTGCGAGTTCTCCGCCTTGAGCCGGTCTTCCCAGTCCACGTTCAGAAGCAGAATAATTTCCCGGTCGGTTCCTCCGGCGCTGGTGGAGCCGAAAAGCCATGAGCCGATCCCCGGAATCTCCGAAAGCCACGGCAGTCCCTCCTGCTTGTCGGAATATTCATTATGCCCGAAACTGCTGATGACCATCGTGGAACCGGCATCCATGGTATATTTGGACTTCGTCATATACTGCGCCACATCCTTGTCCTCGTCGGTTCTGGTCCAGCTGTTTTCATTTTTCGGGCGCGTAAGCTGCATGTCGAAGTCAAGCCCGATCGTATTGGCATTCAGCGTATACGGCGTCGCGTTCACCTGGAACCCGTATTCTATCTCCTTGAGATCGGTGTTGTACTGCGAATAAATGCGGACATTCAGCACTCCGCCCTGCTGGAACGTCGCTTTCTCGCCGCTCAGCGTGGACAGCCGGACTTCGTAAACGACCTTGGCGAGATTGTTCTGCTGGAGAAGATCAATCGTTCCGGAAAAACCATCCACCTTGAGTCCGCGCGTTTCCCCGATGCTGAAATACTTCATGATCTCGCCGAAAGCCCAGTTCCACTTCACCGGCGAATCCACCTTGATGCCGAACTGCCGCAATTTGTTCTTGTCCACGTCGAGAAATACGATCCGCATGGCGATTTTGCGCGATGTAATGCTCAATGCAGAACTGTTCACCGTGCAGTCGAACTGGCGGAAATACTCCGTCAGGAGCCCCGTTAGCTGAGTGCGCCGCGCGGCGTCGTAGACTTCACCGGAAACAAATACCGTCCGGTTCAGCAGACGCAGGGAAATGTTCTCAAAATTCTGGCGGCGCATGAACTCCTGCGCATCCGCAAGGATTCTCTCCGTATCCAGTTCCGTATTGTCCACGACATCGCCTTTCGTCCCGGACAGCGCCATAATGCGCCGGATACGCTCCACGGTCGCGGCATCCCCGCATTTTCCCGAAAGCAGCAGCTTGCCCTCCCCCACGTCAAAACGGATATTCGGCGCATCCTGGAGTATTTTACGGAAAAGCGCCCAGTTCACAGGACGCACCTGAACATCCAGAATGTCGCGGACCGTGACGTCGTCGCGCAGAACCACCCGTTCACTGCCGTAACTCAAAGCGGAAATGACGAGCTTCTTCTTCGCCGGCACATATTTGACTGCAACGGCGTCGCTACCGCCGGTCTGAATCTCCGGGATGAAATCAAGAGACAGTTCGATCTGTTTGCCGCGAATCAGTTCCAGAGTCCTCGGCTCGACCGCCGCCGCGGCAACGGTGCAGGCGGCAAACACCGACAACAGGAGCAAGCGGAAAAGTTTATTCATGTTTCACCTCCGCGGCACGCTTTGCACGCAGTTCCCGGCTCATCGAAAACATGTTGCCTGCCTCCACGCCCGCCGCTTCGGATACGGAAGGATCGGCAACCGGACGCAGCATCAGGGACAGCTGCCCGATCGTCAGCGCATGGGTCAGCAGCACTCCTTCCTGCGGTGTCACCATCAGGGTCACACCGGAATAAGACTCCGCGCCCTCCTCATCGGAATTCCCCGTGCGGAAATCCTGCCCGACCGCCAGCACGGGAATCCGCGAAAGCAGAATCTCGGTGCGCGACGGCTTCTTCGGAGCCGTGACAGGCGCAGCGACCGTCTCCGCGGCATTCCCTCCGTTCCGGTTCGCCGCGGCAAGCAGCAGCAACGTGCTGTCCATCTCCTCGCTCTCCTCTCCCGCACTGGTGAAAAGAACATCGACCATATCCCCCGGCTGAATCAGGTTGTTCACGGAGGAAACCGGAGTGACCGGAATCGTGACGGCACGCATGTGGGCGGGAATCCGGCTTTGAAAGCTGGGACGTTCCGGGGAAGCAAGGTCGGACCAGAAAATCTGCTGTCCCGCACCGATCTGGCGTGTGGTCTTGCGTCCCACGAGCATCAGAATTTTACGTTCGGTCTCCTCCGACGCCGCAGCACTTCCGGTTCCCGGAACCGTGATGCTGACTTCGGATACGGACTCCGCAGGGAAACTGCGAATCTCAAGATCATTGCGGGTCAGCTCCTGATCCGGCTTGATGTCCGCAGAGGCGGCAAGCAGAAAGACCTTTTTCTGCTCATTGCCCCGCTGTTGAATAGCCAGATATTTGTTCACCGCCAGAATCGACAGAGTCCCCAGCACAATCGCCGCAATCCACGGCAGACGCCGCTTCCATGCGGTTTCAGTTTTCTGATTCTCAGCCATTTTCGTTCTTTCCTCCTGCATCGTTATATCATTGTCAATTTATATGTTACAGTATTCATTCCGGACAATTCCCCGCTTCCGGGAGCAATGGAAATATCACAGCAGAAACGTCCTTTCCGCGCCTGCATCAGCCGCATTCCCGAATCCGCGGCAACTCTGCTCATGGACTCCTCCTGAAGCCAGCCATGCTGTTTCAGACGGGCGGACAACTGTTTTTCCAGCTCTCCGACTCCGGCGGGACTGCCGGTCACGAGAAAAGGCGCCCCCCCCTTGCCGTATATGCACAGCAGAATCCGCCCGACCTCCAGCCCGCGAAGAGCATCCGGACAGACAGGTTTGCGGTTTCCGTGCTCCGCGGCGGCGTAGACAATCCGCCATCCCCGCCCTTCCCTGCGCAGCATTACTCCGGTCACACTGTCTTCTTTCCGGAACAGCAGAACGGAATATCCGCTCTTCCGTCGCGCTGGCAGCTCCAGCGGAACAAATCCTTTCCCCCGCATTTCCTGCGCAATCCGATTCCGTGCCGCATTCAATGAACCGCTGAAAAATTCCGACCGGTAATGAACGCCGGATTCCGGAGTCTCCATCCAATATTCACTGGTATGCGGACGCCCGGAAGGTTTTGCCGCAACCGGCGGGGAAGGCGTCACGGTCCCGCCTGACACTTCCGGAGTTCTTCGGAACACGGCAAGCATTCCCGGATCCAGCAGGACGGCGCCCAATCCGAGAATCAGGCAGGTGCCCGCCAGCTTCGCGCCAAGTTTTCCGATGGAGACAAGCCGTTCTTTTTTCATTTGAAAAGTCCTTTCAGCTGTTCCCAGAGGGTGGTGTGGCTTTTCACATAACCGCTCCGGTTCGGCATCCGGCAGACACGGGACTGAAAGTGCATTTTGTCACCGCCCTTCCAGTCAATCGCATAGCACAGAAATTCTTTTGGAAGCACTGTCCGCGTCTCCACCTTCACCTGCCCGCCGGAAAAATAATCCAGTCCCAGCGGCGTGCTCAGCAGACGCCCGGCCTCTCCGAAAGTCAAGACTCCGGTAATGATTTTGACCAGGCAGAAATCGACAAACGAGGAAAACTTTTTTGTAACAGTCGGATTCATCTTCGCCACCTTGACCTGCGTAAGCACAGGTTTTCCCGAAAGATCGCCGAACAATTTCTCCTGAACCTTTTTCAGATTGGAGTCGGACGGCATCGCATCGTTATTGCGACTGCGAATGTCCGCAATCACCCGCGCGGCGTTCAAAGCGCGCGGACGGTAAATCAGCATGTGCGGCACCTCAACCACGCCCGCAATCAGAGTCAGAAGCAGAGGCATCATCAAGGCGAATTCCAGCATCACGACGCCGCTGTCCCGTCTCAAACGACGAATAACCGTCCTGTCTGTTTTTTCCGCTTTGACACGTTGTTTTTCCATCTTCTTTCCCCTTAGTGCATGAACAGAAATTTTTCCAGTAGCGAAGTCAGCGTCGAATTCCAGTTCTTCAATTCCGAAACGGGAACCAGAGCCGGCTCAATCCCTGCGCCAAGCCCCGGCTTGCGGTTCGTCTGATTCGTAAAACGCATCACATTCCCGCCGACAGGCTGCCCAATCGCATAGGAATACGGAATCGGAGCTTTCCCCGTTTTCACTCCCCAGAAGAAAGTATCCATCAGAAACGCCGGTTTGACTTCGGCACATGCGATCCAGACCCATGCGGGGTACGGACACGGCGCTTTCGTGGAAATCGAGTCGGACTGATAATAGGAATCCTTCCATTTCGACCAATCACCTTTCAGCGCCTTCTGGCTCTTGCTTCCCAGGCATTTGATGCGGAACACCTTATATGCCCAGAAAACATTGTCCTTGCTGTTCAGACTGCTGCCGCCGATCACGGCACCCTTGTCCTGTTTCTTCTCCACGGGAAGCTTGAAAGGATTTGACAGTTTCAGAGGCATCCCGATTGCCGTCAGCTTGCCCGCCGGTTTGCTGAACCCCGCAGGCAGCTTGGAAATCAGGGAACTTGTCAGCACGGGAGAAGCCCCGTTTGCGGTCGCGGCCTCAATCGCGCCAAGAAATCCAGCCGCGTTCGAGCCGTAAACATAAACCTCCCGCAGACCGATCAGCATGTTCACTGTGATCGTCCGCACAGTTTTGAACGTGGTCAGCATCGGACCGCAGACCTTGTCAATGTTGTTGCGGGCCTTGTCTATCTTGATAAGCAGCGGGATATTCAGCGTCAAACCGGCGGCAATCTCCGCATCGACAACAAGTTCGGCAACGACATACATGATGTTCATGGTCTCCCAGATCACCGTGTCAATCTGGTAAATGTCGGAATTGATCTCCTGAACCACATTCAGCCCGCGCGCCTGCCATGCCGCCATTTCCAGCGCGGCGGCGTCGGCGGCATTCTGCGAGATCATTTTCTTTTCCATGTAGCGCATGGTATCAAACGTCATTCCGAAAATGGTGAGCGCGATGAAAATGATGACGGCTCCGTAGACGAATACGACTCCGCGATCGTCGCTCCCCAGACGCCGGAAACGCCTTCCCAGACGCCCCGCCGTCCGGCACAGCCTCAATGATAAAAATTCAGTCATTCCGTCACCATTTTGTAAAAGAGAAAAGTTTGTCGCGGAAAAATCCCCAGATCACTTCTATGTCGGAGGGAATCTTATCCGGGTCCACCGCATATACCGAAGTGTCTTCGATCCTCCGGTCCGCCAGCATCACAGCGCGCCCGTGAACCCGCGGGCGTGTCTGCTCCGGCTTGGAATCCAGCGCAAAATACTGATAAAGCCAGCCGCCGCGCATGGGATAATTTATCTTTACCTGAATCAGATGAGCATCCACCTTTTCCGGAATCTTCTTTTTGTCCGTGGATATTACGGGATATTCCAGTTTGCCGATCGACTCGGTGCTTACGTCAATCACATCCTTCTCGACGACCCGTTCTCCAGCCATTCCCAGTTGAAGCAGAATCCGCCCGCCACGGCTGCCGGAAAACTCCCTGGTGAAAAAAGACTCCAGCATGGACGCCAGCCCCAGCTGTCCTATGATCGTCCCCGCCAGTTCCTTCACAAGTGAGGAATCCTTGCCGAACAGTTCCGCAATCTTCGAGGCAATCAAATCGTTTCCCTTACCGCTCCATCCGGTTGTTGCCGTGGACATCAGGAGAGCAGCGGCGATCTTCTCAGAAGCAATGGCTTTCCACTTCGGAAACGTCACCTTGCCGTCTTTTCCGGAAGTTCGCACCGCTGCTATGCGCGCCAGACGCCATGCGGTGTGATCCGCCATCAGCTGGGCGTCATGATACTGCAGGATTTCAATCACGAACATGCCGATCATCAGAAGCACCGGCAGAATCAGTGCAAACTCCAGCATCACTGTCCCGCGCGGGCTTTCCAGCCGCCGTCTGCATTTCTTTTCAGTGATCTTCATTGAAGCATCTCCCGGAAAATGGAAAAAACCGTCCCCAGGGCAATCGCCAGTCCGTAAGGCAAGGTCAGCCCGCGCCGCAGACCGCTGTTTTCACGTCGCTCCTTCCTGAAAAAGAATGACCGGAATATCTGCGCCAGCTCTGAAAACAACCGGTCTTTCCACAACAGAAGCAGAAGAGCCATGATCCCTCCCGCCAATGCGGAAAAATAAAGAGCCCGGAAAACCATGGGCCATCCGACAATCGCGCCGACAGCCGTCATCAGCTTGAAATCCCCGCCGCCGAGCGCTCCGGCAAGGCAGAAGGGAAGCATTACGCCTCCGCCGACGGCGGCTCCGATCAGAGCGGAATAAAGCCCGTCGAAACCGTGAAAACAGAAAGCGGATCCCAATGCCAGGAAAAATGCCGTCACCGTAGCATAGTTTGGAATCCGGTTATACCGTATTTCAGTATATCCGGCAAGACAGAACAGCGGCGGCAGAAGGACATAGGATTCCGCTAACATCAGGCAATGATTCTCCCTCCAGGGCACAATGCCGGAACCGGAAAAACCTATCAATATTTCAGAGAATCGGCATGGAGATCAGCCACAAACGCAACTGCATGTCATTGCTCAGCACCTGATAAACATGACTCCCCGGGGCAAACGCCCCCAGCAGCACCACCAGGGATGCGAGCAGCAGCGCATATTCCAGCATCGCCAGCCCGCAGTCATCGGCGCAATGCCTTCTCCACTTACGGAGCAGACTCACCGTCTTCGTGAAGATTCCGGTTCCCGTATGCCTGGACATATCAACCTTATTCTTATTTGCTCAGGTCAGACCCTTTGACTTTGGTATCCACCTGCTCCACTTTTTCGGCAGTATCGCTGAAAATGTTTTTCAAGTTCTTGCCGAACACCATCACGGCAACGGCGACAATCACCGCAACCAGACCTGCAAGCATTGCATATTCGACGAATGTGGCATAACTACGACGAGGCATCATTTTTCTACTCATTTCCACAAGTCTCCCTGTTCTGTATTTATGATTACAACCCATCCTGCGACACCCATCATGGAGCAGGCAATTTCCGGTAATATAATAACGGTTCAAGTGATTACAAGCAGAAAAATAAAAAAAATCCGCACCCAGCTTTCAAAAAGCACAATGAAATCACTCTTTTATTCCTGCGCCTCTTCCGTCCCTGAAACCTGCAGGGGAAAAGAAAGCGCCTCCCAGCAGATACACTTTTCCACATAAGGCGAAACATTTCCGCACTGCGCCGCAATACGTTCCGCGGAAGCCGCCGTGAAAGGAGCGGTACCGCCGAAATCGCGACGCTCGAACAGCTCAATATCCGCCCACAGAGGAATCCGCTTTTCCCGCGCGATGCGGCTCCACAGGCGCCACATCTCCGGCTGCTCCTCCAAAGTGCAGCAGCCACAGCCGACGGAATCCTGCGGGGCAAGAATATCCAGCGGCACCCCGTCAAGAATCGCCAACCATGATTCCGTGAACTCCCGGCACTTGCCGGGATAGCAGATGCTGGCGGGGGACATCAGGATTTTTTTTCCGGGGATCATCTCTTTCACTCGCCCGAAATACTCCCGGTAAATTCTGTTCAGTCCCTTCTCACGCTTGAAGTCGCGCTTTCCCTGAAATGCCGTTTCGGGGGAATAGTAGACCCCGTCGAAAAGTTCCCGGTATTCCAGCAGTTCGGAGAGACATGCCGTCTGCCGTTCCACCTCGCGCGCCATGGCGGAATCGTCCGGCGGAAGATTCCAGCCGGAAACGGAACCGTATCCGCCGAGAAAGACAGTCATTCCGTTCTCGCGGGCGGCATAAAGCATCGGCTCCACGACGTTCCATGAGCGAAAAGAATGAAATACAGCGGAACGGTAATAAACTTCTTCCAGTTCGTTCCATGCCGACGCCTGAAACACCGCGGTGTCCATTCCCAGCTTTTTCAGGCGTTGAAACGCCTCTCCCCATTCCCGTTTTCCCCAGTCCAGAGTCGGAGTCCCCGCATAATCCGGAGGATGCGCATAAATAAACGTTCCGGTAATCGAAAGCCGCTTCCCGTCCGCCGTTCCGGATGTTTCAAGAAAGCGGCGGTTTATTTTGAGAACTCTTTCGTTCCTGAGTTTGCATTCCGGTATGATTTCTTCTTCCGGCATGAAGATTTTAAACTCGCCGCATTGCCCTGTGTTCAGCATGTATTCCCTCCCTTTCACTGTCGGAATTTCAGCTCAATCAGCCGGAAGTCGCGCTTCGGGACATCAAGCGTGAATTCGTCCTGCCCCCGGAACAGCTCCGCGCCGGTTTCCAGATCCTCTCCGTCAACGGTGCCTGACGCCCCGAACAATCTGCGAATATCCGGAGCAATCCGGAACCTGTATTCCGTGTCCCTGTTGTTGAAAAGAACCATCAGCATGCGTTTCTCTCCGGCGTTGAGATAGGCAGTGACAGCGGTATTCACGCCATCGGCATTTCCGGAAATGCCGCACGTTTCCCAATACGGCAGGAAAAGATCCTTGTCCGACAACTGGAAACGGTCCAGCGCCAGCCAGATTTTCCATGCCGTGTCATTCTGTGAAGTTCTGTCCGGAATCACATCATGAAGCAGAAGCATTCCCGCCATATGTCGTTCCGCCCACGGTTCCAGCTTCCATGTTTTCCGCTGTCCGGCGGGCACGAAAGGTGCTATGCGGTAAAGCTGGCTGCACCAGATCAGACCGGGTCCCCAGATATGCGGCAGAATCTCGGCGCGCAGACAGTCCAGCGTCATCGCCTTATAGGAACGATCGCTGACCAGCTTTTCCTGCCAAAGCTCTCCGTCGAGAAAATAATCAGCATAACTGAATCCGGCAACCCGCGAAGTCGCACCGGAAAGATGCATGATAAGCGGTGCTCCGTCCGCCCTCTCCTTGCAATAGAGATAGAGCCGTTCAAGCCATTTTCTGTGTTCCCGGATCGCGTAGGTCGGCTTGCGTTTTCCGTTCTCATCCGTATAGCCGTGCCCGTGATCCTCTCTCGTGCATGCCGGCCAGAACATCAGATCGAAGTAAAGCCCGTCAACGCGGGGATGCTCTTTTCTGCTTTTGTCGAAACGCCAGAGATAAAAGTCGGAATAATCCTTCGTCTTGCATACCTCTATCATGTCCATGCTGTAATCATAGAGTGTATTGCCGTAAAGTTTATCCTGCGAACCCGCGCGCCACATCTCCCCGTTCCAGATGACTTCCGGGGCATTGCGCCCAATGCTGGAATACGCGGCATACCAGCCGGAGCGGCACCGCTCTTTCGTGAGTGTGTCATAATGATTGTAATCCCTGGAAAGATAGCCGAAATTTGCCCGTTTCCTGTCCATCTCGGCAATCTCTGTCCTGTCAGTCACCCATTCAGGATATCCCTGAAAAGTGAAGCTCGACATCCACCATGAAAGATTGGACGGGTATCCCTTTCCCGCCAGCTGATCTCTATTGTGCGCGAACCAGTATTGAACTCGAACCTTGCGATAGTTTTCCGGGCGGGGACGGACCGGCGTCGGATGAACATAAAAGCCGTAACTCAAGTTTTTCGCCATTTTTGCCGGACGGTCTATGATCTGAATTGAAATTTCCGCGTTTCCCGCATCCCTCCTGACAACAGCCTGACTGCCGGGGTCACGGTTTCGCCAGTTTTCCGCCGATTCGATGCCGAAGCTCAAGCCGCCCTTTTCACTGCCAATCCAGAAAGGACCGAAGGTGTCGTCAAGCATTTTGCTCCATTTTACCGGAGTCCTGCCCGTATTCCGGAGACTGCGGTCGCCGGAATTGAGAAGAGTGGAACAATTACGCGGCATCTCCAGTGTGACAGCCAGTCTGTCGAAAGACATGTTTTCCCCAGAAGCCAGTTCCATCTGATACCAGATGAACCCGTCATAATCAATCTCCGCCCGGACTTTGACCGTCCCCTGCCCTTTCAGCACTCCGGCGGACTCAATGACCGCCCGGCGCTCCGACACCGCCACGGCTTTCACCGCAACGTTCCGAAGTTCAAGTTTTTTCTTTTCCCTTACAGCATCCAGCCTCACAGGAGAAGCCAGACAGTTCATTCCGCCGGTAACAATCTGTTCGGCAAACAAAGAACGGGGACCGAAAACATAAGTCCGGTTCCAGCAGGAGACAGACAGCCTGCCGTCTTTTTCCGTCACTTTCAGAGGAGTCCACGGCGCGGGCACATGATCGGTCTTCACCAGTTCGCATCCCTGCCACGGAGTGACAGCGCCGTAAACCGTAAATGCGCGTGCCTCCGACTTCCGGTAAACGTGTCCGTTCCGGTCCAGAAGTTCGAGAAAAAGCAGATAGTCGCCCTCCGGCACCCCGGAAAGCGGGAGAAGCGTATCCTGTTTCATGTCCGTCACCGGAACAGTTTTCGTTATGACCGTTTTCCCGGACTTGTCTATGACAGTGAGGCGGAGTCTGCTTGAGTTGTCGGGATTATGTGCTGTGGAAACCTTCAGAAAGTTTTTCCCCTGAATCACCACCCGCCGCATGGTTTCCACTTCCGCCCCGCGCTGTACTTCATAAGAGAACCTGCCTGCATAAAGGCGGGTTCCGCGATGCTGAATATTTGCATAAAGTGTGCCCGTCTTTCCAAGTTTATCTTCGCCGGCGCGGAAACAGATGCGGGGTTCGGCAGACACCGCGGCAGTTTCTCCGAACAGCGGAAATTCCGTTTGCGCGGTCTCATCATAGCGCATGGCATTCACCTCAAGCTGTGCCGGTGAACAGCCCTTGATTCCGCACCGGAATTCCGCAGCGCCGCCGGACAAACCGCCAAGACTGGAAAAGTCGATCACCGGCGCATCCTTTCCGGCAAATCTCAGGATGCCGAACTTGCCCGGCTCGGCATAACTGTTTGCCACCGGCGCCATGGAAAAGAAACCGATTCCCTGCAAAGTCTCGCATAAATTGAAATACCAGCAATCCCCTGCGGCTGGCATTGTCTTTCCAAAATCGGCAAACGGGATTGCAATTTCCATGCTCCGGGCATCTCCGGCAGTCTTCGATGCGACACGGATTCCGGAGCTGTTCCACGACTGGCATTCCACCGGAGACGCTCCTGCGCGGAAATGCTGATCGAAAACGGCTCCCCTGTAATTCACAATGAACTGATAATACTCCTCTTTCCTCTGCCGATCCGGAGAGACATAAAATTCAATGCCGTCATCCTCCCACAGATTGCCGTCCCTCCGGTCCTTTTCTGCAACGGGCGGTCTTTTATGACCCGGACTTTTAAGCGCGATGTAAACCGCCTGCTCATCATAACCGATCCGGACCACGGGCTGGTGATGCCCGACGGCAGCACCGGGCAGTTTTGAAAAACCGGTATAGCGTGAAACATTCCCCCATTCCGCTTCGGTGATCTCCCCGTCGATCAGAGGCGCTTTCATTGCATTGACAGTCAGCTCGGGAAAACGCTCCGGCAGGGCGGAGGAGGATTTTTTCTCCGGCAGTGTCGAATAGATTCTGATATCCGCAATTTCAGTTTCTCCCCGCAGCAGCACGTCAAACGGAGAACCGATCTGCAGTTGTTCCGCATAGAATTTCGAGCGCGGATATGCCAGGTTTTTCGTAGCGAGAATGACGCTTTCCCCGTCTGCCGTCAGCTTTACCATGTCAGGTTTCCATTCAAATACCGCCTTATGCCATTTTCTGCTGCCGTCGAGTTTCACAAGAGGAAAAATGACAGGCAGTTTCCCTTTTCCGACGGCGGGATTCTGATATTGTCCATAGGCAGCCTGAAGCGATGCGATTCCCGTCGAATGCGGACGGGTATAAGTCAGATGCAGATTCGTCCGCAGAGGACCTTCCAGTTTCAGCATCATATTGAACGGCGGATCTCCAAGCGACCAGTCTACCGGGCGGAAACGGAATTCAAGACGCCCGAAGCGCATAGGAAACGGTAGTTCGTCTTCCGCCAGTTTTTCAGGATTGACGGAAGATTTCAAACGATATGTCAGACAGCTGATTGAGCCGTCCTTTCCTTTTCCGAAGCGCAATGCCTTTCCATCCTCCGTATCCACGATTTTCACCCCTTTCGGGAAAATATCGCACGGCTGAATGCAGACCTGAGGAAGAAAGCCGTTTGTAAAATCACAGGAAAAAACAAGCCTTTCATCCGCCCATGCCGACAGTACCGACAACAACACAGCATAAATCAAACAGATTTTCATTTTTTCTCCAGTTCTCATTCCGCATACAACCTATTTTACCTCATGAATATCCCAGAAATCGTCTTCATCGGCATTGCCGAGAAATCTATAGCGCGGGACATAATTCAAATCGCCGACATGCCCGTCCATATAGACAATGTTCCAGCGCTTGTTGTGCCGCAGGCTCGGATAGCAAGCGGTATCCACGTGTACCTCCTGACCTTTTCCGGCATCCGCGATCCACGCCTTTGCACTTGGCTTTCTGTAAGAGGAAAGACGCAGGCATCCGGTTGGATAATCCATTGCTTTCAAATAGGAAATGCTGATTTTCCGATCCTGCCCGTAATGAGTTCCCGGCCAATCGTTTCCGTAAATATTCTTCGGTGCTGCGGAGGGACATTTGAAGATGGATACCGGTTTCATGCCTCCGTTGTCAAAGGTTTTGATCGTAATCGGAGCATTGCCCGTATCCATCAGCGCAAGATGCCAGAGATAACGCGTGGAGGAATCTGAAGCATCCTCCTTTTTCGGCAGATAGTCTTTGTAATCATTGGCATAAGTCGCGGTATAAAGCCCGATCTGCTTCAAGTTTCCGGCACAGGAAATCGTCTTGGCTTTTTCTCTCGCACTGCTCAGTGCAGGCAGAAGCATTCCGGCAAGGATCGCGATGATCGCTATTACGATAAGAAGCTCTATCAATGTGAATTGTTTAATGGAAAACCTTACTGCACAACAGCGAGACTTCTGAACATCAGCCGGAAGCTGTCCGGGGGGACGGTTGAGATTTTCTTTTCCCGCCTCCGCCATTTTTCCGGCTCCGTTAAAAACTTCAAAAAATGCGGGAGAGAATCCCTTGCCGCGGATTTTTGTTTGCGCAGACATCTTCAAATCCCTTCTTCGTTTTATAATTCAATTTGAGTTGCAATCTCTTCAAACGGCACCTCCTGCGGCAGACAGTCCCTCCCTGCCGCCAGTGCGGCGCAGATTCCCGCCGCCTCTCCGGTCGGCGCGGCTCCTCCGATAACACGATAACTGGCATGGGCGTAAAAATCGCCGCTGATGCAGCGCCCCGCCATCATCAGTCCTTTCACATCCCTGGCGATCAGCGCACGCAGGGGAATGTCATAAGGCTTCACATTGCAGCCCTCAGAACTGTATCCCTTATGCGCATTCGGCGAGGTGGAATGCACATCAACTCCGAAACGCATCCGGCAGACCGCATCCGCATGGCGACGCCCCGACGTGATATCCTCCCGTGTCACACGGTAAAGCCCGGAAATCCGCCGCGCCTCACGAATGCCGATATAATCCGCAGTCGCGCCGAAACGCGCATTCACAAAACGCGGGTCATGAGTCCGCAGACATTCAAGCTGACGGCAGAGTTCCGCCCGCGCTTCCAGCGTCGCTCCGGTCACGGCATCCGCATCAAGCGGGGAAAAACCGTATTGATGATTGGACATCAGCAGATAACTGTCCGGTCCGGTACGGAACAGCGTGGGCTGTCCATAAGAAGGCTCGCAGTTGTGTTCACGCAGAAAACGGAACAGATTGCGCTTGCCGTCATCATTCTCTATCCGGATCATTTCGGGGATGGAGTCCGCCGCAACCCCGTAAAGCATGGCGCAAAAACTCATTGCCTGGAGGGTGCCGTCCTCCGGACGGCCGAGCTCGCAGGAGCACCCTGCAAGAGCCGCAAGATCCCCGTCTCCGGTACAGTCGATGAAAATCTTTGCGCGCCATGCCTCCCTCCCGGACTTGGATTCCGTGACAACCGTCCGCAGACGTGTTTCATCGTCGCAATGCACTGCGGCGGCAACGGTATGCAGGCGAATCTTCACACCCGCATCAAGACAGAGACGCTCCAGATAACATTTAACCGTTTCGACATCAAACACCATGCGATCCCCTTTCGCCCCCAGCGCCGTCAGATCACGGATCATCTCCCGGAGCAGTCCACCTTTCCCTTCCGAGTCAATGATGTTCGACATCAAGCCGGACGTCATGATACCGCCCAGCGCGCCTCCCCGCTCCAGAAGCAGAGTCCTTGCGCCAAGACGGGCGGCGGCGACAGCCGCACATACCCCCGCGGGACCGCCGCCGCAGACAATCACGTCGGCAGTCCCGGCAACCGGAATCCGGCGCTCCGGCTCCACGATGAAATCACTGTCTGTCATTTCAGACATTTCACACTGTTCCCTTCTGTAAAAACGCAGTCTATGAAAGCATGGCGGGCGGGAATTCCGGGAAAGCGGATTCTGTCAAACAAAAACTTCGCCGCCTCCTGGCCGATCTGTTCAAACGGAGTCCGGAACGAACACAGTTTCAGGTTTGTACCGGGGAAATGAATGCCCCCGAATCCGGTGATGGAAACATCCTCCGGAACGGAAATCCCATGCAGGGAAAGCTGTTCCAGAAGATCCATCGCGGCATAATCGTTGGCGCAGACCCAGACATCGACCTCTCTTTTCTCCGTCAATTCAACCGCCTTTGCAAGTTTCGCCTTCTCATCGGGGAAATTCCCGTTCAGCAGATGAAATGCGGGATTGTCTTCAAGCCCCGCCTCCATCAATCCCGCGCGGAAACCGAGATAACCGCGCACTCCGCGCGGATGATAACCGCCGGGAAAATCCAGATAACCGATCCGGGTGTGTCCCAATTTTCCCAGATGCCGGATCAGAAAGATAAACTGGTCAACATCGCCGCCGGACACAACGTCCACCTTTGTCGAAGGATACGTATAATCTGCGGAAACGCAGGGCTTTTTCCGGGAAACCGCCCTGACCTGCGCCTCCTCAAAATGGTGAATGAAAATGATTCCGTCAAACGCCGCGCACTTCTCATTCAACTCCGTCTGCGACAAGTGTCCGGAATCCACGAAGTCGATGATGAGCCGCGCATCGAAATGATTGACAACATCGCTGATCCCCTTCAACGTCTCATGCGTCAGCCCGGAAGCATTTTGCAGATCGGAGTCGTTGGAAGCGTTGCCGCTGACCAGTGCAAGCAGATTCAAGGAAGCCTTTCCCGAGTGCGGCTTGCGCCCTTTATGCGTATAGGAAACCTGATACCCCAGCTTTTCCGCCTCTGCAAAAACTGCCGCGCGTGTTTCTTCGCTGATCGTCGGATGGCTGCGCAGAGCCCGCGAGACCGTCGTCGGAGAAAGATTCAGCGCCTCTGCAACATCTTTCAGTTTGATCTTCATGAAACGTGTTCCTTTTCAGATACAGCTTTGATCTTCTGTCTTTTAATTATAATCGAAAAATAAAAAATTGCAATAGTTTTGCATAAAATTTCCGCAATTTTTTTTCATAAAACAATATCTGAAAGCAAAAAGCAGGGCGGAAAGTATGCTTCACGAATTCATCTGCAAAATATGAATCGGGTTTTCAAAACATCCGTCAGAAAAAACAGACGGGTTCAGCCCTGCTCTTTCAGGACCGGACCCGTCAGATATCGGCAGTCTGAAACACCTCAGTCGTCGTTCAAGTCTTTCAGGATGTCGGCAAAGACATTCGCCATGTCCTCCTCCGAAACGGTCTTGAAATATTCATCCAGCTTCGGCTTCTCGACATAATCATCGGGAAGGTCGCGCAGGAACGGCGACGGAAGCTGAAACACAAACTCATGGTATTTGAACCGCTCCGCGGAATAGGTCATGAACAGGTATTCGCGCGCACGTGTGATCGCCACATAAAAGAGGCGGCGCTCCTCATCCTCGGAATTTTCCATGAGCGAACGCTCGTGCGGGAAAAGCCCGTGCTCCATGCCGACCAGAAACACGCAGGGAAATTCCAGTCCCTTCGATGCGTGAACCGTTGTCATGATCGGCGCATCGCGATCCTCGTCGTCATCCGTCCGGTCGTTGTCGTCCATCAGGGAATAGGACTCCATGAATTCGGCAAGAGTGCACGCTCCGCCGCGCGACGCCTCGAAAGATCCCATATAATTCGTAAACTCGAGGATATTTTCACGGCGTTTCTCGGCGTCTTTGATATCTTTATAGATTCTCTGGAGCCCGTTCAGATATCCAATCCGGTCCAGATAATCCTGCGCATGAAATGCAAGATTTCCCTTTTCGGAGAACACCTCCTTGAACTGCCTTACGCATTCGGCAAAGGCGCGGGCGGACGCGGCGGCGCCTTTGGAAATCCGAGAAAGATATTCCTCCGAGCCGAGCAGCGTCAGAAGCGGCTTGTGATTGTGCTTCTGCAAATCGCGCAGGGTGAGAATCGCCTTGTCTCCGAGTCCGCGCGGAGGAACGGACAGCACCCGCAGGAGGCTCTGATCGTCCCGCGTATTCACAATCAGCTTCAGATACGCCGCCGCATCCTTGACCTCTTTCCGCTGGAAGAATTCCTGTCCGCCGATGATTTTCGGACGGATGCCGCGCCGCCGGAACTCCTGCTCGAAGAGGCGCGACAGATAATTGGAGCGGTAAAGAATTGCAAAGTCCGAATAGCTCATGTCCGGATTGCGCGCAATCATGTCCTCAATCGCATCCGCGACGAACTGCGCTTCCGCCTCGCCGTTGCGGAGCCGGAAGACTTTCACCATCTCCCCCTGCCCTTTCGCGGACCAGAGATTCTTCTCGTAGCGCATGTCGTTTTTGGCGATGACGGCGTTGGCTGTATTCAGGATCGTGTTCGTCGAACGGTAGTTCTGTTCCAGCTTGATCTCCTTCGCTCCGGGGAAATAATTCGGGAAGTCAAGGATGTTGGAAACCACGGCGCCGCGCCAGGAATAAATGCTCTGGTCGTCGTCGCCGACCACGCAGATGTTCCTGTTCTTTCCGGCGAGAAGGCGCAGAATGCGGAACTGCGCAAGATTGGTGTCCTGATATTCGTCCACCAGCAGATAGCGGTAAGTCTCCTGATAGTGCTTCAGAGCTTCGGGATGCTCCTCGAAAATTTTGAGCGTCAGCAGAAGCATGTCGTCGAAGTCCAGGGTATTCTGAAGTTCCAGCATCTGCTGGTAACGCTCGTAAATCCTTGCAAACGCAGCACGGTCCGAGTAGGAATCGCCGTCCTCGGCAAGCGCGTCGGCGGGCCATTTGATCTGGTTCTTCATCCTGCCGATATAGGAAAGTGCGTCCGGAGTGCTGATCTCATCCTTGGAATAGCCGAGCTCCGCCGCCGCCTGACGGATCATGCTGGACTGGTCGGCGTCATCGGAAATGCTGAAATTCGAGTTGTAATTTCCCGCGAGATGAATGTCGCGGTGAAGGACGCGCGCGCAGAACGAGTGGAACGTGCCCAGCGTCACCAGTTTGGAAAGCGACGGAGGGACAAGCGTGTTGAGCCGCTCCCGCATTTCCCGTGCCGCCTTGTTGGTAAACGTCACACCGAGAATCGACGATGGCGCGACTCCCTGTTCGATCATATAGGCGATACGGCAGGTGATGACGCGGGTCTTGCCTGTCCCCGCACCGGCAAGCACCAGCAGCGGTCCTTCGATCGTCGAAGCCGCTTCCTTCTGCTCCGGATTCAGAGAATCAATGACTGACATAATTGCGTGTCCGCCCGGAATCAGACCGCGGCATCCGCTGTCGCAAGTTCATATTTCCTGCCGTTCCAGACAGCCGCCGCCGCAGTGACGGGTTTCTCAAATCCGGCAAACACGCCGCCGGAAATCATATATTCGCAGATGTCGTCGGCGTGCTCCGCATTGAACACCTCGTCGAGATTGTGTTTGCAGGGCGCGTTCTTCTCGTATGTGGAAACATAGAACATTTTTCCGGGGGCAAGTTCAAACTCGCGGACAAGCACGGCGTCCCTGCGGACAATGCCGAGAGTCGCAACCTTTCTGACCGCATCGACGGCGGCGCAGACACGCGGCGTGGAGAGCGAATCCTTCTCATAGTCCATTGCGAGAAGAACCAGCGTCATGGCGTCGCGCACCGGCATTCCCATTGCGATTTTTTCGATCACGGGATCGGTCTGCGAACCGTTCGTGGCAAGCGCAACGGAACCGGAAAGGCGAACCGCGTTATAAGCAATGTAAGGACTTCTGGCAAGATCGGACTCGTATCCGGGTCTCGGCATGATAGCAACGGTTTCTCCGTCAAGCCGTGCCGTTCTGTTCGGAAACGAACGGGAAGACACCCGGTAAGCTGCTGTTACATTTCCGTTCGGGGTCATGCCCGCCGCGACGATTCTGCCAATATACATGAGTCTGTCCTTTCTTTGAATGTTGAAAATAACCAGGAAATATATCTCCCCTGCCGGCAAGTTTCAAGGAGCAAAGCAAACGATAAAAGAGGAATCGGCAGGAGAAGAAGGCGGGAAACAGGATGAAATGGAAAAAAGAGCGGAAGCATACGGCGGGGAACAGCCCGGCGCCTCTTCTTCCGGCACTGCCGCAATCCCTTCATCCGCCGTCAGCTTTTCTCCGGGTCCGCGCTTCGTCTCTCATTTCCAGCGCCGCCGGGCAATGCGCTCCATTTCAAGAGCCTTCGGATGCTGCCGGTAGAAGATGTTGTCATGATCTTCCATACCGTCTTCGGCGGCGGCTTTCTGCTGCGTGGTGTAAAGTTTGCGGTATGTGCCTTCCTGCGCCATCAGTTCGTCATGCGTGCCGAGCTGCTCAATCTGACCGCCTTTGAGGACAACGATCTTATCCGCGTTGCGAATCGTGGAAAGACGATGCGCTATGATGATCGTCGTCCGCCCCTCCATCAGCGTATCCAGCGACTGCTGAACCAGTTTCTCCGAAACCGTATCCAGCGCGCTGGTCGCCTCGTCCAGAAGCAGAATTCCCGGATTCTTCAAGACGGCGCGCGCAATCGCAATCCGCTGTTTCTGACCGCCGGAAAGACTGGCGCCGTTCTCGCCCACGACCGTATTGTACTTCTTATCCAGCTTCTCCACAAATTCCGCCACATTTGCAAGTTCCGCCGCCTCCCTGATCTCCTCCATGGAGGCGCTGGGACGGGCATACGCCAGATTGTCGCGGATCGTGCCGCTGAACAGGAAAGGTTCCTGAAGAACCACACCGATGTTGGAACGGTAGGAGTCCTGCGTAAACGTGCGGATGTCCTTGCCGTCCACCGTGATGGAACCGTCGCACACGTCATAAAAGCGCAGCAGCAGATTGCTGATTGTTGATTTTCCGCAGCCGGAGGGCCCCACCAGAGCGACCTTCTCGCCGGGTTCGATCTTCAGTGAAAAATCGCGCAGCACAGGCGTATCCGCATATTTGAATGAAACGTGACTGAATTCAATCCTGCCGGTCAGCCGCCCCGCATCGACGGCATCCGGGGCATCCGTAATATCGGGAATCACTTTCAGCAGTTTCATGATGCGCTGCGCCCCGGCAAGCCCCTGCGACAAAATGTTCATCTGAGACGCCAGCACCGCAATCGGCCCGACCTGCAGACCGATATACGTATAAAACGCCACAAAGTCGCCGATGGAGAACTCGTTTCCGACAGCAAAAATTCCCCCGCAGATCACAATCAGATACGTAAACAGCGTCAGCATTTCATAAGTGCCGTGACAGATGTTTCCCTCCTGATTCATCTTGATCGCAAGCTCCAGCGTCGGACGCATGTTCTTGAAGAAATGCAAACTTTCCGCGCGCCCTTTGGAAAAGGATTTCACAACACGGATTCCGTTGATCGTCTCAGCCAGATTCGCGGAAATTTCGGACATCTTCTCCTGCATCAGCAATGCGTTCTTCCGTATTATTTTATTGAACACGAAAAAATTGACAAAATGAATCGGTAGCGCGCACATTGCAATCAGGGCAAGTTTCCAGTTGATGAAAAACACCGCAAAAGTGATGAACGCCATCGTGAAAAACTGATCCACCATGCTGATGCAGAGAGTAATCAACCCCTGAAGCAGCGCCACATCGCTGATGACGTTTGAAATCAGCTTTCCGGTGCGGTATTCCTCGTAAAACCGCAGGGAAAGGCTCTGCAGATGTCTGAAAATACGCTGCCGGACATCCAGCAGGATGCGCGTCACGGTATACGTGCCGAGATACCCGGTGATGATGCGCATCGTAAACCGCAGAATGTAAATGGCGATCATGACCGCTGCCAGCAGGAAAAAGAGCGCCCAGTCGCGCGACGGCAGAACGCGGTCGATCACGAGCTTCAACATCAGCGGCATCGTCAGTGCCAGACTGGAGAACATTACGGAGGTCAGAGCTGATAGTAAAATCAGTCCGCGATACTGCCTGATAAGGCTGGAAACCTTAAATTCCGTCATAATTGCAGATCCCGTCAGAATCCTGTGGTTGAGTTGATTTTGGCTGATTTTTCCAATTTATGAAAGGCATTCCCTGTTTCCGGGTTAACATGAGCCCATTTCAAATTATTTCAAGTCCCCGGAAAAAGAAAAACAAAGTTTTTTTGAAAAAAATACGGTCATGCAGACAGCAGAAGGATCCGGAACGTAACAATTTCCCCCGGAAAAACGGCGGTTCGGAAAATTCCGTCAGCGGCAGAAAGCATTTCCGCGCGATTCTCTTTCCGCAATGCGAAGCCTCGCGGCTTCAGACGGTTTCCCGTATAAAAACTCCAGGGAGGAAAACAGAATCCGGACATCAGATCCTATTCAGAATCAACATGCAGTCACCGTAACTGAAAAAACGCATCCGCTCCTTCACCGCGTAACGATAGGCCTCCATCACAAGCTCATATCCGGCAAAAGCGGAAACCAGCATCAGAAGCGTGCTTTTCGGCAGATGGAAGTTCGTCAGAAGCATGTCAATGGACTTCACTTTGTAAGGGGGATAAATGAAGATGGAAGTATCCTTCTCCGCCGCCTCGAAACAGCCGTCCTCCCCTACGCACGATTCCAGCGCGCGGAGCGAAGTCGTTCCGACTGCCGCAATGCGTCCGCCCGCACGGCGGGTTCCGTTCAGCAGTCCGGCGGTAAAGGGCGACAGGATAAAATGCTCGCTGTGCATCGGATGTTCTTCAATGTTCTCCACCGTCACCGGCTTGAACGTTCCCTGTCCCACGTGAAGCGTCAGTTCCGCCTCCTTCACGCCTTTTTCCGCGAGCGCGGCAAGAATCTCTTTCGTGAAGTGCAGTCCGGCAGTCGGAGCGGCGACCGCTCCCGGAGTCTTTGCATAGACGGTCTGGTAACGTTCCGCATCGGGGGCATAATCGGCAGTCCGCCGGATATACGGAGGCAGCGGCATGTGTCCGCATTGTGCAAGTGTCTGTTCCACATCGTGTTCCAGGAACTCGACGATACAATTCCCGTCGATGTCCTTGGAGACAAGACGCACGCTTTTTTCCGATTCACGGAGCGTCGGCTCAAGGAGCCGCAGAACCGTCCCCGGCGCCACACGTTTGGCAGGTTTCAGCAGACAGCTCCAGCGGGTGTCCGTGACAGGCGAAAGCAACATGATCTCAATCTTCGCCCCGCTCTCTTTCCTTGCAAAGAGACGCGCCTTGATGACTTTCGTGTTGTTGACCGCGATCAGATCGCCGGCATTGAAATAATCCGGAAACTCCCGGAAAGGAACGATCTTCATCGAACCTGCCGCAGGGTCCAGCACCAGCATGCGCGAGTCGCCGCGATGTTCCGGAGGATGCTGCGCGATCAGTTCCTCCGGCAGCTCATAGTCGAAATCACTTGTGTGCATCGTCATACATCTTTTCATATTGCGATGCGGTATTGTTCCAGGAGAAATCCGCAGTCATCCCGTTGCGGCGCAGACGCGCAATCGCTTCGGGGTGTTCGAGATACACTTCCGCCGCCCAGCGGATCGTATTCCGCAGGGAAACAGGATTCAAATCCCACAGCACAAATCCCGTCGAGCCGGAAGGATCGTCCGCATCGTAGTTCCTGACCGTGTCCGCAAGCCCGCCGGTGTTCCGCACAATCGGCAAGGTTCCGTAGCGCATACTGTACATCTGATTCAAACCGCAGGGCTCGTAGCGTGACGGCATCACAAAAAAGTCCGAGCCGGCTTCCAGCAGATGCGAAACCTTATCCGAAGCATAGCCGATGTAGGCGGCAAATCTTTCCGGATATTTTGAGGCGAGATAAGAAAATCTTCCCTGAAGCCCGGGATCACCGGAGCCGATCAGTACAAACTGGTAATCGTTATGGTAAAGCATGTCCTCCAGAGCGTCGGCAAAAACATCCAGTCCCTTCTGATAGGCGAGACGCGAAATCACGCCGAACAGAGGCACATCTGCACGGACCGGCAGTCCGAACTGTTTCTGAAGCGCCGCCTTGCATACAGCTTTTCCCCTCATGTCGTCCGCGGAAAACATCGCGGGAAGGCGCGAGTCGTTCTCCGGTCCCCATTCGGAAACGTCGATTCCGTTGAGTATGCCGCGCAGCTTGCCCTGATATGCGCAGTGCCGGAGAGAGGGATCCAGCGAAAACCCGAATCCGGGTGACAGAATCTCCTCGGCATACGTCGGGCTGACCGTGCTGACCATATCCGCGCACATGATGCCGCCTTTGAGCAGGTTCAGGCGGTTGTAAAACTCCAGACACCGGAAATTGAAATACTCCCACCCGAGCCCGGTCCAGTACAGGTTGCCCTGATCGTAGACCCCCTGATAGCCGATGTTGTGGATCGTCATGACGGAACGGCAGTTCGCAAAGTTCCTGAATCCGGAATACAGACTGCTGCGCAGATAAACGGAGCAGAGAGCACAGTGCCAGTCGTTCAAGTGAAGGATATCCGGCTGGAGCCCGAGCGCGAGTATCGTCTGCATGACGGCGCGTGAGAAAAAGATGAATCTCTGCGCGTTGTCCGGGTATTCCGAGCCGTTCCAGTCGTAAAGCGTCGCGCGGTCGTAAAAACGGTTGAACTCGATAAAACAATAGGTAAGGTTCTCCTGCACTTTCAGTATCCGGATCTGCGCCCACTCGTTCCCCGCTCCGAACGGCACACCGAGCATCTCATGCACGGAATCGAATTTCAGGTTCAGCTTCGCCATCTGCTGCGGATAATACGGCATGATGACATGAATCGAATGTCCGCGCCGCGCCAACGCCTTCGGCAGAGCCGACGACACATCCGCCAGCCCTCCCGTCTTCGCGTAAGGAACCGATTCACTGGCAGCCCACACAATATTCATATACAGCCTCCAAAATTATGCTTTATCTAAAAGTAAGAACATCGAACAGGAAACAAGGAAGTAAGAAGGATATTCCCTCTCCGTTTTCAGTCGCAGCCTGTTCACCCAAGAAAAAATTTGGTCATACCTCATTTTTTCAAATTATTTTCCTTTGCTGTCCGGATTGAACGGACAAAAATTGCAATCAACTCACCGGTCTCATCCAGCAACGTGTTTAAACTCCCCGGGGATTTTACCAGTTTTGCCTCCATAATAATTTTCAGCCAGACTTCCGTCTCCCGTAATTCTTTAAGAGAAATTTTCACCTTATGAATAAAATCATTTCGTGATTCAGCACCTTGCGCCTCTGCATAATTGGCAGCAACAGCTGTCCCGCTTCGCAATAATTGGTCATAAATATGAGACCTGGCATCTGTCGGAAGCAGAGCATTGCACACATTTATCACACGGACAGAATACCGAATCAAACGTTCCTGTAAATTAAATTTCTCCTGTCCACTCATTATTTTCCCTGGCAATCCTTCTTACTTCCCTATTCCTTGTTCAATTGTTCTTACTTCCCTATTCCTTGTTCAATTGTTCTTACTTCCCTATTCCTTGTTCAATTGTTCTTACTTCCCTATTCCTTG
>CASDPB010000022.1 GCA_949282305.1 uncultured Lentisphaeria bacterium | reverse complement strand
TCGGTCGAAATGAAAAAACACCCTCTTTTTTCTGACCCGGATTTGAGTTCAAAAATTATAACTGACACCCTGTTTTAACGGGGGGCCAGAAAACATTTCTCTATCAAGATTTTTTCCGCACCCTCAGTCTGATTTGAAAAATCTTGCCCCTTCCGCCTCAAAAATTGTTCTGTTTTAACTGGCAAAAAGGGTGCAGTTGAACACATGGCTGCCATTTTTCATTCAGCCCCCCGTTTTCTGTGAAATTTTCTTTAAAAACATTTCACTCTCTCGTCCTTTGGGGCTTTTGTGTAATTTTTCTTCTTGCTGGACATACTCAAATGATTGTAAGGAGGAGTTGCCATTACAGCTCTTCTCGCGTCTTGCAATCACAAGGGATCGGCAGTATAGTAGTCTATAAAGAACTTTTCCAATAAGAATGCATCCAAGGAGTTAATAATGAAAACAATTCCTCCATTTAGGCTGAAACCGGAGCCGCTGAATGAAGCAGCAAAGAACTTACCAAAGTTCAAATGGGCTGGTGATAATATTGGCACAAGACACCAATTAGGCGGAGAACCAACATATATTCAAGCCAAAATTCATCCTGTTTGTCCTGATTGCAAAGAAAAAATGACCTTCTATGCTCAGCTTGATTCGATCAATGACGAATTTTGCATTGCAGATTGTGGTATGATTTATGTTTTTGTCTGCCTGGAATGTAATACCGTCGAAGCATTCATCGAGTCGTTTTAACTAGGTAGAGAGTAACCCCAGGAAGTTACAGCAATCTTTTAATAAAAGTTCTCCCTCCTAGGGGAGAGGCGCAAAATACATAGGATTTCCATCAAAAAGACAAAAGGATTAAAGATGAACTTTAGAAAAATTTGGATTGAAACCCCAGCGTTTATTTCTGGAGTTATTGTCCTTGGCGTTTTATTACTATTAATTGGGTTAGTGGTCGCATCATGTTTTTTCACCCACTATGCTTCCAGTTTAAAATACGCTATTGCAGCAACAATTGGGGGCGTTCTTGCGTATAAAGCTCTGATAAATCGAAAAATCGTTCTGGATGAAGACAGAGTTATTGATGGGAAATTGATGATTGCCATTGGATGGATATCCAGCCTTCTTTTCGTCCTTTCTGCGTCTCTGGCCATCCTGCGGTTGGGGAAGTGATTTTTGTAAGAGTCATTCTTTGGTGGAAAAAATAACGTCCGGTAATTTGTGCACATTCCCAAGGAGGTTGAGGCCGTTTTCGGAAAGTCGCTCAGTTCGGTATGCCCTCGCAGCCGGGGCGACCTGCTTATTTCACTTCCGGGAGCTGATTCCAGTCGGTAGTGTAAGACGGTGTCAGCATCTCGCGCTTCATTGTCCAGGGCCTCTTGATCCCTTCCGCAAGATGGAACAGACTTCCCCGACCGAAACGCCGGTTGATTTCATCCATCGCCACCGATAAGCGATCCTGTTTTTCCGCGTTTCCGTGATCCGCAAAAAGATCCATCTGGCGGTGTTCGGCGGATTCCAGACCGAAGAAGAGCGCGCCCGCCTTTTTGTAACGACGGCCCTCCTGAAAAATCCCGTTCAGCTTCGGGCGAATCGTCTGAAGCATCTCCGAAGTGCTGGAAGTCGGCGTCTCAAAGGGGATGGTTGTCGCATGAAACCCTCCCGGCAGTGCGACGGGGGTATATTCCGGGTAATACTGGAAATAAACATTGACCCCGGACGCAAGCTGTTTCTCCCTGCGGAGTTTTTCCGCCGCTCGCGCGGTGTAATTCGCCACCGCTTCGGCCAGATCCGCAAGATCAACGACCGGATGCCCGAACGAACGGGAGCAGCTGATGCTTTTCGAGAGTTCCTCCGGATCCTCCTGTTCGAAAATAGGTTGTCCCCGAAGCTCAAGGGCGGTCTTCGCCAGTGTCACGTTGAATTTTCGCCGCAGAAACCCCTCGTCCGCCGCTGCAAGCTGCCACGCGGTCTGTAACCCGAGGGCGGCAAGTTTCGGCGCGAGACGGCGTCCTACGCCCCAGACTTCCCCGACCGGCAGCGTCTCCAGCACCGGACGCGGATCGTCCGGCATGATGAAAACTCCGGAAGGACGCTTTTTCCCGATATGATTCGCGATTTTCGCCAGCGTTTTACTCGTCGCAAACCCGATGCCGCAGGGGATACCGCCCCATTTCAGAACCGCCTGGCGAATCCGGGTCCCGTATTCAAACATGTCCGTGCCGGAGGGGGGATTCACATGGATGAAGGCTTCATCGATCGAATATTGCTCCACCTCCGGCGCGAACTCTCCGAGCGTGGCGATCACCCGTCGGGAAATGTCGCCGTAAAGCTCGTAGTTGCTGGACTTCAGGATCAGGCCGGATTGCGCCAGACGCGGCTTCAGTTGAAAAAACGGCGTTCCCATGGGGATCCCGAGATCCTTGCACTCCTGCGACCGGCTGATCACGCAGCCGTCGTTGTTGGAAAGCACGGCAACAGCCTTCCCCTCGAGCGAAGGATCGAAGATCCGTTCACACGACACATAGAAGTTGTTGCCGTCCACCAGCCCGATCATATCAGCTTTCCGCCGTCCTTGAAGGCGGTACCGACCACCGGGCCGAGTTTCCGATACAGATGGTGAACCGGATCGAACGTAATCGGTTCGAACTTCTCCGGATCGATTTTGCCGTCGGCGTCCAGAATCCGCTCGTCCGCGCTGACATTGACGATTTCCCCGACCGTGCAGCCGGTTGCCGGATCGTAACTGACGAGACGGCATTCCAGTGTCATGGGAAGTTCGTCGATCACCGGGGCGTCGACAAATTCTGCCTTGTGAGTATGCAGCCCGGATTTCGCCATTTTGTCCGGTTCTTTGTTCCCGGAAACGAGTCCCACGAAGTCGCACTCGACCACATGGGCAGTGTCGCCGATACTGACGGTGAACGCCTTTTTCGCCAGCAGATTCTTCGCCGTCTTGTGGCCGGGATCGATACAGACGCCGATCTGGTTCGTGTCGTGAATTCCGCCCCAGGCGGCGTTCATCGCGTCGGGAGAACCGTTTTCGTCATAGGTTCCGACAATCAGAACCGGCATCGGATAAAGCCATGTCTGTGCTCCGAAATTTTTCCGCATTTTATTTCCCTTTCCCGTTTGAGAGTTTGACGAACTGATGAATAACCGCTGTCACCACGCCGAAAATCCGGAGCTCCATTCCTTCGGAAAACGTGATGGGTTTATATTTCCGGTTGGCGGGCTGGAGATACCAGCGTTCCCCGTCCGAACGGAGGAATTTCACCGTGAATTCATTATCCACGCAGGCGATCACGATGGAACCGTCGCGCGCTTCGAGGCTGCGGTCAACGACAAGGATATCACCTGGGCGGATTCCCGCTCCCGTCATGGAGTCGCCCGCGGCGCGGACAAAAAAGGTCGCGGCAGGCCGGTGAACCAGCAGTTCGTTCAAATCCAGCGGCGACTCGATATACTGCTCCGCCGGTGACGGAAATCCCGCCGCGACAGGTGTTGCCATCAGGGGCGGGTTGCCGCATTCCGTTTGTTTCGCTGTTTTCTTCTGATGCATTGTGCGTTTATTTTTCCAGATCTCTTTATGCGTAAGATAGCACTGCGAAACAGGGTTTGCAAGGGAATTGAGGAAAGAGGCTGCCCCGGAGAGTATGCTTCCAGATTGCCTTCTCCAGAAAGCAGCTCCACTACGTCTGCCAATTTGATTTGTGATTCAGAAATTCTGATTTGCAATCAGAAATACCTATGTTATCATTACTCTTAATGACAGAAATAGATAAAAAATTGCGCACATTTCCCTAGACGGGGATTGCTGTTTACCAAGACCCATCTCAGCTTGAAATGCCTCCGAAACCGGCATTGACTTGTTTCTTTCGCTTTCGTTTTCCTGCTGGTGTGTGCACTATTCTCGGAATATAAAAAAGCGGTTTCGCATTACACAAAACCGCTTGAAATTGAAATCACAGTGCTGGAAAGCCGAAGAGTTTTCGCTGCTCAGCCCAGTCTTCGGGAATGTTTCGAGAGATTTTTTCGATGGAAAGTCCATCCGGCTCATTCCCCTCGACAATCGCTTCCACGATATCAGGAGCAAGATTGTTCAAAGAAAGAATTCTTGAGACATAGGAAGGCTTGAGTCCAAGCTGTGATGCCAGATCCGTCAAATTCTTTGCCTCTCCGTTCATCAGCATTGCCAGCCATTTCTGGGCATTGCGAATAGCCCGCAGAAGCGAGGTCTGCTTCAGCCGTTCTGCCCCGGGGGCGGGGATGACCACATGGCGATGCCCATTGATTTTTTTGGTTTCCAGTTTCATCGTCAGACGTATGGAACCATCGGACAACACTGTCTGCTGTGTTTCCGGGAGTTTTTCCGATGCTGTATGTTCGGAATGGAAATAACCGCTTACGGCCATCTCTTCGGCAAGATTTTTCAATCCTTCGACTTTTAACGTGAGGGAAATTTTGTCGGAGAACACCTCGATGTTGCTGATGATCAGTCGCAGCAACTCCGTCCTTGTGGCGGGAAACATGAAGTCCCAAAGTCCGGAAACATCGCTTAACGCCGCAATAACCGTTTCTTCGGAGACCACATCCCGAAGCAGACTCTTTTTCCGTTTGACCTCCGCGAGTTCCGAAGCGACTTTTTTGATCTCTTCATAATCGGTTTCTTTTTCCAGAGAGGCCTTTTTAAGTTCCTTCAGCTGATTCTGGAGAATTTCGCAGTCTCTCTCGAAATCCCTGCGGAGCAGTTCCTCCTTGGATCGGACAGCCGCCAGAGTCGCCCGCAAGATTGCCGGCGCGCGGAAAAGTGCGGCAAGCTGGCCAAGAACAGCCTGTTCCAGATTGCCCTCGGGAATGCGCGAAAGCGGGCAGGTATGATCCGGATCCTTGATGGTCTTCTGGCAGATGTAGTAGTAATATTTTTTCCCATGCCTTTTGGCATAGGTTGGAGTCAGGGCACAGCGACAGTGTCCACAGCGGACAAGCCCATCGAAGGCATGATACTGTTTTCGATAACCGCCTCGCCGGTTTCGTCCATGCGAGTTCATCAGCGCCTGAACCTTTTCCCATTCCGAACGAGGAATGATTGCTTTATGCTCGCCTTCGTAGATGGAATCATAATGCCTGACGTATCCGGCGTAAATCGGATTCGACAACACCCGGTGTATAGATGCAGTCGTCCACTTTTTTGCCTCGTGAAGTTTTCCCGTGCTGGCGGAAGTCCATGCCCGGGAAGTCAATCCGAGGCGGTTGACTTCATGAACGGTCTGCTTCAGCGATTCAAGCGCCAGGTATTTTTCAAAAATGATCCGGACCGTTTTGGCTTCCTCTTCATCGATCTGCAGTTTCTTTGTCAGCGGATCGGAACGATATCCCATCATGGGAACTCCACCGCAGAATTTCCCCCTTTTTTTCCCGCCATCAATTGCGGTTTTCACTCGGTCGATGATCAGATCCCGTTCGAATGCGGCAAATGTGATGAGAATGTTCAAGAGCATCCGCCCGGAACTGTTGGAAGTGTTGATGTCCTGTGTCACGGAAACGAAATGAACGTTGTGCTCTTCAAAGAACTTTTGGAGTTCTGCGAAATCTATGATGGAGCGGGAAAGACGGTCAATCTTATAACAGACGACCATATCGATCTTTCCTGCCTCGATATCAGCCTTCAGCCTGGTCATGGCCGGCCGGTTCATATTGCCGCCGGAGAATCCGCCATCGTCGTAACGTTCCGGAAGACAAACCCACCCACGGCATTTCTGACTGGCAATGTAACTCTCGCATGCTTCCCGCTGCGAGGTCAGGGAATTGAAGTCTCGGTCAAGGGTGGCATCTTCCACGGATTTTCTGGTATAACATGCGCATCTGATGATTTCTTCCATTATTTTACTCCGAAAAATTTCTTGCCGTTCCATTGCGTTCCGGTAATGGCAAATGCCGCTCCGGAGAGGGATCGGTAATTCTGACCGTTGTATTCAAATCCGGTATCGGTGGCGATCACTACATGAATCGTCCCTTTCCATTCCCGCTCAAACCGAGTTCCGGGAATCACGCCGCCTGGATTCGGCCGAACCTTTGGCGTTTCCCCGATTTTCTCCAAAACGGATTGTGCCGTTTCACTGATTCCTCCATAACGAAGTTCCTGAATACGAAAGGCCAGCTGCTTCCGGAGGAATACTTTTCCGCAATCCGGCGCATCTTTCCCGTAAAGCTCGCGCCATTTTTCCCGTAACTCGTGAAGCTCCATGACTTGAAGCCGTGCAAGCTCCACACGAATATTTGTCGACTTGCAAGCCGTTTTCATACAGAATTCTCCTTGCTTTTTCTCAGATTCCGCTGTCCGTATATAAAGCTCCCATCGAGGCGGATAGCAAATTGTTCTGAGTTCAATTTCCCAAGATTTTCCGCATAATTGCGGACGCCAGTATTTCTGCGATTTTTTCCAATGCCTTTTTATCCATTCTTCTGTCTCCTGAGTTCGGAAAGTTTGAGTCTGCCATTCGGGGGAATCCCGCCAAGGCGTTTGTCGGAAAGCCGGATCATCGGCTTGCGGTCGAGCTTCGCGGGAAGCGTCTCGGGCAGAGACGCGCCAAGCATTGATCCGCAGACCGCACAGCCCGCGACGCAGTCCAGAAAGTGGTTGTCGTGCGACTGCGGTTTGAGTTTCCACTCGTCGACCGTGCGGCCGCGCCCCTGTGTTTTGACGCGGTATTCGGCGGTCAGATGCTCCGCGAAGAGCTGATGAGCTCCGGGGATCCGTCCGTAG
>CASDPB010000021.1 GCA_949282305.1 uncultured Lentisphaeria bacterium | reverse complement strand
CCGGACAGCTTCCGACGAACGGGTCAAGGACGAAATGATGGAGATTTATATGGAGACGCCATTTTACGGAGTTCCCCGTTTGACTGCGGAATTGAAACGCCGCGGTTACAAAGTGAATCACAAACGGGTGCGCAGACTGCAAAAATCGTTGAATTTGCGAACGGTCTATCCACGTCCGCGTTTTAACACCTCGGAACCTCATCCGTAACATAAGAAATTCCCGTATCTTCTGCGCAAATGCAAGATAGAGCGTCCGAATCAGGTATGGAGTACGGACATTACTTACACGGCGGTTGCCGGTCATCGAGCATTTGTGATTGGAATTGTCGACTGGTTCAGCCGCAAGGTATTGGCTTATAACGTAGTAAATACAATGGACGCTTTCCATTGTGTTGAAACGTTAAAAATGGCAGTGGATTCCTTCGGAAAACCGGAGATTTTTAATTCGGATCAAGGAAGCCAATTCACCAGCTCGGAGTTTGTGGCGGAACTCCGGAACCATGGCATTCAGATCAGCATGGACGGACGGGGACGATGTTTGGATAATGCAAAAATGGAGCGTTTCTGGTGGGCGTTGAAATATGAGGACATCAAAATCAAAGAGTATGTCAGCTTGCCGCAGCTCCGCTTCGGTGTTCAGCATTATGTGAATTTTTACAACTCCAGGCGGATTCATTCGGCTCTCCAATATCAGACACCGGATGAAGTCTATTTCGGAGCTTGTAATCGTCAAACAATGGGATATAATAAACCAAGGGGCTTTACACCAATCTTTCAATAAAAAGTTGTCCAGCCTAGGGGAGAGGCGCAATCTCGCGATCATGAGTCTATGGGGAAAGCGACTTCCGAGATGTCCTGTTTGTCTGCGAGAAGCATCACGAGACGATCGAAACCGAGAGCGGCTCCGGCACAGGGGGGAATGCCTGCGTCAATCGCTTCCAGAAATGCGGTCGGTTCGGGATATTCCGCCAGATTCATTTTTTTTCGGGTTTCGGCAAATTGCCTGAAGCGGGCGCGCTGAATCTGCGGATCGATCAGTTCTCCGTAAGCATTGGCGAGTTCAAGTCCGCCCATGTAAATTTCCCAGCGTTCCGCGAGCGTGGGATCAGATGCCTTCGGACGGGCGAACGCGCCGAAACGAACCGGATAATCCATCAGGACGCAGGGACGGTCTTTCGGCAGGGCAGGTTCGATTCTGTCCACGAGAACGAACTCGAAACGGGCGTCTTCCTCCGCACACCGGTCGGCGTCTTCATTTGCAAATCTGCGGAATGCCTCGCGCACCGGAATGATCTCCAGCTTGTCGATGTCGATCGTATTTCCTCCAAAATGGAAACGGTGCGAACCGTAAAGATCGTTGCAGACGGAGGCAAGAAAACCTTTGGTGAAGTCCAGGAGTTCCAGATAGTCCGTGCCGGTCATATAATACTCCAGCATCGTGAATTCGGGACGGTGCCTGCGGCCGTTTTCCCCGGCGCGGAAACATGGTCCGAGCTGGTAAATCCGCTCCATGCCGGCGGCGAGGAGCCGTTTCATCTGAAGTTCCGGCGAGGTGCGCAGAAAGAAAGAAGCCGCTTTCGGGGCTTCGATGTACTCCTCGGCGGCAGGAGCAAAGATTCCGACCGGAGTTTCCGTTTCGATGAAAGCAGCTGCTTCGAAAGCGCGCCGGAGAGAAGATGCGATCTTTGCGCGGACCGCAAGGGAACTCTTCAGCGCCTTTAGAAATTCGATGCCGGCGGGCTCAGCCTTTGCTGACACGTTCGGCATAGAGACCTGTGCGGGTATCGACTTTGATGGTGTCGCCCTGATTGATGAAAAGGGGGACCATCAGTTCATAACCGTTGTCGAGTTTTGCTGGCTTCTGAACGTTTGTCGAGGCGGTGTCGCCGCGTGCGCCGGGTTCCGTTTCGGCAATGACGCGCGTGATGAAGGTCGGCAGGGTGATATCGATCGGCTTGCCGTTGAAGAAGAGCACGTTGCAGGTCATGTTGTCGATCAGGAAATAGACCTTGTCGCCGAGCTGTTCCGCGGAGACCTGAATTTCCTCATAGGTTTCGGCGTCGCTGAAAATATAGTTGTTGCCGTCGTGATAGGAATAGAACATTTCCTTTTCCTCGATGTCGGGGGTATCGACCTTGTCGACCGGACGGAAGGTGCGGTCCATGGTGCTTCCGTTGATGAGGTTTTTGAGTTTGCAGCGGTAGAGCGCGGTGCCTTTGCCGGGTTTGCAGAAATCAAATTCGGTGATTGCGTACGGAATGCCGTCGATTTCGATTTTCAGTCCTTTTTTCAGATCTGCTGCTGAATACATAGATACTCCATTGTTAAATGATTGCAGTTGAATGAACCGGGTAATATACACCGCATGGAAAAAAAATCAAAGTTTTTTCATAAAAAACAGACAATGGCAGGAGCTCTCAGGAGGAAAATGAGTTGAAAGATATGGGAAGAGAAGAAGTGCAGCGAAACAGAAAATGCCGAAGGACAGGATGGCACCTGTTTTTCCTCCGGCTTCTTTTGAAAATTATAAACTTGTCGCAGGAAGCAGGGTAATTTTCTTTACATCAATAAATCTGCTTGGCGCGGTCACGCCGGGCATGACCCAGATTTTGCTTCGGGCGGGAAGTTCCCATTTGCCCAGACATATCGTCTGCCATGCGGTATCGCCCGGGGATACGGAAAATACCTGGCGGCAGATTTCCGTCGGGGTGTAAATTCCGAGGTAGGCAACATCTTTCTGTTGGTCTTCGGTTGCCCCGGCCCTGATGTCAAGCATGACATCCCAGCATCCCGCCAGTGTTTCCGGGATTTCATAGACGATACACCCTTTCTCCGGCGTCATCCAGGGATAGCCCAGTTCTTCAGAGTTTACGGACAGGCGCACGAATGATTCTTCATCGGACTTCATCCTTTGCAATCCGTTTCCCCGAAGATGCTTCGCATCCAGAATGCGCGCCGCCTGATGCTGCATTTTCCTCTGTTTTGTTTCAGGCGGATTCTTGCGCAGGCGCTCAATCAGTTTGTCGAACGGAGCCCATTCCTTATATGTGGAACACTTGAATTCCTTTCCGATGGCTTCCAGTTCATCAACCATTGCCGCATAGGTGGGAATCTGTCTTTTCTGTTTTCCGGCTTCTTCCGCAATGTCCCGGTAGCGGAGGATGGAGACAAGAGTGACCGTTGCAGAAAGACGGCGGACTCTGCGTTGAACATCGGGAGCATCCGCAGTTGCTTCCATCGCTTTGAGAAAGAGATCGCGCCCTTTCAAAATATCGGAGGCTTTAAGCCAGTGATCCGTTTTTTCCGAATAAACGCCGATCCATGTGCCGCGTTTTCTGTTTTTCGCATTTTCCAGCAGGTCAATGTATTGTTGAACGTACGCCGCCGCCTTTCCGCATACGCCGTCCAGGTATTCGGCAATCAGTGCCTTTGAGTTAAGATCGGGGTCCCAGCAGAGTTTTCCAAGAAGATAGGTTCGCAGTTCTTCAAATTCCGCGATGCTGCCGAACGGGAGCTGTGCAAAAACACCTTTGACCTGCTGATCCCGGTAAGTTCGGAAAGCGCTCTGCATGACATAGAGATTGGGCATAGGCAGCAGGAAGTTTCCGAAAGTCGCATAATAATCCCAGATATAGACATTGCCGTGGCTGAGCTGTTTCCATTTTTTGAGGAACGGATTATGGCGGGCCGTTGCCGCCGGAGGAAGTCCGTGATTTCTGTCCAGCATTGCAAAAACGACACCGGTATTGGCTTCCATTTTCATCGCTTTGGGAGGACGTTCCGTCGGCCAGTATGCCAGAATCATGACCTTGACATCCGGATATTCCCCGTTGATCGCCTTCGCCACGTAATTGGCGGCATAAATGCTCAATGCGGAAAGAGCCTCCTCTTTTTTTACCAGTTCAGTGCATGTCTTGCATTCACAGCAGATATTATTGTCCGGCAATGCGACGGATATGAATTCCCGGCCCGGTTCCGCTTTTAAATCGCGGCGCACTTCTTTGACCAACTGGTCCAGCGCCTCATGATTTGTCATGCAGAGCTGTTTGGGAACACGTGCTTTTTCCTTTTTCCTCCAGGCATACCATTCCGGATGTGTTTTGAAGAACTCTTTAGGTTTTACGTAATCATTTGTAAGTGACTGCCGCATATCCATCCTGCGGCTGCCTCCGTATGCTTCCGGAATTTTGGGGAGCCAGAGATCCCCGTTCAATTTCAGTTTTGCACTCCAGATCCGGTTCTTCTGGCTGGATTCGCTGAAAGACTGGCGGAAGTCGAATGGTGGAGCATAACGGATCATGATGGTTGGGATTGTGATTTGCCGTTTTTGCGGAATGAACTCATATTCCGGACTCCAGAAGCGGACACCGAGCTTTTCCAGCAAGGTGTAGACTGCGTAAAGTGTGCCGCGTGGTTTACTTCCGGAGAGGACCAGAGTATTGGCATCGGGAGAATAAATCACGATTTCATCCGGTTTCAAGGTGTTGAGATTTATATTTTTCAGCAGCTTTTGCACTTCTTCCGTATTTCCGATTACGATGCGGTTGCCGTCTTCCGGCAGCTTTGCCGAGAGCGGCAGCTTTGCCCCGCTCATCTTTTCAATATAGGAAATCAACTCCTCGGCAGCCTTTTTCTCTGCGGGGAGAGACGGTTCGGCAAGATAGACGGAAGCATTGGGCGTTCCATTTATTGCAGCCTCAAAACTCCATGTTATGAATGATGCTGTCAAAAGGAACAGTGAGAACAGTGTTTTCATGTCGGATGATTCCTTCCGTTAAAATTGTGATATGTTTTTATATTGATTTCTTCCATCAACACGTTTCCCGTCAGCCTTCCAGCCGGTTTTGTCCTGCCATATCTGATATACCAGCATTTCCGGAGCGTAACTGTGAAAGCCGTCTTCAGAAGTCCTGTATGTTTCGATGTGCCCGTCTGCAAACGAAAAATTACTTTGACAGCCGTTGTGGCGGGATGTGAAGGAGCTTCCCCACTGGGCATTGTATTCATACCATGCACTGTCGGCATGGAATACACTGGCCGCCGGCTTCTTTACAGCATGGAGCTGAGTCCATTTGTTCAGATATCTGTTGGTGCCGAGCCAGTATTGGCTGTGTCCAGGCGCCAATCCGCAGGTAATTTCCACAGGCAGTTCGCCTCTGGCGTTTCTGGACGGAATATAATTCATGGCTGCCATGGTTTGATACCATCCGGGGTCCTGGGGAGAGTCACTGCCGCAGCGTGCTATCCATTGATTGCTGTCATGGGCATAGTTCTGCCAGACTTCATTCAACTTTTTCAGATTGCCGATACAGGCGGCTTCATTCCATTTTTCCCGGGCTGTCCCCGCAGCCGGGACAAGCATACAGGCAAACAGCACTGTTGCCGTCAGGATGATTATGACTTCCGATAATGCAATATAATATTTTCTGTACATTTTCTGAGACTCCTTTTAAGGCAGGAAAATATTGGTTCCATAAAACCTGGTGTCATCCGCATTCCATCCGCACTTTGTCTGCCATACCTGGAAGATCAACATTTCCGGTGCATAACATCTGATGCCATTTGCCGAAGTCTGGTATTTTTCCACGTGACCATCGACAAAAGAGAAATTGGAATAACGGTTATCATGACGGGCAGTGAAAGAGCTCCCCCACACGGCATTATAGTCATACCATGCGCTGTCCGCATGAATTACGCTGATGGTAGGACGTTTTACCGAGGCAAACCTTGTCCATGTATTCAATTTCTTGTTGGTACCGAGCCAGTATTGGCTGCTTTCCGGACGCAATCCGCAACGTATTTGTGGGGAATTCATGCCTGCTTTTCCCAGGCGCAGGTAGTTCAGTCTCGGCATTTGGGCATACCATCCGGGATCCGCTGTGGAATCCGAACCGCAGCGTGCCATCCAGCCGTCATAATCCCCTGCATAGAACTGCCACACTTTATTCAGTTGTGACAGATTGTTTTGACAGACGATGCCTTTTGCTCTTGTTTTTGCTTTGCTCAATGCCGGCAGAAGCAGTCCCGCCAGGATTGTGATGATTGCAATAACGACTAATAATTCTATTAAGGTGAATGAACTTTTCTGCATTTTTCTTTTCTCCTGTGGTTTGTTTTTATTTTTATACATGATTTTTCTCCTGCCGGATCAAGTCGTCTGGCGTATGACCAGCTCCGGTTTTACCGTAATTTTATGAGTGATGCGCGTTTTCGGAAATTCTCTTATGGTATCCAAAAGCATGTTTACTGCGCACGATGCCCTTACCGCGTTGTTTTCATCTATTGTGGTGAGAGGAATGGGGCAGCATTCCGAAAAGAATTCATTGTCGTGCCCTATGAGGGCGATGTCTCCGGGAACGTTGAGACCGGACGTATTCAGCTCTCCCAGCAAAATCAGTGCGGAAATATCGTTCGCGGCAAGAAGAGCGTCAATTTTCCGGGGAATGATGAAGTTTTTGATAATCTGTCTGACATCTTTCCGCATTGTGAGTGCATCTCCCGGAGAATACAGAAAGGGAATGAGCATATCCTGTCCCTGGGGATATACGCTTAGAAAACCTCTGATCCTGTCCTGGATGGAATGATCCTCCATATTCCGGTCTGCCAGCATTGCGATCCGTTTCCTGCCGCTCTCCCTGAGATATCGGACGGCGTCCCGGATGCCCGAATCTGTCTCAAGAATGATGTGGGAGTGATTTCTGATCTCCGGCTGTCCCAGAAAAACGATCGGGCCGCAGTCTCTGAAATACTCTTCCAGCTTTTCATTCTCTCCCGGATAGTCATGAGAGATGCAGATGACGCCGTCCACTCCATGCTGGCGGAGATGCTGATAGCTTTCATAGAGATTCTCCACGCTGTCATGGGTTTCCCCGATCAGGATCCGATAGCCGTGCAGAGTGGCTTCATGCTCAATCTCGGCAAGCAGCCGGAACGCAACCGCCGGGGCTTTGGAGTCGATCAGGATTCCGATCACTTTCGTGCTCTTGCCCGCCAGCGCCCGCGCGTTGATGTTCGGAGTGTAATTCATTTTTCTGGCGGTCTTGCGGATCATCTCCGCTTTTTCCGGGCTGACCCGGATATTGCCGCTGTTCCCCCTCAGCACTTTCGACACCAGCGCCGCGGAAACATTCACTTCCCGGGCAATGTCCACCAGTCTGACTTTATTGCTTTCCAGCGTCTGCATCGACCTTCTCATTATGGTGTGATTAAGCGTTTAATCAATAATTATAAACAAAAAAGCCGCATTGTCAACCCCCTCATTCTGAAAAATTATGATTTTTTTGATGAATTATCCTGAATTTCGGGAGATGCCGCCGACAGATGAGCCGTTCCGCTGCAAACCGCAGGGCAGGGGGACCGGAACGGAAAACGAAAACAAGGATGACGGCACGGAACAGGATGACAGGACAGCAGTCCACAGGACTGCCGTTTTACGCGGCAGAGCATCGCGGCATTCTGCCCGGTTCCTGTGAATCCGCAGATTTCCGCCGGGGCGGAGCGTCTGTCGTTTCTGCTGGAGTCAGTTCTTTTTCAGCATCTTGCGGCTTTTGCGGTAGAGGAAGAATTTGCCGAACCTCTCAAATGCCGCTTTTTCCAGTTCTTCCCTGTGGTCGGGATGCGCGATTTCGATCAGAAGCGCGGCGCGTTCTTGGAGCGATTTGCCGTAGAGATCCACAATGCCGTATTCCGTGATGACGTAATGCACCAGATGCCGCGGCGTGGTAATGCCCGCTCCGGGAGTCAGCACCGGGACAATCTTGCTCTTGCCCTTGTTGGTCTGGGAGGAGATTGCGATGATGCCTTTGCCGTTTTTGGAGCGGTTCGCCCCGTAGACAAAGTCAAGCTGTCCGCCGATGCCGGAATACATCGAGGTGCCGATGGAGTCGGCGGCGATCTGCCCGGTCAGATCGACTTCCAGCGCGGAGTTGATCGCCACAACGTTGTCGTTCTGCGAGATGATGAACGGATCGTTCGTATAGCCGATGTCCTTCATCAGTACCAGCGGGTTGTCGTTGATGAAATCGTAGAATTTGCGCGAGCCCATCATGAAACTTGTCACCAGCTTGCCGGTGTCGATCTGCTTGCGTTCCCCGTTGATGATCCCGTTTTCAACAAGCGGCATGACGTTGTCGGAAAACATTTCCGTATGGATGCCGAGATCCTTGTGACCGCCGAGCTGCGAAAGAATCGCGTTCGGAATGGAGCCGATGCCCATCTGGAGGCAGGCGCCGTCGTCGATCAGCTCCGCGCAGTTGCGTCCGATCGTAATATCGAGCGGTCCGGACGGCGGATAAAGCACCTCGGGAAGCGGCTGTGTCGCGATGACCGCATAGTCTATCTTGCTGTAAGGGATCAGCGCATCTCCGAGCGTGCGCGGGGACGAGCTGTCGATGATCGCGATGACTTTTTTGGCGGTCATGACTGCGGAAAGCGTAATGTCGACGGAGACTCCCAGCGAGACGTAGCCGTGGCGGTCCGGCGGCGTGACTTTGATCATGGCGACATCGCATTTCAGCCGTCCCGTGCGGAACAGGTTCTGCGTGTCGCTCAAGCCGACTGGCAGATAATCCGCAAACCCGGCATGAACCGCCTTGCGGTTGTTTTCTCCGACAAAGAAAAGGTCGTTGACAAAGATTCCCGCGTATTTTTCCGCCATGTATGGTGCAGGACCGAACGTCATGAGCTGGAGAATGCGGACATTTTCAAACTCATGGCGGTCGGCGCGGCGGCAGAGGGCGTTCAGGAGAGTTTCCGGCGTATTGGCGAATCCGCTCAAATAGATCAGATCGCCTGATTTCACCACACTTACAGCCTCATCTGCGGTTACTGTCTTCGGAATTTTTCTCATAAAATCACCCTTGCACCATCATTAAATCATTTTGAAAAAGGAAATATCGTTCAGTTCATTGGGGCGGAATCCGCGGAACTTCATGCCGAAACGGAACGGCTTCACCGGAATCTGGTATTTTTCCGGCAGATACGGCCCGCAGGAGGAAGAACCGATTCCCTGCTGTTTCCAGTCGAGGTTCAGACAGATGTTTTCGCCCGTTTCGATTTCGTGCGGATGTTTCGCCGCCTCGATTGCTTCGGGGGTGAAACGATGCGCACTGAAATTGAAGTGCATTCCGTCGAGTCCCGTCACCGCGAAACCCGCCATGTGGAGATCGTAGAATGCGGCGCGCCTGACTTCGCTGCGGTTGCCGTTCTCCTGCGGATAAGTGTATTCCGTGTAAAGGGAGTCCACGCCGGCTTTGTAGAGCCCGACCCGCTGCGCCTCTTTCGTGTCGACATAGGATTCGCCCGGGCCGAGCCCGAACCACTGCACATTGTCCATGGCGTCCGGCAGGAAAAGCTGGAGCCCGAGCCGGGGGAAGGGCACCATGCCGTCCCCGACCGGTTTGCCGGAGAGCTCAAGCGTATAGGAACCGTCCGGCAGGAATCGGTAGAGATATTCGCATTCGATTCCCCACTGGAGAACCGGAGGCGCGACACGTGTCATGACTCTGATCGTCGCTGTTTCCGGATCGAAGGCGATGTCCCGGACACTGTGCATCACCTGATGATAATATGCGGCTTTCCATTTTTCCGCCATGCCCGCGCCGCTTCGGTCATTGTCCGTGGTTGCGCGGAAAATATTCAGCTTCGGACCCGCTTCAACGAGCGGAAGCCCGTCGATCATCCACCCGGCGATGGTGCCGGAATGTTTGTCGAATTCAAAGAACGTTTCGTCCGCGGCAATGTAGAGGAAATCTTCGTCCTCGTCCATTTCGACGACCGCCTGACTTTTGCCGGCGACGGGTTTTTTCGCCGCCGCCTTGACCGGAAGCGCGAGCTGCCCCCATGCGATTTCATGTCCGCACCGCGCCCAGAGGGTGTCCGCGCCGAGCAGGAAGCTGATGTTCAGGAAATATTCCGCGCCGGGTTTCGGATTCGGCGGCATGACGAACGGAATCACGACGTCTTCACTGGAACGCGCCTTGATTTTGAGCGGTGCGATCGTGCCGGATTGAATGACGGTGCCGTTTTCGCTGACGCTCCACACCACATTCAGATGTTCAAGCGTGATGAAATCATAATGATTCGCGACGCTGACGATGCCTTTTTTCAGATTTTTCGCAGTGACGCGAACCGGCGCAATGACCTTTTTGAGTTCGATCAGCCCCGGCGACGCGCTCTTGTCGGGGAACACCAGACCGTCCGCGATGAAATTGCCGTCATTGGGCGTGTCGCCGAAATCGCCGCCGTATGCGAAGTATTCACATCCGTCCTCGTCCTGCGTGCGGATTCCGTGGTCGCACCACTCCCAGACAAAACCGCCCTGGGTCTCCTTGTGCGCGTAAAACGTCTGCCAGTAATCCTCCAGCCCGCCGGGACCGTTGCCCATTGCATGAGCGTATTCGCAGAGGATATAAGGCTTTTTCGACGGTTTGCAGCGTTCGGGGATGATGGTGTCGACAATGTATTCCGGTGCGGAATACATCGTGCTGACGACGTCCGCCGTTTCCGCCATCTGGTCGCGCTCATAGTGGACAAGGCGCGTGTTGTCGCGTTTCTTTGTCCATTCATACATCTTCCTGTGATTGATGCCGTAGCCGGCTTCATTTCCGAGCGACCAGAAGATGATCGACGCATGATTCTTGAAGGCTTCCACCATTCTCTGCATACGGTCGACGCATGCCCGCTCCCATTCCGGCCACATGGAGGGGTTTTTGCCCTCTTCATAACCGAAACCGTGGGATTCGAGGTCGGCTTCGCACATCACGTAAAGCCCGTAGCGGTCGCAGATTTCATAGAACATCTCGCTGTCCGGGTAGTGGCAGGTGCGGATGGCGTTGATGTTGTGGCGTTTCATCAGAAGGATGTCTTCGAGGATCGAGTCGTAGGTCACGGCACGTCCGAGATCGGTCTGGAACTCGTGGCGGTTGACGCCGCGGATCATGATCGGAACGCCGTTGACGAGGAAATTGCCGTCCTTGAGTTCCATGGTGCGGAACCCGATCCTGAGACTCTTGTATTCAATCACTCCATAGCTGTTTTTCAGAGTCAGGAGCAGAGTATAGAGGTCGGGCGTTTCCGCACTCCATTTCATGACGTCCCTGATTTCCGCTTCCAGACGGACTTTCGCGCTTTTCGCCTTTCTGACGCTTGTTTTTGCCGAGAGCGGCTTCTTGAAAACGGGGCGTTCAAATTTGTCAAACAGCTCGGCTTCCACGACAAGGCTTCCGGCGTCTTTCTCCATCCAGTTTCTGACTTCGATTTCAAGCTCCAGAATGCCGTTTCTGTATTTTTTGTCCAGCAGAGGTTTGGCGAAAACATCAAACAGATCCGCTTCGGGCAGGGCCATAACGGAGACATCGCGGAAGATGCCGCTCAGCCACCACATGTCCTGGTCTTCCAGATAGGTTCCGTCGGACCACTGGAGCACTTGAACCGTGATGCGGTTCAGCCCGATCTGTGCGATGTCGGTGATGTCGAATTCCGCGGGGTTGCGGCTGCCTTTGCTCATGCCGGCAAGCTGCCCGTTGACCCAGACATACATGAAGGAATCGCCGCCGTCGAATTTGAGCATGATGCGGCGATCCCCCCATGACTCGTCGATTTCAAATTCGCGGATATAGCATCCTGTCGGGTTTTCTGAGGGCACGAACGGCGGATTCACCGGGATCGGATAATTGATATTGGTGTAATGGGGATTGCCGTAACCCTTCATCTGCCAGTTGCTTGGAACGACAATGTCATCCCAGTCGGAGCAGTCGAAATCTTCTTCAAAGAAACCTTCCGGAAGAGTGTCCGGTCCGGGGAAATATTCAAACTTCCATGCTCCGTTGAGCAGTTTGAAGTAAGGAGAAGCGGAACGTTCGCCGGTCATGGCATCGGCTTTGTCGTCAAACGGCGGATAAACCGTATGACCGTCCATTTTGTTGATTCCGACGAGTTTCTGATTTTCCCAATCGTTCATGTTCATGATCCTTCAATTTTCCTGTTTGCAAAACTGTTCCGGTAAAGATATTCCCGCATAAGGTAAATTACAAATGGATTCAATTTAATTTTGAATAAAAAGCGTGCACATCTGCGTCCGCCGCTTCTTCTGCGGGGAAGAATGGGGGAAATTCACTGCCTGCCTTTTCCGGAAAGACGGTATCGGACCGCATAAAGAATTCCCGGCAGCGCGCCTCCGATATGCGCGAGATAGGCGACACCGCCGCCGGAACCCGCCTGTATCCGGGACGCCATGAGAATCTGCAGTCCGATCCAGACGGTGAAAGCCGCCCATGCCGGGATGGAAAACCAGTTGCGCCGCAGCAGGAGAGCCCCGACGAGGCTTCTGCTGAACAGCATGAAGGAAAGTCTTGCCTTCGGGAAACAGACCGCGTAACATGCGATGACGCCGGATATGAATCCGCTTGCGCCGATGCACGGAATGTCGGAACGGGAATCAAGCAGGGCGTGGAAAGCCGACGCGCACAAACCGGAGGCGAGCAGAAGGAGAAGATACCTGCATTTCCCGAATTCGTCTTCGACATTGTCTCCGAACACCAGCAGAAAGTAGAGATTGCCGAACAGGTGCAGAAATCCCCCGTGAAGAAACATCGAGGTGAGGAGAGTCAGCCCGCCTTTGCGCGTCCATTGTGCGGAGATGAAGCCCCAGTCGGCGGCGGCTCCGCCGAGGTTCCGGAATGTCAGCGCGAAGACCAGCAGGCACAGCAAAGCCGCTCCCCAGGTAAGGAGCGGCAGTTTGCGGCATGGCGGAGCATCCAGTTCCACCGGCATGCCGAGCAGGGCGACAAGGCACTTCCAGCCTTCGTCCGGCGCATGTCTCCCGCCGTCGCAGCCGTCGAATTCCCGACTGAGCCTCTCCTCCTCCCTCTGTATCTGCCGCAGGGCCAGCAGTTCTCTGGCTTTTTGCGGGAGCTCTTCCGTTTTTTCCTGCGGTTCGGGCAGGGGAATGCGTTCCAGCTCACTGGGATCGAACCAGAACATCTGGCAGGAACAGCAGACGTCCAGTTCCAGCGGCATTCCCCGTAGCGGCAGTGTGACGCGCCGCATCTGTTTTTGGCAGTTTCCGCAGATGACGCCGGATTCGGAGTAGCCGTATCGCGCCGTTTTCCAGAGCAGATCGACAAAAGCGGGGTCGCCGCACAGTTTCCGCAATCCGGAGACGGTCAGCATTCTTCCGCCGCATTCCGGGCATCGGAAAGCGATCACTCCTTCGTAAAATTCCTTTTCCAGCTCCACATTGCAGTTCGGGCATTTCATCCGGTGTTTTTCCGCATCGTCAAAAGATTATTGCCTGAACAGACTGCACTCGCTGAATTCGGCGGCGCCGTCGGAGGCCTTCGCCAGAATATCGACTTTCCCGAAAGATTCGATCATGCGGATGTTGTCCAGTTCAATTTCCGTCGGCGGATTGCTGAACTGATTCAGGATTACGCCCGTGACCCTGATATTGCGGTTCCGCAGGTATTCGAGGGAGAGAAGCGTATGGTTGATGGCGCCGAGTCCCGCCGGTGCCACGATGATGGTTTCAAAACCGAGGTATTGAATCAGTTCGGCGGTCAATATTTTGTCCGAGACCGGAACGCAGATTCCCCCCGCGCCTTCGAGGAAAACAATGTCCGGCGCATACTCCTTCACGATCTGATCGTAACAATCCCGGATGCGGCTGAACTGGATTTCCACGTTCTCCTTTTCCGCCGCGAGGTGCGGCGAGGATTCATATTCGAGGCAGTAGGGACACGCCAGTCCGGGGGGAATATCCAGAACCCGCGGCTCTTTCCGCCGGATTTCCCCGAGGTCGCCGTTGAATGGATCCTTCATGCCCGTCTGCACCGGTTTCATCATGGCGGTTCTGAGTCCTGCGCGAACCGCCTCCCGGGCGAGCAGTGCGCTGATATACGTTTTTCCGATACCGGTTCCGGTTCCGGTTACAAAATAGGTTTTCATCTTGTTTCCGCTTTCTGTTCGATCGGCAGGTATCCGTCCGCATAAAGCTGTGCGGCGAATTTTCTGCTTTTGATATATGAGACAAGCCCCCGTTCGGAGTCTGTCAGCTGTTTCGCTGTAATCAGGTAGATTTTCCGCGACAGGGGATATCTGCCCGTCCTGAAATTTTCCAGCGTGGGCATGACATTGTCCACGGGAAGCAGTTTGACGCGGTTTTCATGATAGGACGAGAGCGGCAGCTCCGCCACGCCGTCCGGATCGACGAACAGCAGAACGAAACTTTTCGACGTATTTTCCGTCTGGAGAACCATCGCGCGCTTTTCCTGTTTCCCCGCCTTGCTTTTTTTCGTTTTCTTCGGTGTTGCACCGCATTTGTCGCAGCGATGGATGACGGGGCGCGGCATATTGCCGGCGACTTTGTAAATATGGACTTGCGCACGGCTGCCGTTCAGGGAATGCCAGGTCGGAATTTTTGCGTCGAGCAGTTCCCGCGCGTCGGCGCAGGAGATTGTCTTCAGCGGATTTTCCGGGTGAACCGCAAGGATGGTTCCGGCGACGGCAAGTTCCGTGACGTCGAAATTCCGCGTCTTTTCCGGAAGCCGGTCTGTGATTGCCATGCGGAGCCGCCCGTCCGCCAGCTGTTTCATAATTTCCGCTCCGGGCATTTTCCGGATGGAGACAATCTCATCCGGCGGGCGCCTGAAGTCTTTGAAAAAAGATGTGAAATGATTGAAACATGCAAGTTTCAGTTCGGCGGCGGCGAGAGTGCCTGCAAACAACGCCAGAAGAAGAAAGAGAGTTTTTTTCATACCGCTGCCCTTTTCCGGTTTTGCCGGGTCTCGATCAGGAAATTTCCGGTGCAACATGTTTTTCCGTTTTTTCACGGAAAATCCGAAGGTTTTTCCGAATGCGGACTGCCGGCATCCCGTAAGAAAAGAGTCCCTGACAATGTTTCAAATTACCTGACCATGTCTTCGCGGTCGGTTTTATACTTCGAATTGGAAGGAATTCCCCCTTCAATGGATTTCTTGGCATCGCCCGCATTCTGTTTGATCTTTTTCCCCAGCTCCTTTTCCGTCTTCTGCACGAACCGGTCCACATCGTCCTTGTTCCGGGTGTAGAAATAATATGCCGCCGCGGCTCCCGCAATCAGAATGACCAGAATAATCAGTGTCCGCGCTCCTCTTCTTGAATCGGCACGTTTTCTGCTTTCCATGACTGCGCTGACACGTCCGGCGGATTTTTCCGCATTGGCTGCGCAGAGTTGAGAGCAGTAGTTGGAACCGTTTTGACTCACGATGCAACTTCTGCAAATCGGTTTTCCGCAGGTCGCACAGCGTGTGACCGCGGGGGTATCGGGATGATTCAGGCAAACACTGTCAGAGATTTTCGCCATTGCTGCAACTCCTTTGGTTGAAAGATGAATAAATGCCGGACGGAAAACCGCTCTGCTTTATTATAGACATTCCATTTCAATTTACAATCCCTCAACGGATTAATTTTTCCAAATATTTCCGCAGTCCGTCCCGGAAAAACCGCGTTCCGCAGGAAAGTGAAAACTTTTCCACCCCGGCTTTTTCTGCGTACCATTTCAAAGTTCCGCCATCCCGGTTCTCCCGTTATTTTTCCCTGACCTTGAACATCTTTTCTTTTTCATCGAAATACAGTTTCGACTTGTTTTTATTGAACCATGACAGAATTTGCCTGATATCACCGGTTTGCCCGGTCAGCATGACGAGGGTGATATTATTGTCCGTATTGTTGCTCATATAAGAATTTCGCGCTAAGATTGAGAGCCAGTCATACAGGGCATCCTGATTGCCCACCATCGCAGCATATTTTGCATAGTTCGCCTTGATCCAGTCCTGAGCATAGCGATGGTTTTTCCATGCATTATCAGTGATTTTTTTCAGGTCAATATCTTTAAATGTGCTGATGAGAGAGTATAGACGCGAGGTATCTTTTCCAGTCTCATAAAGTTCGATCAGGCGACTGCGGTCTTTCGGCGTTTTTGTGAAATATTTGGCGTATTGGCAGGCTGTCCTGGTGTTGTACCGATGTTGCAGAGCCATGAAAAAACCTTCTTTTGCCTCCTCTGTCCATCCATGCTGGACGATTGGCTTGATCAGATCGGGAACTTGCGGAAGATGTTTCAATGCGGCTTTTTTGTCCGCTTTGCCTACCAGTGACGGCAGGGCATAATGGAGATGATAGGAACTTTCGCTCAAAAAAGGGTCCAGCAAGGCGAGGTGTCCGGGACCGATTTTTTTTAACAGCGTTACTTGTATGTCATCCGGAGAGAAAACGTTTTGCCCTCGCGTTGCGTTGCTGATCTTTTGAATATATTCTATAATCTGTTCATCTGTCGGGTTTTGAGGCAGTTTGATGGTTGCCAGCGTTTTGATGTCACCGCGGTTCCTGGCGATGGAATTGCCTTGCTTGGATGTCATCTGTCTGTTGTATTTTTCGAGCTGCTTTGTCAGAGTTTCAAGATTTTTGTTGAGCTGCTGCATCTGCTGTGTCAGCAGCCGGTATTGTTCATCATTGTCTGATGTTGTCGCGCATCCTCCCGCCAGGATTAACGTCGCTGCCGCCATAATCTGCAATGCTTTCATGATTCTCTCCCTTGTTGTTGAATATGAATTTCAAAAAAGATCAATGCTGTTCCATGGAGATTTCCACGCCGAGATTTTCCAGTTTTGCGCAGATGTTCTCGTAACCGCGGAAAATGGTGTCCGCATTGTTGACTACGGAACGTCCCTTTGCGCAGATTGCGGCGAGCACCATTGCCATGCCCGCGCGGATGTCGGGACTCGACATTTCGATGCCGCGGAGTTTTGCCGGGCCGGAAATTACGACGCGGTGCGGGTCGCAGACTACAGCGTTCGCTCCCATCGCGATCAGACGGTCCACAAAGTAAATGCGGCTCTCGAACATTTTCTCGAAAAAGAGGATTGATCCCTTCGCCTGAGTCGCGCATACGATCAGACAGCTCATCATATCGCTCGGGAACTGCGGCCACGGGCCGTCGGAGATTTGCGGAATTGCGTTGCCGAAGTCCGGCTGAATCTTCATGCGCTGTCCGCCGGGGACTTCGATCAGGTCCGGATGCAGTTTGAAGCGGATTCCCAGCTTTTCAAAAACGCGGCGTGTCATCCAGTAGTCGCGCGGCGTGAGTTTGCCTTCGATGTTGACCGCGCCGCGCGTGCATGCCGCAAGCGCGATGAAACTCGCCGCCTCAATGTGATCGCCTTCTATCGTGACTTCCGCGCCGTGAAGTTCCGGATTGCCTTTGATGATGATCGTGTTGGAGTCCAGCCCGGTGATTTCCGCTCCCATTTTGATGAGCATTTCCCCGAGCTGACGCACATGCGGCTCCGAGGCGGCGTTGCGCAGGATTGTGGTTCCCCGGCACGCGGCGGCGGTCATGAGAATGTGCTCGGTGGCGGTCACGCTTGCCTCGTCAAGGAAGATTTCGGTTCCGTGCATCCCCTTTGCCGCCGTCTGGAATTCATAAGGCACGGAATCGCCCTGAATGACCGCCCCGAGCTTTTTCAGTCCGTAGAAATGCGAGTCGAGACGACGACGCCCGATGACGTCTCCGCCGGGCGGGTAAATGGTCGCTTCCCCGCATCTGACGGACAGTGGTCCCGCCAGCAGAATGGAGGTTCTCAAGGCGGAACAGAGGCTTTTCGGAATTTCGCTTTTTGTGATGCTCTTTGCATTGATCCTGACCGTTTTGCCGGAACGTGTGACCTTGGCGCCGAGATGCTGAATGATTTTGAGCATGACATCCGCATCGCTGATCGCGGGGACATCGTGCATGATGATCTCCTCTTTCGTGAGGATGGACGCCGCGATCATCGGCAGAACCGCGTTTTTGTTTCCGCCTACTGTGACATTGCCGGAGATTTCCGCTCCGCCGTTTATGATAAGACTGCGCATGAAGATTGTGTTCCTTTTATGAATTGGGGTGAAAGATTCTTGCGTATTTCATTTCCTGGAGTTCCTCGTCCGAAATGACGCCGTCCATCCTGAGAACGTCAAGGACGGCAAAGGCATGAAGCGGCGTAAACGGAGTGCGGTTCTCATACTGCCTTGTGATCACATGGATTTCACTTTCCGTGAGAAGCCTGTTTTCCCGCATTTCGCTGACAGCTTCCAGAAAAGCCTCCCGGTTTTTATAATTTACTTCCGGCTCCCTGAAATGCTTTGCGATGGCGCGCCGGAGCTCCCGCAGAAATTCCGCGGATTTCCGGTTCTCGCGATAACCGACCGTGACGATAAGCGGAGGTGCGCCGGAAAACGAGGGAAAGCTGTAAACTGTTTCCCTCAGGACAAGCGGAATCAGGAAAACGAAAGGGAGGACAGACAGGATCACGGATTTCGCATAGCCTGTGTGGAAAAAATAAATCAGAACGAGATTGACCAGATTGAGAATCAGAGCAAGAAAGAACAGAAACAGGAGAAAACTGGCATACGGGCATTTTTTTTTCTTTTTCTCCGGAATCGGATTGTAATCGGAAAGAACATGGGATTCCGTTTTTTTCATGTTCCCGTTTCCATTCCGTTTGAGATGCTCCAGAACACCGTTGTCATGTATGTTATAACGGACTGATTGAAAACAGATGGTCAAGTCATAAGATTTCATTCGTTCCGAATACCTCCTTTCATGAGGGATTCTACATCATTTCATGCGCAATTCAAGGTCGGAAAACGAAACTTTTGCATAAAAACCGCAGGAACAGACAGCCTTCTGGAAAATAAAACGGGGCGGGGGAAGGGGGGCTTTCAGCTGAATTTCTTCAGCCCCGCATCTGCTCTGATACGGAAAAGCGCAGAACCCGACACTGCCGGGTTCTGCGCGAATGGATTCTGTTTTTTCAGCTGTTACCGGATTGCGCGGGGCATGAGCTTCACGAAATCCTTGAGGGCGGCTGCCAGCGGATTGAAGTTTTCCGGTCCGAAGCCCAGCGGATTGTGCTGAACCCAGCCCTCGGCAAACTCAAACTCGCCGGACTGTCTGCCGAAGATTGCGGCACGGTTTTCCATGTCTTTGATGTAGGCGTCCATGCCCTGACTGATGTCAAGCCATTCCTTCTGGCTCTTGTGGCAGGCAAGCGCCTGGCGCTTGATCTCCATTTTGGAGGCGATATTCACATAGAAATCCGCTTCCACCGGACGACGCAGCTGATCTGTGATGCTGTGCGGCATACAGTGGTAGACCGCGACACTCTGCAGCGTCGGCTTTGCAGTCGGCGCGCATTTCATGTTCACCATGCCGCGGCAGAATGCCGCAGTGACCGCGAGACGGCCGGCGTTGACATGGTCTTCCATATAGTCGTAGGGTCCCTGCGTCAGAATGATTTCGGGTTCGACTTCGCGGACGACCGGCACCAGTTTCGCCAGATTCTCGTAATTGTAGAACACTTCGATGTCATCACAGATGCTCTCGTGGAAGACCGCCCCGACCAGTTTTGCGGAGTTCATGGCTTCCTCACGGCGCATCCGGACGATTGTCTGGTAATCGTGATGATCCGTGCCGAGAGAACCATTGGAGACGTTCATGTAATGGACTTCGTAACCGGCGTCCTTCAACAACATCATCGTGCCCATCATGCCGAACTCAAGATCGTCCGGATGGCAGGCGATGGCAAATGCTCTCTTGCTCATGATTAATGCATCTCCACGTCGCAGACACCGAAACCGAATCGGTAGAAGTTGAATATGATCTCTCCCGGATGTTTGGAGAGCAGGGACATCGGAACGCAGCTGTCCGCGATCTTCTGGGAGATCATGAACGTGGAGAGGCGCTGTCCGAACGGATTGTCGTGATGCCCCGGGTGCCAGATGGAAACTCTTTCCGCCTTCCAGGTTTCAAACGGTCCGACGGATACTGCGGAGGAGGGGACGTTCTGAACTGTTCCGCCGCCGGAGGTTCTGGCGTTCTGGATCAGTGTGATCGGGTGCAGCTCGACGATGCGCGCCTTTTTCTGCAGGTATTCCTCCGGTGTCGGCGGATTGTCTTTGTACTGACCTTCGCGCTTGACGGGGTCGTTGAACGCCCAGTGTTTGGTTTCGCCCTGACCACCCTGCATGGTGACGCAGCGGGCGAGGTCATAGGACTTCGTGTATTCTTCCGGATTTTCGGTCGGGAAGTGAAGATTTTCCTTCGGCATCATGAGTTCGGGGCGGATTCTGCCGAAACAGAGATCCATGTCGGCTTTTGCGAATCCGAGCGGGAAATTGAGATCCGCTGCCTTGCCGTCGACGATCCACTCGTCCATGCCCCAGAAGTGGCAGTTTTTGAGGGAGAGATCCATCTCGTTGACCATCTGTGCAACGAGCGGAAGCTGTTCCGTCGGTCCGATCGGGCCGCAGATGCCTGCCGGTTTGGAGGGGGTTGCCTGCTTCCAGGCGTTGATGTATTCGAGCGCTTCCGCGCAGTAGAATTCCTGAAGAGTGTCGTAGATGTTGATTTTGAATCCCGGGCGTTCAAAACTTTTCAGGTTGTCGATTGTGATTTTCGCAGCTTCGTCAAGGATGCTGCGGTCGAGCGTGGTGTAGTCCCACCATTCCGGTGAAATTTTACTGAATGCGCGCATTTTTCTTCCTTTATTTAGTTTGCGTGAAACGGTATGTTATATTAAACATAACGCTTCAACAGTTTTTTTCCAGTCTCGATAAAAATATTTGCGGCATTGTATGCCATGCCGGCTTCCGAAATCGGCAGAATTTCATATCCGCCGCGGGGGTAGCACTCTTCCATGCAGATGTAACCAGCCTCGCCCATCGCGAGCGTGACCATGAAGTTGTATCTGGCATCGGAAGCGGCTTTTACTGCCATTCCGATCTGAGTAAACGGTTCCCCGGGGAAGGACACCGCGACAAAGTCTTTGCCGATTTTGAGCGATTTGAATTCAAACTCCGCCGGAACTCCCTGCCAGTCCTTCGCAAATGCCAGCAGTTGTTTTGCAAAGAAGCGGAGCACGGGGCCTGCGCCCGCCGCAAGCTCCTCGCTTGTCAGGGCTGCGCCGCCGTCGAAGTGTTTTGTTTCCTCCATGACTTTCTCCGCCTGGCGCACTTCCTCGTCCGTAATGGTGCGGCGGACGATTTCAACGGTTTCTGTCGCGGTTCTGAGAGAGTCGTCGCTGATCTTTTCCGCTTTTTCAATCAGTTTTGCCACGATGTCCGCATAAATTCCGCCGATGCGCCCGGCTTCCGCATAGCTGGTCTGATCGGCTTTGGTGGTGACGTCGAAGTGATTGATGTTGCCGGAACAGCCGAGCATCATGGAAACCTGCACATCGGAACCGAGCTTCGTCTGGAGTGTATGCTCCATTCTGCCGGGCCAGTCGGCGGATACGAAATTGTCGCCGATCGTATCGGTGTGGTTGACGATGTTTGCAAGAACTGCGCTGATGCGCCCATCCTGGCGGATCGCCATGACGGTGATTTCCTCGTCAACGGGGCCCTCCGGTCTGACGATGTCGGGATTGAGCTTTCCGGGGTTTGTCACGACCTTGCCGTTTTTCATGAAGAAGCGACGGTTGAACGCAAGCGGATTGTTGTTCTCCTTCGCGCAGAACAGTTCCGCCGGCGCCAGATTTTTGTATGCACGCCTGATTGCGCGGAAAGAGGCGTCGATCAGGTCTGCCAGATACTCCTTGTCCGTGCTGTCCGAACCGAAGAACGGCGCAGGATACGGCGCCGTATGGGTGTGGATTGCATGGAAGATCAGCTCTTTCCCGAAATTCATGCCCGCCGCGGCAAGTTTCCGCCGGACGGGATCAATGATGTTCATGCAGATGAAGCAGAGGTCATAGCTTACAAATCCCGTAATGACATCCCCCTGCTGAAACAGCGTGACTTTGACTTTCAGATCATCATGCGCTCCGGTGTTCGGGCGCGGATCGAAGTATCCGGCAAGAGCGACTCCCCTTGCGGGGGTGATGATTTCGGACGCGATTCCGACGTTGATCATTTTGCAATCTCCATGATCCTGCCGTTGTTCCGCGCGGAGGCGTGCGCCGCTTCGCAGAGCAGGATGTTGTGAAGTGCGTCTTCGGCGTCAAGGGGTTTGCCGTCGAGCACGGACTGTGCATGATGTTCGATCAGGCATTGATAGATGTTCCTGATCTCGCCCGCCGGAACGTCTGCCGGTGCGCCGTCGAACTTGTCGAGCTCAAGGCGGATTTTTACCGGTTCGTCCTTGTGTCCGGAGAGCTGGAACATGGTGCCGTAGCCGCGCAGAGCCGCCTTGTCCCCGTAGATTTCATAGCCCAGATTGCTCAGGGTTCCGCCGAGACCGCCCCGCAGTTCGGAGAACGCGACTTTGGCGCTGGACTGCATCCCGTCCTCAAAGAAGAACTTGATATAGGCGCCGTCTTCCGCGACGATGGGCATGGTCTTGGGCAGATAAACCGCCGCCAGTTTTGCAATCTTCTTTCCGAGAATGTATTCCGCAAGGTAGAAGCAGTGACTTGCGACGTCGCCGATCGGACCGCCCATTTCCTCGATTTTGGAGCAGCGCCATGTGGCTGCCTCCGCAGGATCGTAGCCGTATGCGAACTCCATGTGGAAACAGGAGTCGTTGACATTGCCGAGTTCTCCCTTCCTGACGAGCTCCTCCGCCTTGATATTCCAGGCGTTGTAGACCATCATGTGGTCCACTGCGAGGGAGAGTCCTTTCTCTTTTGCGAGCTTGACGAGCATCTCCGCATCCCCGGAGCTGGTTGCCATCGGCTTTTCGGAAATGACATGTTTTCCCGCGTTCAGCGCTTTGACCGCAAGGGGGACGTGGGTGGTATTGTTCGTGGCGATGTAAACCGCCTGAATATCCTTGTCCGCAAGCATTTCATCCGCCGTGTCGTACCATTTGAGTCCGAGCGCCTCCGCTGCGGCTTTGCGCCCCTGATTGATATCGGTGGCGGCGACGAGTTCCGCCTTCTGAAGCGGAGCGAAACGCGCCCTGTCGCAGGCGAAACCTTCCTTGGCAACGCGATTCTCGGCAATTCCGCCGAATCCGATCAGACCATACTTCACTTTTGACATCTGCATATCCTTTCCTGGTATTTTCATCTTTTTCATCCTGCCCGTTCTTCTGCCGGCCGCGGACAGCGGGATCAGGGCTGCCGCTCTCTCTGACAGAAGGAACTTACTGTTTCCGCGTTCCCGCTTCAAGCATGAAAGAGTATTTTTTTACGGCTTTCATCATGAAAAATGCCGCGCTTGCGTATTACAAGACGCGGCATTGTGCTTCATGCAGGTCACGGGATTTCATCTTCCGCCTGAATCCTGCATCTTGAAACTTTCAGCTTACTTCATGTAAGCGTCCGCGACCTTCTTGAACGCATCGACGTAAGCCTTCATGTGCTCTTCGGTGTAAACCGGGTGCGTGAAGAAGCTGATGGTTCTGTCCGTCATCCAGTTTGCCTGTTTGCAGTTGAACTGGGAGTAGTCGATGTTTCTTGCTTTCGGATCGTGGAACGGATACTTGGCGACGCCGAATCCGTTGCGTTCAATGTAGGCGCGCTCCTTGTACATTTCCGGCCAGAGGACGCTGTAGACCGGGACGCCTTCCGCCGCGACTGCCGCAATGAAGTCCTTGGTCGTGATGCCGGCTTTGAACTTGTCGGTGTCAAGAACGAAGGGAGCCCACCAGAAGGCGTTCTGGCGTTCCTTGGTGTCGACCGGCGCATATTTCACCAGCGGATGGTTTTTCAGTGCCTTGATCAGATATCTGCCGTTGAAGATACGGTTCTTGAGGTTCCATTTGTCGAATCTCTTGAGTTCGCAGAGTCCGATCTGGGACTGCATTTCGGTCATGCGGAAATTGAATCCGACGCGTCTGTGGATGTAGAGCTGTTTGCCTTCCATTTCAAGCAGGTTGAGCTTTGCCTGAACATCGTAGCCGTGATCGCGGAAGGAGCGGAACTCCCATGCAAGCTCGTCGTTGTTTGTCACAACCATGCCGCCTTCGCCGCCGGTCGTGAAATGCTTGCTCTGGCAGAAGCTGAAGCAGCCGACATCACCGATGGTTCCTGCCTTTTTGCCTTTGTAGACGCCGCCGAAACACTGTGCGCAGTCTTCCACGACCTTGAGATTGTGCTTCTTTGCAATCTCCATGATCGGATCCATGTCGGCGACGATGCCGTAGAGATGGACGACGACAATCGCTTTCGTGCGTTCCGTGATGAGGGGCTCAATAGCCTTGGGATCAATCGTGTGATCGGTCGTGACATCCGCAAACACGGGGAGGGCGCCCGCCTGAAGCGCGCAGAAGCTGGAGGCGATGAAACTGTAGGATGTGCAGATGACTTCGTCGCCGGGGCCGATGTTCATTCCCGCGAGCGCCGTATGGAGAGCGCATGTTCCGTTGGCGACGCTGATGGCGTTCTTCACTCCGAGCCATTTTGCCCATTCCTTTTCAAACTGCATTCCGATTTTGCCGGTCCAGTAATTGACTTTGCCGCTTCTGAGGACGTCAGCAGCAGCCTGGACGGTGGATTCCTCGAAGCTCGGCCATGCCGGGAAAGTTCCGTTGTAGACTTTCTTGCCGCCGTCGATTGCGAGTTTCTGTTTTGCCGCCATGGATTTTCTCCTTGTAAATTTTGTTTGTTCGTAATTTCTTACGTTTTGCGATTTGTTTTTTGTTCTTTCCGATATAAATTATATCATGGGCACCCTCTTGCCGTCAATCGGGATTATTTGCAAAAAATAACCATTAAATTGTGAAAAGTTACTGTTATGGGAATTTTTGAAGACATCAAGCTCGAATCGCAGGATCATCCTTCGCTTACGCTGGCAAGTCCTTTCAACATTCTCTGGGAATACGGCCGCGGGCCGCAGGAGACGCTCAAAGGGGATGTTCACTACGCCCTGCAGATCTCCATCGTGATGCAGGGCGCCGCCGAGGTCGTGTTCGGGCACTGGTCGCATGTGTTCCGGAAGGGCGAACTCTGGTGGACCATGTGCTGGGAGCCTCATGCCTACCGTCTGCTTGCCCCGCGTAATTTCGTGATGTCGGTCAATGTCAATATCGACAATCTGGGCAACTGCGGGCCGTGTTCCCGGGCGGACTGGCTTGCCCCGTTTACCGTGGAACCGCAATACCGGTATTGCCCGTCAGATGATGCGGAACGCAATGAGATTGCGCAGGTTGCGCGAAAACTTCTTCATACCTACAGCCGCAAACTCACGAATTGGCAGACTCACTGCTGGCTGATGATTCATCAGCTGATTCTGCGCGCATCCGAACGGGTCTCCGCAGTTGAGCCTACCAACGCGCATGGGCTCAATGCCGGCATGAACCGCATCCAGAGGGCGGTAAGTCTGGTACGGACGTCCAAAATCCCACCGTCTCTCGAATCCGCCGCGCAGTCATGTTCTCTGAGCGTGAGCCGTTTTTCCTACCTGTTCCATTCGACAATGGGCGTGAGCTACGGGCAGTTCGCCCTGCGCGTGCGTCTGACGAATGCCGCGAATGACGTGCGGACTGGCATCTATACTCTGAACGAGATTGCCGAGCGTCACGGCTTTTGCGATGCCAGCAGTTTCTGCCACGCATTCCGCAAAGTCTACCGCTGCACCCCGAACGAGTTCAAGGCGAGGAAGTGATTCCGCGTCAGCGTCCGCATCCCGTGGTTCACTGCGGAACGGGGCGGACGATGCAGGTTGCAATGGCGGAAAGAGTTTCGGAAAGCTGCCGTTCCCGGCAAACTGATTCCCGTTCCTGACACGGGGCATGGCGGCCCGACAGAGGTTCCGGCGCGGAAACGTTGGACGATTCCCCCTGTCTTGCAGCAGGGCGGATGAAATTCACAGGGGCAGATCCGGCGTGTATTTTTCCCGCTTCTCTTTTTCTTTTGCGGCAGGGGGGAAACTCTTTCCGCCATGTGCCGCCGCTGGCGCCGTCCGCCCGACCGGGATGAATTTCAATTCCCGGCAGTTGGCGGCACCGAGAAGTTTCTGGACTTTTTCCAGCATCATGGATTTTATTTTCGGGGTATCCAGAGCGATCCGGTAAGCCGGATGGAATACTTCAATATACAGGACGCCGTCGTTCAGGTGCGACACCTGGCATCGGCGCGCCGTTTCACTTCCGGCGAGTTCCGCCCAGGAGAGCTTGACTTCATGGAGTCTGCGTTCCCACGGCGGAACCGCTCTCGCCACGATCTTATCCAGCAGCGAATCAATTCCGACAGGCTGAGGATGAAAATTGACCAGAGAGTTGTTCGCTTCTTCCGCGCCGTGCCATTCCGTCAGCATGGAATGAATGGCGTCCAGAGTTTTTTTTCTGATTTTCATAAGTCGTCTGTACACAAAAAGGGTACAAAGCCGCTACAAGCCTATTCCAAAGGCGGCAACGGGCATCATAAGGACAAAAAACGCCATCTTGAATGGCGCAATGAAACCGATCACGGTATTCTGCAGCCCGGAGTAAAACGCTCCGAACGGAATCATCAAAGTAAGCTGGAGAATTCCGAGAGGCAGCCGGAATACATTGATGAGTTCAACGCCTGCCTTGAGCCCCATGCGGCCCATATTGGTCAGTCCCTTGATGATATAAGGCATCATTGCCCTGCCGACCTGAAGGGCGATGGGGGCGAGAATGGCGATTGTAACGGGGTCCATTGCCTTTGCTTCCGGCTGGGGCATCATGAATGCGAAAAGCGCAAGCACCAGAGTCAGTATGATGGAATATCTCCGTATCAAACGCGCTGTGGACAGTGTCTGCCCGTTCTGTTTCAGTGTCTCTTCCAAAATCCTGACCTCAATCTTACCTGTAACATTATGGAAATCATGATACACCTTAGCATCAAACGGAAAATATTCAAATCTTCTTTTTTATTTTTTTCAATATTTATTGATCGGGCTTCACTTTCCGTTCCCCGTGAGGATTTTCAGCCGGGAGAATGTGGGCACTTTCCGCCTGATTCAGATGCCTTTCCGGTGTCCGGGGGATTTCCGGCACAGGCTGCTGATGCCGCCGGTCGGATGATTCCGCGATGCTCCGGCATCGGTTCCGCTCCTGTCGTGACCGGCTGCCGTTGCACTGGTCGTGTCCGGGGGAAGACGCGGAATTCCGGCAGGTTCCGTTTCCCGGAAACAGATCCGCACCCGCCCGTAAGGGGGGCGTCATGCCCGGCATTGCCGTTTCAGAAAAAAATAATTTTTTTTTGAATCCCGGCTCTTGACAATTTTTCATTTTCGGATATAATTTATAATAGCACGAGCTATTTTATTTAAATCGAATGTAATGCGAGGACGGGTGCGGAATGTCGTCGAGAGGGAAAAAACAGGTTACAATTTCCATGCTGGCGGAGTATGCCGGTGTTTCGCGGGTGGCTGTCTATGCCGCCATGAACCCGGAGAAGAAAACAACGGTCAACCTCAGCGGAAAGACCCGGGAAAAGATTCTGAATGCGGCAAAGGAACTGGGATATGTTCCCAATGACATGGGGCGGACTTTGGTTTCCGGGCGCAGCCGCAACGTCGGACTCCTGCTCCAGTCTCATGATGTCCGTATGGCGAGACGCCTGGTTTCCGCCTGCGGTCAATTTTTCGGCAGGGCAGGGTATATGCTGATCCCCGACACCTCGCAGAACTCCGTGGAGCGGGAGCGGGAGATTCTTTCCTCCTTCCTGATTAAACGGGTGGACTGCGTGATTGTCGGCTGGCTTGCCTATGAGAAGAACTGCGACCTGCTGGAACAGTTCGACCGGTGCGGTATTCCGATGATCCATCTTCAGAGTCATTCGTCGGACTATGCCCGCTCGGCGACGATTGCTTTTGACGAGGCTGCCGTGATGACGTTGCTGTGCGAGTTTCTGACACGGAAAGGCAGAAGGCGGATCGGTTATATCGGCTTTGCCGACCGGTGCAGTTCCGCCTCCGCCGACCGTTTCGAGTTTCTGCGGAAGGCAGTGAAGACGCATCCGGAGCTGACATTGGAGTCTCCGTTTTATGCCGCCTCCGCGACGGACTGCCGGAAGTATGCCGAATCGCTGAAACATCTTCCGCGGCGCCCGGACGCATTGATCTGTTTCAATGACCAGCTTGCCCAGGTGACGGGGGTGGAGCTGAAGTTTGCCGGTCTGGACCCGCTTCATGAGATTACGGTCGCAGGGATCGACGGTTACGGGGACGCATTCGATCCTCTGCCCCTGCCGTCGGTCAGACTGCCTGTGGAAAAACTTGCGGAAACGGCTTTTTCGATTTTTGCATCGGAGGATTTTCATCAGCAAATCATAACAATTTCACCGGAAATGGTGGAGAGAGGAGAATAGGAGTAGAAATGAGAAGAAAAATCACTTTTACATTGATCGAGCTTCTGATAGTAGTTGCCGTGATTGCGATTCTGGCAGGCATGCTTCTGCCCGCGTTGAACAAGGCTCGGGAAAAAGCGTATGACATTGCCTGTGTGAACAATTTGAAACAGCTCGGGCTTGCCTTCAGCATTTACGCGGGAGATTACAATGACAAACTGGGGTGTTTCGACAACTGGTGGCGCTGGGGAGGGGCTCTGCCTCCGGGACGGACCTCCGTGCTCGGGCTTTCTCTGGAAGAACGGTATCTGACGGACCCTTATATCAGGAATGCAAAGATTGTGACATGTCCCCGCGACAACGGCAGCCGCCGGGCTGTGCCGGTCAATGCCGGATACCGGTCGCTCATGGATATGTACGGGACAAGCTATGTCGTCAACACCTCCATGATGCGGCAGGATGCCGACACCTCTTCGGCGGACTGGAAATACCGGCCTTTCTCCTTTGCGCGGACTCCTCATGCCGCCCGGGCAATCCTGCTGGGGGATACGACGATGTATGCGAACGATCTTTCCAGCTGGCCGGGGAACATCGCGCGCTTTTCATGGCATGCAATCGGCAGAATCGCTCAGCCGATACTGTTTGTGGACGGACATGCCGCCATGACTGATATGGGACGGGTCAAATCGGATGTCAACACATCGGATTTCATGTGGCGGCCTTACAAAAAGTAACGTATGATTCAACAAGAAAATAAAAGGAGCAAGGAATGAAAAATATTTTTGCCGTCTTACTGATCTTTTCCGGAATCTGCTGTCTGGGAGGAGGCTTGGACCGGGAACTGAACCGCGTGGAACGCTGGCAGGACAATGCGTCCGGTGTGACGAAACGCACATATGACGCTTCGGAAAAAGCAATGCGTTTCGATTTCACGTTCCGCGGCAATGTGGATCGCTGGGGGTATCCGACGTTCAAAATCGCGCCCGGGGAATCTCTGGACAACATGAGTTCCATTGAGTTTGAGATCAAGCTGGTTCAGCCGGATGGTTCCGGTCGCTGGAAAGCGGCGTTTCTCATGTTTGCCCCCGGAGGGCGTGTTGCGCTTCCCGCGCCGACCGGCGAATGGCAGACTGTGAGGATTGATCTGCGCGATTCCTCCCTGAAGCTGAATCTGAAAGGAGTGAACGGGCTTCGTTTCGGAGCCAACCCGACGACGGATCGCTTTACGATGTGGCTGCGCAACATCCGGACCGTCGGAACCGCTGCCGCACCCCTTGACGCCGCGGCTGAAATCCGCTGTGCGGCTCCGGGAACGGTTTTCCTGGATTCCGAACCGTTGGAGTTTCAGTTCACGCGAATTCAGGAATATGCGCCGCTCCGTTATGAAATCCAGGATTTTTACGGAAAAACCGTGAAACAGGGAATCTGGCCGGAAAACGGAATTCTGAACGCCGGAAAACTGCCGCCGGGGTATTACATGATTGCACTGAGTTCCGATCAGGGAAAAATTCAGGGAAAGCGTTCCTTTACCATTGTGCGCGATCCGGAAGGACATACACCGAATCCTGAATCGCCGTTTGCATTGGATACCGCTCTTTCCTGGCTCGGGCGCGCAGATAAGAACAACGTGCGTTTCCCGCACGAAGGATTTGACCTGCTGATTGAGATTCTCCGCAGAAGCGGAGTCGGAAGCATACGCGAAAGACTCCTGTGGAAAGAGGTTCAGCCGTCAAAAGATGCGGAAATCGACTGGAAACACTATCGGCGCAATGCGGACAAGCTGAAATCATGCGGTATTAATATTCTCGGTCTGACGCATGATTCGCCGGCATGGGCGCAATACAGGGAAGAGCGGAACAATCTGCCGGACGATCTGCTTGCTCTATACCGTTTTACAAAGGCGCTTGCCGCTGACTTCAAGGGGCGCATGAGTGCGTGGGAGTTCTGGAACGAGCCGGATCATCCCGCCCATCATGAGACCCCGTGGGATCTTGCCGCGGCGCAGAAAGCCGCCTCTCTCGGGTTTCGCGCCGGAGACCCGGAGCTTGTGCTTCTGCAGGGCTCCTTCTGCATGTTCCCGCTCGGAAACTATGTTTCGATTTTTATGAAAAACGGGGTGAAAGACTACTTTGACGTATTCAATTATCACTCCTACCGGGCGCTTTCCCGCTATCCTGAAATCATGAAGGAAGTCCGGGCGTTCCTGCGTAAAAACGGCATCGGGGAGATTCCCGTCTACCTGACGGAAGCCGGAACCAATGCGGAAGGGGATTCCGCCGCGAAGAGCTCCAGACGCGGACAGGCGGAGACGACGGAGGCGCAGGATCGTCTTCTTGCTGAATTCATTGTGAAATCACCGATTCTGTTCCTTGCCAACGGAGTCATGCGCAGTTACTTTTTTGTGTTTCCGCCCTATCATGAACGCAACGGCTCAAAGGACTGGGGAATGCTGCGCCGGGATTATTCCGCCAAGCCGCAGGTCGCGGCGTTTTCCACGCTTTTATGGGAACTGGACAGGGCGGAATATCTGGGCGAATATGACCTCGGAGCAGGGCGGCGCGCTTTCCTGTTCCGGCAGCCGGACGGCTCTCAGACACTGGTCGCATGGCTGGAATCCATGCTGGACAGGGAAAAACATGATGCGGCTGTCGCGGATGTTCCGGTCGCCGATACGACTTTCGCACTGCCTGTCGGCGGGGAACTGGAATGTGTGGACATCATGGGGAAAACGACGGTTCATCCCTCTTCCGCATTGCCTCTGTCCCGCTATCCGGGATATGTCCGGGGTATTTCCGGGTTAAAGGCGTCAAAGGCTCCCGTTCCCGTCGGACAGTTGAAAAAGCGCGTATTGAGTGCGGAGCACGCCATTGTCTTCAAGCCTGTCTTTCTGAGCGGTTTCGAGATTTCCAGCGACCGCAGCTGCATGTTGTTCCGGGAAGGCAGGGGACGAATCCGGCTTGAAGTGTTCAATCTTTCCGGGCAGACGCAGAGGGGAGAAGTGAAGGTAGGCGGACTCTCCGGGCTTTCCGGACTGCCGGGGCAGGTGGAGCTCCCGCCGATGAGCAGGTCTGAGTTTATTCTGGAGGGTGTCCCGGAGCGCGATACGGCGGAACTGACTGTCAACGGCGTTTTCAACGGGCGCAAAGTTGCGCCGGCAGTCGTGCCCCTGCGCTCTCTGGAGATTCTGAAAACGGCATTGAGACAGCCTCTGGAGAACACAGCGGAACGCTGGCGGAGCAACAGTTCGGGCCGGATGGAGATTACGGACGCCCCGGATGAAAAGGCCGTATGTTTCAGAACCCGCTTTACCGCGGGGGATTTCTGGACTTATCCGGAATATGTTCTGCGCCTTCCGGAAGAATCGCTCAGGGGGGCGGTCGCAATTCGTTTTGAGATCAGGGGGGATGGTCAGGTCGGGCAGAGCAATCTGATGCTTGTGGAAGACACCCGGAAGGAGGTCGGACGAACCACGATGCTCGGCATAGGCCCGGTTCCGTCCGAATGGCGTGTCGTCACCATTCTTCTGCCTGTTTCGGAAGCGGAGAATATCAGAATGCTTCGCATCGGCGCGAATCCGAAGACGAAGGATTATCGTTTCTGGATCCGCAATATTGAGCTGCTCAGGATTCCCTGACCGTCTGCCGGTTCCGCTGTGCGACATTCCGTGCCGCACGGCGGATTTTCAGCAGGGAACACGGTTCGACCGGCAGACCTGGCAGATAAACAGTCCGTTCTTCCTCCCGAAATTCATCAACGCCCCCTGCCGGAAGACGGCTGCGGAATGATTTTTTTCCCTGTTTTGAATATGGTTTCACTCACTTTGCGCAATGAAAAAAAGTTAAAAAAATAAAATATTTTTTCCTGAAAATGTTTTCCCTGCTTGCAATCTTCCGGTTGATGTTTATATTACACTTGCCTTCGGTAGGGAACAGGGTGTGCTTCCCTTTTGCTTTTGTCACATCGTTATAATTTTGGGAAAGTTGGGCTGGTATGAACAAAATTTTGCTGTTGAGCCTGTTTGTGCTCATCGTCGTATCTGTCTTCACGGTTCTTTTCAGACCGGAAGCGCAGGAGAAGTATCCGCTGCTGGAATGGATGAGTGATACGAATCCCCAGCGATTTGAACAGGCTGAGCTGTTTGAAAAATGGCTGAAGGAAAAATATCCTGAACTGTCGGCGGACAAGGAACTGCCGGCATTCGGAATCAAGCTGAATGCCGCAAGCAACCAGAGCACGATCATTCAGGCTGTGTCCGGAGTGGCGGGAGATTTGATTGACCATTTGAATGTGCCGATCTTCGGAGCGATGGGGTTGCTCCATCCCCTGAATGAAGATGCGAAAAGAGGCGGATACGGTCTGGATTCGACTTATCCGAATATGAAAGGTCTGCTGACCTATGAAGGGGAACAATACGGCTATCCCTGCAACGTGGCGGTGTCCAGCTTCATGTTCAATCTGAATACATTGGACAAATATGACGTGAGTCTTCCGGACGAAGACTGGACGACAGAGGATTTTGAGGAAATTTCAAAGGAATTCATGGAACGGACAGGGCAGGCGAATACCCGGCGCACCATATTCTTTTCTCTCTCCGCGGAGTCGCTGGGAGAACCTTTCATCATCATCAATGCGCGAAGCAACGGCATTGATTTTTACAATGAGACTCTGACGAAATGTATTGCAAATGATGAACGTGTCTACAAAATCTATGAGCAGCTCTACCGCTGGACGTATGTGGACAAGATTCTGCCCACAGCGGCGGAAGTCGCCTCGAACGATACGGAAACCGGATTCGGCGGAGCGGCATTCACCCACTTCATCAATGGAAACTATGCGACGATCATCGCCGGACGCTGGGCGCTGATCCGCTTCCGCGAACTCGCGGCGAGCGAACGTTTCCCGATGGCGATGACGCTTTATCCGCAGGGACCGTTCAAAAACGCCCTTATCACGACGCGCGCCACCGGCGTTTATGCCGGAACCAGACACTTTGACAAGGCGCGGTATTTCATGGAGTTTCTGGCGAGCAAGGAGTATAACGATTATATCATCAAATATACGGACGGGCTTCCGCCGAATCCGAAATACGCTCTGGACAATCCGGAGTATCTTTCTCCGAAGGAATACCCCAATGAAGGCAACATTCACGAGAAAGAGCTGGAATATGCGATGCGCTATGCCATTCCTGCCCCGCAGTCGCCTTATTTCAGAAAGACCGGCACCGGCTGGTTTTCCTATGCCCTGAGCAAGGTCATGGCGAACCGCGCCACTGCGAAAGAGGCTGTGGACGAGGCAGTGACGCGCACGAACAACGGAATAGCGGAAATGGTGGCGGCAAATGATAAACTTGCCGTGATTTATGACCGCGATGTCAAACTGCAGAAGAAGATTGATGCAATCAAGGCGACGTGGAAATACCGCTGGGGGAGAGTCGTTTCCGGCGAGAAGATTCCGGAAAACTGGGTCAAAAATCCGTTCTATCTGAAATATTACGCTCATCTCGGTATGCTGAAAGGAGCCGAATAATCATGTTGAAACTGACTCGTCGCGACGTTCGGGAAATTTCCACCGGAATTCTCTTCCTTCTTCCGAACATTCTCGGATTTCTTGCTTTTACGACGATTCCGCTTGCCATCAGTCTTTTCATGGCGTTTACGGACTGGAATCTTGAAATGCACAATATGTTTCAGAATCAGGAGCTCCGTTCGGTCGGATTCGCCAACTTTAAAAAATTGTTCACCGATCCCGATTTCCCTACTTTTCTCGGCAATACCCTGTTCCTGATGCTCGGCATTCCCTTCGGCATTGCCGGCAGTCTTTTCGCCGCTCTGCTTCTGAACAATGATTTCCGTTGCAGTCGCATGAAACGGGTTTACGGGATCGTGGTTCTGACCGTGGTGCTGATCGTTGCCTGCGGAATGCTGATTCTTGCCGGAGCGGGTTCCACGGCAATGACGCTGCTGATCTGCGGAATCGTCGGAACGATTCTGGTGCTTGGAAGTGTCGGCGGGCAGACGGTTTACCGGACGCTCTTCTATTTTCCGAGTTTTACCGCCGGTGTTGCAACGTATATCCTCTGGAAGAAACTTTACAGCCCGGAAAACGGTCCTATCAACAATGTGCTTCAGCCGATTCTGGATCATATCACGCCGGTTGCGGCGTCCATGTCTCCCGCGACTGCTCATGTGATTTCCTCCGCATTTCTGATTGTCATGGGACTTCTTTACGCTTATGCCGTCTCCCGGGTGATTGTCAGCTGGAAGAACGGCGAAACCGGAACATTGAGCTATGTGATTGCGCTTGTCGTGCTTTCGATTCCGATGCTGTGCAGCCACCTCTGGTGCAGCCTGCCGTGGGGCGGCGCCCTCGGTCTGTCGCTGGTCACTCTGGCGGTGCTTTTCACCCTTTTGATGTTCCTGACCAGGCGGGAATACAAATGCGTCTATGACTACGGAATGTCGAACGCGATTGTGCTTGACGGCATTGTCATGGTGGGACTTTTCATCTGTCTCGGACTTTCCAATGTGTTTCTGGCGCTGCCGGAGATGGCGGGAGGCACCGACGGTTTGACCGCTCCGAAGTGGCTTTCCGACTATTACTGGGCGAAACCCTCCCTGATGATTATGGGATTCTGGGCTGCGATCGGTTCTAACAACATGCTTCTCTACCTCGCCGGGCTTTCCGGCGTTTCGCAGGAACTTTACGAGGCGGCGGATATCGACGGCGCCTCTCCGCTGCAGCGCTTCTGGAACGTGACCTGGCCTCAGCTTTCCAATGTGACGTTCTTCATTCTGATCATGTCGATCATGGGCGGTCTGCAGGGCGGATTTGAAACCGCGCGGACGATGACCAAGGGCGGTCCCGCTGGTGCCACGACGACTCTTGCATATTACATTTACAGCGAGGGCTTTGAAAGCGGCAGGCTCGGCTACGCTTCCGCTGTTGCATGGACGCTGTTCGTCATGGTGTTCTGCGTAACGCTGTTCAACTGGAAATTCGGCAATAAATACACGAACGATTAAGATAGGATGCGCACGAAATGAAACTTTCTCTCGATGGTTGTAAACTGCTTTTGATTCATGTGGTGCTTGCGCTGGTGGCGACCGCGATGGTGCTCCCCTTCACGTGGATGGTTCTTGCCAGCTTGAAACGCCTGCAGGAAATCGGACTGGATTCCTGGATCCCGACCGTGTTCCAGTGGGAGAACTACCGGGATGTCTTTACAATGAGGGGCGTTCAGTTCGGACGCTGGTACTGGAACAGCATTCTGGTTGCCTCGTGGGTGACTTTTCTTCAGGTCTTCACAAGCAGCCTCGCGGCGTTCAGCTTTTCCCGTCTCAAGTGGAAGGGACGCGATCTTGTGTTCCTGCTTTATCTTGCGACCATGATGCTTCCTTCGCTGGTGATGATGATCCCGAACTATCAGAACATGATTTATCTCGGGCTTGTCAACACGCTGCAGGGGTTGATTCTTCCGTCCGCTTTTTCCGCCTTCGGCACCTTCCTGATCCGGCAGTTCATGATGAACATTCCGAGTTCGCTGGACGAAGCCGCCGAGATCGACGGCGCGAGCAAGTGGCAGCTCTACTGGACCGTGATTCTTCCGCTGGCGCGTCCGGCGATTGTGACTCTGACGATTTTCACGTTCATCGGCAACTACAATTCGATGTTCTGGCCTCTGGTCATGATCAAGTCGCCGGAGCTTTACACTCTGCCGATCGGCATGCTTGCATTTGACTCCTCGCAGGGACAGCAGACCAACCTGCTGATGGCAGCTGTCACGATGAGCATCATTCCGATGATCCTGATTTTCCTGTTCATGCAGAAACAGCTCGTCAAGGGCATCATGCTCGGCGGCGTCAAGGGATAAGCGGCGGAGTCCGGGTGAGCTGAGCTTGCCCGGCAGTTTTCCGGAATTGCCTTTTCCGGAGCCTTGAATTCAGCCTTTTTCCATGTAAATTATCTCTCAAAATAATCCAGAGGTTGAAAGGTGTATGAATTCGGAAACGCTCCTTGAAGTCAGAGGGCTTTACAAATCTTATTCGGAAGTCAAGGTTCTGAACAATGTTTCCCTGTCCGTGGGAAAGGGTTCCGTCACCGGGCTCATCGGCGAAAACGGTGCGGGCAAGTCCACGCTTATCAAGTGTATCAACGGAGTGACGCGCCCGGACAGAGGCGAGATCATTTTTCAGGGCAGGGCGCTGAAGCATATTACCATCGAATCCGCGCTGCGTCTCGGCATTGTGACGATTCCGCAGGAGTTCAACCTTGCAAACGAGATGACGGTCCGTGAGAATATTTTTCTCGGTCATGAGCTCAAGCGCGGCGGTGTTTTTCTGGATCATGCCGCCATGCGGAAGCGGACACGTGAACTGCTGGAGCGTCTGGAGAGCAGAATTTCTCCCGATGCCGAGGTCGGGACTTTAAGCATTGCGGAAAAACAGCTCGTGGAAATCGCCCGTGCGATCAACCATACCTGCAAGCTGCTGATAATGGACGAGCCTTCCACGGTGCTGAATCCGCCGGAGGTGGAGAATCTCTTCCGGATTATGCGCGCCATGCGCGATGAGGGGGTCAGCATCATTTATGTATCCCATAAATTGAACGAGGTCAAGGAGATATGCGATACGGTCACGGTTTTGCGTGACGGGGAATTTGTCTGCGAGAGACCGGTTTCCGGGCTGACGGCGAAAGATATGGCGAACCTGATGGTCGGGCGCGAGCTCAGCCGTATTTTTCCGCCGAAACTAGAGTTGCCGGAAGAGAAGGTTCCCGCGTTGGAATTGCGCGGAATCACGCTTGCAAAACTGGTGCATGATGCGTCTCTGAAGTTATACCGCGGGGAAATTCTCGGGCTTGCCGGGCTCGGCGGTTCCGGGAGAACCGAACTGGCGGAGGCTGTTTACGGAATCCGCAGAATCATTTCGGGAAAGGTTCTGGTGCACAGCAGGGAAAGGCGGATCAAATCGCCGGCGCAGGCGGTTGCGGCGGGAATCGCGTATCTGACGGAAGACCGCCAGAGTTCCGGAGTGATCCTGTCATTTCCGCTGGCGCATAACTGCACGCTGATCTCGTTGAAAAAATACTGCCGCGCCTCATTCATCAGCAGAAAAAAGGAGAAAGAAGCGGCGGAGGAATATATCCGACGTTTTGAGATCAAGACGACTTCCGGTGCCGTGCCGATCCGCGAGCTCAGCGGCGGAAATCAGCAGAAGGGGGCGATTGCGAAAAGTCTCGACCATGAGCCGGAAATCTTCATCTTTGATGAACCCACGCGCGGCATCGACATCAAGTCGAGGAGCGATATTTATTATTTCATCAGCGATCTGGCGCGGCAGGGGATGGCGTGCCTGATTATTTCATCCGATCTTGAGGAGGTCATCGGGCTTTGCCGGAGAGTCGCGGTCATGCGCGAAGGAACGGTCGCGGGAGTCCTTGAGAACGAACACGTCAACGAAAAAGAAATTATGTATTTGGCAACAGGTGTAAAATGAGTCAGGAACAGACAGCGGTTCAGAAAAAACGGGCATGGATGGACATTCTCAACGAAAGCAAACCTTTCCTGGCGCTTGCGGCGCTGCTGATCGTCTGCATGGTATCCAATGAACATTTCAGGAGTCCGCAGAATCTGATCAACATCACGCGGCAGGTTTCCTATACGGGAATTGTGGCGCTCGGCATGACGTTTGTGATTATCGCCGGAGGAATAGATCTCTCGATCGGCTCCCTTCTGGCGCTGGCGGGGGTGTCGGGAATCATGCTTATGGGAAAGATCGCGGATCCCGCCGCCGCAGTCCTTGCGGCATTCGCGGTGACACTCGGGATCGGGATTCTGGGGGGAGCCGTGAACGGCGCAATCATCACGCTCGGCAAAGTGCCTTCTTTTATTGCGACGCTCGGCACGCTTTCGATCTACCGTTCGCTTTCTCTGTATATGGCGGACGCCGGGACGGTGAGCAGCGGCAACGACATATTTCGCACCCTGGGCAGCGCGGTGTTCCTCGGACTGCCGCTTCCCGCCTGGATTTTCTTCGGGCTTGCCGTCGTTTTCGGGGTGGTTCTGCGGCAGACTTCGCTCGGAAGGCATATCTGCGCGACGGGCGCCAATCCGAAGGCGGCGGAATATGCGGCGATCCGGACGAATGTCATCCGTTTCATTACTTATGCGATTGCCGGTTTCACCGCCGGGGTTTCGGCGTTTCTTTTCAGCACGCGCCTGAATTCGATCAGCTCCACGGATGCGGGGCTTTCCTATGAACTTGATGCGATTGCGGCGGCGATCATCGGCGGAACCGCAATGAACGGCGGGCGCGGTTCCATTGCCGGGACGGTCGCCGGCGTTTTCATTCTCGGGATCATCTCCAACGCGCTGGATATGTGGGGCGCTCCGGTCAATCTTCAGGGACTGGTCAAGGGCTCCATCATCATTATCGCGGTTCTGATCCAGAGACAGAGAAACAGTTGACGGAATATAAAGATTCAAGACAACAAAGGGGCAGAAAATGAAATTGTTCAGATTCATGACATTGCTGACATGCGCGGCGGCGCTGATTTTTACGAACGGATGCGGAAAAAAGGATGACGGTAAACTCAAGGTGGCGATTTCGATTCCGAGCGCGGATCACGGCTGGACCGGCGGCGTGGTCTGGTGGGCGGAACAGGTCAAGCGCGAGATGGAGGCGAAGGACCCGAACCTCAAGATCATTATTTCCACTGCGAAAGATTCCGCGGAACAGGTCAGCAAGATTGAAAACATGCTGGTGCAGGGGGTCGGGGCGCTGGTGCTTCTCCCGCAGGAACCCGCTCCGCTGACGCGGGCATCTGCGAACAGGTCAAGAAGAACGGCGTTTATCTGGTCGTCGTGGATCGCGGGCTGACAAAAGAGGTTCAGGATCTGACCATTGCCGGAGACAATGCCGGATTCGGCCGCACCTGTGCGGAGGAGATGGCGAAAAAACTTGGCGGCAAAGGCGACATTCTGATTATGGAAGGCATTCCGTGCGAGGTGAATTCCCTGCGCGTCAATGCGTTCCGGGAGGTCATGAAGAATTATCACGGGATTCGCATCCTGGAATCTCAGGCATCCTACTGGAGCACGGAAAAGGGCTTGAAGCTGATGGAAAACTTTCTCCAGAAATATCCGAAGATCGACGCCGTCTGGGCGGGCGACGACGATGTGCTGCTCGGCGCGTTGAAAGCCTACGAGGAGTCCGGGCGCAGGGATGTCAAGCTGATGATCGGCGGAGGCGGTTCCAAGGCGATTGTGAAGAAAGTTCTGGACAAGGATCCGCTGGTTCAGTTCAATGTGACCTATCCGCCGCGCATGATTGCCTACGGCGTCGAATACGCCGTCGCCCGGCTCAAGGGCAAACCCAAAACGCAGGAAAAGCGGGTTACGGTTCCCGCGGATGTCATTACGCCGAAAAACGCGAAGTTCTTCTATTATCCCAATTCGATTTATTGATGAATCGAAAAGTAAAGGATCGAATCCGCTTATCTTTGCTTTATTTCATCAACTCTCCGAGCTCGGCAAGCTGTTCCTCAAGCGCGCTGATTGCCTCATAGTAGCAGCGGATCTGGGAACGGGAGCCGCAGACGCAGACCGAACCGGCGGTGCGTCCGTCGGCGGTCGGGATGGAAGTCGAGCCGAGCGACATGAACCCGTTGCTCTGGAGATCGGTCAGCGGGCTGACGAAAACCTCGGCGTCGCGGATGATTGAGATTCCCATTGTTCCGACGATTTCACTTAATGCCGTCGGTGCGATTTTCTTCACCAGCAGGTAGAACATCGGGTGAAGCATCGTGCAAAGTGCCAGGAATTCCAGACTTTCGCTGTTGCCGTGACGGATTCCTGCGAGACGGCGGTTCATTTCCCGCTGAAAACGGAAAAAGGACTGCCGGGGCGTCTCTTCGCGGAACACGCCCGGACGTATAATCAGGAGTCCGAGCTCGCGTTCCTGATTGGAGTCATACCAGTCCACCGGCAGGAGCATTTTCATGCTGCGGAAAAAGGAGTGCCGCGAGAGTCCCCACATCAGGAGCCCCGCGAGGGAGGCGTTGCCGTTCATTTCGTTGCGGTAATTTGCATTCAGATATTTGCGTATTTTCATGAGGGGGGCGAAGTCCACGTAAAAACGGGCGCGGAAGATGCGGTCGCCGCAGTACATGGTTTCCGGGCGTGTAACCGGGCCGTTCATTGCGGGGTAGACCACTTCTCCGGCGGCGCCCCACTGTTTCTTGAGCTCTGTCAGTGCTTCCTGCATCGGCGCGCCGTCCACCGGGACGTGATTGAACTGCCACCAGAGATCCGCCTCGGAAAGATCGGCGGTGAAACGCACCGCGATGCAGAGCAGTCCCCAGCCCGGATGCCGCGCCCGCTTGAAGTCGGGGGTTTTGAAGCGGCGTATCCGGGCTTCAGCGGGATTCCGCGGCAGTTCTTCAAAATAGAGAAATGTGGCGCTCATGATGCGCTCCATCAGCGATGCAAGACGTTTTCTGCGGATCATGCTGAGTCTGCTCCGGCGTTTGATCCGTTTTTTCAACGTCTTGGAAATCAGAAAGGAGCGTTTGCCGGGGGGCGAATCCTTCAGCTCATTGTAAACTTCGATCACCTGACGGATTGCAAAATCCACCTGTTCCTGCGTCGCCGTGCTCAGGACGGGATGCCGTTCATCGAAATGAGGCACGATCGAAAGAAGTCTGCCGGAGCGGTCCGTGGCGGCTTCCATGATGTCCGTCACCTGAAGTTTTTTCTTGCGGAACAGGAAGAAACTGACCTCAACAGACCATTGCAGTTCCGGTCTGGAGCTCAGGAAGGCTTTCAGCTTTTCAATCAGGACGCGGCGTGCCTGGAGCGTTGTTTCCGGTGCTCCGCAGGGACTGCAGTAACTCAGGCGGAAGGATGCGATCACGAATTTGGAATACTCTTTTTTCAGGAAAATTCCGGTGACTTTGCGCCAGCCGTGCGTTTCCGCGCGGACTCCGAGATGACGGAAAAACTGAAGCAGTTTCAAAAGAATGATGATCAGGATCGTTCCCGGATTCCAGTAGTCGAAGAGCCGGCGCATTTTCAACGGGCGGCGCGGGGGCGTTTCCGCTTCCTTCTTTTTTACCGGAAGCACTTCCGTCTGCGGAGAAGTCGCGCCGTCCAGCATATTCCGGATCAGGAGCGCCGTTTCCCGCGGGAATTCCTCCTGCGGCAGGTGTCCGCAGCCGGGAAGTATGTGGAGGTCTGACGGTTTCAACGCCTCGTGCAGACGGCGGGACGCCGCGGGAGGATAAACTTTGTCTTCCTCCCCGCACAGAATCGTGACGGGGAGCAGGAGACTGCGCGGAACCGACACCGGCAGAGTATAGCTTTTTGCCGCGGAGATGATGGACCGGATGCGCCCGGGTATTCTGAGCATTGCCGCATATTCGTCTGCTGTTTCCGGGTCCGGCGTATGCCCCGGCGCATATCCGTAGGTCAGCATCATGCGCGCCGCAAAGCGGGAGCGTATCAGGCGCAGAACGGGGCGTGTCAGGGAAGAGCGCGCGATATTGTCGATAAATTCCGGGACGTTCTGTTCCAGCGCTCCGCAGGAGATCAGCATCAGCTGTCTGACACGTGCCCGCACCGGCGGAGAGTTCATCAGCAGCAGCGCGATTTCGCCGCCCATGCCGTGACCGATGATCGTCAGGCGGGATAAATTCAGCTCCAGGATGAACTGCGCGATGAGTTCCGCCTGGGTGTAGGCGGAGAGTTCCCCCGTCCAGTCATGCACGGTATGACCGAAGCCGACGCAGTCCAGACGGATGCAGCGGTGGGACGCGGGCAGGAACGGAAGCATTTTCTCCCAGGTATAGGAAAAACTTGCGAACTCATGCAGAAAAAGAATCGGTTCGCCGTTCCCTCCGGAATCCAGCCAGGCGAACTGCACGGTGCTTCCGTCGGGACATGCAATACGGCGGAACTGATAGTCCGCCGCCCACTTTCCGTTATTTTCCGCGGATGCCATTCTGATACTCGTCCGCCTTTTTAATCAGGTTCCTGTATTCGTCTCTGGCGCATCTCTGGCGGGGAGTCGGAAGTCCCATCAGGATGAATCGCAGATTGGAATTGAATACTTCGCTGTTCATGATTCCCATGTGAGAGCCTTGAAAATAGTAGACTCCGCTCCAGTTGATCGGCGAATCCGTGAAAAACAGCCAGTCGCCGCCGTCGCGCAGATCCAGCCTTGCGCTTGCGGCAGTGATCTTCCCGTCTCCGGCATCGCGGTCCAGCACTTTGAGAGTGCCGTCCTTCGGATTGACGCCAAGCGTATGATTTGTCGGAACCGCATCTCCCGCGATCAGATAAACGGCGATATTGTCCGGATACGCCTCGGCATGGATCTGCATTGCCTTTTTGAACTGGCGTGCTCTGCGCAGACACTTGTCCAGATGGTCTATCGCGGCGCTGCGGCGCTCCTTTGCCGTAGCGACTTCCGGCATGATCTTCTTCAGCCATTTGTCCTGTTTCGGGTCGGCAAGCCCCCACTTGAGTTTCAGCCAGGTTTCCAACGCGAAATAATCGACGGGTTCTTTCGAGTCCTCCCATACGATATGTTTGCCCTCCGCATTGGGAAGCATCTGATAGTAGGAGGGGAACGAACCGATCACCGCTTTGGGATACGCCGGCGACGCCGTGACCAGGCGCAGCCCCTCGGTCAGTTCCAGAAGCGTGTCGACATAACCCGCATTCGGCGTGCCGATGATGACGACCTTGTTGACATATTTTCCTCCGTCCCAGGTCACAGGCAGAGTGTCCTCCTCTTTTTCCGGCAGAAGCGTGCCCCCGTAACGCACGAAATAGCGTGCGAGCAGCCCGCCCATGCTGTGCGCGATCAGGTCAAACCGGACGTTGTAGTCTTTGAGTCCGTAGAGCTGTTCATACTCTTTCCGGAGGTAGGCGCGCTGTTTCCTGATGAATTTTTCCAGCTCGACCGCATTTTCGGAAATATCGCGCCGCCAGTCGTAATAGAAGATGAAGAGGGAGTGGAAATGCTTGTTTTCCGGAAGCGGCCTGGTGTCGGGAACATATCCGCAGTCTTCGAGAGTCTTGACGAGAATGTCATAATTGTCAAGCCGGAACTGAACGCCCGCGACCTGGATTTCCGCCTTTTCAAGAAGTCCGGCGGCTTTGACGCTGCTGTGAAGATCCTTGAGCTGTCTGCCGTTTCCCATAGGATGCGCCAGCCGTCCGAATTTCTCCCCGGACATCATTTCCGAAAGAGCGAAATTTCCCCAGATGTTCTCTTTTGCGTCGATGTCTTCCAGACGCGCCCCCAGCAGTCCGTGAATGACGATCACCGGGTTCCGCGCCGGTCCCTCATAGGCGAAAGAACGCCGGGTGATGTTTCCATACAGTGCGCTCGGATAAGTCTTGTTGTCGTGATAGGAGCCTGAATCCGTGGAACATCCGCTGAAAGTAATCATGATTCCCCCTGACGCAGTGCAGAGGATGAAGAGCCATGCCCCGATTCCCCATGCTTTTTTCATTAAAAATTTCAATCTGTCCCCCGCCTTTCCGGTCGTTGCGGTCTTCCTTCTTACCATATCAGCCCATCCGTCTTTTTCAACCGGACGGAGAAAAATAATACGGATTCCTTTTTCCGGCAGACCGTCAAGGAGGCGTCTTCTGTCCGCCGGTTCTTTGCCGTTTCTTCACTCTGCCAGATAATGCCGGTAGATATTCAGATCCCGCTCCTGAAAACAGCAGAAAATCACTTCTTCCGGAAAGTTCCCGCTCCAATGACAGACAACGTCCACGGCGACTTGTGCGGCAAGTTCCGCGGGGTAGCGGTAAACTCCCGTGGAAATGCAGGGAAATGCCACAGATCGGCACTGTTTTTCTTCCGCGCGCCTCAGGGAATTCCGGTAATATGCCGCCAGAAGTTCCGGCTCATGATGCGTTCCGCCGCGCCAGACGGGACCCGGCGTGTGAATGACATAACGGCAGGGCAGACGACAGGCGGAAGTGATTACGGCTTCCCCGGTGCGGCATCCCCCGAATTTACGGCACTCCTCCAGAAGTCCGGGACCGGCGGCACGGTGAATCGCGCCGTCCACGCCTCCGCCGCCGAGAAGCGAACAGTTCGCCGCATTGACGATGGCGTCCACCGGAAGTTTCGTGATATCGCCTGCGATCGCCTTGACTTTCACTGGAGCACCTCCTGTTTCAGAAAACGCCGGAACATCAGTTCCGCCCGTTCATCATGTTTCAAATCTGTTTCGGAACTTTTCACCATTGCTCCGCCCGCCGATTCCAGATCGGGATAGATGCCGAGCGCCGTCGCTGCGATGACGGCGCCGCCGAGAAGCGACGCCTCGGAATTTGCCGGAATCAGCTTTTTCTGCCGGAAAAGCGCCCCTGCGGAAATCCTGACCGCATTTTCCCGGCAGGCAAGTGCCTGAAGCACCAGGTTCGGGCGTTTGCCCGCGAGTTTCTCCATCAGGTCGGCGCACTGGCGCAGCGGACACAATGTGCCGAATACCGCCGCGCGGCAGAGCTCGGCAAGCGTGTGCGAAGCCTTCAGATTCAGCCAGGCTCCGCAGGGCGTATAGTCCATATAGGGTGCGCCGCGTCCGAGGAGATAAGGCAGGAAAAGCGGCAGTTCCTCCGTAAGCGGAACCTGCTGCGCGAGATGGAAAAATTCGTCCACGGAGATATTGTGGAGTCTGGCGAGCCATTCAAAGGAGAAGCCGCCGGACGGGACGGAACCGAGATAAAGTTCATACGCCGGGTCGGCATGGGCGAACACGAACAGTCTGCCCGCAAGTTTCCTGCCGCATCCCGGAATGCCGGTGCCGAGAAGCTGTCCGGCGGTTCCGAGTGTCAGGGAGAGCGTGGAGGTGTTGACGCCTCCGCCGACCGCCGCACTGGCGAGGTCGCCGGCGCCGGTAATGACCGGTGTCCCCTGTGCAAGTCCTGTCAGCGAAGCGGCTTCCGCAGTAATTCTGCCGCAGGTTGCGGCGGAGGGCAGGATATCGGGCAGTTTGCCGACGTCGAGCCGCAGTTCGTCCAGCAGGGGAGCGGACCACTGTTTCGAGTCCAGCTCCATTGCGAGAGTTCCCGAAGCGTCGGAAGGATCGGTTACGAAATTTCCCGTCAGACGATAGGCGATATAGTCTTTGCTTTGCAGAAATTTGACCGTTTTCGCATACAGTTCCGGCGTCCTCTTTCTCATGCGCATGATCTTGGGAAGCGTGAAGACCGGTGCGGAAGCGTTTCCGAAACGTTCCAGCAAGGTGTCGCGGAAAAGGGTGTTCAGTCGGTCGGATTCCTCCTGCGCGGAGCCGTCGCTCCACAGTTGTGCGGGGGCGACGGGGGAACCGTCCCGGTCAACTCCGAGAAGCGCGTGCATGTTTCCCGTAAGCACGACCGCATCGACCTTTTCCCTGCCGGCGGAGTTCAGCTCCCGCAGGAGGGCTGCCGTTACGTCGAACCATTGAACGGCATCCTGTGTGTCGGGAGCCGCCGCGCGGTCGAGGCGGCGGCTCAGCAGGGAGCTCATATTTCCCGTTTCGTCGAAGAGAGCGACTTTGATCCGGCTGGTGCCGATGTCGATGGAGACAATCCGTGCCATGCTTCACCGCCGCCTTATGGGAGCAGGAAGGCGCCGCGGATCGCGGGATCTTCCAGCAGTTTCCGGTTGTGTGCAAGTCCGCCGGGCGCGTTGGAACTCAGGAACACCGGAGGGGTCAATCCCTTTTCCATGATCTTTTCAATGGCGAGTGCCGAGAGCGTGTGCATGAGGAAGGAACCTGCGATGGTGGAGACGGGGCCCATTGGACACTCCTTTACTTTGATGGAGGCGTCCCCGCACGGAACATGGTTGTCGATGATGACCGCCCTGTCTTCAAAAGCCCACAGGTTCGGGATTGCGGAATGGTTTCCTTTCTGGTTCCTGTAGTCGGAGGAGGTCAGAATAATCAGCTTTGCGCCCCGTTTCAATGCGGAGTCCGCGACGGCGACCGGCGCGCCGTTTTTGCCGGAAGTCGAAGCGAGAACCAGAACGTCGCCCTCCGCCATTTGGGAACAGCGTATGACCTCGTTTCCGATTTCCTCGCTGTGTTCCACGGCGCTTGTCAGGAAGCCCGGAGTCGTCGTGATGCTCATGCCCGGTCCCCACAGCGGACGCCAGAACGCCGGAGCGCCAGCACGGTAAAATACATCCTCTGCAAGAATTGCGGAGTGCGTGCATCCGAAAATATAAATCTTATGGTTCGCCGCATAGGCGTCCGCAATGATCTGCGCCGCCTGTTTCAACGCCTTTTCCTCTCCGGCGGCGGCTTTCAGCACTGCCTCGGCACTCTGCAGATAATCTGAGATGATCTGATCCATGATGTATTCCCCGTGAATTTGTTTTTCCGATAAAATAATTTGTTTTTCAGAAAAATCAATCAGGAGGAATCAGGAATCGCCGTTTCCCAGCTGCCCGGCGGACTTTCCGGGGGCGGACGGATCCACGATTTTGGAGTCGATTACAGTGCATTCGATGTCGCAGTCTGCGGAATCTTTCTCCGGGGCAGGGGATGCCGGCTGCCTGCCGCCGCGCGGGAAGGACGTGGAACTGTACCAGCGCAGTCCGCCGCTCCAGCCGCGGTTGGACAGCAGCGAGAAGAAAATCATCAGAATCAGCAGAACCGGAATCAGCAGGAAAAACAGAATCACGCAGACCGGCAGACAGATCAGAATCAGCAGAAGTTTCCGTAACGGTTTCATGAGTTCCACCTCTTATTTTCCGACTGTCCGGGTCACTGCGCTGTTCCGGCGGCTTCGACGACGGGGACGGGAACGTCCGCCCGTCTTCTGCCGTGTCTGCGTCCGCGCCGGCGTTTTTCACTGCGCGGCTCCGGCGGCGGAAGCTGTTCCTCATAGTGCCAGAATTTCCACATGACATTGTTCTGGATGATGCCAAGTTCCCTGGCATGAGGGTAGCCGGGGTGGGAGGCCAGTTTTCTTATCATCAGATTCTTGACCCGTTCCTGAAGCATCAGCGTGCGGACCGCCGCCGCCACCGCGCGTTTGGTGGGGGTTCCCGGTCTGAGCACTTTCAGAAGGATCTGGCGCAAATCTTCGGCAATGTCGGGGAGATAGTTCCAGAGCTGTCCCGGTTCCCGCCCGGAAATCAGCTTTTCGGCAAACGGAAGAGTCATGATCGACATTGCAAGCGAAATGCTCTCGCGGTATTTGCCTTCGAGAATGCGCTGATTGCGTTCCTCCAGCAGTTTCATCATGTAGTCACATGCCGGAGTTCCCCAGCAGGAATCGACGAACGGGAGAAAACGTTTCAGGAAACCGTATCTGTGGAATGTCTCAAGAATCAGGTGACCGTAAGGATTTTTCAGAATCTTTTCCAGTTCGAGCGTCATGCGCGACGCCGAAGCGTGAACGATGAAATCAAGGCATCCGGTGACTGCCGACTTTGTTTCCGGATCCATTGCGAAGCCGTACTGCCCGACGAGTTTCAAAGCGCGCAGAATGCGGACGGGGTCTTCCTCAAAACGCAGGACGGGATCGCCGATGGAACGGACGGTCTTTGCGGCAAGGTCTTTCATGCCCATGCCGGTATAGTCCACGATCTTGTCGTTGACCGGATCATAGAATATCGCGTTGATGGTGAAATCACGCCGCCATGCGTCCTCCTCCGCCGTGCCGAATTCGTTGTCCAGGAAGATCATGTGCTCGGGAGCCTGTTTTCCGGGACGGCGCAGCTCCGTCTGATCCGGCGGACGTCTGCGGAACGTGCTGATTTCAATGATTTCTCCGTGATGGTGCAGGTGAACCAGACGGAAACGCTTGCCTATGATGAGAACATGACGGTCCCGGAAGACTTTTTTGATTTGTTCGGGCGTGGCGGATGTGGACAGGTCGTAATCCTTCGGCTGACGGTTCAGCAGAAAGTCGCGGACCGCGCCGCCGACGATGTATGCTTCGTAACCTGCATTCTGGAGCTGGGAAATGATTTCTATGATGTATGGAGCGATTTTCGGACGTAACTGCATAATGACTTCAGCTTAGAACTGTGTGGTATAGGGTTTCTGAATAATGGTATCGACTCCGTCCATTGCAGGATCGCGGTGCGGATAATCCGCATTGTAATGCAGACCGCGGCTTTCGTGACGGAGCATCGCCGAATCAATAATCAGCTCGGCGACCGTGGCGATGTTGCGCAGTTCGATCAAATCACTTGTAATGTGGAAGTCCCAGTAATATTTTTCGATTTCCTTCTGAATGTTGCGGATACGGGTTTTGGCGCGCTCCAGACGCTTGTCCGTGCGCACGATTCCCACATAGTCCCACATGAAGCGGCGGATTTCGTCCCAGTTGTGGGAGATGACGATCTGCTCGTCGGAGTTCCGCGCATCGCCGGTCGTCCACTGCGGTATCGCATGACTCGGACGGATGGCACGGAGGTGTTCCAGATTTTCCGCGATATGCTGCGCGGAGCGGTTCGGCATCACAATCGCTTCAAGCAGACTGTTGCTGGCGAGACGGTTCGCGCCGTGGAGTCCGGTACATGCCGTTTCACCGACCACATACAGACCGTTGATTCCGGAAAAGCCGTGAAGATCCGTCTGCACGCCGCCGCAGCTGAAATGCGCACCGGGAACGACCGGAATCGGCTGTTCCGCAATGTTGATTCCAAGTTCGAGACACTGCGCGAAAATGCGGGGGAAACGCTTGCGGAGGAAGTCTTCGCTTTTGTGCGTCATGTCCAGATATGCGCAGACCTGTCCCGTCCGTTTGAGTTCATTGTCGATCGCCCGTGCCACCACGTCGCGGGGCGCCAGACTCTTCATTTCGTGATAATTCTGCATGAACGGCGTATATTCGCCCCTGCGGTACTGCATCTTCAGGGTTCCGCCTTCGCCGCGCAGCGCCTCGCTTATCAGGAACGAACGCACCTTCGGATGGTAAAGCAGCGTGGGGTGGAACTGGTAGAATTCCATGTTGGCTATTTTTGCATGGGCGCGGTATCCCATGGCGACTCCGGCGCCGCAGGCGACGTCCGAATTGCAGGTGCAGAGATAGACTTTGCCGCATCCGCCCGTCGCAAGCGAGGTGCTGTAGGAAAGGAAGGTCTTGACCTTTTCATTTTTAATGTCAAGCACATACGCACCGAGACAGGTGTCCGCGCCCATCCAGCCGAGACGCGCTGTAGTAATCAGATCGACTGCGCTGTGGTGCTCGAAGATGTGAATGCGCTGATTTTTGCGGCAGGCTTCGATGAGTGCCCGTTCCACCTCTTCCCCGGTGATGTCTCCGGCATGGATTACGCGGCGTTTCTTGTGCCCGCCTTCGCGCCCGAGGTCGAATTCGTCTTTATGCGCCTCGTTCTGGTCTCCGAGTTCACCGCGTGTGGTGAAATGAGTTCCGATTTCCGTAAGCCATTGAATCCGTTCCGGACCTGCCTCGACGATGCTTCTGACGCTTTCCGGGTTGCAGAGGTGATCCCCCGCATTGATGGTATCGGCAATATGTTCATCAAAGGTATCTTCCTGATCCGTCACGCATGCAATGCCGCCCTGGGCGAGTCTGCTGTTGCACTCTTCCACGGCGCCTTTGGTGACGACCGCGATTTCGCCGTCGCATTTTTCTGCAAGCATCAGAGCGCTGGAAAGTCCGGCTAGCCCGCTTCCTATGACCAGATGCTCAAAAAACATTTCTTGATTGGAATCCATTTTTTCACGCCTTTTTCCATTTGCGCTTTTATTTTTCACATAAAACAGGTAAATTACATCCCGTTTGGTGATTTTGCGAATTTTTAACATAACTTTCATGGGATTTTTTTGATATGGAAACTCCTGACAGCCTGAAACTGCGGGAGGGAAGGCGTCTTGCCTTTGCCTCCGGACGGCTCAGAATTTTACTGGAACTGCTCCTGATGGGGCTTTGCGGCTGGCTTTACGCCGGCATTTTCGAGGAGGTGTCTTTCTCTTTTCTTGCGTGGTTCGGGCTTCTGCCGCTCTTTGCCGTTGGAATTTTCCACCGTCCGAAGCGCGTTCTGCTCTATGCCTATGCCTGGAGCTACGCATGGACTCTGACCTCTTTTTTCTGGCTGCGCGAGATCATGGTGTTCATCCCGTTCATACTCTGTCTTCTTCTTGCGGTTTTCCCGACTCTCTGGGCGCTGGCTGTGCCGTTTCTGTATAAAAACCTGCTTTATCCGGCGGACATCCGGCTCAAAGGGGCGGAGGAGGTTCGGGAGTTCCGGCAGTTCAATCCGTTTCTGGAAATTCTGTTCTGTCTTGCGCTTGCGTCATGGTGGTGCATACTTGAATGGACAAAGTCCTGGCTGTTCACGGGGCTGCCCTGGAACTATCTTGCCGCAAGCCAGTGGAAAAACATCGGCGTGATTCAGATCTGCGAATATACAGGCGTTTACGGCGTCAGCTTCCTGATCGTGATGATCAATGTTTCCATCGGACTTGCCCTCAAGTCCATCTGCCTTCCGTCGAAGGATCGCAGATACCGCAGACCTTATCCTGCGATGTTCGCCTGCGCCCTGCTGCTTCTTTCCATGACGTTCGGCGCAACTCTGCTGAAACAGCGCCGTGCGGAGTTCAGGGATTCGATTCCGTTCAAAGCGGGAATTGTTCAGCCGAATCTCTCCCAGCGCAGAAATGCGGACGCGGAGAAGACGGCGGAGGCACTGGAGGTCTGCGTCGGGCTGAGCAAATCGCTGTTTCAGGAAGGAAAGGAGAAGCCGGACGTGGTGATCTGGCCGGAAACGGCGGTGCCTTGCTCCTATAACGCCATGTCTGAATTTTCAAGCCGCTACCGGATGGAAGTGCTTTCGATGCTGCTGAAATATCAGGTGCCGTTTGTGCTCGGCACGATTTTGCTGGAAAGGAACGCCGCCGATCCGGGAAAGGTGGATATTTACAATTCGGCGCTCCTGCTGAAACCCGGACGGGGAATTGCCGATTATTACAGCAAGGAGCACATTGTGCCGTTCGGGGAGTATGTGCCTTACAGCGAGACTTTCCCCTGGCTCGCGAGAGCGGCGGGAATGGGGCGCAACCTCACGCGCGGCAGACAGTTCAACTCGCTGGAACTGGCGCCGGATGTGCGCGCCGGAGTTTCCATCTGCTACGAGGACGTGTATGCTTACGTTTCGCGGAACCACGCGAGAAACGGGGCGAATGTTCTGCTGGTCATCACAAACGACGCATGGTATCCGAACAGTTTCGAGCCCGCCCAGCACTTCGCGAATTCCATTTTCCGGACAGTCGAGACACGGCTTCCGATGATCCGCTGCGGCAATCTCGACTATTCCGCCGTGATTCTGCAGAACGGGCAGGTTTCCGCCGCTCCGATGGAAAAAGACGGGCGGCCCGACCCCTCATGGCGCGGACGCGGGAGCGCAACGCTGAATGTTGCCGTTCCGCGTGACCCGAAACCGACGTTCTACACGCTTTACGGGGATGTCTTCATCGGGTTCTGCGGAGCGCTTTTCCTGTTCGTTCTGGCGATTGCCGCATTGAACTGGAAAAGTTACAAGATTCTTCTCAATGCAGGAATGAAACATGGGGAATCCGGTGATGCGCAGTGAATTGTGCTGCCGGCGCTTTTTCTCTGGAATGCGGCAGATTGATGTGATGCGTTTTCCGTGCGGGCGGGGAGTCCCATACCGGAAGACGCCTTGCCTTCTTACCGGGCGGTCAGTTCGCTGACGTCCGGAATATAGATTTTGCGCAAGCCTTCGCGGATGGAGTCGATGCAGACACTGCGCCAGTCCCGCGACCGGAATCATTGTTCGAGTCCGTGATCCTTCCTGGTTTTTTCCTAACCTTCAAACCGTGGATCGCCTGGATTGTTAATGTCAACAACAGGAAAAAGAAAAAGCCGGTTTTTGCATTTGACTGCGATCAGAGGACGCAGTCAAATGCAATGAAATCCGGAAACAGCATTGACGTTAATTGATTGAACCCCGGAAACAGCGTGTGCATGAGTCCGGGGCAGGGGGATCATTCCCCGCAGACTGCGAAACCGGAAGGGGGAACCGGGACCCTGCTTAATCCGCATGGAAATGCAGTTTCTCCTGCCGGTTCTCCAAATACATTGAAAATCCGGAACGTTCCGGGGGCTTCTGCATCAATCAGAAGCTCTCCGGTATGTTTCGCATTGAGAATGATATGCCGCAGATTCGGAAGCACCGGAACGACTTCTCCTGTTTTGTATACCGCCGTCACCGCCTCTTCGTCGCCTTTTGCCGTTACCAGAGGATAACTCAGCTCCGGGTGTTCGGGATACAGCGGGCTTTCCTGAAGAGTTTTGCTGTGACGGATGCAGAAATCCATCCAGAAAGCCAGCATCCGCAGGTGTTCCGCCGGCAGTTCCGTCAAAGTGCAGGATATCTGCGGGGTGCTGAATATGACATTCAGAATCTGCAGTGCCGCAATTTCCGGTGTATCCTCCGGCGACCAGATAAGCATGTCGGAATGAACCGCCGTATTGCCGGAAAGCAGTCTCAGGTCAAGCGTGCGGACCCGGTTTTCCAGCAGATCCATTGCGCAGTCGCCCGCCCGGAAGATATTGCCGTATCTGCGGATTGCCGGTCCGATGTATTTCTGACGGAACTCGATCAGAATTTCCGGTTTGAGCCGTTTCAGACGGGCGATGATTTCGGCGAGAAGCGTCTCCACGGCTTCCGGGAGGCTGTGAATGTCCCGCCCCGCATAATTGTCTTTCAGTGCGGGGTCGTCCCCCGTGAAAGAGAAACTGTCGATGAAATCCAGTTTGAGCCCGTCGAGATCCCATTCCCCTACGAACTTTTCATACAGGCTGACAAGGTATTCCCTCACTTCCGGGAAACGCGGGTCAAGGATTCCGCATACCGTTGAATCGGCATTCAGGAATTTTCCCTGAAAGCGGGAATAATCATGCTTTGCCAGGGAACCGGTGAAAGGAACAGGGAACCAGAGCAGATACCGCATTCCAAGTGCATGTGCCTTGCGAATGTGCGCCGGCATGTCGGAGAACTTTTCCGGAGCTGCCGCCCAGTCCCCGGCGTGGGCAAATGTTCCCGGTTCGGTTTTGCCGCTGTAATTCCAGCCGTCGTCCAGAATGACTGCCTTCAGGTTGCAGCTGACCGCGGCTTCAAATTCCTTTTCGACCAGGCTGGCGGATACATCGCGCTGGAACTGATACCATGTCGAATAAAACGGACGGCGCGCAGCCTCGGGAACAGGGGCGGGGAGATATGCGGGATTCTCCGCATACCAGTCGGAAACTCCGCGCAATGACTCGGAGTAATGGATCGGGCGGCGGTCTGTCAGCAGGGAGAACTTTATCTGACGCACCGGGGGAGCCGCATCCCGGTACAGCACGATCTCGTTGATGATGTATGATTGTTCGGTCGGTCCGGTATGAACCAGTACCGTTCCGGAGGCATCGGACACCGCATAGGTCAGCCGGTTTTCTCCCTCTAAATTGAAATACGAAAAAACCGGGGCGTTGCAGCAGAGCGATGAACGTATCTGTCCGCCATTCCACCAGTATTGAAACAGATGATGCGTTGCCGGACACTCCGGCGTCCAGCGGACCTGAATATCCCGCTGCGGATGGCGGAACGCCACCTTCAGTTCCGGGGGCGCCGTCTCCGTTTCAGCATTCAGCTCAAAATGAATTACGTATAAATTTTCCGTGCGTATTTCCTCTCTGAACGAGATATGCCATCCGCTGAGACTGCCGCGCAGTTCATAGATCTGCGTGCCTGTCTGAAAAGTCTTTTGATCCATCTTCTTCTCTTCGATTGTTTTTCACGGGCAGTGTGCTCTTATGTGTTTTTCCGCTCTTTTCCAAAATGAGAACGGACTCCGGCTGAAACGCGCAGCGGTTCCGTCGGAGCATTCGGAAAATCCGGGATATTTCGGAGCGTTGATCAATTTCCCGTTATTTCTGCCCAGTCTTTTGAAATTGTATAGTTCGGTGTATTGAAACTTGCGATGTGCCCGTCCCCGTAAAGGATGTTCATTCCGTCCGGATGCGCCGCCCAGGGTTTTGTGTCCAGGGTTTTTGTCCGGGTCATGATATATCCCGTGAACCTGGTGGCCATTGGATTTTTTGCCCAGTAATATTTCCAGATGTCGCCGATGCAGATAATCTTCGACGGATTTTTTCTGTCCATGTGTGTCCTGCGGAGGATGAAATATTCCTTGGGATTCATCTCTCCCGTGGTGTGGCCCAGGAATTCATTGTAGCCGTAACTCAGATAAATCCGGCTTTTCTCCCATGCCGGAAGCCCTGTGTCGGCAGGACAGTGCAGTATCGTTTTGCGCCTGTATCCGCTGACGGTTGGTCTGCCGATATAATATTCCAGCAGGAGATCCCACCACGGTGCGTCTCCTCCGTAGTAATCGGCATACATTTTGTTCGGCAGGAGAAAGTCCGCATTGTCATCGGAATAGATCGCATAATAGTTGCCCACCTGTTTGAGATTTGCCTTGCAGGTGACACTGTTGGCGATTGAACGGGCTTTGTTCAACGCGGGCATCAGTATTGCCATCAGGATTGCGATAATGGCAACAACCATGAGGAGTTCTATTAAGGTAAAAGAAAACCTGATTCCGTCATTCCGGCAGCATATCCCGGATTTGTTTTTCATATTCCATCTCTCCATTTTTGAGTTCATGTGTTCTTTGCATAATGTTTATATCAATCCTTGTCGGCCTGAGCTGTGCCGAATCTCAGCAGTTTTCATGTGCGGGCTCCTTTCAATTGATCTGGACATTTCATGAATTCTCACCTCCTGTATTTCTGCAGACTTCGCTTCCTGCCCCGGAGCGTATGGAAACCGCCGCCGGGAGCATTTCACTTCCGGCCGGCTGCCTGTGCAGCTGAACCGCTGTTGAACTGCGGTTTGCGCCATACTGTTCCGGGGCTTTGTCATTGCCTTGCTTTCCAGCACCCCGCCGATTTGCGGCGGAGCAGTTATTTTCCTGTCGGGAGAAAGAGTTTCAGCTTTTCCTCTTTGAAGGCATTCATCATCTTGTCCAGCGCAACGGCGTCCTTCGTATTGTACATTGCCTGGATCTCCTTGTCGACGTCGACGCCTTTTTCCCGCAAGGCGGTAATCAGGGCATAGTTGTCAATCCCCAGTTCCCACAGAGCCCAGCGGCGGGAGGGATAACGTACGCCGTTCTCATCCAGATAGCTCATTCCGTGGTTGACAATTCCAGGAGGCGGAGGATGGATTGACATGTGCCGGTTCACCAGACCTGTCAGGCTCCAGAAGGAGATGCCGTTCCACTTCTGCCGGAGTGCGTTCAGTGCCGCCCGGCGGTAGTGATTCAGGGAATGCCGCGGCTGTGAATCGCAGTGATAAGTCCAGAGCGGCTTTCCGGTGTTTCTCAGGAGCGTGACCGCTTTATTTCCATTTTTCGCATCATTGTCCAGAAAACCGGAACCCAGGCAGAAATAGTCCAGATAAGGCAGGAATGGTTTCAGCTGCTCCATGCTGGCGGGCGGCGGATCGGAAAAGATGCGGATCTGCGGGTCAACCTGTTTGATCTTCTTTGCCCATTCAAGAAATTTCTCATTCAGCAATTCATCGAAACAGTGGACGATCCATTCGTCATACCTGTAGCCGCGGGATTTCATGTAGGCGGCAAGCTGCCTGTAATAATCGTCCAGACTCCTGTTCCATTGATCTGCTTCCGAGGTAAACCAGTTTTCCAGGAATATTTTCACCTTGCCGCGGTCGCCGTTGCGGTCCACCTGATCCAGCACCTGTTTCAGGTTGCTTGTCTCCCATTTGACAGCATCCTTTAATTTGCGCGGTTCCTGGACGTGCAGAACATTTACGCGGGCGTTGCGGAGGAACTTGTAGTCCGTTTCTTTCTTCCCCGCACCGTAATCCCAGTTGAAGACGGCTATCGGAAGTTCCTCGGGCGACTTGATTGCCGCGACGGTCTGCCGGACAGGTATCTGCAGTTCCGGGACGGCAGCCGGATCAAGCGGGGTGAAACACAGTGTGCCGCGATAAATTCCAGGCTTCATGCCGCGGCTGCGGAAATCAATCCAGACCGCTTTGGTTTCTCCGGCGGGCAGCTCGAATATGCCACCAAGAGGCAGAGAAGGCATCGCATCAAAAAATCCCTCGACAGGAATCATCTGCCGCAGCTGCGGAGCCGGTGCATTTCCCGCTTTCCAGACGGGGCGGAAATACTGGGCATAGCCGGAATGGTTGCGCAAAAGCAGGATTTTGGCGTCGTAGCCGTTTACCGGCATCAGGAGATTGACTGCCGGCTTTTCCTTCTGCTCGATCAGAGTATCGACGCTGAACTCGACGGAAGGATTGACGAGCTGAGCATCCAGAGCGTATTGTCTGCAATTGGAGATTAACGCGGCGTCCTCCGGGGTGAGGGTGTTGTCCCTGTAGTGCTTCTGCGCTGTGACAAGCCGGGTCAGCAGCGACTTGTCCATGGACTCATGAAGAGCCGCATCACGTTTGTAACTTTCCGCCAGGGCGTTGAAGCGTCTGTGCTGCAGTCTCATGCGGCGCATTTCGACGAAATTTGTTCCCGGGGCCGTCAATGCCGGAAGCGGCGGAAATTCGTCGGCGCATTCGAGCGTTACTTCATCAATCAGCACGGAGGCGCCGGACGTTCCGTAAGAGAGTCCGACTGCGAGGCTGGTCATTTTTCCCGGCATGGCTTTGCCCTCTATCACAATCCGTTCCCAGCCGTTTCCCTGAGTGGTCTTCTTGCCTACTCTGTTGTTGTTTCCGCCGGAATACTGACCTCCGTTTCTCAAGCCGATTTCAGGCTTGCCGGTGAAATCACTCTTGCACCATGCCGTAAGCCTCAGCTTTTTTCCGTGAAGCCGTTCCGCCGGGATGTTGACCATCAGAAACATCCACTGCGCATCGTCGGTGGATTCCATATACAATGCCTGTTTGCCGAATGCCGCCTCTTTGGTCGGGACATGAATTCTGTTCTTCTTGCTCTGCCCGCGATAGATTGTGGTGATCGGCCACTTTGCCGGATCTCCTTCAAAATCTTCATGGTAAACCACTTCCGCCGCCGCCTGAAATGTCGCACATGCAAACAGCGCCGCGGCAATCCCGGCGGAGTGCCGCATGAAACGGGACGGTTTCAGTACCGCCGTTTTCCAATACTTGTTCATGTTTTGTATCTCCTCAATTTATTTTATTGGGGTCAGACCCCGACCGCAAGGACGGGAAAAATGTGCGGACACTTTTCCTCCGACAAGGGGGACTGCCCCTGTCTCCGCGCTCCGGCTGCATGAGCCGGAAGCCGGGCGAAGGTCTGTACCATACTGTCTTGATTTTCGTCACAGGCTTGTCTCTCCGGCTCCCGCCTGTTTGCCGCAGGAACCGTCAACTCTGCCATTGCGTTCAGTCGGCGCCGGACAATTTTCTCTGCCGGTTCCGACGGTACATCACGGTGAATATGCGATTACCGATTCCCGGTGAATGAACTGCGGGGAAATCTTGACTGAGCGCAGGGAGGCGGCGGGGGCGTCGATTCTGCTCAGCAGCAGTTCCACCAGCTGTTTTGCGATTTCCGCGAAATTCAGTTCAAAGGAATCGAGAGCGGGACACAGCAGAGAAGTCATGAAAGATCCGTCAAGCGCAATGACCGATAAATCGTCCGGCACCCGGATTCCAAGTTTTGCCGCACTTGAAATTGCTGCAATTGCCTCCGTTTCACTATGGCAGATCAGTGCATCGGGAAGAGCCCCGCCGCACCCGCTGTAGAATTTGCCGAAGGCATCCAGCGGATGGCGGCTCCAGAAGGTCAGTTCAAAAATCCATTCCGGCTTTGATTCCAGTCCGCAGCGCTGCACATGCTTCCGGAAGAACTGGTTGCGCTCTCCCACGCTCAGGATTCCGACCCGGCGATGACCGAATTTTTTCAGATGTTCCAGCGCCTGAACGATCATCTGCTCTTCATTCAGGATAACGTAATCATAAAGCTGATTTCGATAGCCGTACACGACTGCCGGAATTTTTTCCTCTCGGAAACATGGCGAAGGGTCCCAGCTGATTACACCGCTGATGTTGCGCTCGAAAAAAGTCTGGAGGGTCCAGCCATGCAAATCTTCCGAATCGTCACCGCCCCAGAAGGAAAAGAGGCTGCTGAAGCCATGCCGTCTGATCTCCCGCTGCAGTTCAAGAGCCATGTTGCTGTAGTAAATTCCGGCACCGGACATCGGCATGGCAACTCCGATGGTGGAAGATTTTTGCGCACGCAGTTCTCTTGCCGCTATATTGGGACGGTAGTTCAACGCCTTCACCGCCTCGAAGACTTTGCGGCGGTTTTCCGGAGTGCTGTTCCGGTAACCGGAGTTGCTGATAATGAACGCGACCAGGCTTCGCGAAAGTCCGCAGTAGTCTGCCACATCTTTGAGAGTTGCCCGCTTTTTCCGTTCCATCATCCGTCCTCTTGGTTTTATGTCTTGTAGATCGTTCTACAATAATTATACAGCAGGTGATGCGGAAAGTCAAGGGGCTGAACAAAAAAAATAAGGAATAATATGCCGCCGGCTTGATGAACGGAGGCGGCAGTCTGCAAATCGCGCGACTTTTGAGAGCGGCGGAAAGTTCCTGTTCTCTGATGTGACTGAGCGTGAGGACCGGCATGGGACGTCATTCAAAAGACGATTTTTCCGTGCGGTGTCTGATATGGTCGGAAGTGCTTTTCCGGCGGAAACTTCCATTCCGCCGTGAATTGCGGTGCAAGCCGGTCTGCGGAGCAGGTGGCCCGGAATTTGTTGTCGCCCCGGCTGATTTTTGAAGTTCCCGGAAGGGGCGGTTTGAAAAATGACCATTCCGGTTGTATATTCCCGCTTCCTATAATCATCACCTGGAGGTGAGAAGAAATGAGCAAGAAATACCGAGTCTGCATTACGCAGGAAGAGTGCAAAGGCTGTAAGCGGTGCGTCACGGCCTGTCCGAAGAATTTGATCAACATCGGCAATGAACTGAACAAACAGGGATATTTTTCCGCATGTGTGGAGCATCCCGAAGACTGCATCGGGTGCGGTTCCTGTTTTCTGCAGTGCCCGGAACCGGGCGCCATCACCATCTACCAGACGGAGGAGTGAAGTATGGAATACAACAATCGTCTGCTCCTGAAAGGCAATGAGGCGCTTGTCTACGGTGCGCTTCTCGCGGGATGCGACTGCTTTTTCGGGTATCCGATCACGCCCGCGAGCGAAATCGCGCACAGTGCCGCCGCGCTTTTTCCGAAACTGAACCGTGTATTCATTCAGGCGGAATCCGAGATTGCCGCCATCAATATGGTCATCGGCGCCGTGGCGGAGGGCAAACGCGCCATGACCGCCAGTTCCGGGCTGGGGATCAGCCTCAAGCAGGAGGAGGTCAGCTATCTTGCGGCATACGAGATGCCGGCGGTGATCGCGGACATCACCCGCGGCGGTCCGGGGCTCGGCAACATCGGCCCCGAACAGGCGGATTACTTCCAGCTGGTCAAGGGCGGCGGGCACGGCAGTTACAAGTGTCTGGTCTTCACCCCGAATTCCGTTCAGGAAATGTGCGACATGGCGTATGAGTCGTTCCGCATGGCGGAAAAATACCGTATGCCCGCCTACATCATGGCGGACGGCGTCATCGGGCAGATGATGGAGTCGCTGACGCTTCCCGAGCCCGCCGTCTATGATTATGACCCCGAATGGAAAATGGGGCGGATCGTCGACGGAAAGGCGAACATCATTACATCCATTTACCTGGAACACGACGACCTTGAGGAGCTGAACCGGCGTCTGCAGGCGAAGTACCGGCTCATTGAAGATACGGAACAGCGCGCGGAAGAGTTCATGACGGAAGACGCTGAAATCGTTCTGGTCGCCTATGGAATCAGCTCGCGTGTGGCTTCCGGCGCCGTCACGATGCTTCGCGGGGAGGGGATCAAAGCCGGGCTCGTCCGCCCGAAAATGGTCTTCCCGTTCCCGAAGAAGAGTCTGCGCAGACTTCTGGACAACGGCGTGACCCGTGCGCTGGTCAGTGTCGAGCTCAGCGCCGGGCAGATGATCGAAGACATCAGGCTTTCGATCGACTGCCGGCTTCCCGTATATCTCTGCAACCGGATGGGCGGCAACATTCCGACCTGCTCCGATGTGTGCGACATGGTCAAAAAGATTCTGTGGGAGATGAAACAATGAGTGAGAAAGTCAAGTTTGGAAAATCGTCCGTCTTCTTCGATACGTTCGAGCGCAGACCCGGTCCGATCAAGAAAAACATGCACTACTGTCCCGGCTGCGGACATGGCATTCTTCATAAGCTGATTGCCGAGGCGATTGAATATCACGGCATTCAGAAAGACACGGTTCTGATCGCTCCGGTCGGCTGTGCCGTGTTCGCCTATTATTATTTCAACTGCGGAAGCATTTCCGTGGCGCACGGACGCGCTCCCGCGGTGGGAACCGGCGTTTCCCGCGCCAACCCGGAATCGTTCGTGATCTCCTATCAGGGGGACGGCGATCTCGGCGCAATCGGGTTCAACGAGTTCATCCAGGCGGCGAACCGCGGCGAGAAAATGACCGTGTTCTTTGTCAACAACGCAAATTACGGCATGACCGGCGGGCAGATGGCGCCCACGACTTTGCCGGGACAGAAGACCGTGACCTCGCCTTACGGGCGCAATACGGCGACAGACGGGTTTCCGCTGAAGGTGTGCGAACTAGCGAACACATTGGAATCTCCGGTTTACATTGAGCGCGTCGCACTGACGACGACTGCGCATATCCGCGATGCGAGGAAAGCCGTTTTCAAAGCGGTGAAGAATCTCCGGGAACGGCGTGGTTTTTCCCTGGTCGAAGTGCTTTCACCGTGTCCCGTGAACTTCAAGATGAGCGCGCAGGAGATTAACGCATTCATCGAAGAGCGCATGACGAAGTATTTCCCGCTGGGGTGTTTCCGGGACAATTCCGAGGTTGCGTTTGCCCCGCTGCCGCCCCCGCCGGTTCACGATCCGGAAAAGGTCAGGGAACTTTTGTTCCCCCGCAAACTCAATATCGGGGTTCCGAAGACCTTCCGGAACGAGTCGAAGATTTTCAATTACGAACGCCGGATCAAGATCGGCGGCTTCGGCGGGCAGGGGATTCTCAGTCTCGGGATCATGCTGGCGAACATGGCGAAACTGCGCAATTTCAACGTCACATGGATGCCATCCTACGGCCCCGAACAGCGCGGCGGCTCCGCAAGCTGTTCCATCATCCTGAGTCACAACAAGATTCCTTCGCCCTTGATCGACCGCGACTGCAATCTGCTGATCGCCATGACGCAGACCGCTCTGGAAAAGTTTATCCATGAGCTCAAGCCGAACGGCGTACTGCTGTATGACAGTTCGACGATGAAGCGCCCCGACGTCGGCGAAGATAAAAAAGTGCTCGGCATTGATGCGCTTGACATCGCCACGAATCGCGTCGGCAATCACAAATGCGCGAATTCGGTGATTCTGGGTGCGCTTTCCGTGATTCTGATCGACCACTATCTCGAAGGCGAGGACAAGATGGATTTCGACCGCGCGTTCGAGGAGGCGATCATCGACGGTTTCAGCAGCAAGCCCGAAGTAATCAAGCAGAATCTTTATGCCTTCTACGAGGGCAAGAAAGTGGCGCTGGAGCGCATCAAGGCGCGTAAAGCGTAACCGGTTTGCCGGAAATCTGAGCGGGATATGATTCTGAATGCACGAGTCATATCCCGTTTTGCATGTCGTTACGGTGATCGGCATGAGGAAAGAACGGGAATTTACCGCACGGTATTATCATGGCGATATGCCGCACTGTCTTTTTTCCGTGGAGAGAACCTGACGGAGCGGAATTCAGGATTTTAGCCGCCGTTTCTGCTGAAACAGTGAAATGCCCTCCACTCTTCCCAGCCCCGAAAAGAGCAGAGGGCAAAAATATGGACTGCGGACTGCCGCCGGCAGAGGCAGCGGACAGTCCTTTCTCCTGCGTTACTGTTCCTGTTCGGAAGCGGCAATGGCGATCAGCAGAGCCGCTTCGATCTCTTTCGTGTTTTCCGCCGGATTTTTCCTTGCGGAAATCTTGTGAATGAGCTTGACCAGAAGCTGAATCAGAACGGCGACGACCAGAGAGACAATCGCCGTCAGAACCAAAGTCTCAAGCATGACTTTCAATGCAGACATAAACATATTGCTGTATCCTCCTTTACTTGATGAGGCTCATATAGATTGCCGTGATGATCGCGGTCGTGATTACGCCGCAGATGTTCGCGCCCAGTGCATGAGGCATGATGATTGCGCTCGGATTGACCTTGGACACGCATTTCTGTGCGACCTTCGCCGTGCTGGGCACGCAGCTCACCGCCGCAATGCCGATCACCGGATTGTATTTTCCGCCGGTGATGAAATACATGATGTAGCCGCCGAGCAGCCCGCCGACTCCGGAGAGCAGCAGGGCGAGGATTCCGAGCAGAAGTAGCGGAAGCACTTTCGGATTCATGATCGTATGGGCGTCGCAGAGGACTCCGAGCAGTAGCCCCAGCATCAGCGTGGAGCCGTAAAGCACCAGTTCGCTGACAATGTACTGGAACTTCTCAAGCCCGGATTCGCGGATCGCGATTCCGAGGAACAGCGAGAAGAACAGCGGCGACGCCACGGGGAAGAGGAACGAGAGGAGCACGCAGGCGCAGATCGCGAAAACCAGCTTCTGCCCCGAAGTGATCGGAACCGCCTTTTTCTCTTCGGGCATCTTGATGCCGATCAGTTTTTTCGGTATCATGAATTTGACCAGATACGGGAACCCGCCGTATGCCAGTCCCAGATACAGATATGCCACGATTGTGATCGGAACGAAAAGATCCGGCGCCATTTTGAGCGAACCGAACAGAACCATCGGTCCGTCCGCGCCGCCGACCAGCGCAATGGACGCCGCTTCATGGAGATTCATCCCGAACAGCGTTGCGATCGGGAGCACCAGCAGGGTTCCCATTTCGCCGCAGACCGCAAGGAACATGCTGACATACGGGCGGCACATCACGAAACCGACGTCCAGCAGGGAACCGATGCCGATGAAGATCAGACACGCGATCAGGCCGTTGCTGAATGCCAGCGTATAGATCGGCTGAAGCCAGTCCACCTGCATCAGCGTCATGAGCTGATCGTTGTTGGCGACCGTTGAATCAAGAAACAGGGTGCCCACCTTTGTGGGATCAACCGGTGTCTTGTTGACCATGTTGATCGGGTCGAAGAACATGAGCGAAGCGTTGATCGTGCACATGCCGAGTCCCATCGGGATCATCAGGAGCGCTTCGAGCACGCCTTTTTTGCCGAGATAGATCATGACGCCCCCGAGAATAATCAGCAGGAGCCGGACAAGCACGATTTTCGGATCAGATTTCAGGAGCAGATCAATGCCCTGGAAAATCTCTGTCAAATTACTGAAATATTCCATTTCCGCACCTCGCTTACTCGTATTTGATCAGTGCAAGGAGGGAGCCGGTCTGAACCTGATCCTGTGCGTTGACCTGAAATTTCGCGACAATGCCGTCTATCGGGGAAGTGACCTGCGTTTCCATCTTCATCGCTTCGAGAATCATGAGCGGCTGTTCCGCCTTGACGTGTTCGCCCGGCTTGACCAGAATCCGGATTACAGTCCCCGGCAGAGTCGCGTGAACCTCCTTGAATTTTTCAACCGAGGAGCCGGTTGCGGCTGTTTCCATTGCGCTGGCGCCGCCCTCCGCCGCTTTCACATCATAGGCATAGCTCTGACCGTTGATGACGGCTGTGCCTTTATCAAGTTTCACATTGTATTCATTGCCGTTGATCGTGACCAGAAGCTGTTTTGCCCCCGCGGCGGTTTTCTCCGTCTTCTGTTCCTTTCCGACGTTTTTGCGGACGCCGATTTTGCCTTCCCCCTTGAGGAACGCAATTCCTTTTTCAAGGCAGGACGCCGCGATGAAGATATTTTCATCGGTGGTCGGAAGTTTGTTGGCTTCAAGCATGGCGATGGCGGCGGCGCGTCCTTTGGCGGGATTGGCGTCGTTGAGATCCATGGGATTGGCGGAAGTCGGCTGCAGCTTGAGCTGTTCCGACGCAATCTTGACAATTTCAGGATCCGGCTGCGATGGCGTCTTGCCGAAATAGCCGAGCACCATTTTGCCGTAGCCTTCCGCGATTTTCTTCCACGGTCCGAACATGACGTTGTTGAATGCCTGCTGGAAGTAGAACTGGGAGACCGGCGTGACGGAAGTGCCGTAGCCGCCGCGGATTACAACATCGCCCATTGCGGCGATGACTTCGGAATACTTGTCCATGAGCCCGTTGTCGCGCAGCATCTGCGTGTTTGCCGTGAGTGCGCCTCCGGGCATGGGGAAGAACGGGATCAGCGGATTGACCATCGTGGCTTCCGGCGGCATGAAATAATCTTTCAGCGCCTCCTTGAGACTCTGTTCGAGCTTGACAATCTTCTGATAATCAATGTCGAGTGTGAACTCGGTGCCGCGCAGGGCGTGCCACATGGTGAGGATGTCCGGCTGGCAGGTTCCGCCGGAAAGCGGGGCAATGGAGAGGTCGATCTGATCCGCACCGGCTTCAAGCGCCGCTTTGTAGGCAAGCACGCTGCATCCGGCTGTTTCATGCGAATGAAATACGATCGGCGTCTGCTCTCCCAGGAGCTTGCGTGCCATCTTGATCGTATTGAAGACCTTCTGCGGGCAGGATGTGCCGGACGCATCTTTGAAGCAGAGCGAAGTATAAGGAATGCCGGAGTCGAGAATGCGGCGGAGAACCGTTTCATAGAACTCTGCGCTATGCCCGTCACATCCGGGAGGCAGTTCCATCATGGTGATCGTGACTTCGTGATTGAGTCCCGCTTCGGCAATGCACTTGCCGCTGTAAATGAGGTTGTTGACATCGTTGAGCGCATCGAAGTTGCGGATGGTGGTGATGCCGTGTTTCTTCATCAGGTTGGCGTGCAGCTTGATGATGTCGCGCGGCTGGGAATCAAGGCCTACCACATTGATGCCGCGGGCGAGTGTCTGGAGATTCGCCTGGGAACCTGCCGCTTTGCGGAAATTGTCCATGACCTGGAAAGCGTCTTCGTTGGAATAGAAATATGCCGCCTGGAACAGGGCGCCGCCGCCCGCTTCAAAATGTTCGATTCCCGCTGCCGCCGCCTCTTCGACGACCGGCAGAAAATCACAGGAAAAAACTCTGGCTCCGAATACGGATTGAAAACCGTCGCGGAAGGCTGTAAGCATAAAATTGATCTTTTTCATAAAATACTGACTCCATAAAATTGACGGACAACGGAACGGAATCAAATAAGAAAATCCCGTCAGTGCAGCCGTTTCTTTGAATTGATTTAATTTTTAGTTGTATTCGGCAGGACGGAGAACGCGACACACATTTTCCCGTGGAAATATGCGTTTTCAGTTCTTTTGCGATGTCTGTGCCAATACTGATTGTGAAAGGGGGAGGTCAGACTGCGGGCCCGTCCCTTGATGGAGTCGTATCAGATATGAATACGGTAATAAAGGGAATTAGTTCATAATGAATCCGGTAAGTGCCGGAGGTGAATTCATGAATGGAAGAAAGTTCCAGGAAAATATCCTGCGGATTCCTTACGGCGGTTCCCGGCAGAAGCCTGCGCGCTATGGATGCGATCCGCAGACCGCCCGCCTGATTTTCCAGTATGAAATCGGTAAGGACTGTGTCTGTTTCCTGATATTTCTGTTTTCTGCTGACGGAACCGATTGCATCCTCGTCTTCAGAACAGAGCAGGGGAATTTCCGCCAGCTTCACGTCGGACAGTTCATGGGAATAGCACAGGGCTGTAATGCCTACCGCGGCAAGAACCAGAAGAAAAAACAGCCTTGACTTTCTCATAATTACTTTCCTGTTTATTTTGAATCCGTATAATATACCGTTTTTTTTCTGAAAATCAATGAAGAAACCGTCTTTTTTCCGAGTTTTTGAACGAGTCGCCATAAAACCGGCAGACATGTGCACGGAAAAGCCGCCTCGTGCAGGGCTGTCCGGATTTCCGGCATATCTCCCCGGTTTCGGAAATGCGGGCGGCGCGTGACGCAGTCGAAAATGCGGGACGCGTCTTGAAAAAAATCTTCTTCCGGGTTATAGTAGACGGCAGGGTGAATACGGGGCGTATATTGAATTCAAAAAGGGGAGGTCTTATGCAGGAGCAGGAGCAGGAACGGGAACGGTATCAATACAATCTGTGGTATCCGGATCATCAGCGCATCTGGATGATTCTCATGATGGTGATTCTGGCGGATTTCCTTTTATACCGTTCTTCCTCCCCCGGCTCGATTCCGCTGCTGGTGTTTTACCTGAGCTTTCTGGGTATCTGCTGGCCGAGGCGGCAGGATTATCTTTCCGTGACTGCGCGGATTCTCTGGGGAATTCAGTTCATTCTTTGCGGGATCGGGATTTTCTGTTACAGCGACCTGTTCGCGGTGGTCTTCGCATGTGCTTCCATTCTGGTGTTCCGGATTCTCTGCCGGGAGGAACGCGCGGACTCCTCAATGGAGCAATGGGGGCTGAAGCTGGCGGCGCTCTGCTTTACGTTTCTTCCGGAATGTTTCTATCAGATCGGGAGCTGCTGGAACAGGCAGAGTGAACAGACGGGACGCCTGACCCGTTTTATGAAGGGAGCCCTTCTCTGGGTTCTGCCTGTCGCGGGGGCATGGGTCTTTTTCATTCTCTTTTCCAGCGCGAACCCGATTCTGGAGGGATGGGTCAAGCATCTTTTCGCCTGGATAAGAACAATCGAATTTCCGTCCGCCGGGCGCCTGTTCTTCTGGCTGGCTATGGCATTGACGACTTGTGCCGTGACCGGGATGACGCTCTGGGAGCGTTTTTACAAGAGTTTCCGCAGCGGCACCGGGAAAATCGCACGGAAAGAGCTTTCGCCGGCATCTTCCCTGCTGCTTGCAAGGATCATGACACGCGGGCTTGTCCTCTTCAATCTGGTGTTTCTCGTCCAGAATCTGCTGGATGTGGAATATCTCTGGGCGGGAGCGGCACTTCCGGCGGGAGTGACGTATGCCGAATATGCACACCGCGGAGCCTATCCCCTGATCGCGACCGCATTGCTTGCGGGCGGGATGACGCTCTGGGCTTTCAGCGGAAGATGTTCCGGCGCGGATTGGAAATGGGCGCGGATTCTGGTTTACATCTGGCTCGGGCAGAACGTGTTTCTGGTCGCTTCCTCACTGCTGCGTCTGGAGAAATACGTATCTGTCTACAGTCTGACCGGGCTTCGGGTTGCCGCCGCGGCGTGGATGCTGATGGTTGGCGCGGGACTCTGTCTGATCTTCTGCAAGATTTTGTATCGCAGAAATCTGCGATGGCTGCTCTGGGCAAATGCCGCACAGCTTCTGGTGGTGCTGCTGGCGGTGATGCTTTTGGATTTCCGGTATTTCATCGCGGAATACAACTTTGCCCATTGCCGTGAAACCGTCAAGGCTGTAAAGGCGGGACCGCGACCTGCGCGTCTGGACGTGAAATATCTGAAAGCTCTGCTTCCGTCGTCGCTTCCGGTTTTGATCCGGGTTCAGAAGCGAGGCATTTCGATTCCTCAAGGATTTGATGCGCAGCAGGAGGTGCGCCGTCTGGAAGAGGCGATTGGGAACTGGCGCTCCTGGACTCCCCGGGCCGCCGTGATTCTCCATGCCGCGAAGACGGAACTGGACTAGAGGACAAAGATCATTTCGGCAGATCGGCGCCCATGGAGTCGGAATAGATCGACATGGCTTTGGCGTATCTGCAGCCTTTGCGCAAGGTGACTCTGTGCGGAATGTTGGCACGCATATAGAGCGTGTCGCCGGCTTTCATCGCGCGTTTGTTTGTGTCGTCATAGAGGTAAAACTCTATTTCTCCTTCGAGCAGGACGAAAAACTCTTCGGTGTCGTGAAGCATGAACTCGCGCGGCGTCGCAGGAGTGTATTCCAGAACAAACGGATCCATCTTGCGCCCTATCTGGCGGTAGGCAAGAGCGAGGTATCTGATCCCATATTGCGTATTGTCGTTCCTCTGGATTTCCTCTCCGCAGTTGAGGGATCCGAAGGTGTATTCCGCATTCTGTCCGTTTTCATCGAACAATTTGCTCATCGGGATGCCGAGCGCTTCCGCGATGCGGAGCAGTGCCTTGAGCGAAGGAGTGATGCGGAAGTTCTCCACCTGGGAGATGAAGCCCTTGCTGAAGCCGCTCTTCTGCGCAAGCTGGTCGACAGTCATTCCCTGCGCGAGTCTGACTTTGCGGATTGTCTGAGATAATTCCGGCAGATTCATAACGTCCTTTCATGAATTTTCCAACCCTGATACTATAATCTGCCGTATGGATTTTTCCACCTGAGTTCACTTTTTGCGCGGAAAAAAGCGGGAGTTCCGTCCGGCGCGCGATTGCACCGCCGGGGAGCTTTTTCAAGGAACCTGACCTGCGGAATGCGGGAATATGCCGGAGAGTTGTTCCGTATGCGCGGCATTCATGTCTGAAATGAAGAAAGATGGGGGAGACTGCGGAACCGGTGCAGCCCCGGTGTTTCAGCCGGGGACTGCACTGCGGTTCAGCGGTTATGCTCAATGATATTTCGGGAGCATGTCTCCGTGAGCTTCGATGAGATCGTCGCACATCGCGATGATATCGTCGATGTTGAGTTCCGAACTTGTATGCGGGTCAAGCATTGCCGCATGATAGATATGTTCGCGTTTGAGCGTGAGTGCCGCTTCGATTGTGAGCAGCTGAACATTGATGTTGGTCATGTTCATTGCCGCGCACTGCGGAGGCAGGGCTCCGACGTAGGTGCCCTGAACACCGTTGGAATCGACGAGACACGGAACTTCGACCACCGCGTTGGACGGCAGGTTGGTGATGAGTCCGTTGTTCATGACGTTTCCGCCGATCTGGTAGGGGGTGTTCGTCACGATGGCATTCATGATGCCGGAACCGTATTCCTGGGAAAGTTTGTGATCGAGCTTCGGATTGCCGCAGATGTCTTTATACTGTTTCTTCCAGCTTTTGATCTGGTTGACACAGCGGCGCGGATACTCGTCCAGCGGGATGAAATATTCGTCGATGAGTTCGGGATATGCCGACTTGATCCAGTAGGGGGCGTATTCCGCATTGTGTTCGCTGGATTCCGTGACGTAGTAGCCGAAGCGGTTCATCATTTCAAGGCGGATCAGATTGCCGTGTTTTTCTTTGCCGCCGCGGTATTTCTTCACGATCTTCGGACCGAGCTTGCGCATCTGCGGGTAAATGTCCTTGCCGTCTTTCGTGAGTTCGAGGAGCCATGCCATGTGGTTGATTCCGGCGATTTTTGCGCGGTAGCCGAGGGCGTCGAACGGGCCGTCCTTCTTTTCATCGTAGAGATTGAGCGTTGAAAGGAGCGACTGCGCGCAGACCTGGACCGAGTGGCAGAGCCCGACGGTCTTTATGGAGGTGCCGCGGAGCATCGCGCCGGTGAGCATTGCCATGGGATTTGTATAATTGAGGAACCATGCGTTCGGGCAGACTTCCTCCATGTCTTTTGCGAAATCAAGCATCACGGGAATTGTGCGGAGCGCACGGAAAATTCCGCCGATGCCGAGGGTGTCGGCGATCGTCTGGCGCAGTCCGTATTTCTTGGGAATCTCGAAGTCGATCACTGTGGAGGGCTCATAGCCGCCGACCTGGATCGCATTGACCACGAAGTCGGCTCCTTTGAGTGCTTTCTTGCGGTTTGCGACGCCCAGATGCGTCGTGATTTTCGCGCGTCCGGCGTTGATGTTCTGATTAAGCGTGGTGAGCATCTTCTCGGATTCGATGAGACGCTCCCTGTTGATGTCATAGAGCGCGATGTGGGAATCTTTCAGCGCTTCCCTGCACAGACAGTCGCCGAGCACGTTTTTTGCGAATACCGTGCTGCCGGCTCCCATGAATGTGATCTTGGCCATTTTGTTTTCCTCTTTGTTTGGTGAGTAACTTTGAAACTCGCTTATATAAAAAATATAAGGGGAAAAAGATAAAAAGAAAGCCTCTTTTCTCTAAAAGTATAAAACTTATGTGCTAATCATGGTAATTTTGTGCTGTAATGTGGATTTTGACGCGCCGGGAACTGCGGTGAAGAGCCGGAATCAGGTGCTTTCCCTGATTTGCAGACTGGGAAGCAGACGGACACGGACAGGAGTCAGTGCGAGATCCTGATTCGTGATTTTGTCGATGACCTGACGCGCAAGTTGCCGGTGATCGAGAATGATCGTGGTCAGCTGAGGATAAAGCTGTTCCCCGACGGGCAGTCCGTCGCAGCCGCAGACCGCAATGTCCTCCGGTATGCGGAGTCTGCGTTTCAGAAGGGGGCGGTAGACTCCGCCCGCCATCTCGTCGTTCGTGAAAACGGCATCGAACTTCACGTTCCGTTCCAGCAGGGATTTCACGGCGTCCGCCGCCGCGCGTGTTGTGAAATCCGTGTAGCAGATGAGATTGTCGTCCGGCTCTATTCCCGCGGCGGACAGGCTGTCGCGGTAGCCCGCCTCGATTTCCCTTGTGAAGAAATGTTCTTTCGGCCCTGAAACAAGCGCGATTCTTGTTCTGCCGGAGGAGAGAAGATGCCTTGTGGCCAGCGCCGCCGCCCGTGTGTTGTCAAAGGAAAAGGAGCTGTAAACGGATTCGATGACGTCTTTTCCCGTGTCGTCCAGCAGGATGGCGCCGGGCAGGGCGGTGAGCAGGGAACAGCGTTCCTTTTCACTGAAGTTGCCGATGATCAGACTGGCTTCCACGTCCGCCTTGCCCGCGACGGCAAGCATCCGCGTGAACTCCTTGTAGTTGCCGTCGGAAACCCGAATGACGCATTCATAACGTTTCGCGGCGAGAAGACGCACCAGCGAAAGGGTCAGTTCCGAGTGGAACCGTCCCATTCCTTCCTTTCCCTCTCCCGCGATAATCTGGACGGGCCGTGAGTGGAGCTGTTCATGAAAAGTCGCCTTCCGCCCGGCGCGGGTCGTGCGCAGATAGCCGAGGCGCGCCGCCGTTTCAAAGACACGTTTTCTTGTCTCCTCGGAAACGGTCGGAAGCTGGCGCAGCGCACGGCTGACGGTCATGGGGCTGACGCCGCATTCCGCCGCGATGGAGTCCAGAGAGATGTTGTTCCGCTTTTGTTTTATCATAATGCCGTAAAAATATCACGCCAAGTGCAAAATTTCAATGTTTTTTTCATTCCGGTGGTTGCTTTATTTTAAATGAAGACTATAATTAACATTATATTGTTAAATTTAACATAATAAAAACGGAGGTTGTTCATGGGGTATCTGGTCAAAAGCGAAAGCGAAAAGCGCCTTGCGGCGGTGCGGAAGATTCTTGAGGAGAGAAATCTTGATCTTGCGCTTGTCTACTATGACGAGTTCAACATCGGGAACGGCTGGTATCTGACCGGCTGGTGTCCGCAGTTTGAAAGCGGGGCCGTGCTGGTGCCGCGCAAAGGGACGCCGCTTCTGCTGGGCGGACCGGAAAGCGAACCGTTCGCGAAGCAGGACAGCGCAATCACCGAAACACGCAACTTCCCGGTGTTCATGGTGCCGGACGAAGAGTATCCGGCGGCGTCAATCATTGATTTTCCGCATCTATTCGCCGAACTCAATGCGAATCTCGGAACCGTGAAACGTATCGGCATCGTCGGCGGTGACCGGATGCCTTACGGATGTCACAAGGGCATCACGGACGGTTTTGTCGGTGTCGAAATGGTTGACATCACTTCCGAATTCCTGAATCTGCGCTACCACAAATCAACCTGGGAGATCGAGCAGATCCGCGCCGCGTTCCAACTGGCGGATCTCAGCTATGAAGCGATGAAGGAGATGATCCGGGTCGGAAACACCGAAATACAGGTTGCCGCGGCGGGCGAATATGCGGCTCGCAGCCGCGGTGCGACGGGATTCGGCTTTTCGGCGATTGTCGGCAGCGGCAAACGCGGGAACGCGGTCGTTCCGACGGCTACCACAAAAGTAATGGAAGACGGAGAACTGGTGATGATCGGCATTGCTCCGAAGATCCGCGGTTATGCCGGAGTGGTCGGCGACGCGCTCCCCGCGAACGGAACCTATTCCGCAAAACAGATCGAGTGCATGAAATATCTGCGCGAGGCATTCTGCCTGACAAAGGATATGCTGAAAGTCGGGTTGACCGGGCGTGAGATTGACGCCCCGGCACGTGCCTACTTCAATAAGCATGGCTTTGAAAAGAACCTTGTCTGCCCGTTTGTGCATACGATCGGTCTGAATGAGGCGGAATGCCCCTTCTTCGGACCGAACAGCGATGATGTGCTGGTGCCGGGGATGACGGTCTGTGTGGACGTAAGTTTCTTCGGACATCCGGAATTCAACGGCGTCCGCATCGAGACCGGTTATGAGATCACGGACAAGGGAGCTGTTCCGTTCAGTCCGAAAATGGATAAACTGCATACGGATCTGGATCATTTCTGATTCCGGAAAGGAGCTGCGGGAACAGCAGTCCGTGCCGCCTGAACCGCCGGAGATCACGGAACCGGCGGCACGGTGGAATACCGATACGGTGCATGATGCCGCTTTCCCGCGGCCTGTTTCAGCATATTCCTCTGAAAAGCAGTCAATTTCATCTTTTCCCGCTTGATTTTTCTGTTGAGCAGGAAGATATTTAACCGGGACGCAATGATACGGACTATGAAAAAGAGGAGTGTTGCTATGAAAGTGATGGCAGTGGCGGCTGTTGTCTGCGGACTCGCAATGGGAGTGGTTGCACAGGAGGCGAATCTTCTGAAGAGCAACTGGAGGCTCTACGGAGGGACAAAAACCACCGCAGTCGATGCAAAGACCGGTGTGATTACCTGCAAAAATGCGGAACCCGACAGAAACGGCGGAGTCGTTCAGCGCGTCGTTTTGAATCAGACTGCTCCCAAGGCAATTACTTTTTCCGCGGAGAGCAGGGCGGTGGATGCAAAGGGGGCGCTGTGGGGAAATTACTGTCTCTATCTTGACATCGTTTTGGCGGATGGCAGCAAAGTCTGGGGGCACCTTGCCAATTTCAAAGGCGGCACTCATGACTGGGAAAAGGCGCAGGCAACCTACACTCCCGCAAAACCGATCAGGAGCTTGAGCTTTTATGTGCTTTTCCGCAAAGTGACGGGAGAGGCGTCTTTCCGCAATATCACATTAACTCAGGCGGAATAAAATTTCTGAAACAGTCCGGAATATGGGAAGCACCCCGCGGCAAAGTCTCCCGGGGTGTTTTTTTCTGCCGCGCGGAAACGTTTTTTCCGGTGGGGGCGATGGAGGAAAATATCTCTTGATGCGGCTGTGCGCCTTCTTTTTTCCTTGATTTTTATGTCCGGCAGGCTATCTTACCCCGATAAATTCATGGGAGCAAAGATTATGAAACAATGTATGGAACCGGAACAACTGCATCTGCGTCTCCGGAAAGTGGTCGGTCAGCTGAATGCGGTAGAGAAGATGATTGATAAAGACGTTCCATGTGAAGATGTCCTGATTCAGATCAATGCGGCAAAGAGCGCGCTTCACAAGATCGGGCAGATCATCCTTGAGGGACACTTGAAACATTGCGTGCGTTACGGCATTGAGCACGGAGATGCGGAGAAGACTTTGTCCGATTTTTCCAAAGCTCTTGAGCATTTTTCCAGAATGTCATAATTTTTTTCTTTTTTTCAGCTTGACTTCCGGTGAAATTGTCATATATTGATACCTATACGGGTATAGGTATATAACAATGAAAGGAGCATTGACAAAATGGAAAGTCTGATGAAATCACATCAATCACATGAACATTGCTGCAGTCATGAACATGGCGTGGAAAGGAGCTTCAGGAATACACTATTCCTGCTGGGAGGGGCTTTGGCTCTGACCGTCGCCGCCGTGTATGCGCCGCTCCCTGAAACATTCAGAGTCGCGTTGTTTGGAGCAGCTTATCTGCTTGCCGGGGGAAACGTGCTGCTGGAGGCTGTCCGCAATATTTTCAAAGGGGATTTTCTGGATGAAAACTTTCTTATGGCACTTGCCTCCATTGGTGCGTTTGCAATCGGAGAGATGCCGGAAGCGGTATCCGTGATGATTTTTTACGGAATCGGGGAGTATCTTCAGGATTCCGCGGTTGCAAAGTCAAGGAGAAACATTGAAAAACTGATGGACCTGCGAAGCGATTATGCGAATGTCAGGCGCGACGGTCGAATCCTTACTGTTGCACCGGAGACTGTGGCTCTGAGAGAGATTGTCGTCGTGAAGCCCGGAGAGAAAGTGCCTCTGGACGGCATTGTGCAGAGCGGGAGCGCGTTTCTTGATACGCGCGCACTGACTGGCGAGACTGTTCCCCGGCGGGTCTCTCCCCGGGATGAGGTGCTTTCAGGGACGATCAGCACGGATGGTGTACTGGAAATTCAGGTTACGAGACCTTTTGCGGAATCAACGGTCTCCAGGATTCTTGATCTCGTGCGGAATGCGGCGGGCAAGAAAGCGCCTACGGAGAAATTCATCACAAAATTTGCGAGAATTTACACGCCGCTGGTGGTCGGCATGGCATTGCTGGTCGCTGTGGTGCCGCCGCTTGCCGGATTCGGGAATTTCTCTGAATGGATTTACAAGGCGTTGAGCTTTCTGATTATCTCATGTCCGTGTGCGCTGGTGCTTTCCATTCCTCTGAGCTTTTTCGGCGGAATCGGCGGTGCAGCAAGAAATGGCATTCTGGTCAAGGGAAGCAACTGTCTGGAGCTGCTGAGCCGTTTGGGAAGTATTGCCTTCGACAAGACCGGAACCCTGACGCAGGGGGTGTTCCATGTGGTGGAGTATCACCCGGAACCGGGGATTTCCAGGGAGGAACTGCTGCATAATGCCGCTCTCGCGGAAGCACAGTCCAACCATCCGATTGCCAAGTCGGTTCTTGCCGCATACGGCAGGGTGTCCCGGGAAAAAAGCGAAGTGCGTGAAATCGCCGGAATGGGAATTGAAGTCTTGACCGCGGACTGCGTGATTTATGCCGGCAATGCAAAACTCATGAGGAAGCTTGGAGTCGGGCAGGTTCGGGAATTTTCCGGAACAGCAGTCCATGTGGCGCGTGGCAGACGGTATCTTGGGTGTCTGCTGATCGCGGATGAGCTCCGCCCCGGAGTCCATGAGGCCCTGCGGAGAGTCCGCGCCGCGGGAGTGTCGCGTCTTGCAATGCTGACGGGTGACAACGCCGCCATTGCAAAGGATGTCGCCGATGAACTTGGAATCGACATCTGTCGTGCGGAACTTTTGCCGCAGGATAAGATTGCGGAACTTGAAAAGCTGATGGCTTCTGAGGCACCGGGACGGAAAACCGCATTTGTCGGTGACGGCATCAATGATGCTCCGGTCCTGTCCCGTGCCGATCTGGGGATTGCGATGGGCGGAATTGGTTCTGATGCAGCGATTGAGGCTGCCGATGTTGTCATCATGACGGATGACATTGGCAGGATAGCTGCGGCAGTCGGCATTGCCGGTAAAACAAAATGGATTGTCTGGGAAAACATCATCATGGCGCTTGGTTTCAAGTGTGCGGTCATGGTTTTTGCCTTGTTTGGCTATGCCACCGTCTGGTTTGCCATTTTTGCGGATGTCGGCGTGGCACTGCTCGCAGTGGCGAACGCGCTCCGCGCCATGACGATCCGGAAAATTGATTGAAAACATGGTTGGCATGTCAGGAGGTCCGTCACAAAAAAGCATTGCAAGGATAACTGCATGTAAAATTCCGTCCTGCCGTGATCTCGCACAGCTGGTCGCGGCAGTGATAGTTCCAAATATTCCGCATGGTGCTTGATCTCCAATGCGCTGATTCTTGAGAATTGATTGTTGTCAAGAGTTGACTTTTTTGCATTTGTATGTTATCTTATGTTTACAAAAATTTAAGGGAGATGTGATGAAAAAGTTTCTTTTGTTTTTATTTACGCTTCTGGTCTTCTGCTTCATGACGGGCTGCGGGGAGCGGAAAATGTCGGATGAGGAGATTTTTCTTAAGGTATCAGGACTTTATAAAAATTTTCGGCTGGCATATGAACGCGGAGATAAACAAAAAGCCGAAATGTATCTCATGGAATTGTTGAATCATCACACAGAATTTGAGAATGATGAGGATCCCCGGTTGAAACTGCTTTATTACCTGGCGAATCAGCGGATGGGAATTCTGCAATATATGTCTGAAAAATACTCGCAGTCCATCCCTTATTTTGAAAAAGCGCTGCAATATAATCTTGATGATGTTGATGCTGCCGATTATGATCAGGATGATATTTTAAACGAAAAACTGATGATGCAGATCGGTTTGGCGAGTGTTCATGATAAATTGGGGAATTTCGGAAAACGTGATTTTTATTTGAATCTTGCGGAAAAAAGAATCAAGCTGCTTGAGAGTCGAGAAGAACGTTATTCGGAGTATATATTGGAGCATTTTTTCTTTTACTATACTGTAAAGAGTCAAATTCTTCAGTCTGCGGGAAAGCATCAGGATGCGTTGAATGCTTTATTGAAGCTGAAAGAGCTTTTCAAGTATGAGACAGCCAATGTGGATTCCTTATATCCTTTTGTTATTCAACGTTTTGGAAAATATTATTATCGACGTCATGAATACAAAGAGGCATTGAAATATTTTAAGGAAGTTTTTGATATGCTTGTGAATAATCATGAATTTCCGACAACTTCTTATATTTATGCCATGAAAATCCTTCTTCTTGACAAAGCATATCCCGAGGCATTGTTTTTATCCGAAAAGGCATTGAATATGGCAAAGCAGAAAAGCGGATTCTTTCCGAATAAAAGAAGTGAAGCTCTTCTGTTTTTGGGCATAGGAAAAATTTATAATGCCATGAATGAAAAAGAGAAAGCCGACCATTATAAAACGCTTGCAGGCAACTTATATTCCCTGCAAGCGTTGGAAGAGCGCTGGTCCATGCGAAAATAATTTTATTCCTCAGCCAGTGTCTTTTGCATATGCCAGTAGGTATTCTTGTTGTTTCCTCCGATGTTTTTTTGCAAATCGCTCTTATGTCCGAGTGTCTTCTCCGCCTCCTGTTGATGTTTTACCTTTTTTTTTAGTTGTCAGATATTAATTTGACTTTTTTGTGTTTGCATGTTATCTTATGTTTACAAAAATTTTCAGGGGATGCGATGAAAAAGTTTCTTTTGT
>CASDPB010000020.1 GCA_949282305.1 uncultured Lentisphaeria bacterium | reverse complement strand
GCCTGAGCCAACCGGGCAAGTTTTTCGGCATCCAGTTGATCGTTTTTCCTATCGCTGCGGTAAATCAGAGCCAGATCCCTTGCATGGGCAACGATTACTTCAAAACCAAGTCCTTTTATCAATTCACTCATCCACAGCGAGTGAGTCCCAGTTTCCATGACAACGCATACACGACTGGGGTCTTTGAATGAGGAAAGAAATTTCTTGATTGCATCATGATTGTTATCAATTTTGCAACTTCCCTTTGAGGTTTCTGTTCCACAAACAGCGAAAATTTCAATTGTTTTTTCAGAAACAGCAAATCCGACATAGACTTTCTTGTTTTCTGTGCTACATTTATTCATGGTTTGCCTCCTGGTTGTTTTGAGCATCAAGCTCGTTAAAGTTTGTGGCTAATTTAGGCCACGTTGCAACAGAAGGCAAACCTCTTTTGCTTTTTGAAATAAACGAGTGTACTTTATCTTGCTTGGAAAAGCGGAGAATGGCAATGCGGGGACGCAACCATTCAAGGAATATCCAAGCAACAGACCGAAGAAGTCGGAGCATTGTGCTTCGGCTTTTTCTTTTTCCGACTTCTTCGGGATGTTTCCATGCCTTAAAAAATCCCGGGGGGGCGGGCAGAGCCCCGTTTGGATTGCGGCAATCATCTTCATCATTTTTCGAGAAACTCCTTTCGTGAGATTTTACTCTCAAGCTTTTGCGTCTCTCATAATATCTTCTTTTGAGACTCGAAAAATTCGCCAGTTTGAGGTGGAGAGAATTTTTCTGGAAAATAAAAAAATGGTCGAGGAAAAAGCGGTCGAGAATATCCTTGTTCATTGTCAGTAAGTGCCTGCGGAGTGAAAAAAGAAAACGGAACCGGCGGGTCAATGGAAAAACACAAAATCATCCGTTCTTTCCCTGTCCGCCGCGGATTCAGGAGTGTAATATAGTGCATGAAAAGGGAAAAACAACTCGGAAAACCGCGATTTTCCGGGACCGGGCGGAAAAGAAAAAACGCCGGATGATGAAAGTGATCCCCGGTATTTTCTCTCTGGTAAAATTGTTCATCCCCCTTGCAAAATTTCCAATATCGGCTATATTATATTCCTCAACGGTGGGTGCGGTTCTTTTTTATACATAATGATAAATACAGATAGTCTGTTTTGCGAAAATGGGGCCTTTTATCTTAAAATCAGTGCTGGCTTTGCAGATATTTGTTTTATGTGTATCTGTGTATGCAGAAAAGATTTCCGTACATGAATTTTCGGTACCGCCGGAAATGGCAGCCCGCGGACAGACCGGCTGGTGGGCCGCGGAATATATGGAAAGCCTTCTTTCCCGGAATCCCCGTTTTGAAGTCATTACCCGTGCACGCATCGGGCAGGTGATCCGTGAACAGAATCTGAACGCCGGGGCCGTTGTAAAGAATGAACCGCTCCGGATTGCCAAAGCCGATCTGGTCGTTTCCGGCCGTTTGGTCTCGAACGTGCGCGATCTGACGATCACACTTTCGGTCATCCGCTCGGACAGCGGCGCAATTTACCGCTCGTTCCAGCTCTCCAGTCCGAATGTCTCCGGCCTGGAGACGGAAACACTGCAGCGCCTTCTGGAAGACGCTGCGGCGTTTCTGGCCATGAGTCCGGGCGCAATGCTGGAAAAGGCTCTGGAATACAAGACAAACGGCAATTTCCGGCGAACGCAGGAGATCATGACATTCCTGACGCTGAATTTTCCGCTGAACTCCCTGGATGCGGAAAATCCTCCGGAAGAGGATCCGTCGCTCTCCGGGAAAAGTATCGCCGAACTGTTCAACACGGGAATCGAACTCTGGCGGAAAGGCGAGCGGAACAAGGCGCGTCTTTACCTCCATGCGGCACGCACCCGAACCGGAGTGCGCCATTTTTCCGACCTGCTCAACGAAGTGAAAAATGCATTGAAGAAGCATGATCTGGAATTCGGAGAGCTTCTGGCTTCCGCCCGGAAGGAATATGAGGCGCTGGTGCAGAAAGGCAAAAGCCGCGACGCGCTTGCCGCCTGCGAAAATGAAATGCGCAAGCTGCGCGACTACATCCGGCATTCCGATGTGAAACTGCTCCGGAATGAACTGCGTCTTCTGGAAGAGGAGATCCAGCGCTTCCAAACCTTCCGGAGCAAAATCTTCGCGGGTCCCAGTTCCGTCTCCGCCTGGATGCTCCCGGAACTGGGAATCCGGTTGATTCCGGTCTCCCCGGGAGAGTTCAAGCCGGACTGTCATGAGGAAACGGGGAAATCCCGCCGCGTCCGGATTTCCCGTCCCTACTGGATCTCCGAAAAGGAGATCTCCGTCGGAGAATATGTAGTTTTCCTGAACAGTGCAACGGTGGACCTGAGTAAAAGCGAACGTTACCGTTATGACCGGGAAATCCGCTACCTGGATACCCATTGTCCGATCGACCGCACGTTCAGTCTCCGCCGCGGGCATGCGCCGGACGATCCCATGTCCTGTGTCTCCTGGCGGGGCGCAAGACTCTATACGGACTGGCTGAACGAACGGGAACGCAAGGCGGGGCGTCTTCCGCCGGGCTATGAATACCGTCTCCCGACAGAAGGCGAATGGGACTGGGCGGCCCGCGGAGGGGAAGCCGGAAAAGGAAAATGCCTCTACTGCTCGGAGGCGGCGATGAAAAAGATTGCCGTTACAAGGGAAACTGCCGGAGGGGAGATGCGGAAAACAGGCTCCAGAGAACCGAACGCGCTGGGATTGTATGATATGTACGGCAATCTCTGGGAGTGGTGCAATGACTGGTATGCGGAAACCTCCTCGCTGAAAACGGAGACAGATCCGATCGGGCCGGAGAACAATGCGGACGACTGCAAGGTCATACGCGGGGGCTCCTTCCTGAGCAGCGCGCCGGGTCTGAACTGCGGGACGCGCCGTGAGGCGGACTACCGGGCCGGACGGTCCAACATCGGGTTCCGCATCGTCTGCGCGCCGATCTTATGACACGGGAATCAAACAGGAACATTTTATTTTCATAATCAAACCCAAAGAAGGAGAAAAAATGAAACCGTTCACCCAGCTCGTCTGTGCGGCACTGCTTTTCGTTTCCGCCGCGGCCTTTGCCCAAAAGGAACTCACCCCGGAAATGAAGCGCCTGAAATCAATCAACTCCGCGAAAATCCTTGCTGAACGCAGCATTGTCGAAACTGTCTATGGCGTGAATGTCAGTTTCCTGGAGGAGATCACGGACATGGATGCCGGCGCTCTGTTCGGCGTGACCGAAACCAATACGGATGCCAAACAGATCAAGGGGATCCTGTTCGCCACGAAATATGATCCGAAAACCGATATTGCCCAGGTCACGGCCGAACTGGATCTGAGCAAGATTTCCGATCTGACGGGCAACGATGCCCATAAGCAGGGACTGATCCGCCGTGTTGCATTCGCGTCGTCCACCCAGGGAAGCCGCAAGAAACTTGCCGCGCTCCGCGGCGCCGAACTGGATGCCTACAAGAATCTTTACAAACAGGTCAAAGGGTTCACCCTCGAAAGCAAGAGCAAACTGGAAAACTTCATGCTGACCTCCGACAAGGTGCGCGCCTCCGTGATCGGTTCCCTGCTCGGCGCGGAAATGACCTCCTTCTCCTGGGAAGGCACTGGAGACAATGCGACAGCGTCCGTTGTCCTGACGCTGAATGTCCGCAATCTGGAAAAGGTGATCGGACAGAAACTCGCCGGCGTGACGGATGACATCATCCAGGTGACCGGCCGTGCTGCACCGAGCGATTTCCAGAAAAACCAGGTGAAAAAAGTCAAGAAAGCCAGAACCCTTTCGATTCAGACGGAACCGGAAGTCGTTGACGGCCCGCTCAATATTCTCTGACGGCGTTCAGCCGACGACAGGAGCCGTAAATGTTGAAGCGAGTCATGATAATTCTCATGTCCGCGGTGCTTCCGCTGTGTGCCGTGGAGGTAACGGTCTCCGGCATCGGCGCCGGGGATCTGGCCGTGGCGCGGGAAACGGCTTTGGCGGACGCACTGCGCAATGCCGTGCGGCAGGGCGCGGGCGTCAATATCGTCAGCGAGAGCAAGGTGAAAAATTTCCAGCTGGAATACGACCGGGTCTTTTCTCATTCCCTCGGATATGTGAAAAAATATTCCGTGCTGGAACAGACCTATGACACGGCGAAGAAGGTTTACCAGGTCCGGATCCGGGCGGAAGTGGATAAAAACGTTCCCCCTGCGGACGATTTTGCCGCGCTGAAAATGCTTCAGCACCGCATGGTGTCTCCGCGTGTGATGATCGAATGCCGCGAAGCGGTTTCCGGAATGCCCGCATCCAGGAAACCGCTTTCTGAAACCATTCTGCAGGAGCTCTGCCGCTCCATGGAAATCCAGGTGGTTGACCGCGCGGTGAGACAGACGGTTCGGGAGGGCGACGTCAAACGTGCCCTTCTGTTCAACGAAAAGGCGGATGCGGATGCCGCTCAGCAGCTCTCCGCCGGAGACTGCGATTTCAAACTTATCGCGGAAATCAGCGGCGAACTTTCCCCGCTCACCGAACCGTATCCCGGCGTCAAGGTCCGCGATGCCAGTTTTGAGATCGATCTGCGCGCCGTCTGGGCGGACACAGGCGAGCTGATTGCGGCGGAAACGCTTCCCGTTGCCTTCTTCAAAGGGGAACGCATGCCGAATCTGCCGCATCAGATGCCCCGTCAGCTTGTCCGGAACTATCTGGGCATGATGCTCAAGGGAGAAGGAGAGTTCAAGGAGAAAAATGCCGCATCGCTGTTGCGGAAAATGCTCGTGACATGGGCGGTTCAGCTTGACCTCGGCAGCAATATCCGGATTGAGTTCCGGCGGATTCCGCGCCCTGCTCTGGACGCCGTAATGCGGAAACTTGCAGCAATGGACGGAGTCTCCCAGGTCCGTCTGCGGAATTACGATGCGCGTCTTGTGTCCGCCATCGAGGCGGAAACTCGGAATGATCCCGTCCGTCTGGCGGAAATGATCCGGAATCTGGATCCGAAACATCTGCAGCTCGACACCTCCACGATGCGCAGACTGTGCTTCCTCTATCAATAAGTGAAAACATCAATCAGGAAACAAGGTGTTATATGAAAATGACTGTTTTACTGGCGCCGCTTCTGGCACTGTGTCTGAGCGGATGCTGGACCGATCCCGGCACGCTGGCCGCCTCCACGATTCCCATTACGAATGATGACAGCTACACGGTGCTTGCAAAGGAAGTCACCGGAACGGATTACGGTTTCCTCCTGCTCACATTCCCGCTTTGGACGGCAAGCACTTATGATGCGATTCAAGATGCAAAGGAATTTGCCGGAGCAGATGGTCTCATCAATGTCACGGCGGAAAACCACAACTGCTGCCTGTTTCTCTTCACGATCCAGCAGCGGGCTGTAACCGGTGACGCGATCAAATTCAAAATGCTCGGAAAAAATCTGAATTACTGAGGGAGGCGCCGCTATGCTGAAACATTTCTTCTGTCCGCCGACTCTGGCTTTCGTCTGCCTGCTTCTCGCCGGATGCAGTTCCACGGTGGCAATCGCGCCGTCGACGACGCCGCTGACCGCCGGGGATGTATTTACGAAAATCGGGCGCACTTCCGGATCTTCGACTTCCGGATTCATCCTTTTCATTCCGATCGGTTCTTCTTCGCCGGTACGCACCGCATTGAAAGAAGCAATGGAAACGACCGATGCGGACGGACTTGTCGAAGTCACTGTGGACAAAACGGTATTCAATTTCCTCTTTCTGTTCGGCACGACAACCACGACAGTGGAGGGAACCGCGGTAAAAATTGAACGGGAAGGGAAAAGCCTTTAAATGAAAACGTATCTTTCCATCCTCGGCGCATCCATTCTGCTTCTGGCAGGCGGATGCAATTCCGTTTACAACCTCAAAATGAACCCGGAAAAAACGGATTTTGCGCAGAATCAGACAATGCGTCTGGAATCGCGGCATTTCCGGATTCCCTGCCGCATCGTCGTGCAGTGTCCGGAGACCATGATCGGTATCCGTGACTCTCTTTTCTTCACGGACACCTATCGCTATCCGCTGGAAATGATCCTGGACTATACCTTCAAGAGCATCGCCTTCCAGGTGTTTGACGCTCCCGGCAATGAGGTTGTGGATGCGTTTACCATGACAGTGACCGTTCCGGAATCCATTCTGGATGTGGCCTGGGGCGAAGGCAATTACTCACTGACCGCGATCGTCCGCTTCGACGACCCGCGGGAAAAGCGCCTAATCGGATTCACTGTCACCAAACAGGTCACAGTGGCGATGCCCGAGGATAAGAATCGGGTTCCCTCCTGCATTTACACCGCCTGCAAGGAGGTGGCATTCGACGCGATGAAAACGATTGTCAAGGATCCGCGTGTCCTGAAAACAATCCGCCGTTACGAGGAACGTTGATTAAAAAAATCAGTTCCATACAGCGATGCTCTGCATCGCAAAAATGCTTCGTGCTTTCCTGTCAGTCCTGCGGCGCTCCAGCTGCGTAAGCTGGCCGCCGCAGGCAAAATCCCCGATACTGCGTCTGCTTGCATCACGGTAATTCATTTTCCCAGCCCCCGTGAGCGGATTGCGAACGGGGATTCTCTGTACAAAAAAGAGACCATCGGCAGATGATCCCTTCCTGAATTTTGGAAATGATGCGTCCCCGGGAAAAACAGGCATGCATCAAAAAAGGAACGCAGCGGCGGGCTGCTTTACTCCTGGAAATAGCGCGGATCAGCGGTATTTTTCATCGTGTAATAAACCCGTTCCTGATATAAATGGGCATAGGCCCGATGAACCGGAACAAATCTTGCGCTCCCGGAGATATGAAACGCCGTCGCCCCGCGTCCGCTGTGCGGAAGCAGAATCTGAGACTGGTCAGGGTATGCCACCAGTGAAGCCCATCTGTAAATCGTCTAAAAGTTGTAATAAATTGCCTCTGGAACTCAAATCTGGAGGTAAGGTATGGAACGCGAAAGACGGAGTCGTGGTAAGCGCCCAGTGAGCCCCATCTAGATTTGAGACGACCAGCGTGCTATGTTCTTGCGCAACCCCGAACGACAGGAGGACGGCATGGGACGTGAAGGACGAGATTATTGGGAGGCGCAACTGTCAGAATATTGGGACAGCGGCTTGACGATTCAAGAATACAGCGAACTGAAGGAACTTCCTTACGAAAGTACCCGCCGCGGGATCCGAGTGTCGCAAAAGACTTTGAAGTGTATAGATTCTCATATTGCATTCGCAACCGGATAACCTCAGCTGTATATTATTGCAAAAAGGAGAAGCCAAATTGTTGATGGAGCGATTACAATATGAACAGTAAACAGGTCAACGAAACTGTCAATAAACTGGTTTCGTTCATGCAGGATGTGAAAAACGGGGATCTGCGGACAATTCTCGTGAATATGCAGAAAATGAATGACTACATGGCGGAGAAGCTCCGCATCTACGAGGAGCATCTGGCTTCGCTGACGGGCAAGGAACGCCCAATTCTGACGGAATCCGACAAACGCCGACTGGCTCAAAAAGGCAAAGAATTGAATGATTTTCTGCTTGCCGCCATAGAACCGACATGGGCTCCCGGAACAATCCGAAAATGGTATTCGGATCTGGTGGGAGCGAAATATAACAGTGTC
>CASDPB010000019.1 GCA_949282305.1 uncultured Lentisphaeria bacterium | reverse complement strand
TTTACATAGAAAGGACTGCAAGAAATTGCAGAGGGTGGATTTTTGTCTTCAAAAGACAAAAATGAGTTTAGAAAACGTGAAAAAACAAAAAAAACGTGAAATCTGGGGTTCAGTCCCTTGAATTTTACATAACAGGAATAACAAAAAATGAACTGGCTCGGAATCACGGAAATCATGGCAAAGTATCCCTCGCGGATTCTTGAAAAAGACGATGGCACAATCTATCAGGGCTGGAAGTTCGGGACGCTTTACGCTGTCCAGCGGAACCGGAAACTGGAAGATGGAACCGTCGTTACGGAACGCACGGAATCCCCCGTGGACTGGTCTGCCGTGGAAACGGCGACTTATGTGGAAATTGATTATCTTGCAAAAACCGGCGGCAAAGTCCTCTCCACCCCGACGAATTCGGCAGGTTAATCCCACCTTTCAATCTCGCAAACTGATTCGAGCAGGTTAAAGGGCAGCCGCCCTTTCCACACCTCGCAATCTCGCAATCTTTCAATCTTACAATCTAAAGGAAAAATCATGAATTTAGAATACGACCCCATCCACGGTCTTCTCCTCTGGAAGAAGAGTGATTCTTCCGGCGGTGGCGGCACTGGCGGCTCCACGGAATTCTACAAAGTTGATTCCTATTCGATCGACACCTCTACAGCAACGGCGACAAAAGTGGAATACGACCTTGTGCAAAATGCTTGGGCTGTCGTCGGAACAGGCACGGTGACACTTTCTTATACAGGAACGGTAGCAGTAAACAACGTATACTATGTGCTTGACGGACAGATCATCGGTGATCCTGTCGGCAAATGGTATGACCCGAATATCGCGTATGGCAGTTTGTGGGTTTTGGGCGACAGTACATCCCGTATGCTGGGACTCGATACTACAAGCACGGTAACGACACTTACGAAATCCGGTGGCGGCAAAAGCAATTTGGTGTCCGGAACACTGGGCTGGCAGAATCAGTTTGTCATAGATTCAAATGGCGACCTCTGGTTTTGCGGAAATAAAAACACGATTGGTTTCGGTAATACGAATTCAGCGGAATACGAGCTATGGGATGACACGCGCAAGTGGGTAAAAGTGAAAGCGACGCAGAGCCGGATTTATGCGCTTACCAATGACGGATACCTTTACTACAGTTATAATGGCAGTTGGAGTCAGTGCAACGCGACGCAGGTCAGTGATTTCTGTGTTGAAAACGGTGGCTATGGATTGGTCATTCTTCCCGGCGGTTCATTACGGAGTTTTTCCAATTCAGGCGAGACATTTTCAGAGGTTTCAGGAATTGAAGGCGCTTCAAATTTTGTGAAGGTCAGCGCAATTAACAACAATGCAATTGCATTGACGACTGACGGAAAAATCTATACGGCAAATTCCATAAGGTCTTCAAGCGTGGAGCTTTCACTTCTGGAATCCGATCAGGTATGGGATAAGATCGCCGCCGGGAATGGTGCTTTTTATGCAGTCAATTCATCTGGTGAGCTGTATTCGTGGTGCACGGGTAGTGACGGCTACAACAAAGGACAACTCGGACTAGGTGACACAACCTCTGCCCCGACTGTCCCGACACGAGTGGGAACAGCGTCAAACTGGACAAGCATATCGGCTGGCACCATTTATTTGCATGCGATCAATGCACTGGGCGAACTCTACTCCTGCGGAACCGGTTACGGAACCGGACTCGGAAGCAATACCTATACTTCACTCGTAAAAGTCCCGTTGGACGGAAAGGTTCTGGATGTTCTTGTTAATTGCGGCTCCAATGAAAATGCCTTTGGAGCCATTGTTCAGGAACTGTGACTATATTGAAAGGAGGCATACATGAGCACGGCAACACTTGAGGAGATCGCGGAGCTTCGGAGGCTCTGCGATGTTTACAAGCTCGACGGGCGGCAGATTCTTGCCCGTTATAGGAATTCGGAGCTTGCGGATATTTACAACGGCGCGGGTCCTGACAGCTGGCACGATTGGAGCCGGAAGACTCTGACCGCCGTCATGCGGCTGTATAAACCTGCGGTTCTGATTCACGATGTGCAGTTCCACGAGTCGGACGGAACACTCGAAACTTTTGATAAAGTCGTCGCGGACTGGAAGCGGAACACGCGGAAAATCTTCGATGCGGAATATCCGCTCTGGACATGGCGTATGCTGCGTCCGTCCTACCGCGCGGAACGTGCCTACTGGTATAGTGTGATGCAGGCGTCGAACCTCGGCATCAGCGGCGACATCGCCTATGCCGCATGGCAAGACGCCCATAACAGAAGGAGGATGGAAAATTGACTCTATCCATTGAAGCTGTCGTGACCATATTGACCGTGGCTGTTCCTGCTGCAGTCGGTGCTTACATCGGAACAATACGGTGGATTGCAAAAATTGATAAAAACAAGGTCAGCCATGAAGTCTGTTCACGGCACCGCATGAATTGTCCATGTCTTTCCGATATCGCAGAGTTGAAAGATATGGTTCGCAACAGGAAAAGGAGGAAAAGGAGATGAAGTGTGTTTTCATCATGGCGGCGTTTTTCTGTCTGGCTTCAGGCATGAGCGCCTGTACTGCGACAATCAATAATTACGGTAATAACAATGCTCTGGAACTTTCTCCGGCACGGAATCTTTATCCTGCGGTGTCCGTGATGAACGGATTGTCGGTTATTCCCCGGAGGGATGACGCCGCCGGGCAGCAGTAACTTTGCAAGGCAGATCGGACGAACCGGATTCTCAAGATGGCTCCGGTTCGTCTTTTTGTTAAATAAATTCAAATAATTCAAAATTTAAACTATTTGCAGTTTTTAATTTGCAAAAATCGCAGATAGCGTGTAAAGTCCTGTTTTTCAGTAATCAATGAAGGACTCTTTAGAAAGATGGATTCGGATAATTCTTTCCCGGAGAAGCCGGACTTTGGCAGGACATGGAAGAAAAATCTTACCATGGTCTGGATCGCGCAGTTTTTTTCACAGATCGGTTTTGCCTTCGGACTTCCTTTTGCGCCGTTCTACATGCAGGAAATGGGAGTGGCGCGCGGCAATATTGATTTCTGGGTGGCTTTGTTCGGGGCGGGGACGCCTTTGACCATGATGCTGTTTGCGCCTGTATGGGGAGCGCTTGCGGACAAGTACGGGCGGCGTAAGATGCTGCTGCGTTCCTATCTGGGCGGTGTGATTGTCCTCGGGCTGATGGGAGTGGTTCATGCGCCGATTTACCTGATTCTGCTGCGGCTGGTTCAGGGGGCTTTATGCGGGTCGGTGTCTGCCGCCCAGACTCTTGTTGCCACGCATACTCCGGAGGAGCACAGCGGTTTTGCGCTCGGTTCCCTGAACAGCGCCGTGTTTTCCGGAGCTTTGACCGGAGCTTTTATCGGAGGATTCGCGGCGGAATATTTCGGCTACAGGACAGCTTTCATCATTTCCGGTTTCCTGATGCTGATTCCGTTTCTGCTGGTATTGTTCGGTGTGCATGAATACTTTGTGCCTCTGCTTCATAACCACCGCGGTTTTTTCAGTTCAATCACTCCCAAGAAGAGACACCTTGCACTGGCATTGCCGCTGCTGTTTCTCATGGGGGCAGTGATGTTTGCCCGTCAGTTTGACTCCTCGTTCATTCCGCTGTTTGTCCAGGACATCAACGGCGGAATCGAAGGTGCATCCGCCTGGACAGGGGCGCTGCAGGCGTTCTGCGGGATTGCCGGTGTGCTTTCCGGTTTTCTGCTGGGATATCTGGCGGACCGCCATCCGCCCGGCATGATTGCGATTTACTCGGCATTGATTACCGGCGCATGTATGTTCAGCCTGACTTTTGCGCACAGCATGTTCTTTTTGTTCAGCGCCCGCTTTGCGATGATTTTTGCCAGCAGCGGACTTGATCCGGCGCTTCAGATCTGGCTTTGCCGCAAGACGATTCCGCAGACTCGCGGACTGATTTTCGGATGGGCGGCTTCGGCGCGTTCCTTCGGATGGTTTCTGGCTCCTCTGACGGGCGGAATCGTGACAAAATATCTCGGCATTCGCTGGCTGTTTGTGGTGGGACCTCTCTTTTTCATCGCGATCATGCTGCTGATTATGCGTGTCATGAGGCGTTTTTCGGATTACCGCGAAGAGGAGGCGTAATCATTCTGGCGCAGGGAGGAAGTGAAAAGTGTTCCTGCCCTGCGCCCGGTCTGCCTTACTGATTCGATTTGATCAACGTGATGTCTCCGAAGGTGCGGGCATCGACCACATGTCCTCCCATCGGCGTGAACCAGCCTACCCAGCCTTTCCGCCAGTAGCCGTCGGATTCATTGAAGACGATCTGAAAACCGAGTGTCCTGCCTGCTTCCGGGGTTTCAATTCCGGGAATCAGTTTCCAGGGGATCAGACATTCATAACAGGTGATTCCGGGTGTTTCATAGGAGGGTTCCACGCGCTTCGTGGAAAGTTTCACCTCCGGAATTGCGCCCGCTTCCCTGCCGACTGTGCTGCGCTGGAGAACTGCTCCTGTTGTTGCCAGAGTCAGCACCGGATAATCCGTCAGATCCGGATCATCGTATTTTCCGGTTACACCGAGCTGTATGGAATCCGTGCGCCATGCGTTGATTCCCTTTTCCGATGCGTCGTGGCGGTCGTCCGTGACCTTCGCAAACAGAAGGAGCCCTTCCTTGCACCATGCCAGCTGGAAGTCCGCATCATAATCGCCCGCGCCTCCCCAGAACTTTGCCAGTGCCAGGTTGCGTTTTTTGCTTCCCCGTGTCCGGAAGACCGGGACTTTTCCCCATTCGGAATCTGCCGCGTCAATCCTGCAGCTGTCCAGATACGGGATTCCCCGCATGGACAGCAACCGCCGCTGCGGGAGGAATTTCCGCAGTTCACCTGTGGTCTGATGCAGACCGATCCGGTAGCCTTCGCACCACCAGAGGGCGGAGTAACCGAGATTTTCATCCGGTTTGTCCGGGTTGAATTTTTTCCCCTGCGGGCGAAATGTGATTGTTCTGGATTCGCCGGCTTTCATTGAATAGGAGGCGGATGCCGGACGGAAACTCCAGTCTGCGGGAGCATTGTTCATAAAGACCGGAGAGAGCTTTCCGGTTACGGTTGTTTTGCCCGGATTGTGCAGATTTACCTTGACTTCCGGGGTTCCGTCGGGAGCGGTTCCGCCCCTGACGGCGATTGTGACGCCTCCGTGAAGGGGAGGAAGTTCCGATTCCAGCGGATGTGCCGGGACCGGACAGTTTTCGGTGTCTCGCGTAAAGCTGAGGTCTTTCGCCCGGACATAGTGCGGCAGTTCACCGCAGATGAAACTCTTTCCTTCCACCCGGTTGCCGAAACCGTCGTAAATCTCCGCATCTCCGGAGATCGTGATTTTTTCCGGTGTTTTCAAAGTCCAGAAACTGAAAACGGTATCCTGCGCCGTATTCCATTTCAGAACCCATAAATTGTCCGTGCTTTTCGTCAGCCTTGCCTGAAAGCGCGGTACCGGCAGAATCCCCGTCAAAGCGGCGACGGAAACCGCGGAAGGGCGAACGTGCCAGAAATCACGGAACATGGAGTGGTTCCGAATACCGTCGTAATGAGTGACTGCGGAATAGCCGGCGGCAAGCTGGTTGAGCATACCGCGGACAAGATACGCCGCCTGGGTCATTTCCGGCAGTTCGATTGCCGATGCGGAGGGTGCGGTGATCGTCGGTTCGGCTCCTCCCTCGGAACCCTCCACGAAATAGGCGTCCTCATTGTTCCAGATGGGACGCTGTCCGAAAAGCGCCCGAATTGCGGCGACGTCGTCTTCATGGGCAAATTCCGGCATTTGCGGGCTGCGGTATCCGTGCACTGCGATAATATCCGGCATCCGTTCGTTTTTCCCCATCGCCGCACATGCCAGCTGGTAGAGGAAGGAAAGATTCCTGTGCGTCACTCCCGAATTGATCATTTTCAGATCTGTCCGGGCGGCGTGAACACCTTGAAATATTTCCGCGGTCTGCATGGCAAAAGGCCAAAGAAGCGTCTGCGGATTGGTCGGAGCCCAGTTTTCCGGTTCATTGTAGAATTCGGAAAAGAGAAATGAGTCCGGCTTTGCCTGTTTCAGTTTCAAAATTTCCCGGATATGAAAATTCGCATTTTCCGCAAGCTGTCCCGGAGTTTTTCCTCCGGCTTTTCCGTTCATCGTTCCGACGTAGAGCATTCCGAACGGTTTCAGTTCCTCAATGGTTTTTCCGATGCTGTCATAGCCGAAGAAACAGCCGCGCAGTTTGCGGAATCCGATTCTGGAGAAAAGGGCGTAGTTCCGTGTGTTTGAAACGATGTAGGGAGATTCGGCATTTGCCTTTTTCGCGGAATCCGGCTGTTTCGGGATGACTGCGAACTGCATTGTGCAACGGCGCGTGAACCTAGAGGGATCGCAGAGTTCCGCCGCGAGACGGTAGACGCCGTTTTGCGTGATCCGGGGAAGCTGGATGCGGGCAGTCGTGAAACGTTCCTTCAGGGGAACTTGAATTTTGCCAGAAGTGATCTCCTTTCCGTTTTCTCCGGACAATGTCCAGTTGACCGATACGCTTTTCCCGATGAGTGTAGTGGTATGAATTCTGAGTGCGGCAGCCGGATTCGCACCGTTGTCGAAGACGTAATGATGCTTTTCATCCGGGAGCCATGCCGCCTCCAGATGCGTCGACATGAGCCATTCTCCTTTCCACGGATGCAGTTTCAGGGCGGGACTGCCAGCATTTTCTCCGGAAAAGTCGAATTCATATTTCTTTTTCGGACCGATCACCCGGAAGGACTGGAAACTGACCTCTCCCGGAACCATGGTTTTGTGATAGGCGTCAAGGGAGATTCCGAGCGTGTCCGGATGAAAGTTGCCCGGAGTTTTCCATGTCCCTGCCTCCATCCATTCCCCCTGATCCGGCTTTACCCGGAAGCGGAGTTCGCCTTTGGAGAAAGATGCTTCAAGTTCAAAAATGCCATTGCCGGGAGCGAGTTTCTCCGCGGAGGGACGCCATTGGATATTGCCCCGTTTTTCGTAGGCGACCAGCAGCGGTTGAATGCGTTTTGTCGCGAGCGAAAAATCGCGGGAGGCGAGGGCGGGAATATAGCGGTGCCCGTTTTTGCCGTCCAGAATATAGATTCCCGCCCATGATTCACGCGCAAGAAGCGCCTCGCCTTTGGCGTTCAGCGGGAGCTTCAGGCGGAGCGATGCCGTGAATTCGGAACCGTCCCAGGGAACCGATGCAGTGTGAAAACTTGCGGCATAGCCCCATTTGCCGGAGCCTTCCTTCAAAACGGCTGAGAGATCCGCATAAGCCTTCCATTCCGTAAAAAACGGAAGAACCGCAGCGGCGAAAAGAATTGTTTTCCAGTATTTCATGATGATGCTCCTGTTGTTTCACTTCCAGTTTCCGGTTTTCCATTCCGGAGAGTTTTTATCCTGTCCTTTGAGTGACCCGCCGCCCCGCAGTTCCGCCTCGGGACGGAATCCCTCGAAAAGATTGTCCCCGGCGATGAGGGTTCCACCCTTGTGATGTTCCTCGGAGCGAATTGCCGGATGTGGAATCCTGCCCGCATTGAGGAAAAGGTTGTCCCTGATGATTCTCCGGGAACGGATGCCGCCGTCAAACGATATGACAGGAGTTTCCATGAACTCCGATGTTTCAAACGTGTTGCCGGTTATGACAATGTTTTCCGCTTCCGGGAACAGGTTGATGCCTCCCCCTGTAAAACTGTTGCCGGAGATGACGACGCTCCGGGCGGCTTCGACGTTTAGGGCGGCTTTCGGATTGACCTCGTTGATGAACTGATTTCCGGTGATGAAGACTTTCCCGTTGCCGAAATGTGTATTTTTTCCGGGGGAGTGCAGACGGAGGAATCCGCCCTGGTATTTCTTCTCTCCGCTTTTCAGAACAAGAATCTGGTTATTGGCGATCAGCAGACGGGAGCCGTAGAAATAGGCTCCGATTCCGGCACATTTCGAGTTGATGGAAAGATTGCCTGTGATGATGACGTTTTCTCCGCCTTCGGTGTCATAGGCAAGGTCGTCCATATAACGCGCAATGTTGCCGGAAATGACGACGTTCCGTCCTTTGGCGCCCCACGCGAGGCAGGTGCCGTACTCCGCGATATTGTCTGACACAAGGATGTCATAAGTTCCCGCCGTATGCTCATAATAGTTTGCGTGTCCCGGTTTGAGCTCCCGGATCATGACGCGGGCTGTGTTGTCCCGGATCTGCTTTTTGGTGTCGTCCGCGTCTCCTCCCCACCATTGACACTGGAATGTAACTCCGTGCGACCAGTTGCCGGAGTGCCGGAGTGCTTCCGAACTGTTCCGGAAACATGTCATGCGTTCGCAGTGCATTGCCTTGTTGCTGCGGACTGCAACTCCGCGGCAGTTGTGAAAGCTGAACACATCCGCGACTCCCGCGATCCGGTTGTTTTCCGCCAGCAGATCGGAACAGGAGTCGAACTCCGCAAAGTTGAACCGGTTTCTTACGGGATTTTTCTCCCCGAAATTTTCGGAAACGATGCCGCGTATGGTGATGCCGGAAACGTTCCTGGCGGAAATTACGGCTTTTTTCCTGCCTCCCGCGGGAAAAATCCAGACTCCGCCCTCAATTGCACACCTGTCGCCGGCGGGGATCAGGCAGGTTTTGTCAGTGACCCGGATTCTGGCTCCGGAATCGAAGATCAGAGTGGAGTCTGCCGGCATACGAACCTCTCCGAACGTGTAATTCCCGCGGGGGATGCGCACTGTCTTTTCAGGGAGTTCCTGCCTGAGACGTTCCGTAATGTCCGTATACTGCGTCTCATTCTCCGTTGTTTTCAGTTCCAGAGTGAGAAGATCCTTCCGCCAGTTTTTCAGATCGTCGAAACTCAGTTCCTCGTCCCTGCCGCCGGCTTGAATGCGGAAGGAGCGGACTGCAAGACGTTCCACGACTGACTTCGGCTGCGCGGTATCCAGAACGACGCCGATTCTCCGGGGGCGGAACGCTGCCGGAGTGGTATGAGTCCAGACTTCCGACAGCGCATTTTCGTCCTTCCCGGCGAACAGGGTCAGTTTCTCCTTGTCGAATACGAGGCGCAGACAGAGCGGACCGGCGGCAAGCTGAAACTTTTTCCCGTCGTTTTTCATGGAGAAGTGGCTCCGTTTTTCATAGACGACGGCTCCGTAGTCGACTTCCGGCGTCCGGTTTCCCGGACAGAGCAGTCCCGCGATGTAGCGGTTCGCTCCGTCTTCCATAAGGATGCCGAACCATGACTGCCAAGGCATGACGGGGCGCTTCACTCCGGATGCGTTGAACAATTCACATTTCAAGGTGACTGCAACAGGCGCGGAACCGTCCCATTCCAGGGAGAGAGCGTTGTACCGCGCTGTGAATCCCCATCTGCTTGCGCCGCCGTTGAGACGGAGATCCAGAGGAAAAACTGTCGAGGCGCAGCAGAACGCCAGAATGAGAGTCAGAATTTTCTTTGTCATTCAGGACGGCTCCTCATTTCCATTTTTTATCGAACAAGACCGTATAATCCCATGCCGGCGAAGTGCGCGCGAAGACGATGCTCCTGACTGCCGCGGCGGAACCGTCGTTCCAGCCCACATTGTAATGATCTTTGTGCATATCGGCTTTCAGATCGCTGGAATTCCATTTTGTACGGGTAATGGCATCCAGGAGCACCACCATGTTCCTGCCGACTTCAACTCCGTCCTTCGCCGGTTTTTGCGTGACCTTCATGGTCTGGCAGTACTTTGAATCCTGCGGGTTGCTTGAGTTACTGCCTGTGTTACTGAGCATGGGAATCCAGGTATAGGAAGAGAGATGACCGCTGATTCTGCCGCTGGCTGTCACCTTGGTGCGGTCGTTGGAGGGGCAGATGAACAGTTTGGTTTTGTTGTTGATGTAATCAAGGTCAACAAGGAGTCCGTAGTTTCTGCCGGAACCTTTATCCCAGCCGATTTCAGCCGGATCAGTGTAAACATGCGTGAAAGGATAGGAGTCCTTGAAGTCCCCCGCATAGACTGCCGTCAGCTGGAGAAACTGTTTCTGCTGGCTGAGACAGCTGATTGACTTTGCCTTGTCCTTGACTTTGCTTAAAGCAGGGAGAAGCATGGAGGCGAGAATCGCAATGATCGCAATCACGACGAGGAGCTCCACCAGGGTAAAAATGGCAGTGCTCTGATGGATGCCGCATCCGTTCCGCGGTATCCGCTTTTTGGTTTTTTCACTCATTTTCTTATTCCTTTTTTTGTTGTTGTATTGTAAATATATCTTTTTTTCGTCAATTACCATTACTGTGTTTTCCGAAGCCGCCGGACTTTGACCGAGTCGATCAGCAGACCGTCCAGCTTTGTCGTGTTCCGGATAATCAGATTCAGGGTTCCATTGACCGGAGCTTTGAAAACCTGTCTGACCTCGGTCCATTCCTTCGAGGGGGCGAGTTTTGCGTAACTGTGGCTTTTGTTGCCCCACTTGTCCGCGCAGATTCCGATCACCCGGCGCGCATCCTCCGGAATGTTTTTCATCCGGGCGGAGAGTTCGTAATATTCACCCGGACGCAGCTGCAATTCGGCGATGCAGATTGCAAAATGGTTGGATTTCAGCCCGATATGGTTGTCCAGCCGCAGCGCTTTTCCGCCGGATGCGTCGTCTGCTTCCGTCACCCGGATGGAATCGGCGGGGAGCAGATTGCGGTGATAGAACCACTTCAGGGGCGCTTTGCCCGGAACATCCGCAGTGAAGTCGTCGAAAAACACTTCGTCGCTTTCCTGCGTTCGGACGGCTTCCCCGCCGAGAGTCACTTTGGCAAAGGCGTCGATTTTCTTTCCGTGGACAATGGTGCCCTCGAAACGTTCGAGGAATCGGCGTGGAACGATCGCGTCGTCGTCATTTACCGCAATCCCGTAGAGGAATTCCCGTTTTGCGGGAATGTCCCGGAGTTTTCCCGGAAGGACGGACCAGGGAATTGCCGCCTCGTAGAAGATTGTGCCGTCGCGGTATTCCACCGCGGTCTTTACTTCCGGAAGCAGATGTTTTCCCCATGCCTGCGGTCCCGCGGGAGTCAGGGCGAGCGTGATTTGAAAGTGTCTGCGCTCCTCCGCATCGGCAAAGATCAGCTGAATGCTGTCCTGTTTCCAGGTGGAGTCTCCGGTGAATTGCTGATTGAATGTCTGGTCGCGGACTGCCGCCGCGAAGTAGAGATTCCGGTTGTCCCACATCATCATGGATACGGCGCTGCAGTCTTCCGGCGTCCAGGAGTCGCCGTAGGAGCCGCGCGTATATTCCTGTCTGTTGAGCTTCAGGGGCAGGGCTTCCTTCCACTCGTCCAGCTTTGCGTCAATTGCGGGGGAGGCGGGAACTGCCGTCGCATGGGTGAAATCAACGTCGAAGGGAACGCTGAATTCGCGTCCGTCCGACAGCTTGAAACGGAGGGAGAGCATCCACTCTTTTGCCGTTTCAGGCGTGATTCCGTTCAACGAGACCGGCAGCCGCATCTGCCGGAACGGTGCGAGGTCTGTTATCCTGAAGCGCGCAAGTTCCCGATTCCCGTCCGGAGTCGTGACAATCCCTTCGCCGGAAATCGGCGCGTTTTCCTGATTTTCGATCAGAAGTGTCAGCGGAGTTTCCGGCAGAACCCCTGCGACTGCGTTGCATTTTACCGTAAGCGCCGGGACGATTTCCAGATCGTTGAAGGTTGTAATCCGGGGTGCCCTGCCGGGGAGTTCCACCGCGACTTTCAGCACATTCCGCCGGGCGGGCTGCGGCGGGCATTCAATCATGAAGTCGGCAAAGACCGGAATCTCCGGCGAAACTTTTACTCTGCGCATTTCCGGAAATGCCTTCCAGCCTTCCGGAAGAAGGGGACGGACGGTGACTTCCTCCGGCTGCTGCGCATAGGAGCTGATCCGTATGCTTGTCTCCGTCCTTCGTCCGGGGATGAAGGAGAGCCGTTCCTTGAGATTTTTGCCCTGTTTCATGTACAGATTGGCGAAAATCCCGTATTGGATGCGCACGCCGTCGCGGACAAAGCGTTCCGCCAGACCGTATACCGCCGAACTCATCGTGTAAAGACGGCTTTTTTCTTTTCCGCCGACTTCCGCTTCCGCTTCGAGCTTTGCCGCATAATCAAGCAGATAGCGGACGCTTGGGATGTCCTCAAGTCCGGCGTGCGCGGCAAGCACCGCTTTTTCCAGCTGTCTGCGGCGTTCCTTCTGATTCCGGTTGTCCGTTGCGGCGATTCCGCCGTCAAGCCGGGCGGCGGCAACCGCCCAGTCGAGGAGTCTGGAGACTGCCGCCTGTTCCTGCAGTCCTGTGCGTCCTTTGTTTCCGCTCCAGACGGCGAGCGCCTGAAAAAGTGCGGCCGAACTTCTGTCGCCGAGATGGAATGGGATGTTTCCGGAATTCTTTTCAAAACGTTTCCGCGCAATTTCCGCGCGGCTGGCATGTGCCCGTTTCAGGACTTCCGGCGCGACATTCCTCACGTAGACCGGGCTTTGAGAGATTTTCACTTCGTTCTGCTTCAGGTGATTGCCGAAAAGGTCGTAATATTTTTCTCCTTTTACCGGGTTCGGTGATGTGCCGGATTCCGCCTGCCAGACTGCGGCGGTTCCGTTTCCGTCCCGCTCGTAGACGGCGACATAGACATTGCCTTCACGGTAAAAACCGGCGAACCGGCGTCCCTGCCGCATTCGCGAAAACGCCTGGATTGCGATGCCGGCGGGTTTGCCGATGATTCTGTAATCGCGCGCCCAGGTGTAAAGCCCGTTGATTTCCAGTCCCGCCATGTCGCCGATGAACATTTCGCGCACATAAAGATCGGCGCGGTCATGTTCTCCGTTCGGGTGCGGACTGTTGGGCCAGCCGTATTCGGTGCTCCAGAGCTGTTTCATTCCGCCGGTCCGGTCGATGATGTCATGGAGCTGCATGAGCTTCTGGTAGATCCCGCCTTTTTCCGGTCCGACTTCCTGCGACGGCGTGGAGTTGTTTGTATAGGGATGGACGCAAAGTGCGTCCAGAACGTCGAGAAGCCCGCGGGTTCTTTGAAATTCCAGCCAGCTGTAGTCAATGTGCGCGGTTCCGCTGTTGGCGAGCACTGCGAACGGCTGTGCGGAACGGATTCCCGCCGCTGCATGGCGGGCGACTTCCGTATAAAGCAGCTTGGTGTGTCCGTTGTCCTCGTTGCCGAGTTCAAACCATCGGGTCATGCCCCTAAGCGCTTCCGCCTCTTTCCTGAAATGACGGCCGTACCCCGGAGAGAAATTTTCCGGAGTGCTGAGCGGAGCAAATGCCGGATAGTGATAGAGACACTGCAGGATCACCGGACGGATGTTGTTTTTGATGAACGGCTTGATTTCCTCTTTCATTTTTGAAAAGTCGAATACCCCCGGCTCTTTTTCGTTATTTCTCCAGTTCGGATGTTCAAACCGAATCCAGCCCGCCCCGTAAAGCGCCATTTCCTCCGCGGTGACGGCGCCGTGGACGCCGCCGAGGGGGGAATATTCATATTCCCAGTGTTTCACTGCGGGGGAGGAGGGGAGGGGTTCCGGCATCAGCCTGGCTGTGCTGCCGGTGAAGTCGAACAGCTTTGTCCTGCCGCGCAGCAGGGTGAATTCCACCTTGAACTGACCGTATGGAAGATCCAGCTCCAGCTGTTCCGGGAAAACGCTTCCGGAAAAATGCTCTTTCCGGTTGATTACCGTTTTCTTTGAATAAAGATCAAGCACCTTGAGGGTATAGGAATAACTGTCAAGCGGGTATTTGCCGCGGCTGGCAAGATTGAGCCGCAGCGGCACCGGTCCTTTTTCCGCAAACACCTCGGGGAGCGCGGGATAACCTGTCACTTCCACCGGTTCCATATCGGCTTTGACGGTGATTCTTCCGATTCCGAATCTGCCTGCCGCACCCTTTTCCGGCATATCCACCAGCACAGCCGCGAGTGTCAGCGGCAGATCCGGAGCATTGTTGCCGTCGCCGCTTTTCCAGGCGGCAAAGCGGTGCATGGGAATTGTGATGGTGTTCCAGCCTTTTTGCGTTGTTCTGCCCCGCAGCAGATAGACTTCTCCCGTCCGGTCGACCAGGAAAAGCGACGCGGGAACGCTTCCTTCCGTGCTGCTGTAGAATTCCGCTTCAAAACTCCGGGGCATGCCTGCAAGCAATACATTCATATTACAGCGGAAAAAACTGTTGCGCCGGTTCGGACAGCGCGAGAAATCGTAATCGATGATGACCGCGTTCTCTTTTCCTTCCAGATTGCCGCGGAAGAGTTTCTGTTTCACCTCTCCCCGCCCGGTGCTTCCCTTCACCTCGCCGTATGCTGCCGGTGCGCAGACGATTTCCGGTGCGGCGTGGAGTGCCTGCAGGAGAACGCACAGCAGAATGGAGACAGGATATTTCATAATATATTTTCTCCTTCGTGAGTTTTATTTGTCTTTGGTCGGATCAAGCGTCACATTGTATTTGAGCCGATAACCGCTGTCGCTTGTTCCATAAGGGCCGTAGCCGAGAAACTCCCGGAGCTGTTTGCTCTCCACATGCCCGTCCCCCATCAGGATGTTGCTGGAACCGAGAGGAGACCGGGGACGGAAGTGTGCGTAGTGCGTAATATATTCCAGCGTGTTGTTGTGATAGTTATGGAAAAAGTAATACTCGCTGTCCATCGCCATGCCGGAGCGTGACAGATGTTTGAACCGTGTGATTTTCTGAGCGCTGAACCGGTGGTTGTATCCATAGCTTCCGTAAAGATCCGCTGTCCTTTCTCCTGCGTCAAAACATCCGCGGCTGAGCGGACAGACCAGAAAAGTGTATATTTTGCTGTTGGCGCCGTCCTTGTAGGTCATTTCGTGCATGACGGCGGACACATAGGGGAGAACCAGGTCATACCATTCCAGTTTATAGGTCGTTCCTGCTATTCCTGTGGTATCGGCCGGTTTCGGACTGTCGCCTTTGGTGGGAGGGCAGAAGTCGTTGTAGTCCCCCTCATATTGGGCGAACGCCTGTCCCGTCTGCCGCAGCACGTTCATGCAGATGTTCACTCTCGCTTTGCTCCGCGCCTTGTCCAGCACTGGCAGCAGCAGAGCGGCGAGAATGGCGATGATTGCGATGACGACTATTATAACTTGTTAAATATACATTATGCTGTATAGTATAAGGTAATAATATTTAGGGAGAAAGAAGATGAAAGCTCTGATTTATGCACGGCAAAGCAGTGGAAAGGACGATTTTTCGGAGTCTGTAGATGCCCAAATTGCAAACTGTAAAAAACTGGCTGCAAAAGAAAAACTGGAAATCATCGGTATCTACAAGGATTTAAATACCAGCGGTGAAACATATCCTGTAGGAGCTGAGGAAATTGCCCGGCTCGACAAAGCGTATACAAAATGGGTCCTCTCTCAAAGTGCAAAGAAAGATTTTCGCCTTGGACTTAGTCAGGTATTACAAAAACTTCCGGAGGTGGATTTTGTCTTGGTTAATGAATTAACCCGCTTGTATCGTCCAATCAACGGGAGCTTTTTAGAAGGACATATCAATCAGCTTCTCAAAGAAAATAATGTGAAAGTTCTGCAAGTCCAAGGTGGAACTATCGACTTGAGTAAATTTGATCAACAGTTAATTACATTGATCAAGAACCAGATCCTTTATGAAGACTTGCAGAAAAAACGTCAGAACAGTATCAATGCTTTTCGGATCAAAAGAGACAGCGGGCGAATTTGCAATGGTGCTAAGATGCATGGAATTCGCTATCTTGGAAATGGAAAGATTGAGGTGATTCCGGAATGGATCGACATCATTCGTTTTATCTATGATAATATCTGTTCATACAGACCATATCGGGCTATTATACGGGACTGCAATGCACGCTGGGGAAAGGAAGTTTTCTTTTATGAGAGTTCGATCTATGCAATTGCAAAACAGCCGATCTACTGTGGCTACCAATATAATACTCAGGGTGAATTAATTAAGAATGTTCAGATGACAGGACAGGAATTTATTTCTTTTGAACAATGGCAGGAGGTCCAGAAAATCATTTCTCAGAAGCGTTCATGCCATCATGTCAGAGCCAAAAAACACTGGCTGCCTCTTTCCGGTAAACTCTATTGCGGAGAATGTGGAGCAAAATTGATCTGCTGGCTGGAGCATGGTAAAATCTATTACGTATGCAATAAGCGGACTCTTGATCGCAAGCATGCAAACTGCCGGAACAGCAGAATCCGCTTTGAATCGGGGTCTCGCGGCGAACCTGCTCTTTATGATGCCATATATCCTCTGCTTTCCATAGCACTGATTGAGCGTTACAAAAGAGCTCATGAAATTCTGAAAGATAAAGATGAATTGACGAAATATGATGTGGAACTGAAAAATCTTGCCCTCAAGGAAGAACAACTGCATGAAATGTTTCTTGATGGTCTTGCGACGGAGGAACAACTGCGCAATCTTTTGACCCGAAACAGAGCAAGACGCTGTGAGCTGCAAAACAAAGTTGCTTTATTAAAAAGCAGCAATCTGGACGATGATGTTTTGCAGGACCTTGAAAAAAACGTTCTCATTGGCCTTTTTAATGATCTGGCAGCCAGGAAACTGCCGCAGAATTTATATGAGAGTTTACTGAATGACGCCCAGATTACGGCAAAATGTTATGCTGACCATGTGGAGTTCAGCACGCTATATGGGAAGGTTTCTTTGCCCCGTATTCATTCATCAAATCGGACTTGGATGCCAAAATGGGAACTTTCGCTGCTTAATAAGGGCGCTTCAAAGTATTCAGTCATTAATAAGAATACGCAAATCATAGCCACCTATTTTACCGGAGAAAAAGCAGACTTAGCCGATTTTGGAGCCTTGCGTATTGTCAGCAGATAAATATTTACAATCATTCTGAGTATTGACGCAGACAAGTTTTTCTGCGGTTGTTCCCGAAAGCTGAACAACTTGACTTGGTGTAAAATGCCCGTTAAATTAACTTAGAAAGAGAGGGCGTTTTATGAAAAAGTCGTATGACTCCAAATTCAAAAGCTGTGTAGCATTGGAAGCGCTGCGTGGGGAATTGACCATCGCTGAGATCGCGGGGAAATACCAGGTTCATCCGAAATCAGGTTCAGCAGTGGAAAAAGCCGGGGTCGGAGGATGGAGATCCAGCGGTCCGAGACTGAAGGAAAAACGGAAAGCGTTTCTCAGTCCGAGATACTCGTCCCTTCTGTCATATTTTGACTCCTCCAGTTCCCGCAGATGCGGGTCTTCCGCAAGAAGTCTCTGAAATTCCGCAGATGCAGCCAGGGTTCTGAGCTGGTTTGCTGTAAACATGAAAAAACGCCTCCGTTTTTGTTTATTTCCACTGTTCTGTTTCTGTTTTCATTTACATTCCTCCCGCATTTCCATCCGGAAAAGACGGAAAATGCGGGAGAATTTTTCCCGGGACCAAGGGGTGCCGCCCCTTGTCGCGCTTTGCGGTCAATCCCTTTTTCCGCAGTCAGGGACTTTTGTTGCATCGTTTCCGCAGCATAGGGATCAATGTCGGCGGAATCCGCGGTGCACGCCGAGAGAGTGACCTCGGTATAGCCAGTGTTGGTTTCGTTCTGATCGACGCTTTCGATGATGTAGTCCTTTTCGCCGAGCGTGAGTTTGGAACCGGGTTCAATCGTGAGCGCCTCCGTGTCGAGGAGCCCGGTTACGCTGATGGTTTCTCCGGTGGAATAGGCTTTGAGGTCTGTCACCTGTCCTTTTTCATTGCGCGCCTTGGCAATTTCCGCGGTGCGGTTTCTTGTGAGGGAGTTGACGACGATCCCCGCCCGAGATTCCCGTGGTTGTGGTAATGATGCCGAACTGTTTTGCCATGTCAGGCCGTCCTTTCTTTTTTTGCATCCCTTCCGATGCATTTTTTTAATTTTACGCCGTTCCGCCCCGTGCGTTGCGGCGTCCCCGCAGATCCTTTTGGGGAATCTTCCGTATTGCGCTTTTTCTGCCTTTCTGCAAGCATCAAACAAAATGCAAAAGTGAATAATCGGAAAGAGTGGATTTTCCAGTGCGGAAGGCTCCCTCTATCCGGGTATTTCGTCTGTGGTCAGCTTCTGCTGGAAGGCAGTCCATGATTGAAAGGAGATTATGAAAATTTTGCCGCGATGCGGCGGATCAGACTGTGAAAAATTTCTACCTCAGAATGCAAATACTTTCCCTTCCGGCTGATTGCGTGTTCACCCGCATAGTGATCCGGGAGATGCTCTCATGTTTTTCTGCATGGGGAAGAGTGAATTTCCCCTTGTAAAAAAGAGAAACAGGGATTAGTTTACTAAGTATGGCTGTTCATTGGAAACACCTTTTACTACATTGCCGGAGAAAAAAATGAATCAGATTGAATTATTCCTGTCCGCATGGAACTGCGGAAAAATTACACTTCGCCCGTTTGTTGTCACCCCCCGGGAAAAACTTTTTCCGGAGTCCGTCCGGATTTCGGAAGGGAACGGCATGTTCCGCCTCAGCGTCTCCTATTCCGGCGGCATGCGCGACGATTTCTATTTCATTCCGGGTGACGGCGAACTTGTCTGCCGCCGTTTGTTCAACTGTAGCGGAGAATCGCTTTCCGTCTGCGAGCTCGGAGTAGAGCTTGCAGGTGTTTCATTCGGAGGAGCCCCCGGGGATGATTATTTTTATCATCTTGAAAATCCCCGTATTTATGAAAAAATGTCAATTCCTGTGGATTACGACCGGATGAGGTCCGGGAATGCCAAGGATTCGGGATTTGACGAGCAGGCAGGCAACCGCTGGGCTGATCCCGGAGTGGTCTGCGAGCGCATCGGCCGATCCCCCTATCAGCCGTTTCCCGCGATTCTCCTGAGTAACAGCAGCCGGGGCAATGGCCTGGTCCATGGCACACTGAGCCAGCGGATCTTTTTTCACAATTATCTGATTTCGCATGATGGAGGCGCAATCCGTTTTGAAATTTTTTCCGGATTCAAAGGAATAAATGCGCTGGAGTGTGAACCGGGGCGTGTACTGGTTGACGAATGGTATCTCGGCACGACACCGCATGCAGGCAATCTCGAACGCATCTTTGAACGTTACACAGCGGAACTGCGCAGACATCTGCCCCCGATGTACGGAGCAACGAAAATCAACCGCGACAACATGGTGTGGGGTTCATGGAACGATGGCGTTTTCCGTGATATTTCCGAGGAAATGATCCTGCGCGAAGCCCGTTTCCTGAAGGAGAATTTCCCGACGGTCCGCTGGATTCAGGTGGATGACGGTTATGCTGTTCATGTTCCCCCCGCACACGGGCTCGGGATGCCTTACGAGGGGGAAGCCGGTGTGGATCACGCGAAATTTCCCGGCGGCCTGCGCGCGTTTACGGACAAAATCCGCGAGGTTGGTCTGCGGCCCGCTGTCTGGATCGGCGGATTGTGCCCGAAGCAAACGCCGATTTACCAGGATCACCCGGAATGGTTCATCAATTATGATTATCGCGTGGAGAACTCCTCCCCGCTTGATGTCAGCCTGCCTGAGGTTCGCGCCTATATGGAGCGTGCACTGGACGTGTTCTTCCGCGAAGATGCATTCGATGGTATGAAGCACGATTTCTGGAGTTACGCCTTCGAGGACAGCCACGATCTGCTGCGTCAGAAAAATGTCTCTGCCTACGAATGGCGCGACTGGTGGCTCAAGGAGATCCGCAAGCGCATTCCTGCAGATGCCTATCTCCAGACCGGTTGCGACATTGTCATGGCGAATCCGTTTCTGGGGGAATTTTTCACAAACTACCGCTACGGGATCGACATCGGAAGCGGAAATTGGGATTACGTCAAGACCAATTTTCTCTGGGGTGCGGCCTGTTTCGCCACCCATACCGGGGATCTTTTCGTGCCGAACAGCGATTCCGTCGGTCTGTTCCCCGGACTCGACGACACGGAGGCGATGTTCTGCCTGAATTTCTGTCTCGTTACGCATTCCATGGTGGAAATCGCCGGGAAACTCAGCGAGGCGGATTCCGCGTCTGCTCGTTTCAGGCGCCTTAAAAAGGCGGTTTGCAATCCCAACAATGGGCAGGACGTCTTTTTCGGCGGATATGATTACCGCGACAACAACAACCTGATTCCGCGTATTCTCTACTTCCGGACCCCGCATTTCAGCACAGAGGAAAACAATCCGCTCCTGCCGCTGCGCACTGTCGGCCTCTTCAATACCGATGACGCGCCGCTGACGATCCGTTTTTCTCCCGAAACGTTCGGACTGCCGGCAGGCGATTATCTCTTGACCGATGTCTGGGAAAATACTACAGTGCCTTTGACGGGCGAGGCCGCCTTTGAAGTCGAGGCACACGGAAGCCGCCTCTTTGCTGTGTCTTCCGCCGCAACCTGTATGCTTCTGGATGCAAATATGCGTGTCAATGCCTGCTCGGAAACGGACATTGCATTCGATTATCCCGGTGATGCGGAACTGTTCTTCACGAAAGCGCCCGCGAAACTCCATTTCAACGGGAAGGAGCTTCCTTTCCGGTCTGAAAACGGAAACGGAAATGTGGCAGTCACATTCCACGTACCAGGAAAGGGCGTGGTGACGCTCCGGTGAAGAGGCTGACTTCAGAAATGCCGTTGTTTGCCGGAGCCCTTTTCACAAACTCTGCCGCATCGGAATTCCATGCGCTTTCAAACTGTGCCTGCGTGAAATGACGGTATCACGCTCGTCAGAAGCCGGAGTATACCGGAAAAACCTTTTCATGCCGTTCCGGTAATTCTGTTTGTTTATAACGGAATGACATGATTCCCGGAATTCAGAATTCTTTTCCGGTAGCTACCGTGTATTCCCTCCGGAATGGAAAGATTCAGTTTTCCGTTTTGGATTTCGAGTTTTATCGGCCCATGTCTTGTCGGTTGCATTAGCGAAATTTCTTTCAGCGATGCGATCTGCGGATCAAGTTCGAAGGTCTGGAATCCGGGCGCGGTCGGACGGATACCGCACAGACCGCGCGGAATGATGTTTGCCGGTGCCGCCCCCCATGCGTGATTCCAGTCCTGATTCGGTTTGCAGGAGTTGTCCCAGGCTTCCATTGTAATGGTTGCGCCTTTGTCAAGCATGTTCTGCCAACTTCGCAGACCATTGTCTGTCATCAGATGCAACGCGTGATCTGCCAGTCCGCAGCGGTAACAGGCTTCCAGAAGGAACTGCGCCCCATAGACGCTGCATGCCATTCCTTTTGCCCGGATAAGCGAAGTCAGAACAGGATATTCCGCAGTGTCCGCGATGCCGAAACGGATGGAGAACATTGCGCTGTGAAGCGACGTATGGTTTGAATTCGGATTATCGACGAATATGCCGTTTTCCAGCATTGTTCCGCAGATCGCCTGTTTGACGGTGGCGGCGCGTTTGAGATAAAAATCATCGCCAGAGAGTTCATACATTGCCAGAAGCGCCCCATAATGATAGCAGTTTGGCACTAGGTTGATTTCTCCGAATTCATAGGAGTTACGTTCTTCTTCCGGCCAGTCCACAATGTCGCGGATTCGGACATCGCCGCGGATTCTGGAAATGTCACGGAGCAGTAGATCTTCGCCGATGTGTTGCAGGAGGAGTTTTTCTTTCAGTTCTGGCAGCCAGCGTGCGATGGATTCGGCATCGCCGGAATAGAGCAGATAATCCCGTGCGAGAATGGGTGTGAGAAGATGCCATTCCGTCGGCCATGTGGGATGTTCGAAGAAGTGCTCGATTGTCTTTCTTGCAATGTCGTAACTGGCATTGCAGCAGAAATGACCGAGCTGGTTGATGTAGGCATCGCCTTCATAGGGCAGGCATTCGCGCTCACCATCGATGTACATGCCGAATGCCGTGGTTGCCTTGATCGAATACTTGCAGAATTCCCAGACATGGTTCAGACGTTCGTCGGAGCAGTGGAAACTCGCGGCATTGTCATCAAAAGAGGCGAATACAGCATAACGTTCCGCTTTGAACGGTCCCGAATAACCATTGATTTCAACATAGCGGAAAGGGGCGATTTCACCCCCGGCCTCTTCCGGCGGATAACAATTGGGGAGCAATGGCCTCAGCGCGATATGTTTGGGAATGTCAAAGGCATAGTGGTGCGATCCGCTTTTCAGGATCAGATTCATTTTTTTGAAACAGCGGTATCCTCCCGGACTTCTGTTCAGGCGTCCGTTCGTGGCAACTTCTCCAATTGCAAGTTCAATCCGTTCGCCGCCTTTTCCCGTCAACTCTACTTCAAGGCGACCGTAGGCGTCTTTTCCAAAGTCGATGAATTGGATTCCATCTCTGCATTCCTGCCTGGATGCGGACTGTTTTACGATCATGCTCAAAATACCTTTCTGTCCAACAGATTCATTATTCCAGCAGCCTGTCGGAGTGAGATTTTTGGCTTTGGGAAATCAATGTCCATTCCGATAGACGCATAATGCTTGTTTTTTCCGTTTTCTATTGTCAGTAGCGAGAATTTATCCGCCCCGACATTAAATCCATATCTTTGACACGT
>CASDPB010000018.1 GCA_949282305.1 uncultured Lentisphaeria bacterium | reverse complement strand
TGCGCCCGGCATGACCGTCCATGTTCGGGTCAATCAGATACACGCCGATCTTGTCGCGGACATCCAGAACGCCGTCGACCTTCAGTTCATTGATCGCCGAACCGATGGTCGCGCCCCCGAAGCCGAGCACTTTCCGCAAAGAGTCCTGAGACGGCAGTTTCTCTCCGGGTTTCACTCCGTTTTCCCGAATGTACCGCACGATGGACTGTTTTGCCATTTCGGTTTTTATGCCTGACATAGACTATTCCTTATTAAACAAAAACCTGTTTACTGTTTTATTATAAACAAATTTCCGGTTTTGTCAAGACCGGGAAGCAGTTTTTTCAGAAAAACTTTATCAATTCCGCCGGAGCGACTACAGCCGGGAAGAAAATTCTGAAACGGAAGAAATAACGCCTTGCGAAGTATGATGATGAATGCAGAATGGTGCCGAAGAAGGGACTTGAACCCTTACGCCCGTAAGAGCGCCAGATTTTGAGTCTAGTGCGTCTGCCATTCCGCCACTTCGGCACAGGAGAGCATAAGATAATCCTGCGGGACGTCTTTTTCAAGCGTTTTTTCCGCTTTTTTGGCGAAAATGCCGGAACATGACATGAATAAACCTTCGCCGGAATTGAGAATCCGGCAGTGATCCGGAAAATGAGTCTGCCAAAAGACCGGGAGAAATCTTGTTCCGGTCTTTTGAACTGTTCACGGTGGTCAGCATTCCCGGGTTTCGGCAAGCAGTGCCCGGAAATCGGCAGTCAGTTTTTCCAGATAACCGAAACGGCTCTGAATGAAGTCCTCAACGGTTGTTTCCGCATAAAACTGTTCCAGCTGAACTCGCATTTCTGCCTTGAACTTCTCCAGTTTTTCCGCAAGAGCTGCGGAATATTTTTTCATCATGTTCAATCGGTAATCCGGCATGGCAGTGCCCAACTGTCCATGGTAATACTGAAGATAATTGCCGAGGCGCGTCCGATCTGCGGCAAGCGATTCCGCCGCGGCTGCGTAACGCAGAAACTGCAGACGCCTGCCGGCATCCCCGTCGACGGGAAGATTTTCATAGGGGCAGGGAGCTTCCGCAATGTTCATGACTGCGGCTGCGAGCTCCTCGTCAAGCACGGTTCCGTAAAACCTCTGTGCCAGTTGCATGACGAAACGCTCATAAGGGACATGTTCTCCGCTCCACATACTTTGTGCGGCGTATAGAATTGTGAACCAGGAGCTTTCATGCGGTTCCGCCGGGCAGTCCGCCGATGCGATTCTGGTCCAGCCGGTTGCCGCAACACATTCCAGATTGTTTTCCACGGCGCTTTTTGCCCACGCATCCAGGTTCAGAGCACGGAGTTTCAGCGGCGGCAGGGAACCCGCCCAGTTGTCACAGCCGGCAAAACCGCCCGCCCCCCATACGCGCATTCCGGCGCTCCGGTATTCGTGGAGGAAGGGGAATACATTATCGACGCCGCCGTAGCCGTAAGCCCAATACATCAGAATGGCTTTTCTGCCGAGAGTCCAGCAGGCTCTGGCTTCCTGTTCCGAAAGGTTTCCGTGAAGATTTCTCAGAATGTCATCCCACATGACCGGAGTTCTGCCGCGGGAAAGCAGGAAGTCGATACAGCATTCCACCTTATGAATGTAGGAACCGCCTTTGCCGAGTTTCGAGCATTTCTCGCATCTGCCGAGCAAGTCCGTTTCGTCGGCGCCGATATGGAAATACTCCTTGTGTTCGGCAAAACACTCCATGAGTTCATCCGCCATGGACTCCCATAATTTCTGCGCGGACGGATTGGAGGCGCAATACTGGAAAGGATGTCCGTCTTCACGCAGTTTTGCGTATCTCTCATGTTTCAGCAGATAGTCCACGTGCGCAAGGCTCTGAAGTTTCGGGACGATCATGATGTTCATTGACTTTGCATAACGGCTGATCTCCCGCATGTCCTCGAAGGTATAGGCACCCCTGACGCCGACGCCGGGCGCACAGCGGTAATCGTATTTATCTTCCACTTCAAACAGGACACTGTTGATTTTATAGGAGGCGAGCAGCTTCAGCTCTTCTTTCAGAATTTCCAGTTTCGGCTGGTAGCCTTTCAGATCCCAGTGGATCATGCGCAGCGGAATGGAGGCGTAGTCCCGGATTTCAAGACAGGGGATGACAGGGGCGGGCAGCTGAAGAAGCGTCTGGATCCCGTAGAAAAGACCGCTTTCCGAGGCGGCGTCGATACGGATGGCTTTTTCCGTCACCCGCAGGACATAGGCGTCCGGCTTTGTGCCCGCATCAACAGGTTGGAGCATCTCGCCGCATGATAAATCCGCAAAACAGCCTTTCCCGGCTTTTTCCACCTTCAATTGCGGGAAGCGCTCCTTGAGAAGCGTCAGAGTTTCCTTGTTCAAGCCTGCGTAATTCAGGACGGTCAATACATCCGTTCTGCACGTTCCACAAGACGGCACCAGTTCTTTTACCTGCGGAATGAGATTCATCTTCTTGTCCTTAAACTTATTGTTCCTTATTTTTCCTTTTTGCGGAGTGTACACAATATATCCCATTGACGGAAATGCAAGGCGCTCCGGTAAAAAATGAAGAAGATGATTCCGCAATGCAAAGCGGAGAAAGGTTCTCCCCGCAGCGGAAAGGGGGGAGACGGGACGGAAATCCGGGATTCTGGCGGATTTGCAAGTTCGGCGGAGAGGGTGTATCTTATTGTGATTTTCATTATTTACGGAAAGGCGGCGGGCATGCGGCAGAGGATTATCATATTGCGCGGAATTGTGGAAGGAGTCGGGATGCGTCCCGCACTGTACCGTTTTTCCGTTGAACACGGTCTGAAGGGATATGTCTGCAACCATTCCGGCTTCGTAAAATTGCTCTGGCAGGGGGATGCGCCTCGAATTGAACAGGCTTTTGCTGAACTCGTCGGCGCTTTTCCCGGCGGCAGCCGCGTGGAGTTTCCCCCCGCATTCACAGATTCCGAGGCGGACTGCATTTATTCTGATTTTTCCATCGTAAAAGAGGAAGGAACTTCTCCCGCGCGGGTGAACCGCCTGACTCCGCCCGACCGTGCCCCCTGTGCGGAATGTCTTGCTGAAATCCGCTCTTCCGCCGGCCGCCGCTCCGCTTATGCTTTCAACGGCTGTGCCGAGTGCGGTCCGCGTGCGACCGTGATTGAGCGTCTTCCTTATGACCGGGAGCACACCGCATGGCGGGATTTTCCGCTGTGTCCGGACTGCCTGAAGGAATATGAAAATCCTGCCGACCGCCGGTTTCACGTGGAGGGAATCAGCTGTCCGAAGTGCGGTCCGCGCCTGAAATTGCTGGATTCTTCCGGCTGTGAACTTTCCGTGTCCGATCCGCTCGCAGAGTCTGTTGCCGTGCTGGAGCGGGGAGGAATCCTTGCATTGAAGGGAGTCGGAGGATTCCAGCTGCTTGCCGATCCGCGTTCTGCGGATGCGGTCCGCAGGCTGCGTAAACTCAAGCACCGGCGGGAGAAACCGCTGGCTCTGATGGGGCGTTCTGCGGATGCGGTCCGCAGTTTTTTTCATGCGGATGAACTTCAGATGGAGGCGCTTGAGGCTCCTGCCGCGCCGATTGTTCTGCTCAGATGGCGGAACGGCGGGCGGTTTCATCCCGATCTGCTGTCGCCGGACAATCCGGCGGAGGCGGGTGTCATGCTTCCCGCGTCCCCACTGCATGAACTTCTGATGCAGAGGTTTTCCGGTGAATTTCTGGTTGCGACCAGCGGCAACGGGGGAGGGGAGCCGCCGGCTTTGGATCAGGAAAGTGCAGTCGCCGCGCTGCATGGAGCGGTGGACGGTTTTTTGACTCATGACCGGCGGATCTGCTGGCGTCATGATGATTCCCTCGGAGCGGTGAACGGCGGGCGTTTCCAGCTCTGGCGGCGTGCGCGCGGATACGAATGGAGTCTGCCGTGGCGGATTCCGCGCCGGGTCGTGGCTTTGGGGGGGCTCTGGAAAAATACATTTGCCGTGGCGGATCGTGATATGTTTCTGCTTTCACCGCATCATGGGGGGCTTGAAGACGCGGCGAACGCGGACGCATGGGAACAGGCGCTGATGCGGATTCTTGCGCTGTCCGGGGGAAAAGCCGACGCCGTTGCCGTGGATCTGCATCCCGACTATTTCAGCTCCATCGCGGGGGAACGGCTGGCACGTCGCGAAGGACTGGAATTGTGCCGGGTTCCGCATCATTACGCCCATGCTCTGGCGGGACTCCTGGAATATGGGGGAAATGAGGCGCTGGCGCTGGTGTTTGACGGAACGGGGCTCGGACCGGACGGCAGGCTCTGGGGCGCGGAGCTTCTGGACGTCAGTCTGGATCACGGCGGCCGCCGGCTGGCGACCTGGGAAGCGGCTCCTCTGCCGGGCGGAGAGCTGGCTGTGCGTGAACCGTGGCGGCAGTTTGCGGGGCGCTGTTTTGCCGCCGGAATGACACGGGAACGGGTAAAAGGAATTCTCCCGGAATATGCGGATAAGCTGGAACTGCTTGAATATCAGTGCAAGGCGAATCTGAATACCCCTTGCAGCCCTTCCGCCGGGCGTCTTTTCGATGCTGTTTCGGCGCTTCTGGGAGTTGCGCCGGAGCGGATCAGCTATGAAGGGCAGGCGGCGGTTCGTCTGGAAGCGGCGGCGCAAAACGGGAAACAGACGGGAAACGGCTTTGTCCCTTACGATGGAAAGGAGAAAGACGGGGTGTTCATGATTGACTGGACTCCTCTGTTCGGGGATTGTTCCATGATGCGTCGGCTGACTGCCCGCGGATTTCATGAAGCTGTTGCGGACGCGGCAGTGTCCATGGTGGAGTTCGCGCTGTCGAAACGGAGGGGGGATGCGGGAGCGCCGTCCGTCATTTTGACTGGCGGGGTGTTTCAGAACAGGCTTCTGACGGAACTTGTGACGGAACGGCTTGCCTCCCGTCATATTGAAGTGTTCCTTCCGCGCGAAGTGCCTCCGAACGACGGCGGAATTTCTGTCGGACAAGCGTTGTGGAGCGGCTTGCATTTCCATATTTCAGGTGTAAATTATACAGTTTGATTTTTTTGGAGAAGTATTTCTGAAAGTTTTGATGAAGGCTTATGTGTGTCGCAATACCGATGAGAATTGTGGAACTTTTGCCGGATCGGCACGGCAAAGTCGAAAATGACGGCGTGGAGCGGAAAGTCAATCTGCGCCTTCTGGAGCATTGCTCCGTAAACGACTACGTGCTGGTTCATGCAGGTTATGCCATAGAAAAAATTTCTCCTGAAGCCGCAGAGGAGAATCTGCGGATTCTTGAGGAGTTGAAGCGGAGTCTGAAGCTATGAATTCTTCCGTGGCATTCTGGCGCGAGGCGCTGAAAAAAGCGATGGCGGGCATTGACGGAGCCGTGAATCTGATGGAGGTTTGCGGAAGTCACAGCCTTGCCATTGCGAAGTTCGGGCTGCGCGCGCTTCTGCCGGAGGGACTTCGGCTGCTGTCCGGTCCCGGCTGTCCCGTCTGCGTGTCCGGTGCGCGTTTCATCGACAATGCCATTGCGTTGAGCCGGAACGGAAGAAAAGTCGCCGTGTTCGGCGATCTCCTGCGCATTCCCGGATCGGAAGGAACTTTGCAGAATGAGCGGGAACTTCTTGTGATTTATTCACCCGAAGAGGCGTTGGATTATGCAAAGGCGCATCCCTCCGAGGAAGTTGTTCTGGCGGCGGTCGGCTTTGAACCCACGCTCTGTGCCGGAGCCGCTGTATTGGAAGAAGCATGGAAGTCGCAGACGGAAAATTTCTCCATGCTGACTGATTTCAAACGGATACGCCCTGTGCTGGACGGGCTGGCGCAGGATCCGAAAACAAAATTGAACGGCTTCATCCTGCCCGGGCATGTGGCTTCCGTTACGGGGGAACAGGGTTTTGCGGGGCTCTCTCTGCCGGGGGTGATTTCCGGTTTTGCCGCTGAAAATATTCTGCATTCGATTCTCCTTCTCCTGAAACTGATCGGCGGAAGGGAAACCGCAGTCGTCAACAATTATCCGCAGATGGTTTCCCGCGACGGGAACCGGGCTGCGCTGGAGCTGATCCGCAGGTATTTTGAACCGGTGTCCGGCGAATGGCGCGGAATCGGCGTTGTGGACGGCGGATGCTGGAAAATACGGAAGGAATATGGACGTTTTGATGCTTCCGTGAAATATCATCTTGAGAACGCCGGCGCAGCGGCTGCTCCCCCCGGATGCCGCTGCGGTGATGTCCTGCGCGGTTATCTGCGTCCCGAGGAGTGTCCGCTGTTTGCAAAACAGTGTAAGCCGGAACATCCGGTCGGCGCGTGCATGGTCAGCGGGGAGGGCGCGTGCGCGGCGTTTTACCGTTACAGGGAGTGCGGGGCATGTTGATTACATTGTCACAGGGAAGCGGCGGGCGTGCCGGAAATCAGCTGATCAAGGAGGAGATTGTCTCCCGTTTCGGGAACGGTCCGCTGGCGGGTCTGCCGGACGGCGCCCGGCTTCCGGGGGATCTGGTCTTTTCCACGGACAGTTTTGTGGTGACTCCGCGTTTCTTCCCCGGCGGCAACATCGGAAAACTGGCTGTTTGCGGAACAGTGAACGATCTTTACGTTGCGGGCGGGATACCCCGTTACCTGTCGCTTGCAATGATTCTGGAGGAAGGGCTTCCGCGGGAAGACCTTGCAAAGATTCTGGATTCCGTGGCGGAGAGTGCGCGTTCCTGCGGCGTCGAGATTGCGACCGGCGATACGAAGGTGGTTCCGCGCGGTGCGGCGGACGGCATTTACCTGAATACAGCCGGAATTGGAATCAGCGACACCCGGCTCCGGCTGGGGCGGGATTGTCTTGCGGAAGGCGATGCGGTTCTTGTCAGCGGCGGAATCGCCGATCACGGAATGGCGATTCTTGCGGCGCGGCATAAAATCGGCGGGGAGGGGATTGTCAGTGACTGTGCTTCCGTCGGCCCGTTTGTGACGTGCGCGGCGGAGATCGCGGGAGCGGGAATCAAGTTCATGCGTGATCCGACGCGCGGCGGAGTGGGCTCCGTCCTGCAGGAGATCATCGGTCCGTCCCGTTTCGGAGCTGAACTGGAGGAGGCGGCTTTGCCGTGCCGTCCGGCGGTGAAGACATTGTCGGAAATGCTCGGAATCGATCCGCTGTTTTCCGCCTGCGAGGGACGTGTTGTCATGATTGTGGATGCCGGATGCGCGGATGAGATTCTGGAGGCATGGCATAAGATTCCCGGCGGTGAGCTTGCGGCACGGATCGGAACGGTCAATTCGGATGCCGGCAGGGTGACGCTTGCCGGAGAATGGGGCGGACGGCGGATCATGATCCTGCCGGAAAGCGACCAGCTTCCGAGGATCTGCTGATGCATGAGTTGTCCGTGGCGGAAGCTCTGCTGAACACGATTGACCGGTGGCAGAGGGAACACGGCGGAGAGCTGATCCGTTTGCGTGTTGTGGTCGGGCGTCTGGGCGGAATTGACCCGGAGGCACTGCGATATGCGTGGCCGATGGCGCTTGCGTCGTCGGAGAATCCGCACTTGCAGAAGTGCCGTCTGGAGGTGGAGATGCTGCCTCTGGAGTTTTCCTGCACGGAATGCGGGAAAAAAATATTGTCGGAAAGACTGGTGATGAATTGTCCGGACTGCGGCTGCGGAAGTCTGCGGCGGCAGGGCGGGCGTGAATTGATACTGAAAGATGTAGAGGTAGAAGATGTGTAAGAATTGTGGATGCGGACACCATCATGGTCATGACTCCCATCATGATCATGATGCGGGCGAGCATTTTCACAGGGATGCCGATGGAAATCTCTATTCCCACAGGCATGTGAAAACGGTTCCGCTCGGGACGGCGGTTCTGGCGGCGAACGACGAGCAGGCGGAGAGCAACCGGAAGTTTTTCCATGACCGGGGCATTCGCGTGATCAATCTGATTTCGTCTCCCGGATCCGGCAAGACCGCGCTGCTGGAACGTACCTTGGAACTGCTGGCAGAGGAGCGGATTCCCGCTGCGGTGATTGTCGGAGACCAGTATGGCGAGGCGGACGCGGAGCGGATGCGCGGGCACGGCGCAAAAGTCACGCAGATACAGGTGCATGACAGCTGTCATCTGAATGCGGCGCAGGTCGGAGCTGTTCTGCACGATGCGGTGCCGGAGGGGACGAAACTTCTCATCATTGAGAATGTCGGCAACCTGGTCTGCCCCGTGGCGTTTGATCTCGGGGAGGACAGAAAGATTGCCCTGCTTTCTACTCCGGAAGGCGAGGAGAAACCGTTGAAATATCCGGGGCTCTTTGCCGTTGCGGATGTGGTTCTGCTGACGAAAATGGATCTTGCGGAAGTTCTGGAATGGAACCGGGAGCTTTGCAGGGAAAATATATTGAAAATCAATCCTGCCGCAAAAATTCTCGAGGTGTCTTCACGCCGCGGGACAGGTTTGGGCGCATGGATTGAATATTTGAAAAATCTAACAAAATAATATATCAATAAAAGAAAGTAACAAAAAATGGCAGAATGGGTATTGTATGGTTTGATGGGAATCCCGCTGATCTGCGGTGTTCTCGCCCTGCTGGCAAAGCATGACCGTCTGCGCAATGTGATCGTGGCTTTGAGCGCGGTTGCAGTCGCGGCGGGAGGGCTTGTTCTGGTATGGGAGTCTCTGCAAAGTTCAACCCCCGGAAAGGTGTGGAGCTTGACCGCTCCTGTCCAGGCGGGGTGGATCGGAAGCGGACTGGAACTTGTCATCATTGCGATTATCTTCGGAGTCGCGCTTAAAATCAGGAACTTCTGGATTGCTCTTTTCGGCGTGATCCAGTTTGTTCTGGCGCTTGCGGTCAATTTCCTGCCGGCGCACGAGGGAGAGACGGAGCTGGTGCTTTTCCGGATTGATGATCTGACGAGGATCATGCTTCTGGTCACTTCGCTGGTCGGCGCCACAATCCTGATTTTTGCAATCGGCTATATGAAAGAGCACGCGAAACACGCTCCGCCGACAGCCGGTTCAAACGGTCGTTTCTTCTTTTTCTTCATCAGTTTCGTCGGGTTCATGGTCGGGCTGGTCTGCTCGAACCACCTCTCTTTCTTTTCCTTTTTCTGGGAGGCGACGACCTTTTGTTCCTACGCCCTGATCGGGCAGGACGGCGGCGAGGCGCGGCGTGTCAATGCCGTGCGTGCCTTGCTGATTAACAGTTTCGGCGGCGTTCTGCTTCTGGGCGGCATTTTCCTGCTGAAATGGAATACCGGCGGAGAGTGTTTTGAAATGTTCCTTGCCAACAAGAGCATTACCCTGCTTCCGGCGGTGCTGCTCTGCGTGGCGGCATTCACGAAATCCGCGCTGTTCCCGTTCCAGAGCTGGCTGCTCGGCGCGATGGTGGCTCCCACACCGGTTTCCGCGATGCTTCATGCGGCTACGATGGTGAAAGCGGGCGTTTACCTTGTCATGCGCATTACTCCGGGCTTCTATAATGAACGCGCCATGATGGTGGTGGCGTTTGCGGGAGCGCTTTCGTTTGTCGGCGGCGCACTGCTCGCCGGAACGCAGAGCAATGCGAAAAAGGTGCTGGCATACTCCACGATCTCCAATCTCGTACTTGTGGTCGCCTGCGCCGGAATCGACTCTCCTCTTTCCTATGCGGCGGGACTTGCGATCATTACCTTCCATGCGATTTCCAAAGGACTGCTTTTCCTCTGTGTCGGCAGAATTGAGCAGAAGATCGGGAGCCGCGACATTGAAGACATGGACGGACTTATTTTCAAAATGCCGTTCACAACCAGCGTCGCCCTGCTGGGCATGATGTCGATGCTGCTTCCGCCGTTCGGCATGCTGCTGAGCAAATGGCTGGCGATCGAGGCGACGATCCGTTCCCCGTTCCTGCTGGTCTTCATGGTGCTTGGAAGTGCGCTGACCGTTTTCTTCTGGGCGAAGTGGATCGGGCGAATGCAGAACACCGGTTATCATGAGCACATGCACAAGGAGGACATCAGCCTCGCGATGCGCATTGCCATGAGTCTTCTCGCCGTGATGATCCTCGGCACCGGTTTGACGACCATGCTGATCTTCGGCAAGGTGTTCGTGCCGATGACGCATTCCGTATTCGACAAAGTATTCGATAAAGTGCCGGACGCCAGCTGGCAGGCGCTGAGCGAGCCCGGCACTTTCTCCGCCGTGGTGATCTTCGCCGCGGTCGGCGCGGGGCTGCTGATCTATTATTTCGTGTTCTGGCGGCGTTTCAGGAAGGAGAATATCCGTCTGCCGTTCCTTTGCGGCGAAAATATCGAGATCAGCAATGTGGATGAAGATCATGATGTCCGTTCCTATGACTTCCACTCCATTTGCGGCAAGGTGGAGCATTGTGTGTTTTCCAGCTACTATTTCCATGGCATCATCAACGAAAGACTCGTGACGATGTGCCTGAACTGGGCGGCATGGCTGATCATCATCGTCCTGATCGGCAACAGCATCATGGCAACCCGATAAGCAGGAGTAAGATACAATGAGTTTTGATGAAACAGTCAGTTATATCTGGAACAATTCCACAATCCTTACGATTCTGGCGCTGATCTTCGCGCCTCTGTTCGGAGGCATTCTCATGAGCCTTGACCGCCGCATCACGGCGCGGATGCAGGGACGCATGGGACCGCCTTTCCTCCAGCCTTTCTACGACCTTTTCAAGCTGTTCGGCAAACAACCTCTGGCGCTGCACCGCCCGCAGATTATGTATGCGGTTCTGCATCTTGTGTTCATGATGCTGGTCGTGGTTCTGCTGGTTCAGGGACAGGATCTTCTGATGGTTCTGTTCGTTCAGGCGTTTTCCGTGATCTGCCTGGTGCTGGGCGGCATGAGTGTGCGTTCGCCCTACAGCTGGATCGGAAGCCAGCGCAAGATTTTGCAGATGCTTGCGTATGAACCGGTTCTGGTTCTTCTGATTCTTGCGGTCAATTTGCGTGACAACAGCTTTCTCGCGTCAAAGGTGATGGAAAATCAGAATCCGCTGATCTTCTCGATGCCTCTGCTGTTCCTTGCGTTTCTCTGCGTTGTGGCGATTGAATTCCAGAAATCGCCGTTTGACGTCGCGACGTCGCATCATGCGCATCAGGAAATCGTCAAGGGAATCACGCTGGAATTTTCCGGCCCGTTCCTCGGATTGATTGAGATTGCGCACTGTTATGAACTTGCGATTTTCTTCGGACTGATGATGGCGTTCTGGCATACAAGCCTGATTGCAGGTTTCCTGCTGGCCTTCTGCAGTTTCCTGTTCCTTCTGATTCTGGACAACGCTTTTTCAAGATTGACTTCCTACTGGATGCTGCGTTACATGTGGACCGTTCCCCTGACGCTGGCACTGGCGAATTTGATCTGGTTATGGAGATGATAAAATGACGAAAGCAACAGCAAAATCCCCGTGGATCGTGCATTTCAACTGCAACAGCTGCAACGGATGCGACATTGAGTTCCTCGCCTGCCTGACTCCCGTCTATGATGTGGAGCGTCTCGGCGTGGTTCATGTCGGCAATCCGAAACATGCGGATATTCTGGTCGTGACCGGGTCGGTCAACCACCGCAACAAGCGCGTTCTGAAAAATGTCTATGAGCAGATGCCTTCCCCGAAAGTCGTCGTGGCGATGGGAATCTGCCCCGCGACAGGCGGCATTTTCGCCGACTGCTACAATGTGATCGGCGGCGTCAACAAGGTGATTCCCGTGGATGTCTACGTTCCCGGATGTCCGCCGAAGCCCGAGGCAATGATCGACGGCATCATTGAGGCGGTCGGCATTCTCGAGAAAAAACGCTGCAACTCGGAAACCGTCACACCCGAACTTCCCGTTAAAATCGTAAAACCCGCTCCCGCGCCGGCAGCACCGGCAGCCGGAGCACCTGCAAAGGCGGTGGCAAATTGATGACTATCAATGAAGAACTGACGTTGGACAACATCCTTGAAAAGATCGCGTCCATGCCGCTCCGCGGATACCGTTTCGTCACGATGACCACGGTGGACTGCGGCGATACCTTTGACATTTACTATCATTTCGACCGGAAATACAAACTGAACAACCTGCGCCTGAAAGTCGCTCACGGCACGAAGGTGCCGAGCATTTCCGGCATCTGCTCCGCGGCGCTGATCGTGGAGAACGAAATACAGGATCTTTTCGGAATCACGTTCACCGGTCTGGCGATCGACTATCAGCAGCACTTCCTGCTGGCGGACGGCGCCCCCGAGAAACCCTTCTGCCGGGTTCCCGGTGTTTATGTATCGGCAGTGGAACAGAAGAAAGCCGACGGAGGTGCAAAATGAGTATGCTGATTCCTTTCGGTCCCCAGCATCCGGTTCTGCCGGAACCGCTCCAGCTTCGTCTGGAGATCAATGACGAACAGGTCGTTTCCGCCATGCCGGTCGTCGGTTATGTGCATCGCGGACTCGAAAAACTTGCCGAACAGAAGGACTTCCAGCAGGACACCTATCTGATCGAACGTGTCTGCGGCATCTGCAGTTTCATTCACTCGCTGACTTACTGCATGGGCATCGAGGAGTTGATGAACATTGAAGTTCCCCCGCGCGCAAAATATCTCCGCGTGGTCTGGAGCGAACTTCACCGCATGCACAGCCATCTTCTGGCACTCGGGCTCCTGGCGGACGCCTTCGGCTTTGAGAACCTCTTCATGTCTCTCTGGAAGACCCGTGAGCGCATCATGGACGCGATGGAATATACCACCGGCGGCCGTGTCATGCTCGGAAGCTGCTGTATCGGCGGTGTCCGCAAAGACATCAATCCCGAACAGAAGAAGTTTGTCTTCGACCAGCTTGCCCTTGTGGAGAAGGAGCTCAAGTCCCTGTCACACGTCCTGCTGGACGATTACAGCGTGAAGCAGCGTCTGGTCGGCGTCGGTGTGATCGACCGGAAAAAGGCTTATGAAAGCGGTGCCGTCGGACCTACGGCACGCGGAAGCGGGCTTGAGATGGATCACCGCATGACAGGTTACTGCGCCTACGGAGAACTTGCATTCCAGCCGGTTGTTGAGCAGGACGGCGATTGTTACGCCCGTACCAAAGTGCGTGTCCGTGAGTTGTCGCAGTCGCTGGAACTGGTGCGTGCCGCTCTGGATCACATGCCGGATTCCGAACTGAAAACGCCGTTCAAGGGCAATCCGAACGGGGAAGTCGCCATGCGGGCGGAACAGCCGCGCGGTGAAGTTCTTTACTATCTGAAGGCGAACGGAACCGACAAGCTGGAACGTCTGCGCGTGCGCACGCCCACCTTTGCAAACGTTGCGCCTCTGCTTTCGATGCTGGTCGGATGCAGTCTTGCGGATGTCGCTGTGATTATTCTTTCTGTTGACCCCTGTGTCAGTTGTACGGAGCGTTGAAAATGAAATTGTTTACAATGATGAAAGAGATCGCCCGCAACACTGTCTGCGGGCCCGTGACCAGGAATTATCCTGCTGTGAAACGTGCGCCGTTTCCCGGCGAACGCGGCAAACTGGTGATGGAGGAGGGAAAGTGCATTTTCTGCGGCATCTGCGCGAAGAAGTGCCCGTCCCATGCCCTGACCGTGACCCGCAAGCCGGAGCAGTCCTGGAAGTTCGAGCGTTTCCGCTGCATCCTTTGCGGAAGCTGTGTCGAAGCATGTCCGAAGAAATGTCTGCACCTTGTCTCCCGGCTGGAACCGGAAGACAAAAAAGACTGAGCTCCGGGAGACCCGGGGATAAATTGAGACGCGGCAGAGTCGCAGGAAATTCCTGTCTGCCGCGAAGTGTGAGGGTGTGCAGCCCTCACATTCTTTTTTCGGGGGGATGAATTTCCCGATGTTTTTTTTCGTGGTCGCGCAGTGCCGACGGCGCGGAGATCATTTTTATTGAGCCGCCTGATGCGGAATGTTCCGCCCCCCACGGAACAGCTGGGCGGAGACTCGCTGCCGCAAGCTCCGCCGTGCATTTCATTACCGTCTGCGCGAGCCTCTTTTACTGCGCGCCCTCGTGCGTTGTTCGTTGATGATGAGGAAAACGACCAGCAGGGCGAAGAGCCCGAGCAGGCCGAATCCGGCGTATTGAATTAACTGCATGAACCATGTATCCATGATTGATTCCCTTCTTTGCCTGAAACGATGTCCCGTTTCAGGGTATTCTGAATTGATTGCGATTGTTCCGGCAATGTGACGCTGCACACCGGTGCAGCGGAATGCCCTTTTTTCAGTCTTTTCAGAATACGGGACCTGCCCTGACGGGACAGTGTTTTGCAAAAACGCGGAGGAATGGATGGGAAACGGGGCTGCGGAGGAATGCCGCCCGGACACCGGGGGACAGAATCAGTGCCGACAGCGCCGCGGAATTTCCCTCTGCGGCGGCACCGTGGAACGGCTGCATTCTGAGTCCGGTCTTTGAGGAACAGTTTCCCCGCTGAAAGTGGAACTGTTCCTGCGGATTCAGGATTCCGTAAGTGAGATTTACATCGTCTCCGAACCGGGAGCGCAGAGAGAACCCCTGCATGTTCTGCGCCACTTGTGCTGAGAACAGGGCGGAACCGGAAAGCAGGAATACGAGAAACAGCGACATGCACACTGCCGCGACTTCGTGTTTTCCGTGATTTTCCCTCATTTCTGTTTCCTCCCTGAAAAATAATATAGAACACATCAGGCGCAATGCAAATCCGGAAAGGCATTTCCAGGGCATCTTTCCGGATTCTTCCGTATTTCCGCCGCATTGAACCGCATTTCCCGTATTTTCTTTATGTTCTTCCGCCTTTTTATTTCTTCCGTTCCTTTCTGCTGTTGAAATCCTCCTCGGATGACGGTATATTTCCGGTTTTGAAAACAAGGAGGTAGTCGATGAGTCAGAAACTGAAACTTGAAACGCTGGCTGTCCAGGCCGGATATACTCCCGAGAACGGCGGTCCGCGCATTGTCCCGATCACACAAAGTACAACTTACAAGTATGATGACGCGCAGAGTGTTGCCGATCTGTTCGACTTGAAGCGGTCCGGTTTTTTCTATACGCGCCTTGCCAATCCCACGGTGGACTGCTTTGAAAAGAAGATCGCCGCGCTGGAAGGCGGCGTTGCCGCCGTTGCGACGAGCTCCGGACAGAATGCGAATACCCTGGCGGTCATGAATATCGCGCGCTGCGGCGACCATATCGTCGCGATTTCCAGTCTTTACGGCGGAACGGTTTCGCTGTTCTCCAACACCTTGAAGAAAATGGGCGTGGAGTTCACCTTTGTCCTGCCGGAAGCGACGCCGGAGGAACTTGAGGCGGCGATCCGCCCGAATACCAAGGCCGTCTTTGCCGAGGTGCTTGCCAATCCCGCGCTGATTGTGCTGGATATTGAAAAAGTGGCGGGCGTTGCCCATAAGCATGGACTGCCGCTGATCGTGGACAATACATTCCCGACGCCGTTTCTCTGCCGTCCGTTCGAGTTCGGCGCGGACATTGTGACGCACTCCACCACGAAATATATCGACGGTCATGCGACCAGCATCGGCGGCATCGTCGTGGAGAAAGGCGGTTTTAACTGGGCAAACGGAAAATTTCCCGAATTTGTGGAACCGGACGCGAGTTACCACGGCATGGTTTATACCGAAACGTTTCCCGAGGCGCCGTATTCTGTAAAACTGCGTGTCCAGTGGATTCGTGATCTCGGCACTCCGATGATGCCGTTCAATGCCTTTCTGTCGATGGTCGGCGTTGAAACCCTGCATGTGAGAATGGAACGCCACTGCCAGAACGCGCTTGCTCTGGCGGAGTTTCTGGAACGGCATCCGAAGGTTGCATGGGTGAACTATCCCGGGTTGAAATCCAGTCCGCAGTATGCGATGGCGCAGAAGTATATGCCGCGCGGCGCCAGCGGTGTCCTCTGTTTCGGTGTGAAAGGCGGCAAGGAAGCCGGTGAGAAGGTGATGAACAATCTGAAGATTGCGGCGATTGTCGTTCATGTGGCGGATATTCGCACCGGCGTGCTTCATCCGGCAAGCATGACGCACCGTCAGCTCAGCGAACAGGAGCTGATCGCGGCGGGAGTGTCGCCCGACCTGATCCGCGTTTCCGTCGGCATAGAGCACATCGACGATTTGAAAGCCGATTTCGATCAGGCTTTGAGTCACGTTTGAGGATTTCTTCTCCGAAAACATCCGAAAAGACTGTCTGTTTACAACGGCAGACAGTCTTTTTTATTGAAAAAATGTTTTTTCTGATTGCTTTTACAATGGAATTGTAATATATTTGAAAGTTAAAATAATTTAAAAATAAAATATTAAGGAGAGATGTGGATGAATAACGAGGCGACAGAGTGCTGGCGTTTGTTGTTTAATCTTGTAGATGAGTTCCGTGAAGAGGCCGCCCGCCGGAACAGGAACATGGAGCTTAGCGAATTTGCTAATGTTACAGTGGGACAAATGCGCATTCTGAAGGCTATTTTCGCATTTCAGGACAAATATCCGGATGGCGTGATGCTGAAACTGCTTGCGGAAAAGGTGAACCTGACTCCCGGTGCGGCATCCATTATTGTCGACACGCTTGTGAAGCAGGGGGTTCTGGACCGTCGGACCAGCGATGTGGACCGGCGTGCCATCTGCATCGGGCTTTCCGAGGAGGGAAAGCGGATTGTCGCGTGTTACGGGGATTTCTTCACGGGGGTGACGCATGAATTCCTGTCGGGGATTCCGCATGAGGAATATGTGACGATGAGGAAAGTTCTGACGGAATTCAATCATAAGATATTGAAAATGAAGGAAGAACATGAGTTCTGACACGGCTTCCCCGTATGCCGTGTGTCTGCGCCGGCATTGTGCAGAACGCCGGCAGACCGGTGAAGATGCCTCATCATGAAAGCGGTTTTCCGTAATGTTTCCGGGAAACCGCTTTTTTTATGGTGAACTGTCCTTCATGATGCGGCAAACTGCCGTTTTTTCAGGAAAACCTTTCTTTTTTTCTTGATTCTTCCGTTGTTTGTGTTATACTAACAGTAACACGTGACACTATATAATTTCAACTTAAAAGAAACAGTCATGTTTCGCGTGACACTTCAAGAGAAAAGGATTGGGAAAATGAAATGGCTTGCTGCAGCTGACTACCACGAAATGAGCCGGATCGGCGCGGAGAGAATCTGCAATGTCATTGCGGAGGCGTCCAAGGCGTGCAGACGTGTCAACATCGGATTCGCGACCGGAAATACCATGCTCGAACTTTATCCCATGCTGGCGGGAATGCTGAATGAGAACAGGATCAGGCTTGATCTGCTCAATACTTACAATCTGGATGAATATGTGGCGGACGGGAAGGCGGTTCCGCATTCGCATCCTTTGAGCTATTACACCTACATGCACGAAAATCTGTTCCGGCATATTGACCCCTCCCTCGGGCTGACTGAAGAGCATATCCATTTCCCCGATCCGCTGAATCCGGAAGCGTTTGACGCGGAACTCGCGGCGGGAGGCGGGCTGGATCTTCAGCTTCTCGGAATCGGGTTCAATGGTCATATCGCATTCAACGAACCGCAAAGCGAATCGGAGATCGGAGTCGAGGAGTTCGCCGCGCTTCCGACCCGTGTCATTTCTCTGAAGCCGCTCACGATTGCGACAAATTCGCGCCTTACTGCGGGCGGCAGGGAGGATGTGGTGCCGCGCCAGGCAGTTACCATGGGAATGAAACCGATTCTCGCGGCAAGGAAAATACTACTCCTTGCATGTTTTCCCGAACAGGAAAAACCGCTTGCCGCAATGAAGAATGGTCGTCCGACGCCGGAACTTCCCGCATCCTACATGCTGGACCACAAGGATGCCGAGGTGATTTACACCGGCGATCAGATTACATTGAAGTGAGGCGGAGCGATGACGACTCTTCTGAAAAACTGCCGCCTGATTTCGCCGGACATTGATTATTCCGGCGCTTCGCTCCTGCTCGCCGGGGACAGGGTGGAGCGGGTTGTTCTTCCGGATGAGATTCCGCCTGCCGCGGACAAGGTCGTTGAACTGGACGGGAAAACAGTGGTTCCCGGTTATATCGACATCCATTGCCACGGACGCGGCGGGGCGGATTTTTCCGACGGGGACATGGCCGCTTTCGAGACGATCGGCCGTGGCAAACTTGCCGACGGCGTAACCGGTTTTCTTGCCACGACGCTGAGTGTCAGTCTTGAAGACATCACCGGAACCTGCCGCACTGCGGAGAAATACCGCATGGAAAACCGGACGGGAGCACGTCTGCTCGGAATGCACCTCGAAGGACCGTTTTTCACGCCGGAGGGAGCCGGTGCGCAGAATCCCCGTTTCCTGCGGAATCCGGAGATTGAGCTTGTCGACATGTGGAATGCGATCTGTCCTGTGAAAAAAGTTTCATTTTCTCCGGAACTTCCGGGAAGCGTCGAATTCGCGCTGGAGCTTGTGAAGCGCGGCATCATGCCTTCCGGCGCTCATTCCCTGGCGGGCTATGAGGTATTTGAGAAAATGCGCATGGCGGGTATGAAACACCTGACGCATTTCTGCAATGTGCTGACCCCGCTTCATCATTTGAAATTCGGTTTTGTCGGCGGCGGCCTGCGCGCAAGGGATGTTTATGTGGAAATCATTGCGGACGGTGTCCATCTCTGCAACGAGATGATTGACCTGATTCTCATGGTCAAAGGATGTGAGAGGGTCATGCTGATTACGGACGCCATGCGTGCGGCGGGAATGCCGGACGGTGACTATTCCCTCGGCGGGCTGCCGGTGATTGTCAAAAACGGCCGTGCGACGCTTCCATCGGGACGTGTCGCGGGGAGCACGCTTCTTTACCACAACGGAGTGAAGCGGATGCTGGACGCGACGCACCTGCCGCCGAAAGAGATCATCAAATGCACTTCATGGAATCAGGCGTGCAGCCTGGGACTGGAAGGATACGGCAGGCTGGAGCCGGGGTATCATGCGGATCTGGCAGTTCTTGATTCCGCATGGAATCCTCTTGAAACCTGGGTCGGCGGCATTCCCCGCTGGAGAGCGTGACAGGAAGAGCGTTGCAGAGCGAATGTTCCGCCGCGGTGTCCGTTCCGAGCCGCCGCATCGGGATAGACGGAGTTTTTTTCCGTTTCCGTCTTGAGTTTCCGCAGAGGTCATGTTATATTGAGAACATCAATATGGGAAGATTTCGGAATGAGCAAAGAAGCGTTTGTGACAGACAATCTGCACCGGATCAGCGGACAGATCGCGGAAGCCGCCCGCAAGGGCGCCGGTGTGCCGGAGGAAGAGACTGCCGCTGCCGGAACCGCGGGCACGGCGTCTGCCAAATCCGCAAAGGTTCGCGAAAAGATGAGCCCGGAAACGGAGCGTGCGCTGCGTCTGCGGCATGAAGAGTTTGTGCGTCTCAAGTCCGATCTTCTGACACGCCTTACGGAATCCGAGGCGGAAATTGCCGCTTCTTCCGCCCGTTACAGAAAAGCGGCGGATGAATTTTATGCGGCGGAGGTGAAGTTTGCGGAGGCTTTGAAAAGAGTGGATGTTCTCGTGGAGCCTGACGCCGATTCTCCCGATTATCAGATTCGCCTTGCCGAAGCCTGCCGGAGCCTGGAGCTGATCCGGCTGGAAATGATTTCCCTGAAAGGACGTCTGGAGCATCCGGATTCCTCTGCTGCGGCACCGTCGAAACTGGAAGTCAACCTTTTTACCGAGATGGCGTCCATCTCCTTCTCCCAGCTTTTCCGGATCGGGTTCGGGATCGGGCTGCCTCTGCTTGCCGCACTGCTTTTGAGCAGTATCATCATCGGGGGGATCATTGTCCTGACATTCCGGCTGGGGATCTGATATGTCTCATCTGCGCCGGAAACCGATTGATGAAATTGATTATTTTTCCAGGGAAGACGACCGCAGGAGACTGACGGAGTATCTGCGGAACAGCAATTTCAAAAAAGTGACAGGTCCGAAGGATCTCGGGGAAAACATCCGGCGGAGGCGCACGGTTTTCTGCTGTATTGCGGCGCTGTTCCTTCTGACGGGACTGTTTTTTATGATTTTCTAGCAGCCTGTCGGAGTGAGATTTTTGGCTTTGGGAAATCAATGTCCATTCCGATAGACGCATAATGCTTGTTTTTTCCGTTTTCTATTGTCAGTAGCGAGAATTTATCCGCCCCGACATTAAATCCATATCTTTGACAC